>NZ_JBITKL010000015.1:0-30386 GCF_044460945.1 Micromonospora sp. NPDC049903
ATCGACCGCACCAACTACCACGCCACCATCAACATCAACATCCTCGAAACAGCAACATTGACAACCCGCCCACCGCCCTAACTGAGCGGCATTGCCGTTAACGCCTGCGGTAGAGCAAGGGCCCCTTCTTAACAGGTCACGACGCGGCACACACGCGACGTCACCGACGATCGACCGCCGGCCCGGCTCAGGCGGCCAACGCTGCCCGCAGGTAACGCAGGTCCTCCGGGCCGCTCCAGCGGTGCGCCGACAGTCCTGCCACCCGGGCGCCGCTGATCGCCCGGTCCTCGTCGTCGACGAAGAGCACCCGGCCCGGCGCGGTCTCCAGGGCCTCGCAGGCGGCCTGGAAGTACTCGCGGGCCGGCTTGTGCACCCCGACCACCGAGGAGTTGACCACCACGTCCAGCTCGCCGACGAGCCCCAACGTCGCCAGGTCCTCGTCGAGCAGGTCGGTGGCGTTGGTGGCGAGCCCGACGCGGATGCCCCGGCCCCGCATCTCGCGGACGAAGTCGAGCACCGCCGGCTCGACCTCGCCCCGGTAGCGCTGCCACTGCTCGACGGCGGCCCGGGCCCGCTGCGGGCCACCGGCCGACTCGGCCAGCGCGTCGGCCACGCTCGACACCCACTCGGCGTGGCTGACCCGGCCGGTCAGCACCGGTTGCAGCAGCTCCCAGTGCTCGGCGATCTCGCCGAGCACCCCCTCGGTGAGGCCGTACTCTCGCTCCACCCCGGCGGCCACCGCCGGATCGAAGCGCCGCAGTACGCCGTCGAAGTCCAGCAGGAGCGCCGTCGCGCGTTCCCGAGCCACTACCCGTTCTCCTCGCCGCGGCCGTGCCGCTCGTCGTCGGTGTCGGCCCGGTTGAGCCGCTGACTGATCACCTGGGTGACCCCGCCACGCATGGTCACGCCGTACAACGCGTCGGCGATCTCCATGGTCCGTTTCTGGTGCGTGATGACGATGAGTTGGCTTTTCTCCCGCAACTGGGCCATCAGCGTGATCAGCCGACCCAGGTTGACGTCGTCCAGCGCCGCCTCGACCTCGTCCATGATGTAGAACGGGCTGGGCCGGGCGCGGAAGATCGCCACCAGCATCGCCACCGCGGTCAGCGACCGCTCGCCGCCGGAGAGCAGCGAGAGCCGCTTGATCTTCTTACCGGGCGGGCGGGCCTCGACCTCCACGCCGGTGGTCAGCATGTCGTCCGGCTCGGTGAGGATCAGCCGGCCCTCGCCACCGGGGAACAGCACCTCGAAGACCTGCTCGAACTCCCGCGCGGTGTCGGCGAAGGCGCTGGCGAAGACCTCCAGGATGCGGTCGTCCACGTCCTTGACCACGGTGAGCAGGTCACGCCGGGTCGCCTTGAGGTCCTCCAGTTGCTCGGAGAGGAACTTGAACCGCTCCTCCAGCGCGGCGAACTCCTCCAGCGCGAGCGGGTTGACCTTGCCGAGCAGGGTCAGTTCCCGCTCCGCCTTGGCGGCGCGCTTCTCCTGTACCGGTCGCTCGTACCGCACCGGCTCGGGCACCGGAAGGCCCTCCCGTTCGGCGGCGGCCACCTCGGCCTCGGTCGGCGGCACCGGCTGACCCGGGCCGTACTCGGCGATCAGCGTCTCCACGGTCAGGCCGAAGTCCTCGGCCGCCTTGGCCTCCAACTGTTCGATGCGCAGCCGCTGCTCGGCCCGCGCCACCTCGTCCCGGTGTACCTGGCTGGTCAGCCGGTCCAGTTCACCGCCGAGGCGTTTCGCGGCGGCCCGCACCTCCTGGAGTTCCGCCTCGCGGGTGGCCCGTTCCCGCGCCACCGCGTCGCGGTGCTCCTCGGCCCGGGCGATGCTGCTGGTCAGCCGGGTCAGTGCCGCCCGGGCGCCGCCGGCCACCGCCCGGGCGATGCCCGCGCCCCGGGTACGCGCGGCCCGCCGCGCCGCCGCCCGCTCCCGCGCGGACCGTTCAGCGGCGGCCTGCCTGCGCAGCGAGTCGGCCCGCCCGGCGATGGAGGCCACCCGCTCCTCGGCGGTACGCACCGCGAGCCGGACCTCCATCTCGTTCTGCCGGGCCTGCGGCACCATCGCGGCGAGCTGGTCGCGTTCCTCAGTGGAGGGTTCGGCGTCGATCGGGATCGCCTCGGCCAGCCGCAGCCGCTCCTCCAGCTCGGCCAGGGCGGTCAGGTCCCGTTCCCGGGCCGCCTCGGCACGCGACCGGGAGTCGCCGAGCCGGTCGGTCTCCGCCTTCGCCGACCGGGCGGCGGCGCCCAGTTCGGCCAGGCGGCGGGCGGCGGCGTTGCGGTGGCTCTCCGCCTCCCGCTTGGCGGCGGCGGCGTGCTGCACCACCTCCTTGGCGGCGGCCACCTCGGCCCGCGCCTGCACGAGTTGGTCGCGCAGGTCGGCACTGCTCCGTTCGGCGGTGAGCCGGTTGGCCCGGGCCTCCTCGACCGCCGCCTGCACCTCGATGTAGCTGGGGGCCTTCGCCGAGCCACCGGCCGCCGCGTACGCCCCGACGACATCGCCCTCCCGGGTGACCGCGCGCAGCTCGGGGTTGACGGTGACCACCTCGGCCGCGGCGGCCAGATCGTCGACCAGCACCACGTCGCGCAGCGCCCGGTGCACCGCCGGACGGATCTGGGCGTCGCAGTCCACCAGGTCGGGGGCCCAGTGCGCGCGGTCGGGCAGCTTGGGACGCAGCGCGTCGGCCGAACCGGACATCCCCGGCCCGGCCGGGCTGCCGACGAGCAGGCCGGCCCGCCCGGCGTCGGAGATCTTCAGCAGGCGCATCGCCTCGACCGCCTCGTCCACCCCGCTGACCGCGACCGCGTCGGCGAGCCCGCCGAGCGCGGCGGCCAGCGCGGCCTCGTGGCCGGGGGCGACCGTGAGCAGGCCGGCGAGACCGCCCAGCAGGCCGGGCACCTGGTCGGCGCGGGCCAGCAGCGCGCCGGCGCCGTCCTTGCGACGCAGGCCCAGGGCGAGCGCCTCCTCCCGCGCCTTCCAGGTGGCGGCGTCCTTCTCCGCCGCCCGCTCGGCGTCGGAGAGCGACCGGACGGTGGCCTGTGCCTTCTCCTGGGCACCGACCGCCTCGGCGTGCCGGGTGTCCAGGTCGGCGTTGTCGCGGTCCGCCTCGGTGGACTGCTCGGCGACCGCGTCCAGGTCGGCCTGGGCCCGCTCGGCACGGGCCAACGCGTCGGTGTGCGCGGCGGCGAGTCGTTCGATCTCCTCACCGGCGCTGGTGGTCCGGGCGCGGGCGGAGTTCACCTGCCCGGTGAGCCGGGCCAACCCCTCCCGCCGGTCGGCGATCGCCTTCGCCGCGGCGACCAGTTCCCGCTCCGCCGCGGCGAGCTGGCGTTCCAGCTCCTGGCGGTGCTCGACCGCCTCGGCGAGCCGGATCTGGTCGTCGGTGAGCGCCGCGCGCAGCTCCTCCTCCTGCTCGCGGACCCGCTCGGCCTCGGCCTCCAACTGCTCCGGGTCCCGGCCGGGACGCTCGTCGTCGGGGGTCGCGCTGAGGTGCCGCAGCCGTTCCAGCGCGAGTTGCTCGATCGAGCGGAACCGTTCCTGGAGGGCGGAGAGCTTGTACCAGGTGTCCTGCGCGGCGGCCAGCAGCGGCGCGTCGGAGGCCAGCGCCTCCTCCAACTCGCCCAGGCGGAACTGCACCTCGGCGTGCTCGGCCTCCACCTGCTCGCGTCGCTGGCGCAGCGCCGTCTCGTCGGCGATCTCCTTGTCCAACGTGGTGCGCAGGGTGGCCAGGTCGTCGGCGAGCAGCCGCAGCCGCGCGTCCCGCAGGTTGGCCTGGATCACGGCGGCCCGTCGGGCCACCTCGGCCTGCCGGCCGAGCGGCTTGAGCTGACGGCGCAGCTCGGCGGTGAGGTCGGTGAGCCGGTTCAGGTTGGTCTGCATCGCGTCGAGCTTGCGCAGCGCCTTTTCCTTGCGCTTGCGGTGCTTGAGGACGCCGGCCGCCTCCTCGATGAACGCCCGCCGGTCCTCCGGCTTGGCGTGCAGCATGCCGTCGAGCCGGCCCTGGCCGACGATGATGTGCATCTCCCGGCCGATGCCGGAGTCGGAGAGCAGCTCCTGGATGTCGAGCAGTCGGCAGGAGTCGCCGTTGATCTCGTACTCGCTCTCGCCGGAGCGGAACATCCGGCGGGTGATGGAGACCTCGGTGTACTCGATCGGCAGGGCGCCGTCGGTGTTGTCGATGGTCAGCGTCACCTCGGCCCGGCCGAGCGGGGCCCGACCGGCGGTGCCGGCGAAGATGACGTCCTCCATCTTGCCGCCCCGCAGTGCCTTCGCGCCCTGTTCACCGAGCACCCAGGCGATGGCGTCGACGACGTTGGACTTGCCGGAGCCGTTGGGGCCCACCACGCAGGTGATCCCCGGCTCCAGCTTGAGCGTCGTCGCGGAGGCGAAGGATTTGAAGCCCTTCACCGTCAGGCTCTTGAGATGCACGTCCCGATCCTCGTCCGGTGGCCGCCGTACCGTCGCCCGGCTGCGCGGACCCTGGTAAACCCGCAGAGTAACCCGGCAGCAGGTGGCCCACCCGACGCGACCCGCCTCTGCCGGCGTCCGGGGCCGGGCAGAGATGCGCGCCGGCACACATCGTGTCGGCGCGCTGCTGTGCGGTGGTGCTATTCGGTTGTGGCGACCAGGTGGGTCAGGTCAGTGCCGGCTCGGCCAGACGGAGCAGATCGTCCGTCTCCGCCGCGGCCGCCGCGAGCCGATCGTTCTCGGCACGCAGACGGGTGACCTCGAACTCCAGTGACTGAACCCTGGAACGCAGTCGGGTGACCTCGTCGAGCAGACGCCGGTCGGGCGCCGCACCTACGTGGCCATAGAGGGCCTTCGCCATTTTGACTCCTTGATATGCGCTGCCGGAGAGGCCGGCCAACGCGCGCCCTGGTGTACGCGACTACCACTCCCACGGATTCTGGGCATGGCCGGGCGCGACTGGCGACACATACATATTGAGCCGGGAGCCCCTGATTCGTCAAGTTCTCGCAGGCCGTAGATCATCTCGACGTCGGCCCGACCGGTCACCGGCGGCTGCCACGAGGCGCGGACACGCTCTGTCCGGACGCCTCGACTCTACGCGCCGGTTCGGTGGATTACCTCACCCGGATGTACAGGGTCCTCTTAACTCTTCCTTAGCCGGATTGCTGCCCCCAGGGTCGACACGTAGCGTCACCTCGGCCCGTACCCGACCCGTGGAGGCGACAGGCGTGCACGGCTGGAACAACCCGCGCGACCCGGAGGGCGATCCTCGTCGACCGGAATCCCCGACCGAGGACCCGGCCTGGCTGACCGACCGTCCCGCACCGAGGTCGGCCTACTTCTTCGGCGACGAACCGGGGAGTTCGACCGACCGGTGGTACGACGACCAGCCGACCGAGCAGTGGCAACCGGACGCCGCGCACTCCGCCCGGTCGGAGGACACCGACCGGCGGTCCGGTCAGCACCACCACGCCGTCGAGCCGGAGACCGGGTACTACGAGCCGACCGACCGTGGCTGGACGCCGGACGGACCCGGCAGGCGGGACATCCCCGGGTGGCCCGCACCGGCCGACCCCGACCGGCCCGCTCGGCACGCCGCACCCGAGGCCGACCACCACGGCGCCGACTGGCACACCCAGCGGCACGACGCGCCGGCCGGGCCCGCCTCGGGCTTCCCGGCCGCCTCGGCCCAGGACCGCTACGACGGGTACGCCCCGACCGCCGGCCACGGCCGGTACGACGCCACCGGCGACCAGGGCCGGTACGGGGCGACGGCCGACCAGGGCCGCTACGACATGACCGTCGAAGGCCGGTACGACTCGGTCGTCGACCGGTACGACTCGGTCGTCGACCGGTACGACTCGGTCGTCGAGGGCGGGTACGGGGCGACTGCCGGCCCGTACGGTGGCACCGGCGACCACGGCCGGTACGGCCTGCCGGCGGACCAGGGGGGCACCGCCGACCAGCCGGACGAGCCGGCCGGCCCCGACGATCGCGGAGAGCGACGCACCTGGCGGCGTCCGCTGGTGCTGGGCGGCGCCGCCGCAGCGGCCACCCTCGTGGTGAGCATCGGCGTGGCGGCCCTCGCGCTGCCCGGCGACGACAAGACGACCGACCGCACCGCCGCCGACATCCCCGCCGCCACCGCGCCGGCCCTGGCGGACGAGACGCCGGACCTGGCGCTCGACCCGACCGACTCCCCGAGTCCCAGCCCGAGCCCGAGCGTCTCGCCGAGCAGCGCGTCGCCGTCGCCGTCGCCGAGCCGGGCCAGCAACAGCCCCACCCCGGCGGCGTCACGCACCACCGCGCCCTCGCGGCAGAACGCCGACCGGCAGGGCAGCCCCAACCGCGCCAGCACGCCCAGCGCCACCCCCTCCTCGGGTGCCACGTCACAGGCGGCGGAGGTCGTACGGCTGGTCAACGTCGAGCGGGCCAAGGAGGGCTGCGGCGCGCTCAGCATCGACGACAAGCTGACGACCGCCGCCCAGCGGCACAGCCAGGACCAGGCCGACACGCAGAACATGTCGCACACCGGCAGCGACGGCAGCAGTCCCGGGGACCGGATCGACCGGGTCGGCTACACCTGGCGCACCTTCGGCGAGAACGTGGCGTGGAACCAGCGCACCCCGGCTGCGGTGATGGACGCCTGGATGAACAGCGAGGGTCACCGGGCGAACATCCTCAACTGCGCGTTCACCGAGATCGGCGTCGGGGTGGCCAGCAGCAACGGACCGTACTGGACGCAGGTCTTCGCCGCCCCGCGCTGAGGCCGCGACGCCGGTCCCGGCCGGACTGCGAGTCCTGATCGGGTCTGTCCTCGTTTGACCGGGTGAGGTACGCGTCGGCGTACCTCACCCGGGCGGTTTGACGCCGCCCCGCGACGTGCGGAGACGGCGATGCGGATCGGGGTGGGTCGGACGCGGTCGGTACGCCGGGTGGTGCTACCGGCCGGCCTGGCGCTAGCGGTCCTCGCCGCCACCGTCGCCTGCCGGCCCCCACGCCCGCCGCCCGGCGCACCCACGAGCTGGCCGGCGGCCTCGGCGCGCCACTGGCAGTGGCAGTGGCAACTACACGGCGAGCTGGACCCGGCGGTCCCGGCGAACGTGTTCGTGCTCGACCCGGTCGCCACCACCGCGGCGCAGACCGCCACGCTCCGCGCCCGCGACACCCGACTGGTCTGCCAGGTGCACGTCGGGTCGGTGCACCCCGACGATCCGGACGCCAGCCGGTACCCGGCCGAGGTACGCGGGACCACGTCCACCGGCACCGACCGCACCTGGCTGGACGTACGCCGGTGGGACGTGCTGCGTCCGGTGCTGGCCGACCGGTTCCGGCTGTGCCGTGGCAAGGGCTTCGGCGCGGTGCTGCTGGCCGACGCCGACGGGTACGCCCAGCGCTCCGGGTTCCCGTTGGACTTCGACCACCAGCTCCGGTTCAACCGTCAGGTGGCGGCGCTGGCCCGCACCCTCGACCTCTCCCCCGGCCTGCTCGATGCTCTGCCGCAGGTCGCCGCGCTCGCGCCCGACCTCGACTTCGCGGTCGACGAGGAGTGCGTACGGCTGGCGCGGTGCGAGAAGCTGCTGCCCTTCGTCGACGCCGGCAAGCCGGTCTTCCACGTCGAGTACACCGGCGACACGGCGGACTTCTGCGTCACCAGCGTCGGCTACGGCTTCGCCTCCATCCGCAAGAACCGTGCCCTGGACGCCTGGCGGCTGCCCTGCCCGGCACCGTGAACCGGACCCGCGCACCGACCGGGCCGCGCCGACTCGTGATCAGCCGCGCAGCGAGCCCCGGGGGCGCGGCTGGCAGCGGGGGCAGCTGTACGAGGAACGGTTCATGAACGCCTCCCGCCGGATCGGCGCACCGCAGCGGTGACAGGGCTGCCCCTCCCGGCCGTACGCGTTCAACGACCGGTCGAAGTAACCGCTCTCGCCGTTGACGTTGACGTAGAGCGCGTCGAAGCTGGTGCCACCCGCGGTGATCGCCTCGGCGAGCACGTCCCGGACGTGACCGAGCAGTCGCCGGGCGGCCGGGCCGGTCAGCGCGTCGGTGGGCCGGACCCCGTGCAGGCCCGCGCGCCACAGTGCCTCGTCGGCATAGATGTTGCCCACGCCGGAGATCAGCGTCTGGTCCAGCAGCGCGCGCTTGACCTCGGTGCGCCGTCGCCGCAGCGCGGCCACGAACTCGTCGTCGGAGAACTCCGGGTCCATCGGGTCCCGGGCGATGTGCGCGATCTCGACCGGCAGCCCGGCACCGCCCTCGCTCACCGACAGCCCGCCGAACGTCCGCTGGTCGACGAAGCGCAGCTCCGGTCCGTCGTCGGTGAACCGGAACCGCACCCGCAGGTGCGCTTCGTCGGAGGTGCCCGCCGGTTGCAGCAGCAACTGCCCGGACATCCCGAGATGCCCGATCACGGCGTCGCCGCTGTCCAGCGGGAGCCACAGGTACTTGCCCCGCCGCCGTACGTCGAGCACGGTCCGACCGGCCAGCACGTCGGCGAAGTGGACGCCGCCCGGCTGGTGCCGGCGTACCGCCCGGGGATGGCGTACCTCGACCACGTCGATCCGGCGGCCGGTGACCCAGCGGGCCAGGCCCTGCCGGACCGTCTCCACCTCGGGCAGCTCAGGCACGGTGCGCCTGGACCTCGCCGACCGTCTCGGCCCGCTCGTCGATGGTCACCGTGTCCTGCTCGGCGCCCGGGTCGGTGATCTCCTCGGCCGGGCTCGACTCCGCCTCGGCGTCCGCGGTCAACATCCGCCAGGCGGACTCGGCCGCCCGCTGCTCGGCCTCCTTCTTGCTGCGCCCGTCGGCGCCGCCGTACCGGTTCCCGGCCACCACCACCCAGGCGGTGAAGGTCTTGAGATGGTCCGGCCCGGTGCCTTCGATCCGGTATTCCGGGACCCCGAGCCCGAGCGCGGCGGTCAACTCCTGGAGGCTGGTCTTCCAGTCCAGCGCGGCACCGCGTCCGGCCGACTCGGCCATCAGCGGGTCGAACAGCCGGTGGATCACGATCGCGGCGGTGTCCAGCCCGTACTGGAGGTAGATCGCACCGAGCAGCGCCTCCAGGGTGTCGGCGAGGATGCTCGCCTTGTCCCGCCCGCCGGTGGTCTCCTCACCCTTGCCCAGCAGCAGGTACGGGCCGAGCCCGTCCGGGCCCAGGCCCCGGGCCACCTCGGCGAGGGCACGCATGTTCACCACGCTGGCCCGCAACTTGGCCAACTGCCCCTCGGGCAGGTCCGGATGGTTGTGGAAGAGCGCGGTGGTGATCACCACGCCGAGCACCGAGTCGCCGAGGAACTCCAGCCGCTCGTTGGTGGGCAGACCGCCGTTCTCGTATGCGTACGAGCGGTGGGTGAGTGCGCGCTCCAGCAGGTCCGGGTCCAGCGTCACGCCGAAGGCGGCTTCCAGGTGGCCGACGGAGGGCCTCCGCCGCTTGTCGTTGCTCATGATGTGCGTACCTCGGTGTCGGTGGTGCGGTCGGTGCGGTGGCCGGCGAGCAGCGCGGCGACCCGGTCGGTGGCGTCGCGTCGCCAGAGGTGGGCGGCCAGGGCGATGCCGGAGGAGATGTCGTCGGGGCGGGCGGCACCGTGACAGACGACCACCGTCCCACCCACGCCGAGCAGGGCGGCCGCCCGGGGCGCACCCCCGCCGGGCGGCGGTCCACCGGCCATCGCGTACGCGCCCTCGATGGCTTTGAGCAGCACGTTACCGGTGAACCCGTCGGTGACCACCACATCGGCACGCGTGCCGACGCAGACGTCGTACCCCTCCACCATGCCCACGTAGCGGGCGTCGGCGGGCAGGGTCACGGTGCTGAGCACGGGATCGGTGAGCCGGCGGGCCCGGTCACCCTTGCCCGCCTCGGTGCCCACCGAGAGCAGGCCCACCCGGGGTGCGACGACGCCGTGGGCGGCAGCGGCGTACGCGGCGCCGAGCACGGCGTGCCGGGCCAGCGTGGCCGGGTTGGGTTCCAGCGAGCCGCCGACGTCGAGCAGCACCACCGGTCCGGAGACGGCGGGCAGGACGGCCGCGAGCGCCGGGCGTCGCACCTCGGGCCAGCGACCCAGGCCGAGGGCGGCGGCGGCGACGGTCGCGCCGGTGGAGCCGGCGGAGACCAGCGCGTCGGCCTGGCCCGCGTGCACGGCGGCGACGGCCGTACGGACGGTGGAGTCGGTGCGTGCGGTGACGACCTCGTCGGCCATGTCGACGGCGGTCCGGGCGGGCCGGACGGTGACCCGGGCGCGTTCGGCCGGGTCGAGGGCATGAACCAGCGCGCCGGCCACCTCGGTCGGGCCGACGAGCAGCAGATGCAGGTGAGGGTCGGCGCGCACCGCCCGCAGAGCGCCGTCCACCACGACGGCGGGAGCGTCGTCCCCGCCGAGGAGGTCAACGGCGATCCGTGCGGTGCCCGGCTCCGTCGCGACGCCGGCCGGTGAGAGCCGGCCGGCGTCGGCGGGAGTGCCGGGCGATCGCCGGGGTGTGCGCGTCGCCCGACCCGTGGTCGGAGACGTCACTCGGCGTCCGGGTCAGACCTCGAGGACCTGGCGGCCGTTGTAGGTGCCGCAGACGGAGCAGGCGGCGTGCGGCAGCTTGGCGGACTTGCACTGCGGGCAGGCCACGGTCGCGACCGCCGCGGCCTTCCAGTTCGCCCGGCGGGACCGGGTGTTGCTGCGCGACATCTTGCGCTTGGGGACGGCCACGGTTCTTACTCCTCTGTACGGGTCAGTTGCGACAGGCCCGCCCAACGCGGGTCGATCTGCTGGTGGCTGTGATCGGCCGGCAGATCGTCCAGGTGTACCCCACATTCGGGGCACAGGCCCGGGCAGTCCTGGCGGCAGAGCGGGTTGGTCGGCAGTGCGAGCACCACCGCGTCCCGCACCGCCGGTTCCAGGTCGATCAGGTCTCCCTGCATCCGGCCGACCTCGTCATCCTCGGTGGTGACGTCCGTGGTGCTGTTCTCGTACGCGTACAGCTCCTGGATCGTCACCGACACCGAGTCGTTGATCTCGCGCAGGCAGCGACCGCACTCGCCCCGGACCTGACCGCTGACGGTCCCCGAGACGAGCACGCCCTCGGACACCGACTCCATCCGCAGATCGAGGTCGAGGTCCGCGCCCTCCGGCACGCTGATCAACTCCACGCCGAGGTCCGCCGGTGCCGGGACCACCCGTGTGACGGTACGCAACGCACCAGGCCGGCGCGGTAGCTCCCTCGTGTCGAGGACCAGCGGCGACCTGGGGTCGAGTGAAATGGGTGAGTTCTTGGGCATAGTCAGACTCCGGCCGGTGAGAGGCCGACAAACGAGGTTACCTGCACCGGCGGCCCACCGTCGAACCGGGGCCGGCCTGGGCTACCCCGGCGTCGGCAGGGATGCCAGCGGCGGCACCTGCCGGGACGGACGCCACCGGGCCGCATCGGCGGCAGGCTCGGCGGCGGTACGCCCGCTCCGGCGGGTACCGACCGTGGGGTCAGAAGGGCAGCGGGCGCTCCGCCTCGTCACCGCCGAAGGTGCCGATCTCGCGCAGCGCGTGCATCTTGTCCCGGCCGCGTTCGATGGAGGCCAGCGCCCGGGTGAGGAACTGCTCGAAGTTGGCCAGGGCGGTGTCGACGTAGTCGTCGACCTCCTCGCGCAGTCGCTGTGCCTCGGCACGCGCCTCGGCGATGATCCGGGCGCCCTCGTGCTCGGCGGAGACCGTGATCTCGTTCACCGAGACCAGGCGGGCGTGTTCCGCCTCACCCTCGCTGATGATCCGGTCCGCCTCCCGCTTGCCCGCCTCCATGATCTTGTCCCGCTCCTCCAGCAGGGCGGCGGCGCGGCGCAGGTCGGCGGGCAGCTCGGCGCGCAGTTCGTCCAGGGCCGCGATCATCTCGCCCCGATCGACCATGCAGTTGTTGCGCGACATGGGCACGGAGCGCGCCTGCTCCACCATGGCGATCATTTCGTCGATGCGGTCGAGCGGGTCCACCGGTACCTCACTCCTGTCGTTCGTCGGGCCGACCTACATCATGCGGGCTGCGGCCAAGTTCCCGCTTCATCCAATGATGTCGTCCCGACACCCCCGCGACACCCCACCCCTCCCCCGGCGCGTCGCGCCCGACCCCCTCGGCGGCACCGGCGGCAGGGTGCCGCCGAACGCCGACGACGGCCCGGGGTCGCGGCGCGTGCCGCGTCAGGACGGCGGGGTCAGGCGGGCCTTCAGCGCCTCGCGGACCAGGTCGGGGACGTGCGGACTGACGTCGCCGCCCCACTTGGCCACGTCCTTGACGAGGCTGGAGGAGAGGAAGGAATAGAGCGGGTTGGTCGGCATGAACAATGTCTCGACCCCGGCGAGGCCGATGTTCATCTGGGCCATCTGCAACTCGTAGTCGAAGTCGCTGACCGCCCGGATGCCCTTGATCAACACCGTCGCCCGCTGGGCCCGGCAGAAGTCCACCAGCAGCCCGCGGAACGACTCCACGCGGACGTTGTCGTAGGAGGCGGTCACCTCGCGGAGCATCTCGATCCGCTCCTCGACGGTGAACACGCCCGTTTTCGACTGGTTGATGAGCACACCGACGATCACCTCGTCGAACAGTCGGCTGGCCCGACCGATGATGTCGAGGTGGCCGTTGGTGACCGGGTCGAACGAGCCGGGACACACCGCACGTCTCATGATCGGCGACCGTACCAAAGGGTGGTCTCGCCGTACCGGCGACTGCGCAGGCCAGTGACGCCTTCCACCCACTCGACCGGGTTGCCGCGACTGGAGCGCTCGACCACGAGCAAGGCGTCCGGCGCGAGCCAGCCGCCGTCGACCAACCCGGCGAGCATCGCGGTGACGCCGTCGTCCGGCAGCGCGTACGGCGGGTCGGCGAAGACCACGTCGTACGGGTCGCCCTCCGGCGCGCCGGCCAGCACGGTGGCGACCTTGCCGGTGACCAGTCGCGCCGCGGGCCCGGCGCGCAGCACCGCGATGTTCTCCCGGATCACCCGCGCGGCACGTGCGTCGGACTCCACCAACAACACGTGCGCGGCCCCCCGGGACAGCGCCTCCAGGCCGACCGCGCCGGATCCGGCGTACAGGTCGGCGAAGCGCGCCCCGTCCAGGTCCACCTCCGCCTGCACCGCGCTGAACAACGCCTCGCGGACCCGGTCCGAGGTCGGCCGGGTGCCGGCACCCGGCGGCGCGGCGATCCGCCGACCACCGAGGCTCCCGGCCACGATCCGGGTCACCCTTCGCTCCTGCTCATGCCCCTGACGCTACGCGAGGACACGATGACCGTGGCGACGAGTACGCGGCCCCGGACGCCCGTCGACTGTCCGATCCGGACGCGAACAGCCCTCGATCGATCACCGGGCGTATATCAATGATCTCGCATTCATAACATCATCCTTAGCCCCCGCTGAGGACTGTCCCGTTCCACACGATCTCGCTAGGGTCTGCCCCGGTGCCGGCGTTCTGACGCCGCCGGCCATCGACACGGGCGGCACCTCCCCCGGCGCGGCACACTCCGCCGGCGTCGTCCTGTCCCGCCCGTGCCGACCCGACGCTTCTTCACCCCGGGAGTACGCGTGATCCGACCCAAGCTGTCGCTCCGGCGGCCGCTGGCTGTCCTGGCAGCCGCCCTCATCGGCTCGACCGGAGCAGTGGCGCTGGCCAGCCCGGCCAGCGCTCACCACACCACCATCTCCGCCACCGTCGTCTGCGACCAGCGCAGCGGCGAGCGGGTGATCACCTGGAAGGTGGTCAACAGCGAGCGCCGGAAGACCGCCACCATCACGAACGTGACGGCCAACCCGGCGACCACGGTCGTGCTCGCCCCCGAGGGTGCCGACGCTGCCGAACTCAAGGGCACGGCGATCCCGAAGGCCGGTTTCGTCGAGGGCGTCCAGCGCGTGCCCGGCGACACCACGAGCGCCACGCTGACCGTGGACGCGGCCTGGTTCCAGGAAGGCGACTCCCGGCGGAACAAGGCGCCGAGGTCGTCGGATTCCAAGACCATCAAGCTCGACGCCGACGGCGCGTGCGCCCCGGCGCCGAAGTGCGTCGACGCCAGCGCCGCCAAGTACAGCCACACGTTCGACGGCCCGAAGGGCACGGCGACCGTGAAGCTGGAGGGCGACCAGCCGCTCTGCGGTGACGCGAAGCAGTACTTCACGCTGGTGTCGTACTTCGCGCCGCGCCCGCAGTTCGCCACCCCGCAGTACGTCTACGGCACCCCTGCCAGCGACTACCTCGGCGGCACCCAGACCGAGATCGAGCTGAACGTCGGTGTTCCGGACTGCCACACCCAGGTCGACCTGATCTGGGGCGGCGTGGACGAGGTCATCGACCCGCTGGTCGAGAACGGCGAGCGCTACGGCAACAAGAAGCTCGGCGAGAAGGGTGCGCCCGGCAACCGCTCGTCCGGCCCGCAGGGCTGGTACAACGGCGGCAGCAAGAACTGCACCACCCCGGCGTCCACCTTCGCCTCCGCCTGCGACGGCACCGTGGCCGTCTCGCTGAGCAACGACGGCTCGCTCTCCCGGTACGCCGTCGAGTTCGAGGTGCGCGGCGAGAACGGCTGGTCCAAGAAGGTCACCGTCGAGCCGGGCAAGGCCGACAACGAGACCGTGGTGCCCGCCGAGAACGCCGGCAAGATCGAGGTCCTGGTCGACGGTGAGGTGATCGAGGGCGGCACGTACAAGTGGCAGCGCCCCGAGGACTGCCCGCTGCCGACCGTCACCACCGACGCCGACTGCGAGACCTTCGCGCTGACCGCCTCGAACCCGGAGGGTGGCGTGCCGGTCAAGGTGGACTTCACCTACGGTGACAAGACCGAGAGCCGGACCGTCGCGCCCGGTACCTCGGAGAAGGTCACCTTCAAGGCCGGTGACGACGAGGCGGCCCTGGTCGTCCTCCCCGACCTGGGTCTGGAACTCGAGGTCGTTTACGCCCCCGAGGGCTGTGGCGGTGGCGGCGGCGGCGAGGAGCCCCCGGGCCTGCCGGTGACCGGTGCAGCGGCCGGCGGCATCGCCGCGGGCGCGATCGCCCTGCTGGCGGTCGGCGCGGTGCTGTTCGTGATGGCCCGGCGGCGTCGGATCCACTTCACCGCCTGAGCCGAGCTGACGGGTCCCTCCCGCGACTGAGGCGGGACCCCAGCGAAGCCTGAATCCGAGGGCGCGTCGACCACCCGGTCGGCGCGCCCTCGGCGTCGGCGCCCCTCGGCGTCCGCGCCCTCTCGGCGTCCGCGCCCCCTCGGCGTCCGCGCGCCTGCCCGGTCCCCGCACACTTCGCGGCCCATGGTCGTGCTCGATCCAGGATCGAGTGCCTTCCCAGACGTGCCGAGGCCACTCGATCCTGGATCGAGCGTGATCAACGCAGGCAGCGCTCAGCGCAGGCAGCGCTCAGCGCAGGCAGCGCTCAGCGCAGGCAGCGCTCAGCGCAGGCAGCGCTCAGCGCAGGCAGCGCTCAGCGCAGGTGATCAGCCCTTTTCGAGGTACTCCGCGCGGTCCGCGTCGACCAGGGCGGCGACCGACGCGGCCAGGGCCGGGTGCCGGGCCAGGTCGGGGTCCTCCTCGACCATCTCGATCGCCTCCGCCCGCGCGTCACGGATCAGGTCCGCGTCGCGCAGCAGCGACAGCAGCCGCAGGTGCGATCGGCGGCCGGACTGCGTCGCGCCCAGCACGTCGCCCTCCCGCCGCTGCTCCAGGTCGAGCTCCGCGAGCTTGAAACCGTCGGTGGTGGAGGCGACCGCGTCCAACCGCTCCCGGGCACTGCTGCCCTCGGTCGCCTCGCTCACCAACAGGCAGAGCCCGGGTGCGCTGCCCCGGCCCACCCGCCCCCGGAGCTGGTGCAACTGGGAGACGCCGAACCGGTCGGCGTCCAGCACCACCATCATCGTCGCGTTGGGCACGTTCACGCCGACCTCGACCACGGTCGTGGCCACCAGGACGTCCAACTCCCCGGCGGCGAAGGACCGCATCACCGCGTCCTTCTCGTCGGCGGGCAGTCGACCGTGCAGGACGCCGATGCGTACCCCGTGCAGTGGTCCCTCGGCCAGCAGCGGAGCGACCTCGGTCACCGCAAGCGGCGGACGGCGGCCGTTGTCGTCCAGTTCCGGCGGCTCCTCGTCGCCGCCGGGCTTCGCGTCCGCCTCCCCGATCCGCGGACACACCACGTACGCCTGATGCCCCTTGCCGACCTCCTCGCGCAGTCGACGCCAGGCCCGGTCGAGGAAGGCGGGCTTCTCGGCGGCCGGCACCACGTGCGAGGCGATCGGCGAACGGCCCTGCGGGAGCTGGGACAGCGTGGAGATCTCCAGGTCGCCGTAGACCGTCATGGCCACCGTCCGGGGGATCGGCGTAGCGGTCATCACCAGCACGTGCGGCGGCTGGTCGGCCTTGGCCCGCAACGCGTCCCGCTGTTCGACGCCGAACCGGTGCTGCTCGTCGACCACCACCAGGCCCAGGTCGGCGAAGTCGACGCCCTCGTAGAGCAGGGCGTGGGTGCCGAGCACGATGCCCGCCGCACCACTGGCCACCTCGGCGAGCGCCCGCCGCCGGGCCGCCGCGCCCAGGGAGCCGGTGACCAGTTCCACCCGGGTGGCCTGCTCGGCGGCACCGAGCTGACCTGCCTGTGCGAGCGGGCCGAGCAGGTCGAGCATGCCCCGGTGGTGCTGGGCGGCGAGCACCTCCGTCGGGGCCAGCAACGCCGCCTGACCGCCCGCGTCCACCACCTGGAGCATGGCCCGTAGCGCCACCACCGTCTTGCCGGAGCCGACCTCGCCCTGCAACAGGCGGTGCATCGGATGGTCGGTGGCCAGGTCCGCCGCAATCTCCACGCCGACGTCGCGCTGGCCGCCGGTGAGCTCGTACGGCAACCGGGCGTCGAACGCGTCGAGCAGCCCACCCTGCCGAGCGGGGCGGGCCCGGGCCGGCCAGGCGGCGGCCTGCTGCTTGCGGCGGACCAGGGTCAACTGCACGGCGAACGCCTCGTCCCACTTCAACCGACGCCGGGCGCGGTACAGGTCCTCGCGGCTGGACGGCCGGTGGATCTCGCGAAGGGCGACGTCGAGGCCGATCAGGTTGCGGGTGGCCCGCACGGTGGCGGGCAACGGGTCCTCCGGCGGCTCCACCGTGTCCAGCACCACCCGTACGCAGCGGGCGATCACCCAGGTCGGTACGGCGGCAGCCGCCGGGTAGACCGGGATCAGCGCACCGGCGAACTCCTCCACCTGCTCGTTGGCCGCGGCCTCCCCGTCGGTCTGGTCGCCGAGCAGCACGTACTCGGGTCCGTTGAGCTGCCGCTTGCCACGGAACTCGGTGACCTTGCCGGCGAACATGCCCCACCGGCCCGGGCGCAGCTCCCGCTCCCGCCATGCCTGGTTGCCGAAGAACGTGAGGGTGAGCGTGCCGCCGGATCCGTCGCCGACGGTCACCTCCAGCAGGTTGCCCCGACGCTGACGCATCGGGCGTACCGCGGTGCGCTGCACCTGGGCCAGCACGGTGACCTGCTCCCCGACGTCGAGCGCGCGGATGTCGGTGTGCTCGCCGCGCTCGTCGTACCGGCGCGGGAAGTGATAGAGCAGGTCACCGGCGGTGTGCAGGTCGAGGTGACCGGCGAGCGCCTTGGCGGTCCGGTCACCGACGAGCTTCTTGAGCGGCGTGTCCACGGTGGACGCATCCGAGGTCATTCGACACCTACCAGCAGGGGATAATGCGGCTGTCCGCCCGGATACGTGTGCACCTCCACGAAGGGCCACCGGCCGACGATGTGCGTACGCACCGCCTCGGCCAGCCCGTCCGGCGCGTCCGCGCCGACGAGCAGGGTGACCAGTTCGCCACCGCCGCCGAGCATCCGGTCGACCAGGGCGACGCTGGTCTGCACCAGATCGGTGCCGATCAGGTGCACCTCCCCCTCGACCAGGGCGAGTACGTCACCGGCGCGGCACGGACCGGCGACGGTGAGCGCGTCCCGTCCGGCCCGGCACACCTCCGCGTGCCGGCAGGCCCCGGCGGCCTCGGCCATCGCGATCACGTCGTCCTCGAAGCGCCGGCCCGGGTCACGGACGGCGAGCGCGGCGAGCGCCTGCACCGGTGACCGGGTGGGCACCACGCTGACCTTCACGCCCGACCGGTGTGCCTCCACCGCGACCTGGTTCGCCACCGCCTGCGCCTTCGGGTCGTTGGGCAGCACCACGACCCGCGCCGCCCCGGTCGCGCGGACCGCGTCGAGCAGTTCGCCGGTGGACGGGTTGCCGGGCACCACCACCGCGCCCTCACCGGCCAGCAGTTCGGCGATGCCGGGCCCGGTGGCCACCACCACGGCCCCCCGACCGTCGGGCTCCGGACCCGTCGCGGCTGCCCGGACCGCGTCGAGCTCCGGGACCGGTGCGGAGGCCAGGGCCGCGCCGGGCGCCACGCCGGAGGCCAGAGCCGCGCCGGGCGACGCGCCGGAGGCCAGAGCCGCGCCGGGGGTCGAGGTCGGGGCCGCACCGGCGGCCGGAGTCGCGCCGGGCGCCGGGGTGTTGTCGAGGGCTGAGGCGGCGTCGGCGGCCGAGGTCGCCTCGGGGGCACGCTGGTCGGCGAAGCGGGTCACCGAGATCTGGTACGGGCGGCCGGCCACCACACCCGCCTCGATCGCCGCCCCGATGTCGTCGACGTGCACGTGCACCTGCCAGGTCCCGCCGGTCGGGCTGCCGTCACCGACCACCACCAGGGAGTCGCCGAGCGCGTCCAACTCGTCGCGCATCCTCCGCACCGCCTCGGGCTCGGCGTCGAGGAGGAACTGCACCTCGTAGGCGTACCCGACGGACATGGTCTCCCGAGCGGCGGCCAGTGGCACCGGCCGGGGAGTCGGCGTGCAGGTCACCGGGTTCTCCCCGGTGACCACCTCGACCAGCGCGTTCAGCAGCAGGCTGAACCCCCGCCCACCGGCGTCGACCACACCGGCCCGGGCCAACGCCGGCAGTTGCTCGGGCGTACGCGCCAGGGCCGTCGCCGCGCCGGACGCGGCGGCCCGCGTCACCGTGGGCAGCGCGCCGTCGGCGACCCGTGCGGCCGCGTCGGCGGCGGCCGACGCCACCGTCAGCAGGGTGCCCTCCTCCGGCCGGGCCACCGCCGCGTACGCCGCGTCGCTCGCCACGCGCAGGGCGGCGGCCAACTCCCGTCCGCGCACCTCGGGGACGGGGCCCAGCGCGTCAGCGAGGCCGCGCAGGATCTGCGACAGGATCACGCCGGAGTTGCCCCGGGCCCCGAGCAACGCGCCCCGGGCCAGCAGCCGCAGAGCGTGCCCGTGCGCGGTCGAGGTGCCGTCCGCCCCGGTGTCGAGATCCATCGCCAGGGCCTGCTGGGCCGAGGTGAGGGTGAGCACCAGGTTGGTGCCGGTGTCGCCGTCGGGCACCGGATAGACGTTGAGGTCGTCGATCTCCCGCTGGTGCCGCTTGAGCGTGGCCAGCCCGCTGGCACACCAGCGGCGCACGGCGGCGGCATCGAGGGTGTCCAGCACGGTGGAAGCCTACTGGCGTAGGGTGACAGTCGCCGGGCGTGTCACGTCGCGGCCGGATCCATGTGCCACTCGGCCCACATGCCACTCGGCCGGACCCGTGTGTCGCTCGGGCGGATCCGCCGTGTCGGGCGGCCGGGCTCCCGGTGGAACCGGTCCTGGTGCCGGACGGTGGCCGCCGAGGCCGGGCCGGGGCCGATTGGGCAGCCGGTTCCACCATCGGGTACCCTGGCCAGGTTGCCCGGGCAGCACCTGCCGGCGACCTCATGAACGTTTCAAACCCAGGAGTATCCCGTGGCTAGCGTGTGCGACGTCTGTGGCAAGGGACCGGGCTTCGGCCACAACGTGTCCCACTCGCACCGGCGGACCAACCGCCGCTGGAACCCGAACATCCAGTCGGTGCGTACCCCCGCCGGTGGCGGCACGACCAAGAAGCTGAAGGTCTGCACGTCCTGCATCAAGGCGGGCAAGGTCGCCCGCGCCTGACGCGGGATCACACTGTCGTTCGATGCCGGTGGGCCGATGGCCCACCGGCATCGTCGTGTCCGCGCCCGGAAGGTCCGCACCGCCGGCATCGACTCGCACCGCGAGCACCGACTCGCGCCGGCACCGCACCGGCGGCATCGCCGTCGCACCGGCACTGATGTTAGGAAGGGTCCCCTGCTATACACCAGGCGTTAGCAGGGGACCCTTCCTTACATCTCCTTACGTCTCAGAACATCTCAGAGCGTACGGCCGAATGACAGGCAGCCGGGCTCGGCGGCGTAGAAGCCGAAGTTGGGGATCCGCTCGTAGCCGGCACCGGTGTACATCGCGATCGCCTCGGGCTGCCGGTCGCCGCACTCCAGGATGAGCCGCTTACGGCCGTGCTCGCGGGCCGAGCGCTCGATGGCCGCGAGCACCGTCCGGGCCACCCCCCGGCCACGGGCCTGCGGGGCGGTGTACATCCGCTTCAGCTCGGCGGTGGCGCCCTCGTCGCCGTGACTGCGCCAGCCGCCGCAACCGACCGGCTGCCCGTTTAAATGGGCGACCAGGAACGCCCCGGCCGGGGGCACGAACTCGTCGGGGTCGACCGGGGTCTCGTCGCCGCTGCCGCCGTACCGGGCGCCCAGGTCGGCCAACGCGGCGATGATCAACCGCTGCGCGACCGGGGAGTCGAAGGGCACCACATGGATCTCGATCTGCTGCACAGGTAAAGGGTACGACCCGACCTGCCCCTTACCCGGCGGGGTCACCGGAAGTGATCCCAGCCGCCTGGACCGTCGAACGGCCGCCCGTCCACGGTCACCCCGGAGCCCTCCTCGACCCGACCGACCAACCGCCATTCGGCGGGCAGCGCCGTGGTCGGCGGGAAGGTCGCCACCAGGGCGTGATCGTCGCCACCGGCCAGCAACCAGGAGTACGGGTCGACGCCGAGCGCCTGCGCGGCGTCCCGCATCTGCGGCGGCACCTCGAAGGCGTCCCGGGTGAGGTCGACGGTCACCCCGCTGGCCCTCGCCACGTGCCCGAGGTCGGCGAGCAGCCCGTCGGAGACGTCGATCATCGCGGTGGCACCGAGCCGGGCGGCCTGCGGCCCGGCCGGATAGGGCACCTCCGGCCGCCGGTACGCCTCGACCAGCAGCCGGGGCGTCCGGAACCCCCGGGAGAGCACGGTGAATCCGGCCGCCGCGTACCCGGTGCGACCGGCCAGGGCGACGAGGTCCCCGGGTCGCGCACCGGCCCGGGTCACCGGGGCACGACCACCCAGGTCACCCAGGGCGGTGACCGCGATGGTCAGGGTGGGGCTGGCCGACATGTCCCCGCCCACCACGCTGGCGCCGACCTCGGCCGCCTCGGCACCGAGCCCGTCGGCGAGCTGCTCCACCCAGTCGGTGGCCGCGTCGGCGGGTACGCAGAGCGCCACCAGCAGCGCGGTCGGGTCGGCGCCCATCGCCACCACGTCCGCGAGGTTCGCCGCCGCCGCCCGGCGCCCGATGTCGTACGCGCCGGACCAGTCCCGGCGGAAGTGTCGCCCCTCCACCAGGACGTCCGTCGAGGCGACCACCCGGGCGTCGGGCGCGGCGACCACGGCCGCGTCGTCACCGGGGCCGAGCAGCACCGTGGAGCCGTACGACAGGCGGGAGGTCACCCGGTCGATCAGCCCGAACTCGCCGACACCCGCCACGCTCACGCCGCCGCTCCGTCACGCCCCGTGCCGACGGGGGACGTCGTCGCGTTGAGCCGCTCAGCTCGCTCGCTCACTGCTTCTCCTTGGCCACCGATAGGGATCACCCCTGGTCCGTAAGGTACTTTCTCCCTTCGGGCCGCTTGACGGCGGCGACGGAGGGAGGTCGAGCGTGGTACAGGCGTACATCCTCATCCAGACAGAGGTCGGTCGGGCACGTGACGTGGCCGGTCTCATCGCGGATCTCGCCGGTGTGGTCCGGGTCGACGCCGTCACCGGGCCGTACGACGTGGTCGTGCTCACCGAGGCCAACACCGTCGATGAGCTGGGCAAGCTCATCGTCAGCAACGTGCAGATGGTGCCCGGCATCACCCGCACCCTGACCTGTTCGGTGGTGCGACTGTAAGTGGACGAGACCACCGAGAAGCCGGCCGACGGGGAGCGCTCCGAGGGCGCGAAGGCGCCCGACCGCACGAACCGCTCCGCCGCGCTGATCGCCACCGCCGTGGCGCTGCCGGTGGCGCTGCTGGTGGGCGCGGTCGCCTGGGCCAATATCCCGTCGAGCGAGCCGACCGCCGCACCCACGGCGTCACCGAGCACGGCCGCTCCCCGGTCCACCACCCCGGTCGAGATGGCGGCTCCCGAGCTGGCCGAACGACCGACCGTGGTCTGTCGCGCCCTGTTGTCACAGTTGCCGGACACCGTCCGTGACCTGTCGCAGCGGCCGGTCTCGGCCGGTCCCGAGCAGAACGCCGCGTACGGCGATCCGGCAATGACGGTGGCCTGCGGTGCCGAACGGCCCGCCCTGGCCCGCGACGCGCACCTCTACCTGGTCAACTCGGTTTGCTGGTTCGCGGTGGAGGGGCCGGACGCGACGGAGCTGACCACGGTCGACCGGGAGACGGAGGTGACCCTGCGGGTGCCGCACTTCTACGGCGAGGCGTTGCAGTGGGCCGCCCCGATCTCCGCAACCATCGTCGAGTCGATCCCGTCGGGCGACTCGAAGCCCACCGGCTGCACCGCCTGACCCACCCCGACGCGGCGGCCCGCGCCGGTGGCGGGCCCGCCGCGTCGGGGTGGGGACTCAGTACTGCCCGGGTCCGCGGGTGAGCGCGGTGCGGATCAGCCGGTCGACGAGCTTCGGGTACTCCAGGCCGGCCGCCGCCCACATCCGGGGGAACATCGACGTCGGCGTGAAGCCGGGCATCGTGTTGATCTCGTTGAGATAGACGTCCAGTTCCGGGGTGACGAAGAAGTCGGCCCGGGCCAGGCCGGCGCAGTCCAGGGCGGTGAAGGCCCGGACGGCGTAGTCGCGCACCTCTCGGGTGACCCGGTCGGGCAGGTCGGCGGGGAGGTCGTACTCGCAGGCGGACGCCGCGTCGATGTACTTGGCCTCGAAGTCGTAGAACTCGTAGTCGCCGACCACCCGCACCTCGGCGAGCACGGACGCCTCGGGCGTCCCGCCGGCCTCGCCCTCCAGCACGCCGCACTCGATCTCGCGACCGACGATGGCGCTCTCGACCAGCACCTTGCTGTCGATCTCCCGGGCGAAGGCGATCGCCGCCTCCAGGTCCGCCCAGTCGCTGACCTTGCTGACGCCGAACGAGGACCCGGCCCGGGAGGGCTTGACGAAGACCGGCAGGCCGAGCCGCTCCTTGTCCGCTTCGCTGAGCGTCATTCCGCTGCGCAGCACCGCGTACGGGACGACCGGGATGCCCTCGGCGGCGCAGAGCTTCTTGGTGAACTCCTTGTCCATCGCGGCGGCCGAGGCGAACACCTTCGCCCCGACGTACGGGATGCCGGCCATCTCCAGCATGCCCTGGATGGTGCCGTCCTCGCCGTAGGAGCCGTGCAGGACCGGGAAGACCACGTCCACATCGGCCAGCGCGCGGGGGCCGTCGGCCGGGTCGAGCACCAGCAGGCCGCTGCCGGTCGGGTCGGCGCGCAGCACGACGTCCACACCGGACGCAGCGGTGATCTCCGGCAGCTGACGCGCGCTGATCGCCAGTTGGGCGGGGTCGCCGTTGGTCAGCACCCACTGCCCGGCCCGGGTGATGCCCACCGGCACCACTTCGAACTCGTCGGGGTCCAGCGCGGCGAGCACGCTCCCGGCACTGACACAGGAGATGCCGTGTTCCGGACTGCGGCCGCCGAAGACGATCGCCACGCGGGTCTTGCCTGGGGTGGTCACTGCGGTCACCTTTCCGGGACGCACTGCTGGCGCTCTCCCGGATGACCTTACTGTGCGTGGCGGAGCCGGGTGGCCGATACCCTGCGGGAACACGGGATGACAGCATTCGGTCAACGTGACATATACGGTGCGTTACCGGGGCAGGTCAGCCGACCAGTTCCCGCTCGCCGAACGCGTGCCGCCGGCCGATGGCGATCACCTTGACCCGCTGCCGGCCCGCGCGCACCATGCCCAGGGCCATGAACGCGCCGGCGATCCGGTCCGCCGCCTCCCGGCTGCTCGCGCCGACGACCTGGCGTCGCCGCTCCGGGGTGACCCGCTCGTTGCGACCGTCCATCTCGTATGGACGGACGTCGGTCAGGACTACCAGGAAACGTGTCATCGCCGGCCGCCGAGGCGCTCGGCGCACACCCGCTGACCAGTTCGCACGTCGATTCCCTTCCGGTGGCCGACAACTGGCGCGGCACGCGGCGGTCGGGTACGGGGGAATAACCCGACCGCCGCGCGCCCCATCCCCTCCGGTCGCTCACCACCACCGTCGCCACGACAACCGGCGGTGAGGACGCGCTAACAGACTGACAGGTCCATGGGCATGAATGCAACTCTCACCGACGTTCTCTCATGTACAGAGTCCCAAATACGTGCGACCATCGATGCATGGCACCGAAGACCGCTCGCGCTCGCCGGTTGGGCCTCGCGCTGCGCCACCACCGGGAAGCCGCCGGCCTCACCTTGGAGGCCGCGGCCGACGAGATCAACAGCACCCGTAGCACGCTCTCCCGCTACGAGAACGCGCAGACACTGGTCAGCCCCGCCACCGTGCGGGCGCTGCTCACCCTCTACGGCGTCAAGGCCGAGGACGTCGCCGCGGCCGTCGCGCTGGCCAAGGACGCGCGCAAGCCCGGCTGGTGGGTCTCGTACTCGTACCTGCTGGACCGGCGCACCATCGACTTCATCGCGTTGGAGGCCGAGGCCACCGGCATCGCCAACTTCGAGCCGTCGGTGATGCCGGGTCTGTTGCAGACCGCCGACTACATCCGCGCGGTGATGCGGGGCGGACCGCACACGCTCAGCGACAACGACGTCGAGGAGCGGGTCCACATGCGGCTCGACCGGCAACAGCGGGTCTTCGAGCAGGACCCGCCGATCTTCGACGCGATCCTCGACGAGGCGGCGCTGCTGCGTCCCGTCGGCGACGAGTCGGCCATGCAGGGGCAGCTCAACCATCTGCTCAAGATGAGCGATCTGCCGAACATCACCGTGCAGGTGATCCCGCTGGTCGCCGGTTACCACCGGGGCACCCGAGGTTCGCTGCACATCCTCGAGTTCGCCGACCCGGAGGACCCGATCATCGCCTCGGTGGAGACCGTCGCCGGCCAGATGATCCTGGATCGGCCCGGTGACCTGCGCACCTGCACCAAGATCATGGAACACCTGCGGACTGTCGCACTCAGCCCGACGGACAGCCGTGACCTCCTGCTGAAAACCCTGAAGGGACGGTAAGAGAATGACACCGACGACCAACACCGTGGTGGCCGTGGCCGGGTGGCGCAAGAGCAGCCACAGCGGCGACGAGGGAGCCTGCGTGGAGGTGGCGGTCGTTCCCGGGACGGTGGCCGTACGCGACTCCAAGGACCCGGACGGCCCGCTGCTGCACTTCCCGCCGACCGCCTGGACCGCCTTCGCCCAGTCGCCCCCGACCCGCTGAACCGGGTCCGCACCCCCTGAGCCGTACCACCACACCGAGGACCGCTGACCGGGCCGGTAAGGGCACCGCCGGCCCGGTCAGCCCCGGCTCGGGTGCCGACGCGCTTCCCCACCGGTGCTACCTTCACGGCCGACGTTGCCGCCCAGCAGCCGGGGGTCCGTGTGGAGAGAAGGTACGGCGTCCTGACCGCCGTCGTCGTGGCGACGGCCAGTCTCGCCATCATCGGTTCCCTCGCCGGCTACTATCTGGCCGATCCACGGTCGCCGTCCGTCGAGGCCGGGTCGGACCAGAGCCCGGAGAACGCGACGGACCGCAGCGGCACCCCCGCCCGGGACGCGGACGACGCATCGCCGCCCCCGGCGGGCACCGACCGGCAGACGTACCGGCTCGACCGCCAGATCTACCAGCAGTCGTCGTTCCGCCTCACGCTGACCGGTGCCGAGACCTCCGCCGGCACGCTGCGGCTCACCTTCCGCTACCGCAACGACTCGCTGCTGCCGTGGCCGTTGAGCTGCCCGAGCCGCGAGGACGACCTGAACTCCTCCGCGTTGACGCTCGCCGACGGCCGCACCGTACGCCCCACCGACACCTGGTGTGCCGCCGAACGGGCCGGCGAGACGGTCACCGTCGCCCCGGGACAGTCGACCGACACGTGGGGCGTCTTCCCGGTGTCCCCGTCCCCCACCGAGCCCTTCTCGCTCAGCTGGTACGACTTCCCGGTCATCGAGGACGTCCGACTGGGCTGACCGGCGGCCGGGAGCAGTCGCCGACCAGCGGCCGAGGTCAGTCGCCGACCAGCGGCAGTGGTGCCGGCAGGTCCCGGGCCGCCTCCAGCGCGGCGAGCGCGACGCCCCGTGCACCGGCCATGTCGCGCTCCGGCACCAACGCGAAGGTGGCCAGAGCGGCCTGCTCCGCGCGGAGCGCGGTGTGCTCGCGTACCGCCGTGAGGAACCAGTCGCGGAACTCCGGGACCGTCTCCACCACGCCACCACCGACGAAGTACGCGTGCGGATCGGTGAAGTTCGCCGCGATGGTGAACAGCGCGCCGAGCGCCCGCGCCTGCTGCGCGAAGATCTCCCGGGCCATCTCGTCGCCGCGCTCGCCGTACCCGCGTACCAGCTTGGCCCCGCGAGCCGGTGACTCGTCGGCCAGCGGGTGCCCCGGAAAGCGCGTCAGCCAGTACGGCAACAGGTTGCGGCCGATCGCGGTCAGCGAGGCCACGCTCTCCACGTCACCGGCGAAACCGCAGGCGCAGGTCGGCACCGGCTGCTCCGGGGCCAGCACGGTGGTCAGCGGGATCTGCACGTGCCCCAGCTCACCGGCCATGCCGGCCGCCCCGGACACCACCCGGCCGTTCTCCACCACGCCGCCGCCCAGCCCGGTGCCGACGATCGCCGACACCGACGACCGCCGCATCGCGTCGGCGCCGAAGTGCACGTGGTGGGCGTAGAGCGCGGCGGCGTTGCCGTCGTTGTGATAGACCACCGGCAGCCCGAGTCGGCGCTCCAGCGCGCCCCGCACGTCGTACCCGCGCCAGGCCGGCTGGGAGAAGTTCGTCGACCCCTTCGACGAGATCACGCCGGTGGCGCTGGCCGGGCCCGGCGTGTCCAGCCCGACCGCCCGGACCGACTCGCGGGGCACCCCGGTCCGGGTCAGCACGCCGTCGAAGGCCCGTGCCATCGCCGCCACCGCCGCCTCCGGCCCGGCCTGCACCTCGCTGGGCGTCTCCACCAGCTCGTCCACCAGGAACCGCCCGTCGAGGGTCAGGACCGTGGTGTTGTTGCTCGTTCCTCCGTTGTCGATCCCGACGACCACCGGCACCGCTGCGCCACTCACCCGAAACCCGCCTCCCGCCGTCCGAACCTGACGCGAGGTTAGTTCTCGGTCCGCCGGCCCGCCATGCGTGCCGGGCCGTTCCCGTCCCGGTGTCCGGCACGGACCGGCTGGCAGGCGGTCATCGCGGTGGCCCCCAGATCGGCGTCGCGGAGCACCTCCGGCACCAGACCGACCCCGGTCAGCACCGCCCACAGCTCGTCCACCTGGTCCTCGCCCACCTCCACCACCAGGTGCCCGCCGGGGGCGAGCCAGCGCGACGCGGTGGTGGCGACCCGGCGCAGCACCGCCAGGCCGTCCGGGCCGCCGTCCAGCGCCACCGGCGCCTCGTACCGGCGGGACTCGGGCGGCAGCAACGGCAGCGCCGCCGTCGGCACGTACGGGGCGTTCGCCACCACCAGGTCCAGGGCACCCCGGCAGGCGGCCGGCAGCGGCGTGAACAGGTCGCCGCAGAGCACCGGCACCGCCAGGTGGGCCAGGTTCCGTCGGGCGCAGGCCACCGCCGCCGGATCCAGGTCGACCGCGGCCACCAGCCGGGGCGCGGTGAGCCGACCGGCCAGCGCCCGGGTCACCGCACCGGAACCGCAGCACAGCTCCACCACGGCCGCGCCCGGTCCGGTCACCGCCACGGCGGCCGAGACCAGCAGCGCGGTACGCGACCGGGGCACGAAGACCCCCGGCCGTACGCCGATCCGCTCGCCGCAGAACTCCGCCCAGCCGAGCACGTACTCCAACGGCTCGCCGGCGACCCGCCGGTCCACCAGCCCGGCCAACGTCTCCGGGCTGTCGGCCCCCTCGACCAGCAGCCGACTCTCGTCCTCGGCCCAGACACAACCGGCCTCCCGCAGCCGGCGCGCCAGGGCGTCGATCTCGGCCGGGGAGACGGGCTCCATCAGGCTGCCGCGTCCAACGCGGCCGTGACGTCGGCGACCAGGTCGACGGTGTCCTCCACCCCGCAGGAGAGCCGGACGAAGCCGGGTGCGGTGTCGTCGCCCCACTGCGCGCGCCGGTCGGCCGTGGTGTGCAGGCCGCCGAACGAGGTCGCCGCCCCGACCAGCCGGGCCGCATCGAGGAACCGGGCGACCCGGTCGGCGTCGGCCAGATCGAAGGAGAGCACCCCCGGCATCCGCCGCAGTTGCCGCGACGCCACCGGGTACGCCGGGTCGTCCGGCAGTCCCGGCCAGCGCACCCCCGACACGTCGGGACGGGCCACGAGCAGTCGGGCCAGCGCCTCGGCGTTCGCCGTCTGCCGGGCCAGCCGCAGGTCGAGCGTGGCCAGCGAGCGGTGGGCCAGCCAGGCGTCGAACGCCCCGGGCACCGAACCGGTGACCGTCCGCCAGGTGGTGGCCTGCTCCAGCAACGGCGTCGACCGGGTCGCGAGGTAGCCGAGCAGCAGGTCGGAGTGCCCGGTCAACGCCTTGGTGCCGGAGGCCACCACCAGGTCCGCGCCGAGGTCGAGCGGACGCTGACCGAGCGGGGTGGCGGTGGTGTTGTCCACCGCCAGCAGGGCGCCGGCCGCGTGCACCCGCTCGGCCAGGGCGGGCAGGTCCACCACGTCGAGCCCCGGGTTGGCCGGCGTCTCCACCAGCACCAGGCGTACCCCGGTGAAGTCCGGGTAGGGCCCGGCGGTCGGCGCGAACAGCACCCGGACCCCGTTGCCGGCCAGCGTGTCGGTGGCGAACGCGCGCACCGGGAAGTAGCCGTCGGCGGGCAGCACCACGGTGTCACCGGCCCGCAGCACCGCCAGCAGCAGGCCGGTGATCGCCGCCTGGCCACTGGCGAAGACCCGGCAGTCGCCGCCCTCCAGCTCGCCGATCGCCGCCTCCAGCAGGCGACGGGTCGGGTTGTCCGGCCGCCCGTAGCCGTTCGGCGCCGCCGCCGGTCCCTGCCGGGGATCCAGGTGGTACGGCGCGGCGAAGACCGGACCGGGCAGGAAGGGCGCGCCGGGCGTCGGCTCAGGCAGTCCCGCGTGTACGCACCGGGTGCCGTCACCGGCCGACCCGAACGTCCGGTCGTCCTGCTCTGGGGAAGGGGAACGCATCTCGTCCACGCGACTCACTCCGGCTTGGTGGTGCGGCTCATCAGCGCCCGGACCGCGCGCCGCGGGTCGACGCCCTCGTGGCAGACCAGCTCGACCTGCTCGGTGATCGGCATCTCCACCCCGTGCGCGCGGGCCAGGTCCCGGATCGCCAGCGCGCTCTTCACGCCCTCGGCGGTCTGCCGGGTGGCCACCCGCGCCTCCTCCAGCGTCGCGCCCCGACCCAGGTGCTCGCCGAAGGTGCGGTTGCGGGCCGACGGCGACGAGCAGGAGGCCACCAGGTCACCCATGCCGGCCAGGCCGGCGAAGGTGAGCGGGTCGGCACCGAGGGCAACCCCGAGCCGGGCCGTCTCGGCCAATCCCCGGGTGACCAGCATCGCCCGGGTGTTGTGACCGAACCCCATGGCGGTGGCGATGCCGTACGCCAGGGCGATCACGTTCTTCACCGCCCCGCCCAACTCGCAGCCGATCACGTCGTCGTTGGTGTACGGCCGGAAGTACGGCGTGGTGATCGAGTGCTGCACCTGCGCGGCACGGTCGGCGTCGGTGCCGGCGACCACGGTGGCGGCCGGCTGCTCGGCCGCGATCTCCGGGGCCAGGTTGGGCCCGGAGACCACCACCACGCGGTCCGCCGCCACCCCGGCGGTCTCCACGATGACCTCGCTCATCCGCTTGGTGGTGCCGAGCTCGATGCCCTTCATCAGCGAGACCAGGGTGGCGTCGGGGTGCAGGTGACCGACCCACTCGGCGAGGTTGCCGCGCAGCGTCTGCGACGGCACCGCCAGCACCACCATCTCGGCGCCCTCGATCGCCTCGGCGGCGTCACCGGTGCCGGTCACCCGCTGCGGCAGCGCCACTCCCGGCAGGTACTCCGGATTGCACCGCTCGTCCCGGAGGACGTCGGCGATGGACTGTCGCCGCGCCCAGATCGTGACGTCCCGTCCGGCGTCACCGAGGATCTTGGCGAACGCGGTCCCCCACGACCCGGCCCCCAGCACCGCCACATGTCCGCTCATGACGAC
>NZ_JBITKL010000015.1:30482-152877 GCF_044460945.1 Micromonospora sp. NPDC049903
CGACACTCCGCTTCGCTGCGTGCCGCCACGAGACACCACCACACCGCGCTGACGATTCACTCGCTCACGCTCGCTCATGACGACACTCCGCTTCGCTGCGTGCCGCCACGAGACACCACCACACCGCGCTGACGATTCACTCGCTCACGCTCGCTCATGACGACACTCCGCTTCGCCGTATGCCGCCACGAGGCTGACGCTCGCTCATGCGGTCGCCTCGGGGCGGTCGGCCTTGGCGTTGGCGCGTGAGGTGCGCTGCCACAGCGGCGGCGGTGTGCCGCCCCGGATCTCGGCGAGCAGGTCCCGCACCCGCAGCATGATCACGTCGGTCATCTCCTCCAGCACCGCCCGGCTCGGCGCGGCTCCGGCCCAGCGACTCAGGTCGACCGGCGGACCGGCCACCACGCTGACCGGGATGCGGGGGCGCGGGTTGAGCCGGGCCCGGCGCGGGTCGAAGATCTGCTCCGGGCCCCACATCGCCACCGGCACGACCGGGGCACCGGTGGTCAGCGCCAGCCGGGCCGCGCCGGTCTTGCCCTTCATCGGCCACAGGTCCGGCTCCCGGCTGGTGGTGCCCTCCGGATAGATGATCACCGCCGCGCCCTCTTTCAGCGCCTTGACCAGGGCTTCCAGCGACTTGGCCGCGTCGACTGAGCCGCGCTCCACCGGGATCTGGCGGCACCGTTGCAGGATCCAGCCGACCACCGGGACCTTGAACACGCTCGCCTTGCCGAGGAACTGCGGCCACCGGCCGGCGTCGTAGACGAAGTGCGCCGACACCAGCGGATCGGCGTGCGAGATGTGGTTCGCCACGATGATCACCGGACCGTCCTGCGGCAGGTGCTCCATGCCCCGCCAGGTACGCCGGGTCCAGACGGTCACCACCGGCTTGACCAGCACCACGGCGAACCTCCGCCAGAACCCCAGCCTGCGCCGACCCACCGTGCCTCCTCGTGCCCACCCCGACCCGCCCACCGGAGAGATCCGGTGACGCCCGCAGCCGAAATCATGCCTGTTCGCCCCTGGTACGGCCAGTGAGGGTACCGCCGACGGGCTGGCAGGATGACAGGTGTGAGTCAGCCCTGGAGCGTGGTGGTGCCGGTCAAACGCCTGGTCGCCGCCAAGTCGCGGCTGCGTGGCGGGCTGCCCGGCGTACCCCACGAGGAGCTGGCGCTGGCGCTCGTGGCCGACACCCTCGACGCGGTGCGGGCCTGTCCCGAGGTGGTCGAGGTGCTCGTGGTCACCGACGACGCCCGGGTCCGGGCCGAGGCCCTCGCGGCCGGGGCGCGGGTGCTGGCGGACGTCGCGGGCGCCGGACTCAACGGCGCGTTCCGGCACGGTGCGGCACAGGTGTCCGGGCCGGTGGCCGGGATCACCGCCGACCTTCCGGCGCTGCGTCCGGCCGAGCTGGCGGCGGCGCTGCGCGCGGCGCGGGACGCCCCGCCCGGCCTCCGCTGCTTCGTGGCCGACGCGCCGGGTACCGGCACCGTGCTGCTGACCGCGCCGGCCGGCGTGCCCCTCGGGCCGTGTTTCGGGCCCGGTTCGGCCGCGGCGCACGCGGCGAGCGGCGCCCGGCCGCTGGCCGGCGACTGGCCCAGCCTGCGCCGAGACGTGGACATTCCGGACGACCTGGCCGTCGCCGCCCGGCTCGGGCTCGGGCCGCGCACCGCACGACTGGCCGCCGGCTGCCTCACCGGCTGAGCCACCCCTGCGGTGTACGGTGCTGGACATGCAGGGCACGGTGGCGACCTTCGACGCGGCGACCCGCAGCGGGCTGCTGCTGCTCGACGACGGCACCGAGCTGTCCTTCCCGGCCCGCGCCTTCGACGCCTCCGGGCTGCGGCTGCTCCGGCTCGGCCAGCGGGTCCGCGTCGAGACCGACGCCGCCGGGGACGTGATCCGCGTGACCCTGCCGACGATGTCCTGACCTACCCAGCGGAAGTTCATTTTGCGTTAACCCGAGTCGGGTGATTATGAGCAGGTGAGCACCCCTCGCGAACGCAACGCCAGTCCCGCCGGCACCGACGACGACACCAGCCGCGACGCAGGTCGCTCCCGGGGATCAGACGGGCGCTTCCGCCGTACCCGGCCGACGACCGACCCGAACGGCACCGACCCGGCCGCCGCCTCCACCGGGCTGGAGGAGGTTATCGACCCGGTGTCCGGGCCGGGTGCCACGGCACCGTCCGGCGACGAGCCGCCGCCGGTCCGGCCGCTGCCGGAGGACCGGTTCCTCAACCGGGAGCTGTCCTGGCTCGACTTCAACGCCCGGGTCCTGGCGCTGGCCGAGGACCCGCACACCCCGCTGCTGGAGCGGGCGAAGTTCCTGGCCATCTTCGCCAGCAACCTCGACGAGTTCTACATGGTGCGGGTGGCCGGGCTCAAGCGCCGGCTCTCCGCCGGACTGCCGGTGCGCGGCGGCGACGGCATGCCGCTGCGTACCCAGTTGGCGCTCGTCGCCGAGAAGGCCGCCACCCTGGTCACCCGGCACGCCACCTGTTTCGTCGACGACGTGCTACCCAAGCTCGCCGACGAGGACATCCGGATCCTGCGCTGGTCCGACCTGGGTGACGCCGAGCGGGACCGGCTGCGCGCCTACTTCCGGGAGCAGATCTTCCCGGTGCTCACCCCGCTCGCGGTCGACCCGGCCCACCCGTTCCCGTACATCTCCGGTCGGTCGTTGAACCTGGCCGTGTCGGTGCGCGACCCGGACGGCGGGCCCGAGTTGTTCGCCCGGGTGAAGGTGCCGAACAACGTGCCCCGGTTCGTCCGCGTCGACCGGGACCAGCCCGGGGTGCGGATGGTGCCGGTCGAGGACGTCATCTCGGTACACCTCGGCCAACTCTTCTCCGGCATGCAGGTGGTGGAGTGCCACCTGTTCCGGGTCACCCGCAACGCCGAGGTGGAGGTGGACGAGGACCGCGACGAGGACCTGCTCCAGGCGCTGGAACGGGAGCTGGCCCGACGTCGCTTCGGCCCGCCGGTGCGGCTGGAGGTGGCCGCCTCCATCTCCGACCACATGCTGGAGCTGCTCGTCCGCGAACTGGACATGGACGCCCAGGACGTACTGCGGGTCCGGGGCCTGCTCGACCTCTCGGCGCTCTGGCAGTTGTACGGCGAGGCCGACCGGCCCGACCTCAAGGACCCGCCGTTCGTGCCGGCCACCCATCCCCGGCTCGCCGAGGGCGAGGTGCCGCGCAGCGTCTTCGCCACCCTGCGCGACGGGGACGTGCTGGTGCACCACCCGTACCACTCGTTCGCCACCAGCGTGCAGCGCTTCGTGGAGCAGGCCGCCGCCGATCCGCACGTGCTGGCCATCAAGCAGACGCTCTACCGCACCAGCGGCGACTCGCCGATCGTGGACGCGCTGGTCGACGCCGCCGAAGCGGGCAAGCAGGTGGTGGTGCTGGTGGAGTTGAAGGCGCGCTTCGACGAGGTGGCCAACATCGGGTGGGCGCGCACCCTGGAACGGGCCGGCTGTCACGTGGTCTACGGCCTGGTCGGGCTCAAGACACACTGCAAGACGGCGTTGGTGGTACGCCAGGAGGGCAACCAGATCCGGCGCTACTGCCACATCGGCACCGGCAACTACCACCCGAAGACGGCCCGGCTCTACGAGGACTTCGGCATGCTCACCGCCGACCCGGAGATCGGGGCCGACCTGACCGACCTGTTCAACGTGCTGACCGGTTACAGCCGGCAGACCGCGTACCGGCGGCTGCTGGTGGCGCCGCAGGGCATCCGCAGCGGCCTGATCGAACGCATCGAACGGGAGATCGCCCACGTCCGGCTGGGCATGCCGGGACTCGTGCAGTTCAAGGTGAACGCGCTGGTCGACGAGGAGATCACCGACGCGTTGTACCGGGCCTCCCAGGCCGGCGTCCACGTCGACCTCATCATCCGGGGCATGTGCACGTTGCGGCCCGGCGTACCGGGGCTGTCGGAGAACATCCGGGTCCGCTCGATCCTCGGCCGGTTCCTGGAACACTCCCGCGTCTTCCGGTTCGGCAACAACGGCGACGCCGAGTTCTGGATCGGCTCCGCCGACCTGATGCACCGCAACCTGGACCGGCGGGTCGAGGCGCTGGTCCAGGTCAGCGACCCGGTGGCCCGGGCCGAACTGGACCAGGTGTTCGGTGCCGCGATGAGCCCCGACATCGACGCGTTCGAGTTGGCCGCCGACGGGAGTTGGACCCGGCGTAACGGCACGACCGACGCGCCACCGGCCCACCTGCAGGGGATGCTGCTGCGTCGGGTCGGCAGCACCGCCGGGTGAGCGACGGCGGAATAGGCTGAGCGGATGATCGAGGAGGAACGGCGACGGACCGGATGACCGACGTGATCGAGATCCGGGCGGCCGGCGGCGTGGTGTGGCGGCCCGGACCGTACGACGACGTCCAGGTCTGTCTGGTGCACCGCCCCCGGTACGGCGACTGGACCCTGCCCAAGGGCAAGCTGGAGCCGGGCGAGCATCCGTTGGCGGCAGCCGTCCGGGAGGTCGCCGAGGAGGCCGACGCGCAGGCCGCGCCCGAGGTGCGCCTGCCCTCGGTGCGGTACCGCAGCGAGGGCAGTCTCAAGGAGGTCGACTACTGGTCGATGCGGGCGATGGGCACCGGCGGCTTCCAGCCGGGCACCGAGGTCGACGCGGTGCGCTGGCTCGACGTGGACGACGCGGTGGCGCTGGCCAGCTACCCGCACGACGCGGAGATCCTGGCCGCGTTCGCCGCCCTGCCCCGGGTCACCGCCACCATGGTGCTGGTCCGGCACGGGCACGCCGGCAAGCGGTTGACCTGGTCCGGCCCGGACACGGCCCGGCCGTTGGACGACCGGGGCTGGGCGCAGGCGCGGGCGTTGGCGCCGCTGATCGCGCTGACCCGGCCGAGCCGGCTGTTGTCGGCGTCACCGCGCCGCTGCGTACAGACCCTGGACCCGGCCGCCGAGACGCTGGACCTGCCGATCGAGATCAGCGGCGACCTGGACGAGCCCCTCGCCGGCCAGCAACCCGACGAACGCGTCCTCGCCGCGGCGGCGCGGATGGCCGCGCTGGCCGCCTCCGGCGAGCGTACGGCGGTGTGCAGCCAGGGCAAGGTGATCCCGGGCGCGCTGGAACGCCTCGCCGGGCAGGACGGCGACTACGACACCGACAAGGGCACGGGCTGGCTGCTCGCCTTCAGCGACGACCGTCTCGTTGCCGCCGACCGGCTCTGATCCGACGTCAGCCGGCACCGCCGGGCAGGGTGAGGGTGACCGCGACCGGCAGGTGGTCGCTGGCGGTGCCGGGTGTCGCGACGGCGTCGGAGGCGACCAGGTCGGGTGAGACGAAGACGTGGTCGATCTGGTCACGCGGGTCGTCGGCCGGGCTGGTCGGCACCGGGCGGGCAGCGGCGAACGCGTCGACCAGACCGGCGCCGGTGAGCGCGGTGAAGGCCGGGTCGCCCGGCTCGGTGTTGAAGTCACCGGCGACCACCAGCGGCAGGCCGTCGGCGTACCCGGTGGCGAACTCGGCGACGGCACGGGCCTGCACCACCGGATCCGCGCCGGGCGGTGGTTGCAGGTGCGTGCTCACCACGGCCAGGCGTACGCCCTCGCTGAAGTCCACGGTGACGCCGAGCGCCTGCGCGCCGGTGGGTGCGCCCACGGCGGGCAGCACCCGGGTCCGGGCCCGGTCCACCGGCCACCGGCTGAGCACCGCGTCGCCCCAGAGCGCGTCGGCGGCCGGCGCGAAGACGTAGGGCAGGCCCAGCCGGTCGGAGAGCAGGTGCAGGGTGTCGTGGCCGCCGTTGAGCAGCCAGCCCCGGTCCACCTCGCTGAGCGCCACCACGTCGGCGCCCCGGACCGCCCGTTCCAGGGCGGGCAGGTCGAACCGGCCGTCCATGCCGAAGCCCATCCGGATGTTGTAGGCCACCACCCGTACCTGCTCCGGCGGACCGGGCCGGTTGGTCGCCACCGGCCACGGCTCGTGCACCACCGCGGCGACGACGGCGGTCAGCGCGGCGAGCACGGCGATCGGCACCCTGGGCAGCCGGGCGAACGTGGTGGCCCCCTGGACGGCCGGAGCAGCCGCTGGAGCGCCGAACTCCTCGGTGGCCGGTGCGGTGGCCGGACCAGGCCGAAGACGGCCCTCCAGCGCGATCAGGCCGGTCAGCGCGGCCACCAGGGCCGGCAGCCACCCGTTGGGATAGCCGAGGTCGTAGGCGGCGTAGTAGAGCACCGAGACGACCGCGAAGACGAGCATGCCGCCCACCGCCGCGTACCCCCGACGGGTCGCGGACCGAGCCGACGGCACGGCGGCCCCGTCGGCCGACGCCAGGCAGCCGCCCAGACCGGCCGCGCTGAGCAGCACCGCGACGGTCAGCAGCGCCGGCGGGCCGTACCCGAACAGCAGGACACCGGCCAGCAGCAGCCCCGGCCACACCAGTCGGGTACCCGGCCGGGGCGGAGTCAGGGCGGCGAGCAGGAACACCGCCAGCGCCACGCCGAGCGGCGCGAACGCGAACAGCGGGGTCGAGGCGGTGCCCGCCGCGCCGAACCAGTAGGACGTCGCGGTGCTCACCACCGCCGGTGACAACGCCACCATGCCGCCCAGCAACAACGCCGGCCCGACGAGCAACCACGCCCGACCGTGCGGCACCGGCGTGGACGCACCGGGACGACGGGCGAGCAGGACCTCACCGGCGAGCAGCGCCACCACCATCACACCGCCGGCCACCCACGCCGCCCAACTCCCCCGCCAGACCAGGTCGTACGTGCCGACCAGCACGTGCCCGAGCGCCGCGGCGGCCAGTCCGAGCGCCAGTCCGGGTACTACGGTGCGCTCGCCCCGGGCCGCGGTCGCGGCGAGCCACACCAGACCGGCGAGCAGGCCGGCGCTGGCGAGCCAGAGCTGCGCGTCGCCGCCGGGGCCGGCGGTGAGGACGAGCCGGGCGACGCCCAGCAGCGCCACGGCCACCACGCCGACCACGCGGCCGCCGACCAGCCGGACGAGCGGCGGTGCGGCGAGCGCCAGCACGAACCAGCCGAGGGCGAACGCCCCGAGCAGCTCGGCCGGGGTCGACGCGGCCTGCCCGAAGATGGTGATGACCGACGGCAGGAACACCCGCAGCACGTCGGTCAGGACGACGAGACCGAGGGCCAGGGTGGCGGTACCGAGATGGCGGTGACGCGACACGGTTCCTCTTTCGCCGAGGGGTGGTCCGGCGATTCTGGGCGTCGTGCCCCGCCCCGTCAACGCCTCTCGGAGGCGGACCTTCGGCGGCGGACCCTACGGACATGGCGAGGGCGCCCGCCGTGCGGCGGACGCCCTCGTCGTACGACCGGCTCAGCGCCGGGTCGCGCTCTTCCTGGCCGGCGCCTTCTTCGCCGGTGCCTTCTTGGCCGTCGCGGTCTTCTTGGCCGCGGTGGCCTTGGACGCCGTGGCGGTCTTCTTCGCCGGGGCGGCCTTCTTCGTGGCGGTCGTCTTCTTGGCGGTCGTCTTCTTGGCCGCGGCGGTGGTCTTGGTCGCCTTGGCCACGGTCGTCTTCTTCGCCGCCGCCGTGGTCTTCGTGGCGGTCGTCTTCTTTGCCGCGGTGGCCTTCGCCGTGGTCGTCTTCTTGGCAGCGGTCGCCTTCGCACCCGTCGCCTTCGCACCGGTCGCCTTCGCACCGGTGGTCTTGGCGGTGGCCGCGGCGGTCTTCTTCGCCGCCGCCGTGGCCTTCGGCACCTTGCCGTTGGCCACCATCTCCTTGAACCCCGCGCCCGGACGGAAGGTCGGCACCGAGGTCTTCTTGACCTTCACCGCCTCCCCGGTACGCGGGTTGCGGGCTGTTCGCGCGCCCCGTACGCGCTTCTCGAACGCTCCGAATCCGGTGATCGCCACCTTCTCGCCCTTGGTGACCGCCGCCTGGACCTCAGCGAGGACCGCGTCGAGCGCGGCCGTCGCCGTTTTCCGGTCCCCCAGGCGAACGGCGAGCGCCTCGATGAGCTCGGCCTTGTTCACTACTTCCTCCTGATTGTGCAACTGACTCGACGCGAGCCATTCTGCGCGCACGGTATGCCCTGTGCTGCCCGGACACAAACATTCGGTGGAAAAAAGCCCTTGTGTCGTAACGGATTCGCCCCCACCGGTGGCACCGGTGGGGGCGGAATCGGCGACGGAGCCGGGTGAACGGGCTAGGCGACGCGGGGCAGGAAGGGCGGCCGAGTGCCCTCGAAGGCACTGATCTGCGCCTCGTGACGAAGGGTGAGTCCAATGTCGTCCAAGCCCTCCATCAGCCGCCAGCGGCTGAAGTCGTCGAGCGGGAACGACCACGTGGAACCGCCCGCTTGGACCTGCCGGGCGGTGAGGTCGACGGTGATCGCGGCCTTCGGGTCGGACTCGACCAGGGCCCAGATCTCCTCGACGGCTTTCAATTCCAGCTCGACCGGGAGCAGACCCTCCTTGAGGGCGTTGCCGCGGAAGATGTCACCAAAGCGCGGCGAGATCACCGCCTGGAAGCCGAAGTCGCGCAACGCCCACACGGCGTGCTCCCGCGACGACCCGGTACCGAACTCCGGACCGGCCACCAGAATCGAGGCACCCGAATATGATTCATCGTTGAGTACGAATCCCGGGTCCTCCCGCCACGCGCTGAACAACCCGTCGGCGAATCCGGTACGGGTCACCCGCTTGAGGTACACGGCCGGGATGATCTGATCCGTGTCCACGTCGGACCGACGCAGCGGCACCGCGGTGCCGGTGTGCACGGTGAACTTGTCCATCTGTCGCAGCCCTTCTCTACAGGTCGGCGGGGGCGGCCAGCCGACCGGCCACGGCGGTGGCGGCGGCGACCGGCGGGCTCACCAGGTGGGTACGCCCACCCCGGCCCTGCCGGCCCTCGAAGTTCCGGTTCGAGGTGGAGGCGGAACGCTGCCCCGGGGAGAGCGTGTCCGGGTTCATGCCCAGGCACATCGAACAGCCGGCGAACCGCCACTCGGCACCCGCGTCGGTGAAGACCTTGTCCAGCCCCTCGGACTCGGCGGCCTCGCGTACCGCGGCGGAGCCCGGCACGACCAGCATGCGTACGCCTTCGGCGACCTGGTGGCCGCGCAGCACGTCGGCGGCGGCCCGCAGGTCCTCCAGCCGACCGTTGGTGCAGGAGCCGACGAAGACCACGTCGACCGAGAGGTCCCGCAACGGCATACCGGGCCGCAGGTCCATGTACTCCAGGGCCCGACGGGCGGCAGCCCGCTCGGGCTCGGTGCCGAAGTCGTCCGGGTTCGGCACCGCCGCGCCCAGCGGCGCGCCCTGGCCCGGGTTGGTGCCCCAGGTGACGAACGGCGTGATCTCGGCGGCGTCCAGCGTCACCTCGGCGTCGAACGTCGCGCCCTCGTCGGTGGGCAGCGTCCGCCAGTACGCGACCGCGGCGTCCCAGTCCGCGCCGGCCGGCGCGTTCGGCCGCCCCTTCAGGTACGCGAAGGTGGTCTCGTCCGGCGCGATCATGCCGGCCTTGGCGCCCCACTCGATGGACATGTTGGCGATGGTCATGCGGCCCTCCATGGAGAGCGCCCGGATCGCCTCGCCCCGGTACTCCACGATGTGCCCGCGACCGCCGCCGGTGCCCACCTTCGTGATGAGCGCGAGGACCAGGTCCTTGGCGGTGACGCCGGGACCGAGCTGGCCGTTGACGGTGACCGCCATCGTCTTGGGCCGGGCCTGCGGCAGCGTCTGGGTGGCCAGGACGTGTTCGACCTCACTGGTGCCGATGCCGAACGCCAGCGCACCGAACGCGCCGTGGGTGGCGGTGTGCGAGTCGCCGCAGACGATCGTCATGCCGGGCTGGGTGAGCCCGAGCTGCGGCCCGATGACGTGCACGATGCCCTGGTTCTCGTCGCCCAGCGGGTGCAGCTTCACGCCGAACTCGGCGCAGTTGCGGCGCAGCGTCTCGATCTGCGTCCGGGAGGTGGGGTCGGCGATGGTGAGCAGGTCACCACGGCGCTGCCGGAACGAGGGATCGGCGTACCCGGTCGGGGTGTTGTGATCCTCGGTCGCGAGGGTGAGGTCGGTACGGCGCACCGGGCGGCCGGCGAGCCGCAGCCCGTCGAAGGCCTGCGGGCTGGTCACCTCGTGCAGCAGGTGCAGGTCGATGAAGAGCAGATCGGGCTCACCATCGGCGGACCGGACGACGTGCGCGTCCCAGACCTTCTCGGCCAGGGTCCTCGGCTCAGGAGTGACTCCCACCATCTGGACATCCTAAATTCTGGGAGGTAAATTTCGGCTTGTGGGACACAGTATGAGCGGTGTCGGCGTTCTCGACAAGGCGGTGGTCATCCTGGCCGCCTGTGTCGACGGCGCCAGCCTGGCCGAACTCGTTGAACGCACCAAGCTGCCCCGGGCCACCGCGCACCGGCTGGCACAGGCGCTGGAGATCCATCGGATGCTGGTCCGGGACACCCAGGGCCGCTGGCGTCCCGGTCCACGTCTGGGCGAACTGGCGAACGCCGCACCGGACGTGTTGCTGACCGCCGCCGAGCCGCTGCTGGCCGCCCTGCGCGACGCCACCGGCGAGAGCGCGCAGCTCTACCTGCGCCGGGCGGACGAACGGATCTGCGTGGCCGCCGCCGAACGCGCCAGCGGCCTGCGGGACACCGTCCCGGTGGGTTCGGTGCTGCCGATGGTGGCCGGTTCGGCGGCGCAGATCCTGCTCGCCTGGGAGCCGCCCGAGGCGGTGATGCCGCTGCTGCCCCGGTCCAAGTTCACCGGCCGCACCCTCGCCGAGGTACGCCGCCGAGGCTGGGCGCAGAGCGTCGCCGAACGCGAGGCCGGTGTGGCGAGCGTCTCCGCACCGATCCGGGACCGCACCGGCCGGGTCATCGCCGCGATCAGCATCTCCGGCCCCATCGAACGGCTCGGCCGCCGCCCCGGCGAACGTCACGCCATGGCCGTCGTCCGCGCCGGCCAACGCCTCTCCGGCCTCTAACCCACCCTCCCCTCCCTCCGCCCCCTGGCTTGTTCGCGATGATCAAGGAGTTTTGGTCACCGGCAGGGCCCGAGCCCGACGCAAACTCCTTGGTCAACTCGCCGGAGAGTGGGCTGGGGCGGGAGTGGGAGTGGGGGTAACCGGGGGGGGTGGGATGGGAGAAGCCCGCCTCGCGGGGCGAGACGGGCTTCGGTGTGGTAGCCCCGACCGGATTCGAACCGGCGCTACCGCCTTGAGAGGGCGGCGTCCTGGGCCGCTAGACGACGGGGCCAAGACTTTCCTGGTTCACCACCCCTGCGGGCGGTGCGGCAGTAGTCTAGCGGCGCCCTTCGCAGCGGCGGAATCTGGGGTGGGACGGTGCCGTCCGGCGAGGCCGGAGGCGGTTTCACCCGATCGGGTGAGGCGCGACGCCCGGCCGGCGACACCCGGCCTGCGGCAGCTCTGGCCGGAGATCGGGCGGCAAGAGGCGGGCGGCAGGCGGGCCGGAGGGTCGGGCGGCAGGCGGGCCGGGCGGCCGGGCGGAAGTGGGGGGCGGAGATCGGGCGGCAGGGGCCGGGCGGTCGAGCGCGCATCGGCTGCCGCAACTGGGCTCACGCACCATAGCGAAACGGCCCGACCCGCTGAGCGGGACGAGCCGTTACCTGAATCTGTAGCCCCGACCGGATTCGAACCGGCGCTACCGCCTTGAGAGGGCGGCGTCCTGGGCCGCTAGACGACGGGGCCAGAACACATTGCGACACCACCGCGCGGTGGTGTCGCCAAACTCTACCAGAACTCGTGACCGAGGCCCCTTGCAGAGCATCGGTGCTGAACTCCACCAGAATCCAGCGGCCTCGATTCTTGCGAATCTCGGCTGCGCTGGGGTACCAGGACTCGAACCTAGACTAACTGAACCAGAATCAGTTGGGCTGCCAATTACCCCATACCCCATTGGCCCCTTGCGGTGCCGGGGGCAAACTCTACCCTCCCGGCACCGACGGGCCAAATCGACTTCCCCAAACCGCCCTTGAGCTGCGTAAACGGCGGTCAGGTCGCGGACACGACAGGGTTGGCCAACTCGCCGATCCCCTCGATCCGGACGGCCACCGTATCCCCGTCCGTGAGCGGGCTAACCCCCGCCGGAGTGCCGGTCAGGACGATGTCGCCGGGAAGCAGCGTCATCACGTGCGAGACGTACGACACCAGGGCCGGCACGTCGAAGACCATGTCCCGGGTACGGCCGAGCTGACGGACCTCCATCTCCTCCGGGTCGCGTCCCACCTCGCAGCGGATCTCCAGGTCGGTGACGTCCAGGCCGGTGGTGATCCACGGACCGATCGGGCAGAACGAGTCGAACCCCTTGGCCCGGGTCCACTGGCTGTCGGAACGCTGGAGGTCCCGGGCGGTGACGTCGTTGGCGCAGGTGTAGCCGAAGATCGCCCGTTCGGCGGCGGCCCGGTCGGCGCGGCGGGCGCCCGGGGCACCGATGACCACGGCCAACTCCGCCTCGTGCTCCACCTGCTTGCTGAACTCGGGCAGGCGGATCGCGTCCCGGGGGCCGATGACGGAGGTGGAGGGCTTGAGGAAGAGCAGCGGCTCCTTCGGTACCTCGTTGCCGTGCTCAGCGGCGTGCTCGGCGTAGTTACGGCCGACACAGACCACCTTGCTGGGCAGGATCGGCGAGAGCAGGCGGACGTCGGACAGCGCCCACCGGACACCGCTGAACGTGATCTGGCCGAACGGGTGTCCGGTGATCTCGGCGACGGTCAGCCCCTGCGGGCCCGCCTCCGGCTCCCCCTCGACGACACCGAACGACATTCCCTTGGCATGAGCGAAACGAGCGATACGCACCAGGCCAATCTAGTCCGGTCGCAGACCGGACCGGCCAGCGCAATCTCGGCCGGTCGGCGACCGGACCGCCCAGGCCAGTCCCGTCGCGTCGCAGACCGGACCGCCCAGGCCAATGCGGTCCGGCCGGATCGACGGTGGCGCAGCGTACCCGCGACGGTCAGCGTCGGGGCCGGATTCGTCGCTTCGTACCCGCACGACGTGCGCGCGCACCTAGCGTCGGCTGCGGAGGTTCGTTCGCATGCCTGCATCGACACGACACCACAGGAAGCTCGCGGCGATCGTGCACTGCGTCGGTCTGCTCACGGCGCTGCCGGTCCTGCCGGCGGCCACCGCCCCGGACGCACCGGCGCCCGGTCGGCCGCACGCGGCAGCCGCCACGCCCGAGCCCACCATGCCGTCGGCCCCGCCGGCGGTGCCCACGCCGACCCGGGTCGCCTCACCGGCGGCCAGGCCGGAGGTCAGCGTGGCGGTGAGACCGCAGAACACCGCCGCGCCCGGCTACCGCATCGAGGTCCGCAACCGGGGCGACGCGCCGGTCTCCACCACGGTGCGCCAGGAACTGCCGCAGGGCGCCACGGCGACGACGATCAGCGGCGGCGGCCGGGAGGTACGCCCCGACGGGTCACCGGCGACCGAGGTGACCTGGCGTCTGAGCCTGCCGCCGCACAGCACCAGGACGTTGGACACCACGTTGACCGCCGCCTCCGCGCAGCAACCGCTGACCACGCCCGCCTGCGCCTACGGCACCGACGACCAGCAGCCGTACGACTGCGCGTCGGCCACCTGGACGTCCCCGGCGGCACCGGCGGCCGGTGCGGCGGAGTCGGGCTGGCGGCACCAGGCACCCGCGCTGCTGGCCGGTGCGATCGCGGTGCTGGTGCTCGGCGTGATCGGCTTCGTCACCTGGCGTCGACGCGAGCGACCGGTCGCCGCCGCGCTGGCCTCGGAGGGCCGGGGGACGGTGTACCCGCGTCCGGCCACGCCACGGCCCCCGGTCCGTCGCCGTACGCCGCCGGTCTGGCTGGTGGTGCCGGTGGCCGCGACGGTGCTCATCGTCACGATCGGTGTGGCGGCGTGGACCGCCACCCGGCGGGTCGCCGCGATCGACACCGACAGCCAGCCAACCAGCGGCGCCTGGAAGGGCACCGGGATCAGCGGTGGCATCGGCGTGCCGCTGACCGAGGACGCGTTCGAGTTCACCGTCTATCGGATGGCCTGTGAGCCGGGCCGGGGCGCCCGCCAGTGCCAGGCGACCGTGGGGGTGCGCAACGTCACCCCGGAGCACCACAGCTGGCACGGCAAGTTGCAGCGGGCGTACCTGGCGGACGGCAACTGGGTCACCACCGACGAGCAGGCCACCCGGCGGGCCAACCGGGGGCGGGACGTCTTCGCCGAGCCGATGGCGGCGGGCAGTCGTACGGTGCTGCCACTGGTCTTCACGGTCGACGGCGCGGAGCCGCCCCGGCACCTGGAGTTGCGCAGCGGGGTCTTCTCCGCCGGCGTGCGGGTGGACGTGCCCTGACCGACGGGCGGGCGGCGGTCGTACCCTGGGACGATGACCGCCGCCCTCGCCCCCGCCGTGCTCGACGCGGCCGACTGGCAGGCGCGCCGCCGCGCCCACGAGGAGCGGGTGGACGGCTGGCTCAGCGGGCACCTGGAGCGCCGCAGGCGGGGTGAGAAGCATCCGGTGGAGGACTTCCTCTTCACCTACTACTCGTGCCGGCCGGCGCAGTTGCGCCGCTGGCATCCGGGTGCGGGGGTGCTGTTGCGCGAGGCGGACGCGGTCGACTTCGGTCCGGACTACCGGCTGGTCGACGGTGGGGTCGTCCTCGACACCGGGGCGGTCCTGGCCCGTCGTGCCGAGTCGGTGCGCTGGATCGGATCCCTGCTGGCGGCGACCTCGGGACGCCCCGCCCACCTGGGCTGTTTCGGGATGCACGAGTGGGCGATGGTCTACCGGCAGAACCAGGACGAGGTCCGGCACCGCGCCTGGCCGCTGCGGCTGAGCCCGGAGCGCACCGCCGAGGTCGTCGAGGAGCGCGGCGTACGGTGCAGCCACTTCGACGCGTACCGGTTCTTCACCGAGCCGGCCCGCCCGCTCAACGTGCTCCGGCCGACCCGGGACACGCAGCACGACCACGAGCAGCCGGGCTGCCTGCACGCCAACATGGACCTGTACAAGTGGGCGTACAAACTCTCCCCGCTGGTGCCGTCGGAGCTGGTCGCCGATGCCTTCGCGCTGGCCCGGGAGATCCGCACGCTGGACATGCGGGCCTCGCCGTACGACCTGGCGGCGCTCGGCTACCCGCCGGTGCGGGTGGAGACCCCGGAGGGGCGGGCCGCGTACGCCGGGGCGCAGCGGGATTTCGCCGAGCGGGCCGCGGTGCTGCGCGATCGGCTGCTGGCGGCGATCCCCGTCTGACAACCGGGCGGGGCCACCTCCGATGGACGCGGCCCCGCACCGATGCTCAGGAGGCCGTGCAGCTCACCGTCGGGACGGTGGGGGTGCCGCCGGTGCTGGCCAGGAAGCCGAACGTGGTCTGGGCACCCGAGGCCAGCACGCCGTTCCAGCCCGCGTTACGGGCAGTGACCGTCGTTCCACTCTGGACCACCTCGGCACCCCACGCCTGAGTGATCCGTTGACCGTCGGCGGTGTCGAATCGTACCGACCAACCGGCGATCGCGGTCGACCCTCCATTACGGACAGTCACCTCTCCTTGGAATCCGCCCTGCCACTGTCCGGCCACCCGGTAGCTCGCCACGCAGCCGCCCGACGGCGGCGTGGGCGTGGGTGTCGCGGGAGGTGTGGGCGTCGCGGTGGGCGTGGGCGTGGGTACGCCGGTCAGGGCCGCCACCAGCGCCGGGTACCAGCGGTCGGCGATCTTCTGGTCGCCCGCGGCGTTCGGGTGCACCCCGTCGTACGTGTCGGTGGTGGTGCTGAAGCCGGTCCACTGGTCCACCACCACGATCGGCGACTGGGCGGTGGTCTTGCCCGCCGCCCACCCGTCGACGGCGTTGTTGAGGGCGACGACCCGCTGGCCGCACTCGGGGCAACTGCTCGGCGCCATCGGAATGATCTTCGCGACCAGGACGCGCATGGCGGGGTTGGCGGCCCGCATCTGGTCCACCAACCGGCCGTACGCGGCCAGGATCGTGGCCGGAGCGAGGTTGCTCCACACGTCGTTGGTGGCGAAGTGCATGAGGACGACGTCCGGGCGGGTGGCCGACAGCCAGCCCGGCAGCAGGTTCTGGTTGGCCACGTTGGTCACCAGGTATCCGCCGTGCCCCTCGTTGTCGCCGTCGTACGGCTGGCCGCAGCCCTGTGGGCCGAGGGTGCCGACGAAGTCGACGGCGGTGTGCCCGGCGGACTGGAGGCGGTTCCAGAGCACCGCCCGCCAGCAGCCCGGCGAGCCGGTGATGGAGTCACCGAGCGGCATCACGCGGACCGGGTCGGCAGCGGCGACGGCAGGTGCCGGTCGATCGTCGGCGGAAGGGGCGGCCGGTGCGGCGGCGGAGGGACTGGCCGCGACCGAGCCGGCGGCGAGGGCGAGGACGACCGCCGCGACGGCGGCGGTGGAGGCGGTCAGCAGGGACCTTCGGAGCATGGTGGAGGGACTCCCGTCACGTATGGTGGCTGCGGTGTGACCGGCCCTGGCGCTCCCGCCGACAGTCAACCAGACGCAACGACGTTCATCAATCGACGGCCGCACCCACCGCCCCGCGCGCGCTACTCGCCGTCCGCCCGGCGGTCGCGTTTGCGCTGCGAGCGGCGCTTCTTCTCGGCGAGCCGACGCTCCTTGGCGGCCCGCGACGGGCGGGTCGGCCGACGCGGCGGGGGTGGCGGCGCGACCGCCTCGCGCAGCAGGGCGGCGAGCCGCTCCCGGGCCGCCTCGCGGTTGGCGAGTTGCGCCCGGTGCTCACTGGCGGCGATGGTCAGCACGCCGTCGACCAGGCGGCCGGCGAGCCGCTCCAGCGCCCGCGCCCGCAGCGACTCCGGCAGGCTGGGCGACCCGGCCAGGTCGAAACTCAGCTCGACCCGGGAGTCGGTGGTGTTGACCCCCTGGCCGCCGGGCCCGGACGACCGGGAGAACCGCTCCCGCAGCTCGGCGGCGGGGACACTCCACCGGTCGGTCACCCGCAGTCCGTCGTCCACGCACCGAGGCTAACGTGCCGGCGGCTACTTCGGAGCACTGCTCGGATTCGACTCCGGCACGGTCGACTCGTCGCCACCGACCGCCGCGTACGCGACCGCCCCGACCAGCAACAGGGCGATCACCCCGACCTTCGTGGTGACCACCTTGATCAGCAGCCAGGCAGCGCGACGCGCGCCGGGCACGGTCTTCTTCGCCGCCTGATAGTCGTTCCAGCCGCGCCGGGCCCGCGCGTACGACGACCCGACACCACTTCCGATGATGAGGCCCACCAGCAGGAGGACCGCGATGAGAGGACGCTCCACCCACGCCAGTATCCATACTCAGCGTAATATTTCCATTCTCCGATCATTGACCGCCAGAAACCCGACAGACCGCGCATCCGCACGTAATCGGACAGTGACCGTACGTGATATCAGCCGCCCTTGCCGATGATCGTGTCGGCGGTCTGCTGCACCTGCTCGATCGGGATGGCGAACCCGATGCCGATCGAGCCGTTACCGTCGATGGTGGCGATCGCGGTGTTCACCCCGACCACCTCGCCCCGGGCGTTGACCAGCGGCCCCCCGGAGTTGCCCGGGTTGATCGAGGCGTCGGTCTGCACCGCCCGGTGCCGGTTGTCGCCGAGGCGGACCTGGCGGTCCAGCGCACTGACGATCCCCGCGGTGACCGTGCCCGGCAACCCCAGCGGCGAACCGACCGCCAGCACCGGCTCGCCCACCCGGGTCGATCCCGGCTTGGCCAACGGCAACGCCGTCAACCCGGCGGACGACGGCACCCGGAGCACGGCGAGATCGCTGCCCGGTTCCCGGCCCACCACCTCCGCCGCGAGCCGCCGGCCGTCCGGCAGCTCGACGGTCACCGCACCGCGTCCCTTGGCCAGGATGTGGTCGTTGGTGATGATGTGCTGCTCGGTGTCGACGGCGAACCCGGAACCCGTCGCCGAGGCGCCGCCCCCGTCGCCCACCAGCACCGACACCACGCCGGGCACGGTCTTCTCGGCCGCGGTGACCAGCTCGGCCGGCACCGGGGCGGCGGACGCCGCAGCCGGACCCGGCGCACCGTCACGACCGGCCACCCAGCCCCCGGCCAACGCCCCCGATCCGGTGGAGAGCGTCACCACCGCCAGCCCCGCCAGCAGCCGGCGACGCCAACTCCACGCCGCCCGGTCACCGCTCGTCCCGTCCGGTCCGCCCCGCCCGTCCGGGCCGAGGTCCGGCGAGACGAACCAGGGCCCGCGTGGCTCACCCAGTCCGGTCTGCACTGCCATTCGTACGCTCCTCACGTGTGGCGGGCCCGGGTCGGCCGGGGCGCCGGGGCGGATCAGGGCAGGCGGGAGAACCACCGCATCGAGCCGTACGCCGCACCCATCGCGAACACCAGTCCGAGCCCGATGAACCGGGACGAGACGTCCTGCCGTACCTTGCGCCAGCCCACCGAGCTGCCGATGTCGTCGTAGACGGCCCGCAGCTCGTCGCTCGTCGCGGCCTCGTGGAAGACGCCGCCGGTCTGCTCGGCGACGGCCTGCAACGTCTCGCCGTCCACCGGCACCTGGATCGGCCGACCGCCCCGGTCCACGAAGCCGCTCAGCGTGCCGAACGAGATCGTGTGCACCGGCACCTCGACCGCGACGGCGTCGGCGGCGGCCTCCATCGGGTCCATCCCCGAGGTGTTCGCCCCGTCGGAGAGCAGGATGATCCGGGCCGGTGGCGGTTGGGTCGCGGCGGCCTCGTCCAACGCCTTCACCGCCCCCAGCGAGGTGCTGATCGCCTCGCCGATCGCGGTGCCCTGCACGCCGGTCACCCCCTCGGCGAGACGCTCGATGCCGTCGTGCAGGGCCTCCCGGTCGGTGCTCGGCGGCACCAGCACCGCCGCGCTGCCGGCGAAGGCGACCAGCCCGACGTTGAACTCGTCCGGCAGACCGTCGACGAACCGCCGGGCGGCGCTCTTGGCGGCGGTGAGCCGGTCCGGGTCCACGTCGCCGGCGAGCATCGAGGTGGACACGTCCACCGCCACCATCACGGTGGCCCGTTCCCGGGGCACCCGCACCTCGGCGGTGGGTCTGGCGAAACCCACCACCAGCAGCGCCAGCATGGCCAGGAAGAGACCGGCGGGCAGGTGCCGCCGCCAGGTCGGTCGCCGGGGCGCGACCCGGTCGAGCAGCCGCAGGTTGGTGAAGCGGACCGCGTAGCGGCTGCGCCGCCGTTGCGCCACCAGGTAGGCCAGCGCCAGGGCCAGCACGCCGAGCAGGAGCCAGAGCCGCACCGGTGACTGCCAGATCATGCCGCACCTCCCCGGTGCGGTCCGGCTCCGGCGGCGGCCAGCCGCCGTTGCGCGTGGACGTGCCGCACGACGTCGGTCGCCCAGTCCCGGTCGGTGCGCAGGCTCAGGTGGGTCGCGCCGGACCGGCGTACCGCGTCCCGGACCTGGTCGCGTTGGGCGGCGGCGGCTGCCGCGTACCGCTCGCGCAGCCGCCGGTCGCCGGTCCACACCTCGCGCCGCTCGCCGGTCTCCGGGTCGGCCAGGGTGATCAGGCCGACGTCCGGCAGTTCCAGCTCACGAGGGTCGGTGATCTCCACCGCCAGCACCTGGTGCCGCACGGCCAGCCGACGCAGCGGGCGTTCCCAGGTGGCCGGCAGCCGGGGATCGTCGGGCAGACCGTCGAGGAAGTCGGAGACCACCACTACCAGGCCGCGCCGATGGGCCACCCGGTGCACCGCCGCCACCGCGTCGGAGAGGTCGGCCGCGCCGGGCGACGGCCCACCGGGCCCGTCGTGGCCGCCCACCCGGGGTTCGGCCAGCAGCCCGCGCAGCAGGCCGAGCAGATGGGTACGCCCACCGCGCGGCGGCAGCCGACGCAGCCCGGAGGCGGTGAGCACCTGGGCGCCGAGCCGGTTGCCCGGACCGGTGGTGAGGAAGCCGACCGTGGCGACCGCGGCCACCGCCAGTTCCCGCTTGTCCAGCTCGGCGGTGCCGTACTCCATGCTGGGGCTGGCGTCCACCAGCAGCCAGGTGGTCAGTTCCCGGTCGGCGTCCACCTGCCGGACGTGCGGCACGGTGGTCCGGGCGGTCACCGACCAGTCCATCCGGCGGACCTCGTCCTCGCCGGGCCGGTACTCCCGGCTGCCGGCGGGTTCGCTGCCCGGGCCGGGCAGCAGGCCCCGGTGCTCGCCGTGCAGCATGCCGTCGAGGCGGCGGGTGACGGTCAGCTCCAACCGACGCAGCCGCTGGTCCGGAGTGAGGTCGGCGAGCACCGGATCGGCCGGTACGGGCACCGGGGCGGATCGGCGGGCCATCAGGCGGCGGCCAGGTCAGGGGCGTACTCGGGCTGGCCGGTGGCCGCCACCCGGGGCAGCGGGACCACCTCCACCAGGCGGCGCACGACGGCCTCGGCGGTCACCCCGTCGGCGACCGCGTCGAAGGAGAGCACCAGCCGGTGCGACAGCACGTCGCCCGCGAGTTCCCGGACGTCCTCGGGCAGCACGTACTCCCGGCCGCGCAGCAGCGCCTGCGCCCGCGCGGCGGCGACCAGGCCGAGGGTGGCGCGCGGGCTGGCGCCGTACGCCAGCAGCGGGGCGATCTCCGGCAGCCCGAACCGGACCGGGTCCCGGGTGGCGAGGATGAGACGGACCACGTACTCGGCGATCGCGTGGTGCACGAAGACCTGCGCGGCCTGCCGCTGGAAGGCGCGCAGGCGGTCCGCGTCGAGCACCGGACGGGCCCGTGGTCGGTCGGCGCTCATCCGATAGAGGATGGCCAGTTCGTCGGCGCCGTCCGGGTAGCCGACGAGGATCTTCATCAGGAAGCGGTCACGCTGCGCCTCGGGGAGCTGGTAGACCCCCTCCGACTCGATCGGGTTCTGGGTGGCCAGCACGAGGAACGGCTCCGGCACCCGGTAGCTGCGCCCGCCGATCGAGACCTGACGTTCGGCCATCGCCTCCAGCAGCGCGGACTGCACCTTGGCCGGGGCCCGGTTGATCTCGTCCGCGAGCACCAGGTTGGCCATGATGGGCCCGAGTTCGACGTCGAAGCTCTCCTTCGACGCCCGATAGATGCGGGTACCGACGATGTCCGAGGGGACGAGGTCGGGAGTGAACTGGATGCGGGAGAAGGTGCCGCCGACGACCGTGGCGAGCGTCTGCGCGGCGAGCGTCTTGGCCACCCCCGGCACGCCCTCCAGGAGGCAGTGCCCGTCGGCGATCAGGGCGACGAGCAGGCGCTCGACGAGCCGATCCTGCCCGACGATCACGCGTTTGACCTCGAAGAGCGTCTGGTCCAGCTCGGCTGCGGTCGCGTCCGGATCGACCGGGCTGGGCAGGCTGGCCATGGTGTCCGAGATGTCCGTCACGGTGCTTGCTTCCCGAGGCGGACCTCGGGCAAACGTCGGAATTACCGGCCCTGCCCGGCCCAGACGGGTCGACCGCCACCGTTACGACGTGGACCGTCCCGGACGCCGCGAAGGTGCCGGTCGCGGTCGTTCGGTGCCGAACCGGGACGGCGGTCCCGCAGCACGACAACGGCCCCCGCCCGGCGGGGCGGAGGCCGTTGACAGTGCGCCGCTCAGCGGTGCACGAGAAGGAAGAACGGCAGGTCGGCGGCGACGCCGGCGGAGTTGCGCGTCTGGATGAACACCCCGTTCGGAGTGAGCAGCCGAGGTGCCACCGAGACCTCCCCGCCGGGCGGGACGCAGCACGAGTCCGGCCGGCCGATCGTCGCCACGTAGATACCCGTGGTGACGTTGCTGCCGAACTGCACCTCGTACTGGCCGACGCCGTACTTGATGACGACCCCGTCACCGCGGGCCTTGGTGCCGTTGGCGTTGACCGCCGTCGCGTACCCGGAGGTGCTGGCGGCGGCGACCTCGCCCTTGGCCAGCAGGGACCGGGCGCTGTTCATCGAGGCGGTGGTGACCGCCGGCTGCTGCGCGGTGGCGCGGGCGGTGGGCTGGTTGCCCGACACGGTGGGCTTCGCCGCGGCGATACCACCGCCGGCGAGGGCCAGGGCCAGGGCCGCGATCGACACCGCGGCCGCCTTCCGTCGGAAAAATCTGGTCATGACAGGTCTCCCTTGGTGACCGTGGGGATACACCCGACCCGCGACACGCGGGGCGGATAGTGCCTATTTCGAGGTCGGGCCGCAGTGACCGCCGAACGCTGGATGCGTCATTTTTATTCGCTTCCACAAACGGCTGCACTCGATGGCCCACAAACGCTCTGAGCTGGGAAAATCTCCCGACCGCAACCACCCGACCAGCAGGAACGTAACACCGGAAAATACCGTCGGTCAATAACCCTTCACGCTCCTGAAGCAATGTCGGAACATCGTCAGCAATTGTGAGAGACACATTCGCGAACGAGGCGTGAGAACCATTCGGTCAATCGCGTACGCGGTGGATCTCCGCCGATCGCCGGTCGTCGGGCGACGGCTACCCTGCCTGCTGTGGCGATCACCCTCGGCCGGCCGTCGACGCTGTCCGGACGTACCGTGCTCTGCTGGCTCGCCGTCGCCCCCGGGGCCGGGTGGGCGGTCGTCCGGCTGGCCGGGCTGGACCGGGGACCGTTGGTGCAGGCGCTGGCCTTCACGCCGTACGCGCTGCTCGGCAGCCTGATCCCGGTGGTGCTCGCGGTCGCCCTGCGACGCCGCTGGCCAGCGGTGGTCGCGGCGGTGACCACGGCGGCGCTGCTCGCGGCGGTCGTGCCCCGCGCGCTGCCCTCGCCGCAGCCGACCGTCGACGGGCCGGAACTGCGCGTGCTCACCGCCAACCTGCTGGCCGGTGCCGCCGACCCACGGACGGTGGTCGCGCTGGTCCGGCAGGCGCGGGTGGACGTGCTGGTGGTGCAGGAGTTCACCCCGACGGCCCAGGCCGACCTGGACCGGCTGGGCCTGGCCGACCTGCTCCCCCATCGGCAGCTCAACCCGATGGACGGCACGCCGGGCTCCGGGCTCTACGCCCGCCACCCGATCGGCGACGGCGGCGTCCGCCAACTCCGTGGCGGCTGGAGCTTCACCCAGGCGTACGCGACGGTGGCGGTGCCCGGGGCGCCGGCCGTCCGTGTCGAGTCGGTCCACCCGGCGGCCCCGTACGCGGTGGACCAGGTGCCCGGCTGGCGCGCGGACCTGGCGGCCCAACCAGCGGCCACCCCGGACGGGCCGCTGAGCATCCTGGCCGGTGACTTCAACGCCACCCTCGACCACGGCCCGCTGCGTGCCCTGCTACGCACCGGGTACGCCGACGCCGCCGCCTCGGTCGGCGCCGGGCTGACCGGCACCTGGGGGCCGTACGACGGTGACCCCATCCCGCCGGTCGTGATCGACCATGTACTGGTCGACCGCCGGATCGCGGTACGCGCCGTGACGGTGCACCCGCTACCCGGCAGCGACCACCGGATGGTCCTCGCCGACCTGCGCCTGCCCTCGACCGCCGGCTAGCCGGGTGCGGTGCTACACGCGGGCGCGGTCGAGGCCGTACGTCAGCGCGTCGACCAGGGCGTGCCAGCTCGCCTCGACCACGTTGGGGTGCACGCCGACGGTGGTCCAGCCACCGCCCCGACCGTCGGCGGTCTCGACCAGCACCCGGGTGACCGCGCCGGTGCCGTGGCTGCCCTCCAGGATGCGGACCTTGTAGTCGGCCAGCTCGAAGTTGCGCAGCTCCGGGTAGTGCCGGCCGAGGCCGACGCGCAGCGCCTCGTCGAGCGCGTTGACCGGGCCGTTGCCCTCGGCCGTGGCGATCACCCGCTCGCCGCGTACCCGGATCTTGACGGTCGCCTCGGAGACCACCGCGCCGTCCTCGCGGTGCTCGACCAGCACCCGGTACGACTCCAGCGCGAACGGCCGGGCCGGTGCCGCGTCCGGCAACTCGGAGCGGACCAGCAGCTCGAACGAGGCGTCGGCGGCCTCGAACGACCAGCCACCGGCCTCCAGTTCCTTGACCCGGTTGGTGACCCGGGACAGCGTCTCCGGATGGCCGGCCAGATCCAGCCCCAGCTCACGACTCTTGAGCTCGATGCTGGCCCGGCCGGCCATCTCGGTGACCAGGATCCGCATGTCGTTGCCCACCACCTCGGGTTCGACGTGGTTGTAGAGCAGCGGATCCACCTTGATCGCACTCGCGTGCAGCCCCGCCTTGTGGGCGAAGGCGGCGGCCCCGGCGTACGCCTGGTGGGTGTCGGGGGCGATGTTGGCGATCTCGGCGATGGCGTGGGAGACCCGCACCATCTGCTCCAGGCAGCCCTCCGGTAGGACCGGCAGCCCGAGCTTGAGCTGGAGGTTCGCCGCGACGGCGAAGATGTCGGCGTTGCCCGGCCGCTCGCCGTACCCGTTGGCGGTGCCCTGCACGTGGCGGACGCCCGCCTCGACGGCGGCGAGGGTGTTGGCGACCGCGCATCCGGTGTCGTTCTGCGCGTGCATGCCGAGCACCTCGGGCGCGACCCCGATCCGGTCGGTGAGGTCGGAGATGGCCGCGGTGACCCAGGAGGGCAGCATCCCGCCGTTGGTGTCGCAGAGCACGAACCGCTCCGCCCCGGCTGCCAGCGCCGTCTCCACCACCGACGCCGTGTACGCCGGGTCGTGGCGGTAGCCGTCGTAGAAGTGCTCGCCGTCGACGAAGACCCGACGCCCCTCGGCGACCAGGTGGGTCACCGTGTCGTGGATCATCGCCAGGTTCTCCTTGGCGGTGGTGCGCAGCGCACGCTCGACGTGCCGCAGGTCGGCCTTGGCCACCAGGGCGATCGCCGGGGTCTGCGCGTCGAGCAGGCCGCGCACCTGCGGGTCGTCGGCGGCGACCGCGCCGGCCCGGCGGGTGGCGCCGAAGGCGACCAGCACCGCGTGTTTCAGGTCGAGTTCGGTACGCGCCCGACGGAAGAACTCGGTGTCCTTGGGCACCGCACCCGGCCACCCGCCCTCGATGAAGCCGACGCCGAACTCGTCGAGCAGCCGGGCCACCGCGAGCTTGTCGACCACCGAGTAGCTGACCCCCTCGCGCTGGGCACCGTCGCGCAGGGTCGTGTCGTAGACCTGGAACGTCATGGGGGAGATCCCTTCGTACAGGCACCGGCCGACGCAACAAAAAGACCCCCCGCGGATGCGGGAGGTCTGCGCGCTCGGCGGAGGGAGAAGCCGGCGCGCTAGTTGCCAATAATGAGGGCGGTGCTGGTCACGGTGGGTACTCTGCCACTCTCGGACAGCCTGTGGGAGCAACAACCCACATGTCGGGACGGGACATCGAGGCGGATTCCCCGCAGTGGGTGTAGAAGACGTCGCGCCGGGTACGTTTCTTCGGGACAGCGAACCACTTCCTCCGAGACGACTGACCACAGTCGGGGCAGGAGAGATCCCCATGGACAGGATCAACCCGGACAGCACGCACGCCACGCCCGACCCGGCGCTGCACGGCACTCAGTCCGACCCGACGCTGCGCGCGGTGTCGAGCGAGGACGTCACCATCCAGGGCGACCAGGGGACGGTGCCCGGCGGCGCCCCCGCCGGCGCCTTCGACCCGTGGAGCTACCGGGACGAGGCCGGAGTGGCCGGCGCCAACCTGGTCGGCTACAAGGTCGAGGCCACCGACGGGTCGATTGGCAAGATCGACAGCAACAGCGCGGAGGTCAACGCGAGCTACCTGGTCGTCGACACCGGGCCGTGGATCTTCGGCAAGAAGGTCATGCTGCCCGCCGGCACCGTCAACCACGTCGACCACGAGGAGCAGAAGGTCTACGTCGACCGCGAGAAGGACCAGATCAAGGCCGCTCCGGAGTACGACGAGACCGCCACCGACCCGGCGTACCGGGACAAGCTCGGCGGCTACTACAACGACACGTACGCCGCCACCCCGCCCGGCTCCCTCCGCTGACGACTCCCCTGCTTGGGCGTACGGCCTGACGGCCGGTGGGCATCCGCCCGCCGGCCGTCTACCGTGACAGGGGTGGACGCCATCGAGGTCAACCGCAGGATCCCGTTCACCACGACGTTCAACTTCCGGGACGTCGGCGGCTACCGGGGGCACGACGGCCGGACCGTACGCACCGGCCGGCTCTACCGCTCCGACTCGCTGCACCGCATCGGCGACGGCGACCGGGACGCCTTCGCGGCGCTCGGTGTCCGCACGGTCATCGACCTGCGTCGGCCGCACGAGGTGGAGCGGGACGGCCGGGTCCCCGAGTTCGACGGGCTGACCTACCGCAACATCCATCCCGAGCACGCGGAGTGGGCCGGGCTGTACGACTCGCACACCGACCTGGCCCGCTACCTCGCCGACCGGTACGCCGACCTGGCCCGCACCGGCACGGCCGGGCTGGCCGAGGCGATCGGGCTGATCGCCGACGCGGCGAACAGCCCGGTGGTGGTGCACTGCGTGGCCGGCAAGGACCGCACCGGGATCGTCTGCGGGCTGACCCTCGCCGTGCTCGGCGTCGACGACGAGGAGATCGCGTCGGACTACGCGTTGAGCACCGAGGCCTCGCAACGGTTCAGCGAGTGGGTGGCCGCCACCCTGCCCGACGCCCCGGCGTTGCCGGCGCCGTTCCTGTCCTCGCCGGCCGAGACGATGCTGCTGTTCCTCACCGAGATCCGGGCGGGCCACGGCTCGGTCGAGGACTACCTGCGGCACGCCGGAGTCACCGACGAACAGCTCACCGCCCTGCGCACCCATCTGCTCGCCTGAGCGAGCGCACCCGACGCCGCTGCCGCGCGCACGGCGCTGCACCGTCCGGATGTTAGGAAGGGTCCCCTGCTATGCCGTAGGCGTTAGCAGGGGACCCTTCCTTGCATCTCAGAGCAGCTCAGAACGGCTCAGAGCACGCGGTGGACCCAGCCGGCCGGGTCGGTGCCCTTGCCCCGCTGGATGTCGACGAGCTGCTGACGCAGGCCCATGGTCACCGTGCCCGGCGCGCCGCCGCCGACGGCGAACTCCCCCTCGGGGAAGCGCACCACGCCGATCGGCGTGATCACCGCCGCCGTGCCGCAGGCGAAGACCTCACGCAGCCGGCCGCTGGCGGCGTCGGCCCGCCACTCGTCGAAGGTCACCGGACGCTCCTCGACCCGGTGTCCGGCCGCCTCGGCGAGCATGATCACCGACTCCCGGGTGATGCCGGGCAGGATGGTGCCGGTCAGCGGCGGGGTGGCCACCGAGCCGTCGTCGTAGACGAAGAAGACGTTCATGCCGCCCAACTCGTCGACGTACTTGCGCTCCACCGCGTCCAGGAAGACCACCTGGTCGCAGCCGTGCTCGATGGCCTGCGCCTGGGCGGCCAGCGACGCGGCGTAGTTACCGCCGCACTTGGCCGCGCCGGTGCCACCGGGCCCGGCCCGGGTGTAGTCGGGCGAGACCCAGACCGTCACCGGCTTGACGCCGCCGGAGAAGTACGCCCCCACCGGCGAGGCGATCACCGAGTAGAGGTACTCGTTGGCCGGCCGGACACCGAGGAAGACCTCGCTGGCGAACATGAACGGCCGCAGGTAGAGGCTGCCGTCCTCGCCCTCCGGGATCCACTCGCGGTCGATCTCGATCAGCCGGTGCAGCGAGTCGACGAAGGTCTCCTCGGGAAGCGTCGGCATCGCCATCCGGGTCGCCGAGATGTTGAACCGGGCCGCGTTGGCGTACGGGCGGAACATGGTCACCCCGCCGTCCGCAGCGCGGTACGCCTTCATCCCCTCGAAGATCTCCTGCGCGTAGTGCAGCACCGCGCTGGCGGGATCCATCGGGATCGGCGCGCGCGCCTCGACCCGGGCGTCGTACCAGCCCTTGCCCTCGGCGTAACGGACGGTGATCATGTGGTCGGTGAACACCCGACCGAATCCGGGGTTGGCCAGCAGCGCGGCCCGATCGGCGGCGGATACCGGCGCGGGATTCGGACGGATCTCGAAGTCGAGCTTGTCACCACCGCTCATTGCGCTGACCTCCCTGGGGGTACGACGACATGCGCCGACCGCATGCCGGAAACTTTTGTGCCAGAAACTTACCCCGAACGGTCGTTCAGCGGGTAGGTCGACCGGCGGGTAGCAAGCCGACAACCGGTACGGAGCCCACGGAACGTGCTGATCGACGCGGGGTCGTGCCGAGGTCCGGGAGTTCGCCCGGCGCGCACCTCGAACCCTCGTCACCGGGACCACCGGCGACGCAGCGGCAACCTCAGGCGGATACCTGCGCGGCGATGCGGTCGCCTACCTCGGCCGTACGCAGGGTTACGTCCGGGCCACGGGCGGCCAGTTCCGCGCTGACCGCGGCGGTGATCCGACTGGCGGCGTCGGCGTGCCCGAGCTGGTCGAGCAGCAGGGCACCGGAGAGCACGGCGGCGACCGGGTCGGCCACGCCACGTCCGGCGATGTCCGGCGCGGAGCCGTGCACCGGCTCGAACATCGACGGGTACGTCCCGTCCGGGTTGATGCTGCCACTGGCGGCCAGGCCGATCCCGCCGGTGACCGCGGCGGCGATGTCGGTGAGGATGTCACCGAAGAGGTTGTCGGTGACCACCACGTCGTACCGCTGCGGCTGGGTGACCAGGAACATCGCGGCGGCGTCGACGTGCTGGTATTCGGTGGTGACGTCCGGGTGCTCGGCGGCCACCGCCTCGAAGGTGCGGGCCCACAACGAGCCGGCGTGGGTGAGCACGTTGGTCTTGTGCACCAGCGTCACCTTGCGCCGCTCGCGCCGACGGGCGCGGGCGAAGGCGTCCCGGACCACCCGCTCCACCCCGTGCCGGGTGTTCAGGCTCTCCTCGGTGGCGATCTCCGCCGGGGTGCCCCGGTGCAACGCGCCGCCGGCACCGGCGTAGAGGCCCTCGGTGCCCTCGCGGACGACCACCAGGTCCACCTCACCGGACTTGACGGTGGCCAGCGGGCTGGCCACGCCGGGCCAGAGGCGCGACGGGCGGAGGTTGACGTACTGGTCGAAGGCGAACCGAAGCTTGAGCAGCAGTCCCCGCTCCAGCACGCCGGGCGGGACGGTCGGGTCGCCGACCGCGCCGAGCAGGATCGCGTCGTGCTCGGCCAACTCGGCCAGCACCGAGTCGGGCAGCACCTCGCCGGTGCGGTGGTAACGTGCCGCGCCGAGGTCGTACTCGGTCGCCTCGACGCCCGGCAGCACCGCGTCGATGACCTTGCGAGCCTCCGCGACCACCTCGGGTCCGATCCCGTCTCCGGCCACCACCGCGATCCGTGCCACCGTCAGCTCCTTCGCTCGTATCGGGTCGACCGTACGCTGCCGTCCCGCCTCCCGGTACGAGTGTTCCACTTTTCGGGAAATCACCGACGCACAGCACCTTCCCAGGAGGCATTCATGGGGCGGTCATGTCCGCTGCCTACGGTGATCCCCAACGGGCCACCCGGCCCGGACGGTCGGCGTAACGGCGCGGCGGACGTCGAGGAGGGGGCAGACACGATGTGGACCGACGAGCAGCCACGGACCCGCTGGATCGACCCGGCGGTCTTCCGCTACCGCCGGCCCGACCTGCGGCTGGGCACCCGCGATCCCAAGCCGGACCGCAGCGGCACGGTGGCCGGCGACCGGATCGCCGTCACGCACACCGTCCGCACCTCGACCGCGCAGTACCGCCTGCTGTTGAACGCCCCCGAGTGGCTCGGCCGCCGAGGCGTCGGCGAGGCGCTGCGGGACGCCGTCGCCGAGCTGCGCGCCATCGACCTGATCTACAGCCCGCACCGACCGGAGAGCCTGGTGTCCCGGCTGCGTCGGGACGAGATCAGCGCCGATTCGTACCCGCCGCTGGCGGAGCTGGTCGACCGGTGCGCCGCCATGCGGGCGGCCACGGACGGCTGGTTCGACGCCTGGGCGGTGCCCGGCGGGTTCGACCCGGGCGGCCTGCTCGGTGGGTGGGCGGTCGAGCGGGCCGCGGCCCGGCTGCGCGCCGCCGGCATCCACGACTACGCCGTGCTCGCCGGCGCCGACCTGGTGGTACGCGGAAACGCCGCACACGGTGGGCCATGGCGGATCGCGGTGCACCACCCGACCGACCGTCGCCGGGCACCGCTGGTGCTGGAGATGACGGCGGGCGCGATCGGCACCTCCGGGGTGACCGGACGGCAGGGCCATGTGGTGGATCCGCACACCGGTGAGCCCGCCGACGAACTGATCGCCGCCACGGTGGTCGGTCCCGACCTGACGGTGGCCGACGCGTACGCCACCGCCCTGTACGCCGCCGGGCCGGCCGGACTCGCCTGGTTCCGGTCCGATTCGGACTACCACGCGTTGTCCGCCACCCGGCGCTGACTCGGGAGGCGTGCACATCGGCACGAGGTGGGAGTGTCGAGTGTGGGTGACGGCAACGATCGGCCTCCACGGCCGCGGCAACGACCGTGGAGGCCGGTCGGCGACGAATGCGCATGGCTCACGCAATCGAGGGGTGCGGGCCGGTCGGCCGGACGTCGACCTCGCCACCCGAAGACGGGCCGCTGCCACGAACTCGGCCGGTAACCGCCCCCGTACGCTATCGAATTGACGTGATTCGCGGCAAGGGCTCCACAGGGGAGCTTCTGGAACGATTCCATCGGCGCGCTAACGCTCTCGCAACCGGGCCGTTTTCGACAAGGTGCACACCGGATGGCACGCTGTCCGCCGTGAGTTTCGATCTGAGCGTGTGGGCCCTGCCGGACGGGGCGACGCCCGAGGACGTACGAGCCGCGGTGCAGCAGTGCCGGAACGGCCGGCACGGCGAACGCCAACCGGACCCACGGGTGGTGGCCTTCTATCGGGCGATCACCGCCAGCTACCCCGATCGGCCGAACGGCTCCCGGACGCCCTGGGCGGTGATGCCGCTGCACGCGGCGGCCGACCACGTGGAGATGAACCTGGATCCGGGCTGCCCCGACCAGGTGCTGCTGGACATCGAGCGCTTCGCCGGCGAATACCGGCTGATGCTGTTCGACGCGCAGGACGGCTCGGTCTATCCGCCGCCGGCCGTCCGACTGCCCGGCTGACCGCTCCGCCCGGCCGCGCACCGACACCCCGGTCGGTTCCGCGCGACGGACGGCGACACGACGAAGGGGCCCGGCCGGCGGCCGGGCCCCTGTCGGTCGCGTGTGGACTACTCGTCGCGCAGGTCCGCCGCGCTGGCCGCGGTCGCGCCGATCGAGTCGGCGGCCGAGGTGAGCAGCTCGGCACCGAGCGCCTGGTCGACGGTGAGGGTCATCAGCGTCTCACCACCGGCCTCCCGGCGGGCCACCTGCATCGCGGCGATGTTGATGCCGGCCTCGCCGAGCAGGGTGCCGACGGTGCCGACCACGCCCGGGCGGTCGGCGTACCGGAGGAACAGCAGGATGCCCTCCGCACCGATCTCCACGTCGAAGCCGTCCACCTCGGTCAGCTTGATGATGTCCCGGGTGCCCGCGTGGGTCACCGTGCCGGAGACGCTGACCGTGCGGCCGTCGGGCAGCGCGCCGCGCACGGTGACCAGGACCGGGTACTCGACGGTGTCGGTCTGGGTGGTCAGCGACACCTCCACGCCGCGCTGGGCGGCCAGGTGCGGCGCGTTGACGTAGGTGACCTGCTCCTCCACCACGGAGCTGAACAGCCCCTTGGTGGCGGCGAGCTTGAGCACGGTGACGTCGTGGTCGACGATCTCGCCGCGTACCTCGACGGTGACGCTGGCGGCGATCCCACCGGCGACGGCGGTGAACGCCCGGCCGAGCTTCTCGGCCAGCGGCAGCAGCGGGCGTACGTCCTCGGCGACCACGCCACCGGCCTGCACGTTGACCGCGTCCGGCACGAACTCGCCCTGCAGGGCCAGCTTGACGCTCTTGGCCACGGCCAGACCGGCCTTGTCCTGCGCCTCGGCGGTGGAGGCGCCCAGGTGCGGGGTGGCCACCACATTGTCGAGGGCGAACAGCGGCGAGGAGGTGCACGGCTCCTTGGCGTACACGTCCACACCGGCGCCCGCGACGCGGCCCTCGGCCAGCGCGTCGGCCAGCGCCTGCTCGTCGACCAGGCCGCCCCGGGCGGCGTTGACGATCCGCACGCCCGGCTTGACGATGGACAGCTCCTTCTCACCGATCAGGCCCACGGTCTCCGGGGTCTTCGGCAGGTGGATGGAGATGAAGTCGCTCTCCCGCAGCAACTCCTCCAGCCCGACCAGGCGTACGCCGAGCTGCGCGGCGCGAGCCGGCTGGATGTACGGGTCGTACGCGATCAGCCGGGTGCCGAAGGCGGCGATGCGCTGCGCGAACAGCACGCCGATGCGGCCCAGGCCCACCACGCCGACGGTCTTGCCCTGCATCTCGACGCCGGTGTACTTGGACCGCTTCCACTCCCCCGCCTTGAGCGCGGCACTGGCGCTGGCGGTGTTCCGCGCGACGGCGAGCAGCAGCGCGACGGCCTGCTCGGCGGCGGAGACGATGTTGGAGGTGGGGGCGTTGACGACCATGACACCCCGCGCGGTGGCGGCGGGCACCTCGACGTTGTCCAGACCCACTCCGGCCCGGGCCACGACCTTGAGTCGCGGTGCGGCGGCGATCGCCTCGGCGTCGATCTGGGTGGCACTGCGGACGATGACGGCGTGGGCCTCGGAGAGCGCCGAGAGCAGAGCCGGGCGGTCGGTGCCGTCGACGTGCCGGACGTCGAAGTCGTGGGCGAGCACCTCGATGGCGGCGGGGGCGAGTTCTTCGGCGATCAGTACGACAGGAGTCATTGGTCCTCGTAGATGTCGTCAGAGCGGTCGGCCGGTGCGGGGACGCTGCGCTGCGCCCGGCGCGGGCGGGGCCATGGCCGTCAGGTGCCGCCTGGAGCACCTACCGCGATCGTAGGGGGCGGCCAGCCCGGCGCGCCCCGGACCACGGGGTGAGTGCCCTCACAAACCGGACGTCACGTGCGTGTTAACGATCGTTAGCCACCCCGGTGAACAGCACGGCACCCGGTCCCGACGTCGGGGAGAACGTCGGGACCGGGTGCCGTCGGTGAGAGTGCTCTCAGGTGGCCGAGATCTCAGGCCGTCTCGGTGATCGGCCGGTCGACCCAGCTCATCATGCCGCGCAGCTTGGCGCCGGTCTCCTCGATCGGGTGCGCCGCGCCCTCCGCCTGCCACTTGCTGAAGTTGGGGCGCCCGGCCTCGTCCTCGGCGACCCACTCGCGGGCGAACTCGCCGTTCTGGATCTCACTGAGGATCTTGCGCATCTCCTCCTTGACCCGGCCGTCGATGACCCGCGGGCCCCGGGACAGGTCGCCGTACTCGGCGGTGTCGGAGACGCTGTACCGCATCCGCGCGATGCCGCCCTCGTACATCAGGTCGACGATGAGCTTCAGCTCGTGCAGGCACTCGAAGTAGGCCACCTCGGGGGCGTACCCGGCCTCGGTGAGCACCTCGAAACCGGTCTGCACCAGCGCCGCGGCACCGCCGCAGAGCACCGCCTGCTCGCCGAAGAGGTCGGTCTCGGTCTCCTCCTTGAAGGAGGTCTTGATCGCGCCCGCCCGGGTGCCACCGATGCCCTTGGCGTAGGACAGGGCCAGCGCGAGCGCGCTGCCGCTGGCGTCCTGCTCGACCGCGACCAGGCAGGGCACGCCCTTGCCGTCGGCGTACTGCCGGCGGACCAGGTGACCGGGGCCCTTCGGGGCAACCATCGCCACGTCCACCTCAGCGGGCGGCGTGATCAGGCCGTACCGGATGTTGAAGCCGTGCCCGAAGAACAACGCCTTGCCGGCGCTGAGGTTCGGCGCGATCGACTCGGCGTAGACGTGCCGCTGCGCGGTGTCCGGCGCCAGCACCATGATCACGTCGGCCTCGGCGGCCGCCTCGGCCGGGGTGAGCACCCGCAGGCCCTGCTCCTCCGCCTTGGCCCGGCTCTTCGAACCCTCCGGCAGACCGATCACCACGTCGACACCCGAGTCGCGCAGCGACAACGCGTGGGCGTGGCCCTGGCTGCCGTACCCGATCACGGCGACCTTCTTCGACTGGATCAGGCCCAGGTCGGCGTCGTCGTCGTAGTACACCTCAACGCTCATGACTTCCCTTTCGTACGGCGGCCGCAGTGGCCCGTCGTGGCTTCGTGGTTGCCGCGGCCTCAAGGAGCCGGGCCGGCGGTTCGGTTCGGACGGCCCGCGCGACGGGCCGGCGGTCTCGGGTCAGGCGGCCCGCAGGGCGGGGCCGGCGGTGATGGCGCGCGAGCCGCGGCCGATCGCCACCAGGCCGGACTGCACCATCTCCTTGATCCCGAAGGGTTCGAGGTCGCGCAGCAGCGCGTCGAGCTTGTCGGGGGTGCCGGTGGCCTCGACGGTGAGCGTGTCCGAGGCCACGTCGACCACCCGTGCCCGGAACAGGTTGACCGTCTCCAGGACCTGGGCGCGGGCGTTGCGGTCGGCACGCACCTTCACCAGCAGCAGCTCGCGCGCCACCGAGGTCGACGGGTCCAGCTCGACGATCTTGAGCACGTTGACCAGCTTGTTGAGCTGCTTGGTGACCTGCTCCAGCGGCGACGACTCGGCGTTGACCACGATGGTGATCCGGGAGACGTCCGGGTTCTCGGTCTCACCGACGGCAAGGCTGTCGATGTTGAAACCCCGCCGGGAGAACAGCCCGGAGACCCGGGCCAGCACGCCCGGCTTGTTCTCCACCAACACGGAGAGCGTATGCATGGTCATGCCACGACCTCGCTGCGCTCGGTCGCGCCATGACGCGACAGTGGGCTGAGCCCGATGATTCGTTCGCTACGCTCACTCATTAAATATCGTCCTCGTCGAAGGTCGGGCGGACGCCACGGGCGAACATGATCTCGTCGTTGCTGGTGCCGGCAGGAACCATCGGCCACACCATGGCGTCCTTGCCGACCACGAAGTCGATCACCACGGGCGCGTCGTTGATGGCCATCGCGGCCTCGATGGTCTTGTCGACGTCCTCGGCGTTCTCGCAGCGCAGCCCGATGCAGCCCAGCGCCTCGGCGAGCTTGACGAAGTCCGGGATACGGTGCTTGTGCGTGCCGAGGTCGGTGTTGGAGTACCGCTCGCCGTAGAACAGCGTCTGCCACTGGCGGACCATGCCGAGGTTGCCGTTGTTGATCACGGCGATCTTGACCGGGATGCCCTCCAGGGCGCAGGTTGCCAACTCCTGGTTGGTCATCTGGAAGCAGCCGTCGCCGTCGATCGCCCAGACCACCGTGTCCGGCATGCCGACCTTGGCACCCATCGCCGCCGGCACCGCGTACCCCATGGTGCCGAGGCCGCCGGAGTTCAGCCAGGTCTGCGGCTTCTCGTACGAGATGAACTGGGAGGCCCACATCTGGTGCTGGCCCACCCCGGCGACGTAGATCGCGTCCGGTCCGACGATCTCGCCCAGCCGCTTGATCACGTACTGCGGGGAGAGGGTGCCGTCGCCGGGCTCCTCGTAGCCCAGCGGGTACCGCTCACGCAGGTCGTCGAGCTGCGCCCACCAGTCGGTGATGTCGGTGCCCCGGCCCGCCGCCCGCTCGGCGTTGACCGCCGCCAGCAGCTCGTCGATCACGTGCCGGGCGTCACCGACGATCGGCACGTCCGCGTGCCGGTTCTTACCGATCTCGGCCGGGTCGATGTCGGCGTGCACCACGGCGGCGTCCGGTGCGAACGAGTCCAGCTTGCCGGTGACCCGGTCGTCGAACCGGGCGCCCAGCGCCACGATCAGGTCGGCCTTCTGCAGGCCGTAGACGGCGGCGACGGTGCCGTGCATGCCGGGCATGCCCAGGTGCTGCCGGTGCGAGTCGGGGAAGGCGCCCAGCGCCATCAGCGTGGTGATCACCGGGATGCCGGTCAACTCGGCCAGCTTGCGCAGGCCCTCGGTGGCACCGGCCTTGAGCACACCGCCGCCGACGTAGAGCACCGGGCGACGGGCGTTGCTCATCAGCCGGGCCGCCTCCCGGATCTGCTTGCCGTGCGGGTGCAGGGTGGGCCGGTAGCCGGGCAGGTCCAGGGTGGGCGGCCAGGCGAAGGTGGTCGGCGCCTGGAGCACGTCCTTGGGGATGTCCACCAGCACCGGGCCGGGACGGCCGGTCGAGGCCAGGTGGAACGCCTCGGCCAGCACCCGCGGGATCTCGGTGGCGTTCTGCACCAGGAAGTTGTGCTTGGTCACCGGCAGCGTGATGCCCTGGATGTCCGCCTCCTGGAAGGCGTCCGTGCCGATCGAGGGCCGCGCCACCTGACCGGTGATCGCCACCAGCGGCACCGAGTCCATGTACGCGTCGGCGATCGGGGTGACGAGGTTCGTCGCGCCCGGCCCGGAGGTGGCGATGCACACTCCGACCCGGCCGGTGGCCTGCGCGTAACCGGTGGCCGCGTGCCCTGCGCCCTGCTCGTGCCGGACCAGGATGTGCCGGACGGTCGAGTCGTAGAGCGGGTCGTACGCCGGAAGGATCGCGCCACCCGGGATACCGAAGACGACGTCGACGCCGAGCGCCTCGAGGGAACGCACCAGCGAACCGGCGCCCGAGACCTGGGACTGGGCCTGGGTGGGGCGTACCGCCGGGGTGGGGGTGGCGGCGCGGGCGGCGTCGGTGGTCTCGGCGGCGCTACGGGCCCGCCGGGCGGAGTGGGCGAGGGTCTCTGGCGTGGGTCTCGTCATGGCGGTTTGCCTTCGGCTGGAGTGGGTGGGGCTGCTCACGGGTGGACGCGGCGATCCGGCGGCGTCCGATGGGTTCGACGGCAAGAAAAAAGCCCACGTGCCAGATGCACGGGGCCAGCGCACTCTCGGTCAGGGAGAGTGCGCTCAGGTAAGTACTCGCAGCGACCGGTTCGACGACATGGGCCAAGCCTGACGCATCTCACGCGATGAGTCAACTGATCCCACATATTGGTTCACGGATCTCGGCGCGTTCCGTCCGGCACGCCGCTCACACCGGGCCCGACGTGCTCGGACGCACCCTCGACCGCACGCGGAAGGGGCGGCTGGAAGGGGCGCGCGGGCGTCCCGTCCACCGGTACCGGGCGGGCCGGGCGGGCACCCGGCGACGTCGCCGCCTCCAGCATCGCCTCCAGGTGCTCGGCCGGTACGCCCCAACCGAACAGCGCGCCCTGACCGAACCGGCAGCCGGCGGCGACCACCGCGGCCAGTTCCGTGGGGTTGGTCACGCCCTCGGCGACGACCTCGAGCCCGAGCTGGTGCCCCAGTCGCATCACGATGTCGACCATCGGCGCGAAGGCCGGGCCGTCCTGCCCCACCGGCCGGACCGGCTCGTGCTCGGCGACCAGACTGTGGTCGATCTTGAGAATGTCGATCGGGAGCCGACGCAACTGCCCCAGCGACGAGTAGCCGGCCCCGAAGTCGTCCAGCGCGATCCGCACACCGGTCAGACGCAGCGCGGTCAGCCGCCGGATCAGCTCGTCCAGGTCGGTGGCGACCGCGTGTTCGGTGACCTCCAGCACCAACCGCTGCGGCGGGACGTGGTGCGCGCGCAGCGCCTCGGCGACCTGCACCACGTACTCGGCGGCGTGCAGCTCACGCGGCGAGACGTTGACCGACACCCAGACGTCGTGCCCCTCGGCCAGCCAGCGGGACAACTGGTAGCACGCCTGGTGCAGCACCCAGGCGCCGAGCTTGGCGATCATCCCGCACTCCTCGGCGAGCGGGATGAACTCGTCCGGCCGGACGTTGCCCAGCTCCGGATGACGCCAGCGCAGCAGCGCCTCGGCACCGACCGGACGCACCGACGGCAACGAGGCCACCGGCTGGAAGACCAACCGCAGCTCGTCGCGCTCGATCGCGCCGCGCAGCTCGTGCTCCAGCGTCGTGCGGCGACGCAACAACCGGTCGTACGCCCCGTCGTAGCGCTCGATGCGGTTCTTGCCGCGCTGCTTGGCGTAGCGCAGGGCGGCGTCCGCGTGCCGCAGCAGCAGTTCGACGTCGGGTTCCTCGGCCCAACCCGCCATACCGATGCTGACCGAGAGGAACACCGGCCCCTCGGACTGCTCGTAGGCACCGCCGAGCACCCTGAGCAGCCGCTCGGCCACCACTGCCGCCTCGGCCGGGCCACCGTGCATGAGCACCGCGAACTCGTCGCCGCCGAGCCGGGCGGCGAGGTCACCGGGGCGCAGGTTGCCGCGCAGCCGCCGGCCCACCTCGGCCAGCACCGCGTCACCCACGTCGTGCCCGCGCATGTCGTTGACGTTCTTGAAGCCGTCCAGGTCCAGGCCGAGCAGGACGCAGGGCACCCGGGCCTCGGCGGACCGGTGCAGCGACTGCAACAGCCCCCGCCGGTTGGCCAGCCCGGTGAGCGCGTCGGTGTGCGCGAGCTGGCGGAAGTGCGCCTCCCGCTCGGCGAGCCGCCGGGCGTAGGCCCGCACGTCGTGCAGGGTGAGGTACTGCCGGGCGACCAGGGCGAAGCCCTCGATGCTGCCGGCGACGATGGCCGGACCGTCGAACCGGCCGTCCTGGAAGAGGTGGTACATCGCCGAGGCGGCCATCGCGATCATCGGCACCACCGCGTACTCGCTGTCGCGGCGGATCACGTCGACGGCGACCTGGTCCGGCGGGTCGATCCGGCGGACCGCCAGCGCGGCGGCGAGCAGGCCCACGGCGAGCAGCGCCGCACCGATGAAGGTCACGCCCGGCCCGCCCTGGCAGAGCCCGGCCGCGATGGCCAACCCGCCACCGGTGGCCACGGTGATCCCGCCGCCCAGCACCGCGAGGTGCTGCCGGGGCGGTGGTGCGCGGAAGACCATGATCGCGGCCAGCCCGGTGCTCAGCGCCGCGCTGGCCGAGGCGACCAGGATCGCCGGGCAGGCCGTCGGAGTGACCGCGCCGAGCAGTCGGGTCGGCTCGGAGAGCAGCACCCACCCCACGAACCAGAGCGCGGCACCGACGATCACCCCGTCCAGGGCCAGCCGGGCGGCGGAACTCGCCGAGCCGGCGACCCCGGGCATCCGGAGCAGGCCGGCGCCGAAGAGCAGGCTGCTCGCCGCCGTGCCGATCGCGACCAGCGTGGCCCAACCGGTGCGCTGCGCCTGCTCGTGTGCCCAGTGCCCGCCGACGGTGAGCGCCTCCGTCACCCCGACCAGCAGGGTCAGCAGGGCGATCACGCCACCGGCGGCCAGCAGCGCGTACGCCGAGCGGTGCGAGGCGGACCGACGGCGTACCGACAGGGCGAACAGCACACCGGCCGTGAGGGCGACCAGTGCGCTCGACACCGCGACACCGATCAACGCCGGGGGTGTGTGCACCCCGCCAACTCTGCCGGATCGGCTTGCGCCGTGGGGATCGGGTGTGCATCTGTTGGGACACGGTCCGTGTGCCTGTCCGACACGGGGTTCACGGTGCAAGACTGGTACGCATGCCTGAGCTGCGGTCGAAGACCTCCACGCACGGTCGGATGATGGCCGGCGCCCGGGCCCTGTGGCGGGCCACCGGGATGACCGACGACGATTTCGGCAAGCCGATCGTCGCCATCGCGAACAGTTTCACCCAGTTCGTGCCGGGCCACGTACATCTCAAGGACCTCGGCGGGCTGGTCGCCGAGGCGGTGGCCGAGGCCGGCGGGGTGGGCCGGGAGTTCAACACGATCGCGGTCGACGACGGCATCGCCATGGGTCACGGCGGCATGCTCTACTCCCTGCCCAGCCGGGAGTTGATCGCCGACGCGGTGGAGTACATGGTCAACGCGCACTGCGCGGACGTCCTGGTCTGCATCTCGAACTGCGACAAGATCACCCCGGGCATGCTGCTGGCCGCGCTGCGGCTGAACATCCCGACGGTCTTCGTCTCCGGTGGCCCGATGGAGGCCGGCAAGACGGTGGCGATCGAGGGCGTCGTCCACTCCAAGATCGACCTGATCGACGCGATGGTCGCCTCCTCGAACGAGGCCGTCACCGACGACCAGCTCGACGCCATCGAACGCTCCGCCTGCCCGACCTGCGGCTCCTGCTCCGGCATGTTCACCGCCAACTCGATGAACTGCCTGACCGAGGCGATCGGGCTGGCCCTGCCGGGCAACGGCTCCACGCTGGCCACCCACGCCGCCCGCCGGTCGCTCTTCGTCGAGGCCGGCCGCACCGCCGTGGAGATCGCCAAGCGGTGGTACGACCACGACGACGCCTCGGTGCTGCCGAGGATGGTCGCCTCCCGGGCCGCGTTCGAGAACGCCGTCGCGCTGGACGTCGCGATGGGCGGCTCGACGAACACGATCCTGCACCTGCTGGCCGCCGCCCGCGAAGCCGAGATGGACTTCACCGTGGCCGACATCGACGCGATCTCCCGCCGGGTGCCCTGCCTGTCCAAGGTCGCCCCGAACTCGCCGCAGTACCACATGGAGGACGTGCACCGGGCCGGTGGCATCCCGGCCATCCTGGGCGAACTCGACCGCGCCGGCCTGCTGCACCGGGACGTGCACGCGGTGCACTCCCCCTCGCTCGACCAGTGGCTGGCCGACTGGGACGTGCGTGGCGGCTCGGCCACCCCGGAGGCGATCGAGCTGTTCCACGCCGCGCCCGGCGGCGTGCGGACCACCGAGCCGTTCTCCACCACCAACCGCTGGTCGAGCCTGGACACCGACGCCGCGAACGGCTGCATCCACGACCGGGAGCACGCATACTCCGTCGACGGCGGGCTGGCCATCCTGCACGGCAACCTCGCGCCGGACGGCTGCGTGGTCAAGACCGCCGGGGTGCCCGAGGAGTGCCTGACCTTCCGTGGGCCGGCGAAGGTCTACGAGTCGCAGGACGATGCGGTCACCGCCATCCTGGCCAAGGAGATCGTCGCCGGGGACGTGGTGGTGATCCGCTACGAGGGCCCCAAGGGTGGCCCCGGCATGCAGGAGATGCTCTACCCCACCTCGTTCCTCAAGGGCCGAGGGCTGGGCCGGGCCTGCGCGCTGCTCACCGACGGCCGGTTCTCCGGCGGCACCTCCGGCCTCTCCATCGGGCACGTCTCCCCCGAGGCGGCCTCCGGCGGGCTGATCGCGCTGGTCGAGCCGGGCGACGAGATCGTCATCGACATCCCGAACCGGTCGATCGACCTGAACGTGCCGGCCGACGTGTTGGAGGCCCGCCGGATCGCCCAGGAGAAGCGGGACCGGCCGTACACGCCGGTCGACCGGCAGCGTCCGGTCTCCGCCGCGCTGCGCGCGTACGCCTCGATGGCCACCTCGGCCAGCGACGGCGCCTACCGCCGCGTCCCCGAATGAGATGAAAGGAGGGGTCCCCTGCTAACGCCTCGCGTATAGCAGGGGACCCTTCCTAACATTCCAGGCACCGCACTCGACGTGCGCGGCCCGGTGCGCTCAGGACTGCGCGAACATCTGCCCGATGCGGATCTTGTTGCCGAACGGGTCACGGATACCGAAGTCGATCCCGTACGGCCGCTCCATCGGCTCGTCGGTGATGTCGACGCCCTTGCCGACGAGCTCCTCGTACTTCTTCTGCGCGTCGTCCGTGGTCATGAAGAGGAAGCCGCCGGCCGCCCCCTTGGTGAGCAGTTCGCGGACCTGCTCGGCGGTGGCCGGGTCGAGACTCGGCGGGCCGGGCTTCTCCAGCAGGATCTCGCGCTGCCGGTCACCGGGAATGTTCACCGTGAGCCACCGCATGAAGCCCAGATCCTGGTCGGTGTGCACCTCCAGGCCGAGCTTGCCCACGTAGAAGTCGAGCGCCTCGTCCTGGTCGAGGACGTAGACCTGGGAGCGGCTGATTGCGTTCATCGTCATGGCCGGAACGCTAATGCAACGCTCTGACCTGCTGCTTATCCAAAACTGCTCGGCCTCGTCCAGGCTTTGGTGAAGCAGCCCGGCACCGGAGCGGCGGGGGCCGTCCGCCGCTTGCGGTAGTCGGTGGGCGACTCGCCGACGATCTGTCGGAACGTACGGCTGAACGTGCCGAGACTGCCGAACCCGACCGCGTGGCACACCTCGGTCACGTCCTGCTCGGTGTGCAGGAGGAGGTACATGGCGCGCTCCACCCGACGCCGTTGCAGATACCGGTGCGGCGTCTCCCCGAAGGTCGCCCGGAAGGTGCGGATGAAGTGGGCCTCGGAGACGTACGCGATCTTCGCCAGCGTCGGGATGTCCAGGGGTTGCGCGTACGCGCGGTCCATCGCGTCCCGAGCGCGCAACATCGCCCGGTTCGTCTGCTCGACCGCCCTGCTCACCGGCCATCTCCCCACGACGCCGAACAGATCAAGCCCGGCCGGCATAAATCCGATGGGCACTCCACTGGCCGAAGCCTACGCTCCCCGGTCGTTCAACCGACGACGTCGACGAAGCGGACAGGTTCTGCCAGGACAGCCACGCGACACTCATCCTTCAATGGCGTGCAGGTCGGGGGATTCGGCCGCCCGTCCCGCCAGAGGGCCTGCGCGCCGGGTAGCTCGGAGCCGTCGACCGCTGGTGGCATGCCTACTGCGACGCCATCCCCGACTGGTTCGAGCTGTACGTCGGCCTCGAATCCGCCGCATCGAGACTGCGGTTCTACAAGAACAGCCTCGTGCCGGGCATCTTCCAGACCCGCGACTACGCCCGGGGCATCTATCGGACCGACCAGCCCGACATGACAGACGACGACCGCGAACGCGCCGTCGACCTGCGTCTGCGACGCCAGTCCCTGCTGACCCGCCGCCTGCCCAAGGCACCACAGGTGCAGGTCGTCCTCTGCGAGTCCGTCCTACTCCGACCGGTCGACACACCGACCGTCACCGCTGAACAGTTGAGGCACTTGCAGGAGTTGAGCAACCTGCCGAACGTCTCGATTCGGTTCCTGCCACTCGCCGCCGGTCCGCACCTTAGGGCGGTCGGCGGCGAATTCGTGCTGCTCGACTTTCCCTTGGGCAACCGCGCTACTCCCGAACCTCCGGTCGTCTACTGCGAGTCGTGGACCGGGGCGCTGTACCTGGACCGGCCGACCGAGTTCGCCGCCTACGAAAGAGCATGGTCGAGCTTGCTGAGCCTCGCCCTTGATGAGGAACAATCAAGGCGACTAATCGACAAGATCATCGAGGAGGTTCACCGTGGTTGACCTGACCGGTGCCCGCTGGCGCAAGAGCACCCGCAGCGGCGGCAACGGCGGCGAGTGCGTCGAGGTCGCCGACAACCTGCCCGGCGTCGTCGCCGTCCGCGACAGCAAAGACCCGCATGGCCCCGCCCTCACCTTCACCCCCACCGCCTGGGCCACCTTCCTGACCACCACCCGCACCACCGACTGAGCCCGCGAACCCGGCGAGACCTCTGAATCTTGGACACTTTCCGTTCAGCTCGAACGGAAAGTGTCCAAGGTCGACGGTCGTTCCCAACGGCTACGTCGAATGCTGGGCGCTTTGCGTAGTTCTCCCCTGGCTTGCCATCTGCCGGACAACGAACTGGACGCCATACTCGCGGAAGCCGTCACGCTGTCGTCCCGCCCCTGAGCACTCACGGGCGATCGGCGCCGCCCGACCGTCCTCGTTCCCCACCGCCTGTCACATTGCCTACTATAAATTCGTGGAGGAGAAGGATCGCGCTGCCGGCCAGGAGGACCACGCACTGGCCGACTTCGTCCCTGAAGAACTCGACGAGATCCCCGCCGACGCCTCTGGCGAGACGAAATTTCTCTACCTCGTCGCCATCGCCGTGCAGATCGGGCAGATCGCGGTCACCGTGTGGGGGCTCGACCGCCTCTCCGATCCGAGCGTCGGCACCTGGGGCAAGATCGGCGCGGGCGCGGCCATCATCGTGGCGATCGGGATCTGCCTGAACGCCTGGAGTTCCGCCTACCACTCCGCCGCCTGGGACGAGCACCGCCCCAAGCCCAGGTGATCGTACGAGCAGAGGGGCGGCAGCCGGTCAGTCGTTGACGCAGCGGAGCACCGGGCGACTGGTGAGGGCGGTCGGGTCCAGGGGTGCCGACGACCGCACGACGAAGGTCGTCGACTCGCCGGGCAGCAGGGTCACCAGGGCCTCGTCGACCTCGGCGGACGGGTCGAGCCGGTCGGGATGCAGCGTCAGGTCGCGCAGCACGGTGCGGGCGGTGACGCGTACCCGCTGGGTGTCCTCGACCTCTTCCACCACGGCGTCGAAGGATGCGGTCGGCCAGTGGATGTCGCGATCCTCGGCGAAGAACCAGAGTGCCCGGTCGGGGCCGGCGTCCGCGACGAGCAGCTCTGCGCGGGCCTCGTCGGGGCGGGTCAGCTCCGCCGACAACGGCACGGTCACCGTCGCGTACGCGGGAACCTCCAGCTCCAGCGTGGTCTTCGCGCGGGGCTCCCCGGCCAGGGTGAGCCGGGTGACCGTGGTCGACGCGTGCCACGGTCGGCCGCCGTCGTTGACCGCGACCAGGGCCAGCCCGCCGTCACGGGGCTGGACGGTGAGCAGGCGGTCGGCGTAGGCCCGGCGCAACGCGTACCAGAGGGGCTTGCGGCGACCGTCGCCGTCGACGGCGGCCCACGAGGTGACCGGCCAGCAGTCGTTGAGCTGCCAGACGATGGTGCCCATGCAGTAGCCCCGGTGGGAGCGGAAGTGCTCGACCCCGAGTTGGATGGCGCGGGCCTGGTTGAGCTGGGTCAGGTAGTGCCAGTCGTCGAAGTCGCGCGGCACGGGCAGGTGGGCGTCCAGTCCTCGGCGGAGCTTGAGGTCGCCGTCGGTGGCCTTCTGGTGGTGCGCCATGCCGGGTGAGTCGTGGGCCAGCGGCTCGTCGGACAGGGCCCGCCGCAGGGTGGCGTACGCGGGTGGGGCCTGGTAGCCGAACTCGGCGACGAAGCGGGGCAGGTGCTCGCGGTACTTCGTGTAGTCGTCGGTGTTCCAGACGTCCCAGATGTGCGTGGTGCCGTACGCGGGATCGTTGGGGTGGACGTCCTCCCGGCCGGAGTACGGGCTGCCGGGCCAGTACGGGCGGGTCGGGTCCAGTTCGGCGACGATCCGGGGCAACAGGTCCAGGTAGTAGCCATGCCCCCAGGTGCGTCCGGCGAGCGGCTGCTGCCAGTCCCAGTCGTGCCAGCCCCAGATGTTCTCGTTGTTGCCGGTCCACAGCACCAGCGAGGGGTGCCCAGCCAGTCGGGTCACCTGTTCGGCGGCCTCGGCGGCCACCTCGGTGCGCAGCGGCTCCTCCTCCGGGTACGCCGCGCAGGCGAAGAGGAAGTCCTGCTGCACCAGCAGGCCCCGCTCGTCGGCCAGGTCATAGAAGTCGTCCGACTCGTACCGGCCGCCGCCCCAGACCCGCAGCAGGTTGACGTTGGCCGCCTCGGCCTGGTCGAAGCGGTGTGCCAGACGGTCCCGGGTGACCCGGTGGGGGAAGGCGTCGTCGGGGATCCAGTTCACCCCGCGTACGAAGAGGGGCACGTCGTTGACGTGCAGCGTGAAGGGGGCGCCGTGCGCGTCGGGGGTGGTGTCCAGGCGTACCGAACGGAAACCGACGCGCCGGTGCCAGTCGTCGAGCGCCGCACCGTCCGGCCCGCGCAGCGTCACCGTCAGGTCGTAGCGGTGCTGCGCACCGTGCCCCTGAGGCCACCACAGCTCGGGTCGGTCGACGGTGAGGGTGAGCACGGTCGACCGCTCCCCCGCCGGGATCGTCACCTCGGTCGTCACACCGGCCACCTCGGCGTGCACGGTGACCGGCACGTCGGTGGCGCGGTCGACCTCGACGTGCAGCTCCACCCGGCCGGTACCGTCGGCGACGGTGACCAGCGGACGTACCCGCGCCAGCCGGGCGGTCGACCAGCCGTGCAGGCCGATCTCCTGCCAGATCCCGGCGGTGACCAGGGTCGGGCCCCAGTCCCAGCCGAAGTTGCAGGCCATCTTGCGGATGAACTGGAACGGCTCCGGATACGCGTTGGGCCGGTCACCGAGACGGTCGCGCTGCGCCTCGGCGTACCGGTAGGCGGAGTCGAAGTGGACCACGAGGTTGTTGTCCTCGGCGCGCAGCAGCGAGGTCAGGTCGAAGCGATACGCCCGGTGCATGTTCTCGGTGCGGCCGACCTCGACGCCGTTGAGCGTGATCGTGGCGACCGTGTCCAGCCCCGCGCAGACCAGGTCGAGCCGCTGGTGGTCGGCGTCGGGCCGGTCGAACGTGGTCTCGTACACCCAGTCGGTGCGGCCGATCCAGGCCAGCGCGGTCTCGTTGTCGTCCAGGTACGGGTCGGGGATCAGCTCCGCCGCGAGCAGGTCGGTGTGCACGCAGCCGGGGACGGTGGCCGCCACCACCCGACCGTCGACCTCCGGTGGCACCTGCGGACCGGGCACCGGCCGTATGGTCCAGCCGTCGTGCAACGGCAACCGGTCCGGCCGGCTCCCCCGTGCGTCGCTCAAGACTTCACCGCGCCTTCCATGATTCCTCGGACGATCCGGCGACCGCCGATGACGAGTACGACCAACAGTGGCACCGTGGCCACGAAGGCACCCGCCAGCACCCGTCGGTAGATCACGTAGTTGCCGCTGGCCAGGTCGGAGATGGCCACCATCGAGGTGGGATAGTCGGTGCCGTTCAACGTGATCAGCGGCCACTGGAAGTCGTTCCAGGTGGCCACGAACGTCAGCAGGCCGAGCACCGCCAGCGCCGGGCCGATCGCCGGCAGCACCACGCTCCAGTAGATCCGCATGGTGGTGGCACCGTCCACCCGGGCCGCCTCAACCAGTTCGTCCGGCACCGAGTTGACGATGAACTGTCGCATGTAGAACACGCCGAAGGCGGTCACCAGGCCGGGCACGATCACTGCCAGCAGCGTACCGTTCCAGCCCAGTTTGCCCATCACGATATAGAGCGCGACGACGCCGAGCTGGTTGGGCACGGTCAGGGTGAGGATCACGAAGAGCATCAGCGGCCGGCTGCCCCGGAACTGCAGCTTGGCGAAGGCGAACCCGGCGAGCGAGCAGAAGAACAGCACCGCCGCGGTCACCGTGGTGGCGACGATGACGCTGTTCACCAGCGAGGCGGCGAAGTAGACGTCCTGGAGGGTGAAGACCTCGTTGAGGTTCACCAGGAACTGGTCGCTCGGCACGACCGCCGGTGGCAGCTGGGCGGTCGCCTCGTCGGTGCTGGTGGCGATGACGAACATCCAGTACAGCGGGAACGCCGCGAACAGCGTGGTCACCGCCAGGAAGAGGTACGTCCCGATGCCCGCCGGGGTGTCCTGCGGGGCCCGGCCGTACGACCCGGTCCGCCTGCGTCCACCGGGCGGCGTGCCCGGCTTACGGGGCCGGGCCTCCGTGGTGCTCGGTGCGCTCATCTGCGGCCCCCCGAGATGCGATTGGTCAGCAGGGTGTTCAGGGCCGCGACCGCGAGGATGATGAGGAACAGCGCCCAGGACATCGCGGCGGCGTACCCGAGGTTGAGGTCCTTCCAGCCGACCTTGTAGATGAGCTGCGCGACGGTCTGCCACTCACCGCCGGCGCCACCTCGGGCGGTCTGCGCGTTCAGGTCGAACAGCATCGGCTCGGTGAACAGTTGCAGCCCGCCGATGGTGGAGAGCACCACAGTGAAGATGACCACCGGACGGATCATCGGCACCGTGATCCGCCAGAGCTGTCGCCACGGCCCGGCTCCGTCCAGGGCCGACGCCTCGTAGACGTCGCGCGGGATGGACTGCATCGCGGCCAGATAGAGCAGGGCGTTGTAGCCGATCCACTTCCAGTTGACCATCGTGGCGATGGCGATCCAGGAGTGGAGTTTGTCCGCCCGCCAGTCGATCGGCGTCTCGGTGCCGATGCCGAGCAGGCCGAGCGCCCAGTTGGCCATGCCGAAGTCGCGGGAGAAGAAGACGTTGAACACCAGCGTGGACGCGGTGATCGGGGTGATGTACGGCAGCAGCGCGCCCACCCGCCACCAGGTCTGCGCCCGCAGTCGTCGGTTGAGCATCGACGCGATGACCAGCGCGAGCAGCAGTTGCGGGACGGTGGAGAGCAGGAAGATGCCGAACGTGTTGTAGAGCGCGTTGCCGAAGTCGCCGTCGGTGAGGAGTCGGCGGAAGTTCTCCGTTCCGGCCCAGCCGGTCAGTTCCGGGTCGTCCAGCCGCCAGTGGCGCAGCGCCACCACCCCGTTGAAGATCATCGGGAACAGGCCGAAGACGAAGAAGAGCAGGAAGAACGGCGCGATCAGCAGGTAGGGCACGTACCGCATGTCGAAGCGGTGCAGCCGGTCCCGCCAGGTCAGGGACCGGGCGGTGCGGGGGCGGCGGGTGGCCGGGTCGGGGGCCGCGCGCGTGGTGGGCATGGGCACACTCCGGGTACGCGATGACGGGACGGAGACCGGGGCCGGGTGGCGCGGGTGCGCCGCGCCACCCGTACCGTCATCTGCCGGCCTTCTCGGCTTCCTTGATCGCTTCGGCCCAGGCCGCGCCGGACGCGAGCGTGCCGTTCTGCACCCGGTTGATCACGTTCTCCACCGCGACCCGGGTCGGCCCGTTCTTGCGGCCCAGGTACTGCGGGGTGAGCCCCTCGGCCATCTTCGGGAAGATCTGCCCGACCGGCGCGGAGTTGAAGAACTCGTTCTTGAACTCGGCGATCGCCGGATCGGCGTAGAGGGCGGGCTGCGAGGGCAGGTTGCCGACCGTCTTGAAGACCTCGATCTGCTGCTCCGGCTGGATCAGCCACTCCACGAACTTGTACGCCTCGTCGACGTTGCGCCCCTGCTTCGGCACGGTGAGGAAGGAGCCGCCCCAACTGCCGCCGCCCCCCGGCACGGTGGCGATGTCCCACTGTCCCTTGGTGCCGGGTGCGGTGTTCTGGATGTGCCCGAGCATCCACGCCGGGCAGGGCAGCACCGCGAACGCGCCGCTGGTGAAGCCCTTGTCCCAGTCGGCCTGGAAGCTGGTCAGGTTCGCGGAGATCCTGGCGTCGGCCGCCCTGACCGCGTAGTCGAAGGCGACCTTGGGGCCGCCGGCCATCTGCAACTGCTCGTCGGCGTCGAAGAAGCCGACCTGCTGCTGCCCCAGGATCGGGTTGAACAGGTTGGTGGCGTTGTCGATGAACTTCTTCCCCGTCTCGGCGGTGTATCCCTCACCGACCTCCAGGAACTTGTCCCAGGTGGGCCAGAGTGCGGAGACCTGGTCGCGCGCGGTGGGCAGACCGGCGGCGGAGAACAGGTCGGTGCGGTAGCACATGGCCAGGCCGCCGACGTCGGTGCCGAGGCCGATCTGGGTGGCACCGTCGGCGGAGAGCGACTGCTTCCACTTCCACGGCAGGTAGTTGGTCTCGTAGGTGCCGGCGCCCTTGTCGAGCAGGTTCACGAACTTGTCGGCCTGGCTGCGGAACTGGACGATGAACCCCTCGTCGATGGCGGCGATGTCGGGGGCGCCGGAGCCGGCGATGAGCTTCTTCTGCAGGTCCTCGTGCTGGGCGTTGTACTCGCCCGAGTTGAGGGCGATCTTGACGTTGGTGTTCTCCGCCTCGTACTTCGTCTTGAGGTCCTGCAGGCCGAAGTCGCCCCAGAAGTTGATCGTCAGGGTGACCTCACCGCCGGAGCCGCCGGTGGTGCTGCGTCCGCTGCACGCGACGACGAGCGAACCGACCGTCAGACCCACGGCTGCGACCCGCAGCCACCGGGGCGTGGACCGTCTCATGACCCCTCCTCCAAGCAGGCTGGGAATGCTCAATAAATCGAAGAACATTGACTGAACCGGATAAGTTAGGACCGTAAGGGCCCGCTCTCGCGGTGTCAACGGCGCGTTACGAACAGCGCCTAACGGTGACCTGCCGGTCGGCTGAACCGAACAAGTGACGGCGTCCGACCGACCGATCGAGACGGTGTCGGACCGGCACCGGGACAGCGGCGGGCGACCGGTAGCGTTGGTGCCCGACGCCCGCGCCACCGCGCGCGGCGGGCAGGCAGAGCGATCAGGAGGACGTACGCCGGTGAAGCGGCCCACCATCGCGGACGTCGCCCGGCGGGCGGGGGTCTCCAAGGGCGCGGTGTCGTACGCGCTCAACGGGCAGCCGGGTGTCTCCGAGGCGACCCGGCAACGCATCCTCGCCATCGCCGCCGAGATCGGGTTCAGTCCGAGCAGCGCCGCCCGGGCCCTGTCCGGCGCGACCGCCCGGGCGATCGGGCTGATCCTGGCCCGACCGGCGCAGACGCTCGGCATCGAACCGTTCTTCATGGAGCTGATCAGTGGCGTCGAGGCGGAACTCTCCGCCCGTTCGTACGCGCTGACCCTCCAGGTGGTGGCCGACCAGGACGCCGAGATCGCGGTCTACCGGCGCTGGTGGGGCGAACGGCGGGTGGACGGCGTACTCGTCTGCGACCTGCGCACCGACGACCGGCGGGTGCCGGTGCTGGAGGAGCTGCGCCTGCCCGCCGTGGTGATCGGCGGGCCCTCCGGCACCGGCCGGCTGACCAGCGTCTGGTCCGACGACGCGGCGGCCCTGGTGGAGACCGTGGAGTACCTGTACGCGCTGGGACACCGGCGGATCGCCCGGGTCGGCGGCCTGCCCGACCTGTTGCACACGGCGACCCGCACGAGGGCGTTCGGCGAGGTGTGCCAGCGGCTGGGGCTGGCCGAGGCGACCACCGTCTCCTCCGACTACACCGGCGAGGAGGGCGCGCGGGCCACCCGCCGTCTGCTCAGCTCCCGGGTCCGGCCGACCGCGGTGATCTACGACAACGACGTGATGGCCATCGCCGGACTCTCGGTGGCCCAGGAGATGGGACTCGCCGTCCCGACCGAGCTGTCCATCGTGGCCTGGGACGACTCCCCGCTGTGCCGGCTGGTGCACCCACCGCTGACCGCGCTCGGCCGGGACATCCCCGCGTACGGCGCCCACGCCGCCCGACACCTGCTCCAGGCGATCGAGGGCGCTGCGGCGGTGGTCGTCGAGGACGAGACCGCGCACCTGACCCCGCGCGGCAGCACCGGTCCACCCCCGCCTCGTTCATGAACCGGTTAAGCCGCATCCATCGTCATCGTGACGTGGACGGGAACTCCTCGAAGTACGCCTCCACCCGTTCCGCAGTCGCCGGCCGGGCGAGTTCGAAGCCCTGGCCGTAACGGCACCCGGCGCGCTGCGCCCCGTCGACCTGGTGGGCCGACTCCAGTCCCTCGGCGACCACCTCCAGCCCCAACCGGTCGGCGACGGTGACCACCACGTCCAGCAGCGGACCGGCCGGATCGCCGCTCGGCACCACCGCCTCCGGACCGACCTTGAGCAGGTCGATCGGGAGCCGCCGCAGTTGGGCCAGGGAGGCGTGCGCGGCCCGGAAGTCGTCCAGGGCGGTCCGGATGCCCATCGACCGCAGACCGGCCAGCCGGGCCACCACGGTGGACAGCTCGGCACCCACCCGGGGCTCGGCCACCTCCACCACGAGTTGGTCCGGCCCCACCCCGTACGCGTCCAGCACCGCCGCCGTGCGGGGCACGAAGTCCGGCGAGGTCAGCTCCCGGGTGGTGACGTTGACCGACATCCAGAGCCGCCGACCGCCGCCGGACCAGTGCGCCAACTGCCGGCAGGCCCGGTCCAGCACCCAGACGCCCAACTCGCCCACGATGTCGAGGTCCTCGGCCACCGGCAGCAACTCCGCCGGGAAGACCGTGCCGAGCACCGGGCTACGCCACCGCAACAGCGCCTCGGTGCCGACCGGCGAGCGGTCGGCCAGGTCCACCACCGGCTGGAACACCAGGTCCAGCTCGCCCCGGGCGACCGCGCCGGGCAGCTCCCGTTCCAGGTCCAGCCGCCGGACCAGTTGCTCCTCCAGATAGGCGTCGTACCACTCGACCCGCTCCCGGCCGAGTTGGGCGGCCCGCCGCCGGGCCAGATCCGCCTGCCGCAACACGTCCTCCGGGCGACCGGGGGTCAGTTCGGCCAGCCCGACGCTGGGTCGCGAGCGCAGCACCGCGCCGGCCACCTCGTACGGGCGGCGCAGCTCGGTGATCAGGCGGGTGCCCAGCGCGTAGGCCAGCATCGCCCCGGCGTCGGTGACCACCGCCAGCCCGCTGCCGGCCAGGTCGAACACCTCGTCGCCGGCGGTCACCACGGCGCGGGCCCGGCGCACCGCCTCGGCGGCCACGTCGTCGCGGAGCGCCACGCCGGGCAGCTCGGTCAGGTGCAGGTCCACCACCAGCAGCGCACCCTGGTCCGGGCAGGCCGCCAGCGCCCGCAGCAGACCTGGGCGGCCGTCCGGCCCACGACTCTCGGCGGTGACCGGCTCCGGTCCGGGCGGTGCCGGCTCCGACGACGCCACGGACTCCGCGGCGCTCCGGACCAGCTCCCGGGCCACCAACGGAGGCACCGCGGCGAGCGCGAGCAGCACCGCCGTGTTGTCCAGCAGGAGACCGGCCTGCAACTGGTGGACGACGGCGAGCACCACAGCCGACGCCGGGACCACCACCACCGGCCAGACCCGGGCCGCCCGCCCCTCCGGCTCGGGCGCCGACCGCGCCACCTGCCGCATTCCGGCGGCGACCAGCAGGACCCCGACCACCAGCGGGCCGACCGCCAGCAGCGCCACCCGGCCGGCGGTCACCAGCAGCACCGCCAGCAGCACCAACGCGAACAGGATGGCCGACGCACCGGCCCGGCACCGGCTCACGCCGCCGGCCCGATGGGCACCGGTCAGCACGAGCAGCGCGTCGACCGCCAGCACGCCCAACGCCACCGCCGCGACCAGCCGCACCGAGGGTGCCGTGTCCGCGTACGGCAGCAGCAGCCAGGCGACGAGCACCAGCCAGACGCCGGGCGCGGCGGCGTCCAGCACCCGCAGCAGCCGTACCCGCCACGGTGGTCGCGGCGGTCGCGGCAGGCTCGACAGGCCGCCGACGAGCAGTGCGGCGGTGCCGAGGAGCCCGACCGTCGCCGCGGTCGGCCGGAGTCCCATCGAGGCCAGTGGCAGGACGGCGGCGGTCAGACCGGCGGCCATCACGGCACCGTGCAGCAGGGCGGCGGCGCGGCGGGGCCGGGCCGCACGACGACGCGCCAGCCGACCGCCGTCGGTGCACCCGGAGGGCACGTCGGTGCCGGTGGCGAGCCGGGACAGGCGGACGCCCGCCAGCGTGGAACCGGCCGCGCCGGCGAGCGCCACCACCGCCAGGGCCGGGACCGCACCGACCGCGCCGGCCACGAGCAGCAGCACGACCAGCGCGAGTACGCAGGACTCCGGCAGGAACGGTGAGCGGACGCCGGCACGGAACACGGCGGCTCGGAACACAGACGCGACGGGCACGACGGTCGCCTTCGTGAGGGGGCACTGGGGCGGTGCGGCGGTGCGGGGGCGGCGACAGGTGAAGTCCTCCGCCCAACATCGATGAACGAGCCAGCTCGCCGGGAGTGACGGCCAGTCGACAGTGAGTCCGGTCACGTGCTCCGGCTTCGGGGACGGCCCGCTGCGGGCGGCGTCCGGCCTGGTGCAATCATCGGGACATGGCTCGCTCCGACACCACCCGATTCCGGCACAACCAGGCCATCCTGGTGGCGGCGATCGTCGCCACCATCGGCGCCCTGCCACTGGCCGGCGCCCGCGCCTATCTGCTGCCGGTGTTGCTGGTGCCGCTGGCGGTGGCGGTCTGGGCGTGGCGGGCCGGCACCGACGCCGACCTGGGCGGGCTGCGCCTGCGCGCGCTGGCCGGTCAGCGACGGATCCCCTGGGACCAGGTGGCCGAGCTGGGCGCCGACCCCCGGGGCCGGGCGGTCGCCCGGCTCGACGACGGTGAGCAGCTCCTGCTGCCCGCGGTGCGCCGCGAGGACCTGCCCCGCCTGGTGGCAGCGGCCGGCCGGGGCGAACCCGAGACGGCTCAGTAGCCGTCGACCACCACGTTCTCCGGCCGCTCACCGGCGGCGAACCGGCGGATCTGCTCGCCGACCAGCCGGTAGGCCCGGGGCAGCAGCCCGCGCACCGAGCCGGCCACGTGCGGGGTGATCAGCACGTTGGGCAACTCCCAGAGCGGGTGGTCGGCGGGCAGCGGCTCCGGGTCGGTGACGTCCAGCGCGGCGGAGATCCGGCCGGTGGACAGCTCGGCCAGCAGGGCGTCGGTGCTGGCCACCGGCCCTCGGGCGGCGTTCACCAGCAGCGCGCCGTCCGGCATCGCGGCCAGGAACTTCTCGTCGACCAGGCCCCGGGTCCGATCGGTCAGCGGCACCAGCAGCACCACCACGTCGGCGTGCGGCAGCAGCTCGGGCAGCTCGTCGACGCCGTGCACCCCCTGCTCGGCGCGGGCCGTCCGGGCGACCAGCGTGAACTCCACCTCGAACGGCGCGAGCCGGTCCCGCACGGCGGTGCCGATCGACCCGGCACCGACGATCAGGACCCGCTTGCCGGCCACCTCGTCGGTGGGCGCCACCTCGTCGTACGCCCACCGCCGCTCGGCCTGGGCGCGGATCATCTCCGGGAAGGCCCGCAGTCGGGACAGGATCGCGGTGACCACCCACTCGGCGGTGGACGGGTCGTGCACACCCCGGGCGTCGCAGAGCATCACCCCGTCCGGCACCCGGCCGACCCAGGCGTCCGCACCGGCGGAGAGCAACTGCACCACCGCCAGGTCCGGCAGCTCGTGCGCGAACGGAACGATCTTCCGGGTGGCGAGGAACGGCGGCACCCAGAACCGGACCCCGGCCACCGACGAGGGCGGTCTCGCCGGGTCCTCCATCGTCTCGACGGTGATCTGCGGCGGCAGCTCGCCGAGCAGGGCGTGACCGGACTCGTGCGGGATCCATACCTTCACGCCAGCCGACGATAGACCCGTCGTCCGTACCGCCACCGGGGCGGGGGTCCGCCGACCTCCACGCCGACCGACACGGCGGGCTAGGCTCGGGCGGGTGAGCGCTCCCCCGTACTCTCCGGCCCGTCGGGTCCGCGGGTTCCTCGCGGCCTCCTGCACGACGCTGCTGCTCGCGGCCACCGGGTGCAGTCTCGGCGAGCCCGAGCCGGACCCGGCCGGCGAGCCGCCGAACCTGCCGACCCCGTCGGCCAGCGCCGCCGGGGGCGGCCAGGAGGTGGTGGCCACCGTGCTGGCCCAGGGCCTGCGGGTGCCGTGGGGCATCGCCTTCCTGCCCAACGGCGGGGCACTGGTCACCGAACGCGACAGCGGCCGGATCGTCCAGGTCGGCCCGGAGTCGAGCCCGGACGGCCTACGGATCACCGAGCGGCAGACCGTCGACGACGTGGTCGCCGCCGGCGAGGGCGGCCTGCTGGGCATCGCCGTGTCGCCGGAGTTCGCGCAGGACAACACGGTCTTCGTCTACTACACCGCCGAACGGGACAACCGGATCGCCCGGATGCGGCTGGGCGAGAAACCCACCCCGATCCTCACCGGCATCCCCAAGGCGGGCATCCACAACGGCGGCGGCCTGGCGTTCGGCCCGGACGGGCAGCTCTATGCCAGCACCGGCGACGCCGGGGACACCGCGCAGTCGCAGGACGCCAAGAAGCTCGGCGGCAAGATCCTGCGGATCACCACCGAGGGCGAACCCGCGCCCGGCAACCCCTTCCCGAACTCCCCGGTCTGGTCCCTCGGCCACCGCAACGTGCAGGGCATCTCCTGGGCCGGCGACCGGATGTACGCGGTGGAGTTCGGCCAGAACACCTGGGACGAGATCAACCAGGTGACCAAGGGCAAGAACTACGGCTGGCCCGAGGTCGAGGGACGCAGCGGCGACAAGGAGTACGTGGACCCGATCGTGCAGTGGTCGACCGACGAGGCGTCCTGCTCCGGCCTGGCCGCCAGTGAGCGGCTGCTGGCCACCGCCTGCCTGCGCGGGCAGCGCCTCTGGCTGGTCGAGCTGACCGACACCGGCACCGTGCTCGGGCAGCCGCAGGCGCTGCTGACCGAGGAGTACGGGCGACTGCGGGCGATCGCCGCCGCGCCGGACGGCTCCTTCTGGGTGGGCACTTCCAACCACGACGGACGCGGGCAACCCGCACCAGAGGATGATCGCTTGTTGCGGCTTGTTTTCGCAGGTGGCGGCGCTGGGCGAAGCTGAGGCATTCTCGACACGCAGCACCTCGGGTTTGCCAAGATCCTCAGGCGGGCAGGTCAGAATCTCAGCATGGACGATCACGAGAACGAGAAGCCGCACCGCGATCGGGACGGGGCCGACCCGACCGGTCGCCCGCGTCGCTTCGTCTCGCTACGGCGCGCCGCCGCCGGTTCGCCCCGCGCCGGGCGGCGCAGTGGGCTGCGCCGGTTGGGCGCCGGCCTGGCGCTGCTGGTCGTCACACTGACCGGGGTGCTGCTCGGGGTGCTCGCCGGCGGGCACGTCAGCACCGACATCGGGCCCTTCCAGGCCCGGCTGTCCGTTTCACCGGCGGTCAACGGCAGCACCACCGTCGACATCCCGCCGCTGGGCGCGCTGCTGCTGGACAGCCACGACGGGCCGACCCGGCTGACCGTGGAGCTGGGCGCGCTGGACCAGGGCCGCACCGAGGCCCTGATCGACGACCCGGCGAGCATCAACCGGGCCACCCAGTCGGCCGTCGACGACGTCCAGGAGGGTGTGCTGCGGCTCGGGCTGCGGACCATCGGCGCGACCGTGCTGGCCACGCTGGTGCTGGCGCTGCTGGCGTTCCGGGACACCCGACGGGCGGCCTGGGCCGGCGCGCTGGCGCTGGCGATCAGCGCGGGCAGCCTGGGCACCGCCGCCGCCACCGTCCGACCGCAGGCGATCGAGGAGCCCACGTACGAGGGGCTGCTGGTCAACGCCCCGGCGATCGTCGGTGACGTACGCAAGATCGCCAACGACTACGGCCGGTACGCCGAACAACTCCAGCGGCTCATCGGCAACGTCACCCAGCTCTACACCACCGTGTCGGCCCTGCCGGTGTACGAGCCGGAGCCCGGCACCACCCGGGTGCTGCACATCTCCGACATGCACCTCAACCCGGCCGCCTGGCAGCTCATCCGCACGGTGACCGAGCAGTTCGGCATCGACGTGGTGATCGACACCGGCGACATCACCGACTGGGGCAGCGAGCCGGAGGCCTCCTACGTCGGCTCGATCAGCCTGCTGGAGAAGCCGTACGTCTACATCCGGGGCAACCACGACTCGCCGCGTACCGCTGCGGCGGTGGCCCGGCAGCCGAACGCGATCGTGCTGGACAACACCACCGCGACCGTCGCCGGGCTGACCATCGCCGGCATCGGCGACCCGCGCTTCACCCCGGACAAGAGCACCTCACCGGCGAGCGGTGGGCTCAACCAGCCCACCGCTGACGAGCTGATCGCCACCGGGGACAAGCTCGCCGCCACGATCCGCAGCTCCCCCCGGCCGGTGAACATCGCACTGGTGCACGACCCGGCCTCCGCCGGCCCGATCTCCGGCACCTGCCCGCTGGTGCTCGCCGGACACACCCACGACCGGCGGGTGAACACGCTGCCGGAGGTGCCGGGCGAGCAGCCGACCACGCTGATGGTGCAGGGCTCCACCGGCGGGGCCGGGCTGCGCGGCCTGGAGGGCGAGGAGCCGACCCCGCTGGCGATGACCGTCCTCTACTTCGACCAGGACAAGCAGCTCCAGGCGTACGACGACATCACCGTGGGCGGCACCGGCCAGGCGCAGGTGAACCTGGAGCGCACCGTGGTCCAGCCGCCGACGCCGCTGCTGACCCCGCCGATCACCCCCACCCCGACACCGACCCGCTGAGCCCCGCTCGATCCTGGATCGAGTGGCCTCCTCCGCCCCCGATGCCACTCGATCCGGGATCGAGCGTGATCTTGACGCCTGTCGCCGCAGCACGCATCTGGCGGTGTCGGGCAGGGGCGGGCCCGGCCTCGGCCCCGGCCTCGGACGAACGTCCGTGTCGGGGCGGCTGGGTCAGCGCAGGGCGAGAGCGGCCAGGGCCGCGTTGACGATGCTGCCCGGCAGCAGGTCGTGCAACTCGTACAGCTCGGCGACGCTGCCGGACTGGCCGAACTCGTCCACGCCGAGCGGCACCGCCGCCGCACCGACCGCCGAGCCGAGCCACGCCATCGCGTGCGAGGCGGCGTCGTGCACGGTGACCACCGGCACCCTGTCGGCGAAGGCGGACCGCAGCGCGCCCGGCACGCTGGGCACGGTGGCGGTGCGTACGCCCTGCCGCAGGGTGCGCTGCCACGCGCGGTAGAGGCGGTCCAGGCTGGTCACGTCGACCACGTGCGCGGCGACGCCCTCGTCGGCGAGTTCCGCCGCGGCGGCGAGCACCTCGGGCAGGACCGCGCCCGAGGCGGCCAGTTGCACCGTCGGCGCGTCGGCCAGGTGCGGGTACGCCTGGTGCGCGTCGACCAGCCGGTACGCCCCGGCCAGCACCTGCCGACGCAGCACCGCGTCACCGAGACGGGCCCGGGCCGCCTCGAACGGCGCCTGGTCCAGCGGGCGGGTGCTCAGCCGGAAGTAGTACGCCCCGTCCTCGGCCGGCGCGGCCGTCGGCACCGGCTGCGGGGCACCCGCGATGTGCCCGAGCGCGTCGCAGAGCAGCCAGTCCAGGCCGACCGCGTACGCGGGCTCGACGAAGGTCACACCGGGCAGTTCCAACCCCACGCTGGCGGTGATGGTCGACTGGTGCGCGCCGCCCTCCGGGGCGAGGGTGATGCCGGACGGGGTGCCGGCCACCACGAACCGGGAACCGGAGTACGTGCCGTAGAGGAACGCGTCCAGCCCGCGCAGCACGAACGGGTCGTAGACGGTGCCCACCGGCAGCAACGGCTGGCCGGACAGGTCCCACGACAGCCCGAGCTGGCCGAGCAGCAGGAACAGGTTCATCTCGGAGATGCCCAGCTCGATGTGCTGCCCCTCGGGGCTCTCCGTCCAGCGCAGCATCGTCTCCGACGACCAGGAGCGCTGGGCGGTCGGGGCGAACACCCCCGTCCGGTTGATGAACCCGGCCAGGTTGGTCGAGGTGGCCACGTCCGGCGCGGTGGTGACCAGGTACTTCCCCACCTGCTGATCACGGGCCAGGTCGACCAGCACCCGACCGAAGGCCTCCTGGGTGGAGATCGGCTTGTTGGCGCGTACGTTCGTGGCCTGCGGGACGGTGACCCCGAGCGCACGCTCGCGGGGCGCGCGGGACAGCGCCTCCCGACGCTGCCCGGCCCGGATGCCGGCCGGGGACGCCGGGTCGAGGCGGTCCCACTCGGTGTCCCGGGTCAGGCCGTGCCCGGCCCGCAACGCGTCGACCTGCTCACCGGAGAGCAACGCCGAGTGGTTGCGCGGGTTGCCGGCGATCGGCAGACCCCACCCCTTGACCGTGTACGCGAACACCACGCTCGGCCGGTCGGTCACCGCGTCGCACTGGGCGTACGCGTCGAGCAGCGCCGCCAGGTCGTGCCCGCCCAGGTCGGTGACGAGCGGGCCCAGGTCCTCGTCGGTGATGTCGGCGATGAACGCGGCGATGCCCTCGGGCGCACCGTCCAGGAACTGCTCGCGCAGCGCCGGCCCGGTCAGCCCGAACAGCGACTGGTACTGCTCGTTCGGCATCGCGTCGATCCAGTCGCGCAACGCCCCGCCGCCCGGCCGCTGGTACGCCTCGGCGAGCCGGCGACCGTACTTGACCTCGACCACGTGCCACCCGGCCGCCTCGAACTGGCCCCGCCACTGGTCGATGCGGACGCCGGGGACGACCCGGTCCAGCGACTGCCGGTTGAAGTCGACCACCCACATGACGTTGCCGAGTCCGGTGGTGGCCGGGTCGGCGACCGCCTCCCAGATGTTGCCCTCGTCCAGTTCCGCGTCACCGATCAGCGCCACGAACCGGGAGTGCGGACGCGTGCCGAAGTGCGCGTCGACGTACCGCCGGGTCACCGCGGCGAACAGCGGCGCGGCGGCGCCCAGGCCCACCGAGCCGGTGGAGAAGTCGACGCCGTCCGGGTCCTTCGTCCGCGACGGGTACGACTGGAGTCCGCCCCGGGCGCGCAACGTGGTCAGGTACGACCGGTCCAGGTTGCCGAGCAGGTACTGGACGGCGTGGAACACCGGCGAGGCGTGCGGCTTGACCGCGACCCGGTCCTCGGCGTCGAGGTGCGAGAACCACAACGCGGTCATCACGCTGACCAGCGAGGCGCTGGACGCCTGGTGCCCGCCGACCTTCACCCCGTCCCCGGTGCTGCGGTCGTGGTTGGCCGCGTCCACGATCCGGGTGGCGAGCCAGAGCACCCGGCGCTGGATGTCGTCGAGGACGTCGATGTCGTGCTGGTTCACGGTGCGCTCCAGGGGTCCGGCGCGTCGTCGTTGACGCCCGGTCGGGGACGGGGTGGTGGTGTCGGGCGGTCGGGCGTCGCGCCGGTCGCGCCCGGGGCGCGGCTCGGATGTTAGGAAGGGACCCCTCCTATGCACCAGGCGTTAGAAAGGGTCCCTTCCTTACACCTCAGGCGCCGAGGCGCTCCAGGATCAGCTCGCGGACGGTCTTGGCGTCGGCCTGCCCGCGCGTGGTCTTCATGACCGCGCCGACCAGCGCACCGGCGGCGGCGACCTTGCCGCTGCGCACCTTGTCGGCGATGTCGGGGTTGGCGGCGATCGCCTCGTCCACCGCGGCGGTCAACGCACCGGTGTCGGAGACGACCTCCAGGTTCCGGTTGGCCATGATCTCGGCGGGCGAACCCTCGCCCGCGACCACGCCCTCCAGCACCGTACGGGCCAGCTTGTCGTTGAGCTTGCCGGCGTCGACCAGCCCCTGGAGCTCGGCGACCTGTCCCGGGGTGGCGCCCACGTCGGCCAGTTCCACGCCGGTCTCGTTGGCCCGCCGGGACAGCTCGCCCAGCCACCACTTGCGGGCGGCGGCCGGGGTGGCACCGGCGGCGACGGTGGCCTCGATCAGCTCCACCGCACCGGCGTTGAGCACCGACTGCATGTCCAGATCGGAGAGCCCCCACGCCTCCTGGAGCCGACGCCGGTGCAGCCGGGGAAGCTCCGGCAGGGCCGCCTTCAGCTCGGCCACCCACGCGGTGTCCGGCGCGAGCGGCACCAGGTCCGGCTCGGGGAAGTAGCGGTAGTCGGTGGCGGTCTCCTTGGACCGGCCGGGCGTGGTGTCGCCGGTGTCCTCGTGGAAGTGCCGGGTCTCCTGGGTGATCCGTCCGCCCGCGTCCAGCACCGACGCCTGCCGCAGCATCTCCGAACGCACCGCCCGCTCGACCGAGCGCAGCGAGTTGACGTTCTTGGTCTCGGTGCGGGTGCCCCACTCCTCGCCGGGCAGGTTCAGCGACGTGTTCACGTCACACCGCAGCGAACCCTCCTCCATCCGCACGTCGGAGACGCCGAGCGAGCGGAGCACGTCGCGCAGCTCGGTGACGTACGCCCGGGCCACCTCGGGGGCGAGCGCGCCGGTGCCGGGAATCGGCTTGGTCACGATCTCCACCAGCGGGATGCCGGCCCGGTTGTAGTCGACGAGCGACTCGGTCGCGCCGTGGATCCGGCCGGTGGCGCCGCCGACGTGCAGCGTCTTGCCGGTGTCCTCCTCCAGGTGCACCCGCTCGATGCCGATCCGCACCGTCTCGCCGTTCACCTCGACGTCCAGGTAGCCGTCCACGCAGAGCGGTTCGTCGTACTGGCTGATCTGGAAGTTCTTCGGCATGTCGGGGTAGAAGTAGTTCTTCCGGGCGAACCGGCACCACTGCGCGACGGAGCAGTTCAGCGCCAGGCCGATCCGGATCGTCGCCTCGATGGCCGCCTTGTTGGCCACCGGCAGCGAGCCGGGCAGACCCAGGCAGACCGGGCAGACCCGGGTGTTCGGCTCGCCGCCGAAGTCGGTCGGGCAGCCGCAGAACATCTTCGTGTTCGTGCCCAGCTCGACGTGGGTCTCCAGGCCGATCACCGGCTCGAATCGCGCGACGACCTCGTCGTACGCGGGCAGCGTCGTGGTCATGAGAACTCCAGCTTTCGGGCGGTAGCCGGACCGCGGCGGCATCCGGACACAACGCCGCCCAGCCTAGCCGCTCCGCCCGCCTGGTCTCGGTCGGGCGTCACACTGCGGTGAACCCCTGCCGACGGCGGTACGCCACCACCAGCAGGATGCCGCCGATGCTGAACGCCACGACACCGAGGAGCATCAGCACCAGGGTCGAGTTCGACCCGGTGACCGGCAGCCAGGCCCCGGTCGTCCGGGACGGCGACGGCGCGGCGGCGGTCGGCGTCGGGCTCTGCGACGGAGTCGGGTACGCGGTCGGCTGCCCGGTCGGGGTCGGCGAGGCCGACGGGGTCGCCGTCGGGTCGGGGTAGACGACCAGCGACTGCTCCTCGGTGTCGCTGGTGGCGGTGCCGGTGGCGCGGACGGTGAAGTCGAAGGTGCCGGCGACGGTCGGAACGCCGCTGAGCACGCCGTCCGGGTCGAGCACGAGCCCGTCCGGCAGCGCCCCGGCGGCCAGCCCGAACCGGATGTCGGAGTCCCCGTCGGCGGTGAACCGGAACGAGTACGTCTGCCCGGCCGTGCCGCGCGGCGGCGCGGCCGAGGTGATGACGGCGGCCGGCGTGGCGATCACCAGCGTGACGTCCTGCTGCCCCTGGAAGCCGTTCGCGTCGGTCACCAGCAACGCGAAGCGGTAACGCCCGGCCTGGCTCGGCGAACCCGCGAGGACACCCGCCGAGGTGAGCGACAGACCCGGCGGCAGCGCACCCGACCCCAGCGAGACGGTGTGCGGGGCGGTGCCGCCCGAGACGGTGAACCGGTGCGTCGGATAGACCTGCCCGACGTACCAGGGCGAGACCGGCTCGGGCGACGTCACGGTGACGACCGGCTGCACCACCACCACGGTCACCTGGTGGTCGGCGGTCTCCCCGCTCGGTGCGCCGGTGGCCCGGACGGTGAAGGCGAAGCGGCCGGCGACGGTGGGCGTACCGGTCAGGGTGCCGGACGAGGAGAGCGCCAGGCCGGGCGGGATCGCACCGGCGACCAGCGCGAACCGGATCTCGTCGTCACCGGTGGCGGTGAAGGTGTGACCCGGGTACGGCTCGTAGGCGGTCACCCCGGACGGCGGCGGGGCGGAGGTGACGGTGATGGTGACGACCGCCGGATCCACGATCACCGGATCGACGACGGCCGGTTCTGCGGCAGCGGGCGCGGCGACGCCGATCAGCAGCATCGTGAGCACCGAGACAATCGTGATCGGCCGCAGCGTCTTCATCGCAGTTCCAGTCGGCTAGAAGCCCATGCTTGCGTTTCGCCAGCGGCTCGGACTCTATCCAACCCGCGCACGTCACCATGCGTTATGAGTCCGAACGGTGACCTCGTGTCACCGGACGGGCCGGGCGACGCGCGGCGGGGCGGTGCGGAACCGCCCCGCACGGCGTCACAGCGTCGGCGGCGTGAGGGTGCCGACCGCGCTCTCCAGCGCGGCGGCCACCCGGTACATCCGGTCGTCGGCCATCGTCGGGGCCATCACCTGCAACCCGACCGGCAGCCCGTCGGAGAGACCGCACGGCACCGAGATGCCCGGACCGCCGTACAGGTTGGTCGGGATGGTGAAGAGGTCGGCCAGGTACATCTGGTACGGGTCGGAGGTGCGCGCGCCCAGCGGGAACGCCACGAACGGCGTGGTCGGCGAGATCAGCGCGTCGACCCGCTCGAACGCGGCGGTGAAGTCGCGGGTGATCAGCGTACGGACCTTCTGCGCCTGCCCGTAGTACGCGTCGTAGTAGCCCGACGACAACGCGTACGTGCCGAGCATGATCCGCCGCTTGACCTCGGGGCCGAAACCGGCCTCCCGGGTCAGCGACATGACCTCCTCCAGCGACCGGTTGCCGTCGTCGCCGATGCGCAGACCGAAGCGCACCCCGTCGAAGCGGGCCAGGTTGGAGGAGCACTCGCTCGGGGCGATCAGGTAGTAGGCCGGCAGCGCGTACGCGAAGTTCGGGCAGGACACCTCGACGATCTCCGCGCCCAGCTTGGTCAGCGTGTCGACGGCCTCGTTGAAGGCCGTCATCACGCCCGGCTCGGCGCCCTCGCCGACGAACTCGGAGACGATGCCGAGGCGGACCCCGGTCAGGTCGCCGGTCGCGCCGAGCTTCGCGGCGGCCACCACGTCCGGCACCGGGGCCGGGATGGAGGTGGAGTCACGCGGGTCGTGGCCGCCGATCGCCTCGTGCAGCAGCGCGGCGTCCAGCACCGTACGCGCGCACGGGCCGGGCGTGTCCAGCGAGGAGGAGAAGGCCACCAGGCCGTACCGGGAGGTGCCGCCGTAGGTCGGCTTCGCGCCGACGGTGCCGGTGACCGCGCCCGGCTGGCGGATCGAGCCGCCGGTGTCCGAGCCGATCGCCAGCGGCGCCTCGTACGCGGCCAGCGCCGCCGCGCTGCCCCCGCCGGAGCCGCCCGGGATGCGCTCGGTGTCCCACGGGTTGCGGGTCGGCCCGTACGCCGAGTACTCCGTGGAGGAGCCCATGGCGAACTCGTCCATGTTGGTCTTGCCGAGCATCACCGTACCGGCGGCGCGCAGCCGCTCGACGATCGTCGAGTCGTACGGCGGACGCCAGCCCTCCAGGATCTTGGAGCCGACCGTGGTCGGCACGCCCCGGGTGGTCAGCACGTCCTTGACCGCGACCGGCACTCCGGCCAGCGGACCCAGCTCCGCACCGGCGGCCCGCCGGGCGTCCACCTCGCGGGCGGCGGCGAGCGCGCCCTCGGTGTCGACGTGCAGGAAGGCGTGCACCCGGTCGTCGACCGCAGCGATCCGGTCCAGGTGTGCCTGGGTCACCTCGACCGCCGAGGTCTCACCGGAGGCGACCAACCCGGCGATCTCGGTGGCGGTGAATCTAGTCAGCTCGCTCACGATGCCACATCCTCGTCCAGGATCCGCGGAACGCGGAACCGCTGCTCCTCGGCGTCGGGCGCGCCGGACAGCGCCTCCTCGGGGGTCAGGCCCGGCGTCACGACGTCCTCGCGGAGCACGTTGGTCAACGGCACCGAGTGCGAGGTCGGCGGGATGTCGGCGGCGGCGACCTCGCCCACCTGGGCGACCGCCTGGAGGATCACGTCGAGCTGGCCGGCGAAGGTGTCCAGCTCCTCCTCCGTCACGGCGAGCCGCGACAGTCGCGCCAGGTGCGCGACCTCCTCGCGGGAGATGGCGGCCATCGGTGCCCCCTTCGTGGCTGTCCTGCGTCTGCGTACGCCCACCGCGCGGCGTGCGACGCGACGCGCGGTGACCGGAGCGAGTCTATTGTTCCGCGCCCGGCCCGCCGCCCCCGGCTCCCCGGGGCGTCCGGCTCCCGCCGACCGGAGACCTGGCCGGGCGGGCGGCGTCGCGGCGGCCCGGCCGCGGGTCACCGAGGGCTGCGGCGGGGTACGTCCGGCTCGTCGTGGCCGCCGAGCGGGCGTACCGGTCGGTACCGGCCCAGCCAGGCGACCAGTTCCTCGGCCGGCATCGGCCGTGCGTAGAACCAGCCCTGCGCGGCGTCGCATCCGGCCGCGTGCAGCATCCGCCAGGTCTTCTCGTCCTCCACGCCCTCGGCGACCACCCGCAGCCCGAGCGCCTTGCCCAGCTCGATCGTCGACCGGACGATCGCCGCGTCGTCGGAGTCCTCGGTCATCCCGAGCACGAAGGACCGGTCGACCTTCACCTCCGACAGCGGCAGCCGGCGCAGGTGTTGCAGCGACGAGTAGCCGGTGCCGAAGTCGTCGAGCGCGATGCCGACCCCGATCCGGTGCAACCGGGTGATGGTGGTCAGCACCCGGCGCGGGTCGGCCATCAACGCGCCCTCGGTGATCTCCAGTTGCAGCCGTTCCGGTGCCACCCCGTAGCGGGTCAACCGATCCGCGATCTGGTCGGCGATCTCGCCGGTGTGCAGGTCCCGCACGCTGACGTTGAGCGCCGCCCGCAGGCCCAGACCGGCCGCCGACCACTTGGCCAACTGTTCGACCACGTCGTCCACCACCCGACGGGTGAGCAGGCGCATCACGGCGCTCTGTTCGGCGACCCGGATCAGTTCCTCCGGGTCGACCATGCCCCGGCGCGGGTGCCGCCACCGCAGCAACGCCTCGACCCCGACCACCTCGCCGGTGGCGATGGCGATCTGCGGTTGGTAATACATCGTGATCTCGCCCGCGTCCCCGGCCGGGTCGCCGCCGAACGCGGCACCGGCGGAGGGCGTGCCCTCGTCCCCCGGCCGGTGGGCGCCGACCGGTCCGGACCACGGCTCACCGGGGAGCGCCGCCGGATCGGCGGGCCGGGCGGTACGGCGCAGGATCGGGTCGGCACCGGTGACGATCCGGGCGATCAGCTCGTCGTCGGACGCGACCACCGGCGGCCGGTGACGACGGCGGAACCACCGGCCACCGCCGGGCTGCCGCACCACCGAGGTGGTCAACGCCGCCCCGTCCCCGCCCCGCACCACGGGCGCGGCGTCCCCGTCCCGCGCCACCGGCGCGGTGTCCCCGTCCCGCACGCCGTCCCGCGCCACGGGCGCGTCACCTGGGGCGTCGGGCACGGCGGAGCGGCCCGCCGCACCCGCGTCCAGCACCCGGCGTAGGTCGGCCAGCAGGCCCAGGCGCTCGGCGGAGTTGTGGTCGGACTCCGCGGTGTAGACGGCGACCGTGTCGTTGCGGTGCTTGGCGTCGTACATGGCCACGTCGGCGTGGCGCATCAGGGTGGCGAAGTCCTCGCCGTGCTCTGGGTACAGCGCGATGCCGATCGAGCCGCCGACGTCCAGCGGCAGTCCGTCCAGCGGCACCGGCTCGGCGAGGACCCGCACCACCTGGTCGGCCAGGGCGCGGGCCTGGGTGACGTCGTCCACCCCGGTCATCACGATGGCGAACTCGTCGCCGCCGAGGCGGACCACCAGGTCCGACGCCGGCACCACGTCGGTCAGTCGGGCGCTCACCTCGACCAGCAGCCGGTCGCCGACGGCGTGCCCGAGGGCGTCGTTGACGTTCTTGAAACGGTCCAGGTCGATCAGGAGCAGGGCCAGGCGGGCGCCGGGTGCACCGCGTGCGGCGCGCTCGGCGTGCCGGTGCACCTGCTCGTTGACCTCGCTGAGCAGCGCCTTGCGATTGGGCAGCCCGGTCAGCGGGTCGAGGGCGGCGAGCTGGTGCTGCTCCACGGTGAGCCGGGCCATCCGGTAGACCGCGAACAGCGGCACCAGCACCAGCGGCACCAGCGCGGAACTGGCCCGGGCGGCGGTGACCAGCACCGGGGCGAGCAGCAGCAGGGACCCGGTGGAGAGCAGCTCGAACGGCAGTCCGTGGCGGGCGTTGGGCCACCACCGTTCGCCGAAGCGCAGCCGGACGGCCGTGGTGACCAGCCCGTAGTTCACCACGAACCAGGCCACCCCGGCACCGCCGATCGCGGCGATGTCGGTCCACCCCAGACCGCCGGCGTCGAAGATGCCGCCGGGCCCGAGCCGGGTGACGGCGTACGCGGCGGCCAGCGAGCAGGCGTACTGCCCGGCGTTGAACGCGACCCGCCAGGGGGCGTGCCGCATCCGGGCCCCGGAGACCAGCACGGCGACCGCCTGCACCGCGACCGCCGGGCCGAGACCCCAGCCGAGCAGGATCGCGAAGATGAAGCAGGTCGACGGGAAGACCGCGGACGAGGAGGGCCGCCGGCCGGGCGGCAGGAACGGACGCGCGTCGCAGGCGACGGCGAGCACGGCCATCGTCCAGAACGCCGCCGGCAGGTCCGGCAGCGTTCCGGCGAACGAGACCAGCGGCCCGACGGAGAGCAGCACGGCCAGGAGCAGCACGAGGCCGACGAAGACCGAGAACGGCGCGGTACGCCCGGGCGGGACGAGGTTGCGCGGATCGGGCGGCTCCATCACACCTCCCGCTACAGGACGCGACGCGTGGGTTCACGCGCCGTGTCCTAATGAAACGCCCCCGACGACCGGAAACCAGGTACGACAGCCACGAATCGGTCGTAGTCGTAATTAAGTTGGTATCCGGGCGAGTCCCCGCAAGATCGGCAAGTGCCTCACTCCTCGACGCGGGCCACCGCGCGGGCCGCCTCCGCGCCGGAGTCGAGCAGCACCCGGAAGCCCTCCTCGTCGAGGATCGGCACCTTCAGCCCGGCCGCCTTGTCCGCCTTGGACCCGGGGTTGTCGCCGACCACCACGAAACCGGTCTTCTTCGACACCGAGCCGCTGACCTTGCCGCCCCGGGACTGGATCGCCTCGGCGGCCTGGTCCCGCGAGTAGCCGGCCAGGGTGCCGGTGACCACCACGGTCACCCCCTCCAGCGGTCGCGGCCCCTCCCCCTGCGCCTCCTCGGCCATCCGGACGCCCGCGTCGGCCCACTTGCGGATCACCTCGCGGTGCCAGTCGACGGCGAGCCACTCCCGGATGCTGGCCGCGATGGTCGGCCCGACACCGTCGACGGAGGACAGCTCCTCCTCGGACGCGGCGTCGATCGCCTCGATCGACCGGAAGTGCCGGGCGAGCGCCTGCGCGGCGGTCGGCCCGACGTGCCGGATGGAGAGGGCCACCAGCACCCGCCACAGCTCGCGTTCCTTGGCGACGGCGAGATTGTCGAGCAGCTTGACGGCGTTGCTGCCGAGGCTGCCGTCCTTGTTCACGAAGAACGGCGAGGTGGCCAACGCGTCGGCGTCGAGCGAGAACAGGTCGCCCTCGTCGGTGATGACCTGCGCGTCGAGCAACGCGGCGGCGCTCTTGTAGCCGAGCGCCTCGATGTCGAACACCTTGCGCCCGGCCAGGTGATAGACCCGCTCGCGCAACTGCGCCGGGCAACTGCGCGAGTTGGGGCAGCGGATGTCGACGTCACCCTCCTTAGCCGGGGCGAGCGGGGTGCCGCAGGCCGGGCAGACGGTGGGCATGACGAACGCCCGGGCGTCGGGCGGACGCAGCTCGACCACCGGGCCGAGCACCTCGGGAATCACGTCACCGGCCTTGCGGATGACCACCGTGTCGCCGATGAGCACCCCCTTGCGCTCCACCTCGCGCGCGTTGTGCAGGGTCGCGTACGCGACGGTGGAGCCGGCCACCTTCACCGGCTGGAGCAGCGCCCGGGGCGTGACCCGACCGGTCCGTCCCACCTCGACCTCGATGTCGAGCAGGGTGGTGTTGACCTCCTCGGGTGGATATTTGAAGGCGATCGCCCAGCGGGGTGCCCGGCTGGTCGAGCCGAGCCGGCCCTGGATCGGCACCGGGTCGACCTTGACCACCACGCCGTCGATCTCGTGCTCCACGTCGTGCCGGTGCGCGGCGTAGTGCGCGATGTAGTCCCGGACGCCGGCCAGGTCGGGCACCACCCGCCAGCGGTCGCTGGTGGGCAGCCCCCAGGCCCGCAACGCCGAGTACGACTCGGACTGGGTGGCCGGCTGGAAGCCGCGCCGGGCACCGATGCCGTGCACCACCAGACGCAGCGGTCGGGACGCGGTGATCCGTGGGTCCTTCTGCCGCAGGCTGCCGGCGGCGGCGTTACGCGGGTTGGCGAACGGCGCCTTGCCCTGCTCGACCAGGCCCGCGTTCAGGTCGGCGAAGGCGGCGACCGGAAAGTAGATCTCGCCGCGCACCTCGATCAGCTCGGGGACCGGGCCGAACTCCACCGAGTCGGTCAGCCGGCCGGGCACGTCCCGGATGCTGCGCACGTTGGCGGTGACGTCCTCACCGGTGCGGCCGTCGCCCCGGGTCGCCGCCCGGACCAGTCGCCCCGACTCGTAGGTGAGGTTGATCGCCAGCCCGTCGACCTTCAGCTCGCACAGGTAGGGCACCGGGCCGCCCGCGTCCCGCTCGACCCGCTCGGCCCACGCCGCCAGCTCCTCGTCGGCGAACGCGTTGTCCAGCGACATCATCCGTTCGGCGTGCGCGACCGGGGCGAAGTCGGTGGAGAAGGTGCCGCCGACCCGCTGGGTCGGCGAGTCCGGGGTGCGCAGCGCCGGGAACTCCTCCTCCAGCGCCTCCAGCTCCCGCAGCATCCGGTCGAACTCGGCGTCCGAGACGGTCGGCGCGTCGAGCACGTAGTAGCGGTACTGGTGCTCGGTCAACTCCTGGCTCAGCGTGGCGTGCCGTTCCCGGGCCTGCGGGGTGGGCTCGGCGCCGGCCGCCGCCTCCTGCGCCGCGCTGACCTGCTCGCCGATGGCTTCCTCGGACACCCCGCGACCTCCTGTGATGGGTACCCCGGCACGGTATCCGGCGGGTCGGACAGTTCGCCGACAACCCCACCGGTTCCCGCCGGTCAGCGCCGCTCCCCGCCGGAGGTCGGCGCGTGTTCGGCCAGCGATGAGCGCTGCCGGGCGGCGGTCAGCGCTGCCAGGCGGTGGCGAGGGCGGCGAGTTGGTCGGCGTACTCGATGCGACCGGCCCAGTCGGCGGGCCAGGCGGCGACCCCCACGGCGGCGCCGACGAAGGCCCCGGCGAGCGCGGCGATCGAGTCGGAGTCACCGGCGGTCCGGGCACCCCGGGCCAGTGCGCCCACCGGGTCGTCGGCGTGCCGGACGGCGCAGTACAGCGCGGTCGCCAACGCCTCCTCGGCGATCCAGCCCTCACCGGTCCACCGGCACGGGTCGCCGCTGTCGTCGGGGCCGGCGAGCGCCGCGTCGAGCCGGGCCAGCACCCGCAGGCACTCGTCCCAGCCCAGGGCGATGAACTCGGCGGGCGACCGCGCGCCCGCGCGCTGCCACAGGTCACCGAGCCAGTCGCCCCGGTAGACCTCGCGCTGCTCGTGGGCCCGCGCGGTGAGCCGGCCGGGAATCTCGGCCGGCGCCGCGCCGTCGACCAGCAGCCGCACCGCGTACGCGGTCAGTTCGCTGGCCGCCAGGCCGGTCGGGTGCCCGTGCGTCAGCCCCGCCTGGAGCTGGGCCAGTCCGGCGGCGGTGTCGAGGTCGACGTCGAGCAGCCCGACCGGGGTGACCCGCATGTTCGCCCCGCAGCCCTTCGACTCGACCTGACTGGCCTGCTGCCAGGGCAGCCCACGGGACAGCTCGGCACAGGCCCGCAGGCAGGTCATCCCGGGCGCGCGGTTGTTGTCCGGGCTGGCCGCCCAGGCCAGGAAACGCTGCCGCAGCAACGGCTCGACGACCTCGGGCGTGTACGCGGGCGCGTCGTGCAGCGCCCAGCCGACCGCGAGCGCCATCTGGGTGTCGTCGGTGACCAACGCCGGATCACCGACCAGGTCCCGAGGACCGGTCGGGCCGTACCGCCGCTCGATCTCGGCCACGGTGAGGAACTCGGTGGGCTTGCCCAGGGCGTCACCGTAGGCGAGTCCGAGAAGCGAGCCGGCGGCCCACCCGGGCACAGGACTGATCATGCTGGTGATCATGCCCGCTCGGGCGGGCCGGCGCGATGGTCAGACGTCCCAGCAGAGGCAGAACGGGTGCCCGGCCGGATCGGCGTAGACCCGGGAGCCCTCGCCCTCCCCCTCATCCGGCAGCCGCCGCGCGCCCAAAGCCAGCACGGCCCGCTCAGCGACCTCGATGTCGTCGACGGTCACATCGAGGTGTAACTGTTGTGGCCGTTCCGGGTCGGGCCAGTTGGGCGGACGCAGGTCGGGTGCCTGCTGGAAGGCGATCCGGGGCTGGTGGCCGGGATGCCCGCCCAGCACCACCCACTCGTCACCGTCGCTGTCCTCCTCGATCAGCGGCAGGCCGAGCAGTTCGGCGTAGAAGGCGGCCAGGGCGCGCGGGTCGGGGCAATCGATCACGGTGGTACGCAGTCGTCCGATCATGCCCGGCATGCTGCCACGCCCGCCGCGCCGACACCTCACTCCTCGGCGATCCGCCGCCCCGCGTCGCGGCAGGCGGACAGCACCGCGCGGACGTATGCCGGGGTGGCGCCGGCCAGACCGCAGGCGGGGGTGACCACCACCTGCTCGGCGAGCCGGCAACGCGGGAAGCCGAGCCGGTCCCAGAGGGTGCGGACCCGGTCGGCGACCTGGGCCGAGGTCGGCGCGCGACCGGCCGGGGCGGTGCTCGGCGCGGCCCCGGCGAACAGGCCCAGCCCGGCGTCGATCGCCTCGCCCAGCGGGTCCAGGTCGGTGACCAGGTCCAGGTCGAGGGCGACACCGACCGCGCCGGTGGACCGGATCAGGTCCAGCGGGACGTCCGGGGCGCAGCAGTGCACCACGGTGGGTACGCCGACCGCCTCCACCACCGCGCCCAGCAACGCCCGCGCGTCCTCCGGCTGCACCGCCCGGTACGTGCCGAAGCCGCTCTCGGTGGGCACCCGGCCGGCCAGCACCGCCGGCAGCGACGGTTCGTCCACCTGGAGCAGGACGGTTGCCCGGGGTACCCGGCGGGCCACCGCCGCCACGTGCGCGCGCAGCCCCTCGGCGAGCGAGCCGACCAGGTCGCGTACCGCACCGGGGTCGCGCACCATCCGGCCGCCGACCGGCAGCTCGACCGAGGCGGCGAGGGTGAACGGACCGGGTGCCTGCACCTTGATCGGACCGGCGTACTCCTCGGCCTGCTCGGCGAGCTGGTCGAGGTCGCGTTCCATCAGGTCCCGGGCGCGGCGCAGGTCCCGGCCGGGGCGCAGGGCGACCCGCCAGCGCGCCGCGTACAGCTCCACCGGCAGCTCGACCAGCAGACCGGCACCGCGCCCGATCATGTCCGCGCCCGGGCCACGGGCCGGCAGCTCCGGCAGGTGGGGCAGGGCGGGCAACTCACCGAGGACGATCCGCTGCGCCTCGGCGATGTCGGTGCCGGGCAGCGATCCGATGCCGGTCGCCGCGCCCGCAGGCCAGGGCCAAACCTGATCACTCACGGCCGAAGGGTACCGGTCAGTCGGTGATCGTGGCGGAGCCGAGCACGATGTCACCGGCCGGGTCGGGGCGGTACGCGACGATCGCCTGGCCGGCAGCGACTCCCCGGACCGGCTGCCGCAGGTCGGCACGGAACGCGTCACCGTCCACGGTGACCTCGGCCGGCACCACGAGACCGTGCGCCCGCAACTGCACCTCGCACTCGATCGGGCCGTCGGGGCGTGGGCCACCGGTCCAGACCGGGCGGGTGGCACGCACCTCGGCCACCTCCAGCGCCTCGGCCGGGCCGACGGTCACCGTGTTGGTCGTCGGGGTGATGGAGAGCACGTACCGGGGTCGGCCGTCCGGGGCCGGGCGGTCCAGGTGCAGGCCACGCCGCTGGCCCACGGTGTACGCGTAGGCACCGGCGTGCGTGCCCACCACCGCGCCGGTGCTGGCGTCGACCACGTCGCCGGGCGTCTCGCCGAGCCGCTGGGCCAGGAAGCCCCGGGTGTCGCCGTCGGCGATGAAGCAGATGTCGTGCGAGTCGGGCTTGTCGGCCACCGCCAGGCCCCGGTCGGCGGCCTCCTGCCGGACCTGCGCCTTCGTCGAGTCACCGAGCGGGAAGATCGAACGGTCCAACTGCGCGCGGGTGAGCACGGCCAGCACGTACGACTGGTCCTTGGCCAGGTCGACGCTGCGCCGCAGCAGCCCGTCCGGCCCGAGTCGGGCGTGGTGGCCGGTGACCACGGCGTCGAAGCCCAGGGCCACCGCCCGGTCCAGCACCGCGGCGAACTTGATCTTCTCGTTGCAGCGCAGGCACGGGTTGGGGGTACGTCCGGCGGCGTACTCGGCCACGAAGTCGTCGACCACGTCTTCGTGGAAGCGGTCGGCCATGTCCCACACGTAGAACGGGATGCCCAGCACGTCGGCGGCGCGGCGGGCGTCCCGGGAGTCCTCCAGGGTGCAGCAGCCCCGCGCTCCGGTGCGGTAGGTCTGCGGGTTACGGGCCAGCGCCAGGTGCACGCCGGTGACGTCGTGCCCGGCCTGCACCGCCCGCGCCGCCGCCACGGCGGAATCCACGCCGCCGGACATCGCCGCCAACACCCTCACCCGGACCACGCTCCCTTCCCACCGAGCCTATCTCCGCGCCGCCGGTCGGCGGTCGCCCCGGTCCGTCCCGGTCCGGCGTCGAAGCCGGGCGTCACCTGGTCCCACCGTGGGGTGTCGGCCACTGCCTCAGCGCGGCGTCCGCAGCGCTGCCGCCCGCCGGGCCCGGTCCACGGCCCCCGGCAGGGCGGCGATGAGCGCGTCGACCTCACCGGCGGTGCTGGTGTGGCCGAGCGAGAAGCGCAGCGAGGAGCGGGCCCGGTCGTCGTCGGCGCCCATCGCGAGCAGGACGTGCGAGGGCTGCGCCACCCCGGCGGAGCACGCCGAACCGGTCGAGCAGGCGATGCCCTGGGCGTCCAGCAGGAGCAGCAGCGCGTCGCCCTCGCAACCGGGGAAGGAGAAGTGCGCGTTGCCGGGCAGCCGGTCCGTCGGGTCGCCGTTGAAGACCACCTCGGGCACCGCCTGCCGGACCCGCTGGACCAGGTCGTCGCGGAGTGCGGCGACCCGGGTGGCGTACTCCTGCTGGCCCTTGACCGCCGCCTCGACGGCGACCGCGAAGGCGACGATGCCGGCGGTGTCCAGCGTGCCCGACCGCACGTCGCGCTCCTGGCCGCCGCCGTGCAGCAGCGGCACCGCCGCAACGTCCCGACCCAGCAGCAGCGCGCCGATGCCGACCGGGCCGCCGAGCTTGTGGCCGGTAACGGTGAGCGCGGCGGCGCCGCTGGCGGCGAAGTCGACCGGCACCTGGCCGACCGCCTGGATCGCGTCGGTGTGGAACGGGACGCCGTACTCGGCGGCGACCGCGGCCAGCTCGCCGACCCGCTGGACGGTGCCGACCTCGTTGTTCGCCCACATCGCGGTGACCAGGGCCACCCGATCGCCGTGCGCGGCCAACTCGGCGCGCAGCGCGTCGGAGTGCAGCCGACCGGTGCCGTCGACCGGCAACGAGCCCACCTCGGCGCCCTCGTGCGCGCCCAGCCAGTCCACCGCGTCGAGCACCGCGTGGTGCTCGACGGCGCTGGAGACCACCCGGATCCGCCCGGCGTCGGCGTCCCGGCGCGCCCAGAAGATGCCCTTGACCGCGAGGTTGTCGCTCTCCGTACCGCCGCCGGTGAAGATCACCTCGGACGGCCGGGAGCCCAGCGCGGCGGCCACCCGTTCCCGCGACTCCTCGACCCGCCGCCGGGCGCGCCGGCCGGACGCGTGCAGGGAAGACGCGTTGCCGACCTCGCGGGCGGTCGCGACGTACGCCTCCAGTGCCTCGCCGAGCATCGGAGTGGTCGCGGCATGATCCAGGTAAGCCATCACGGCTCAGCCTAACGACCACGCCCGCCTGGACGGCAGGCCGGAGTGCTCACGCCGGAACCGCCGTCACCACGACGTTGTCGCGATACCTGCGGGCCTGGGCGTCGAACGGTCCCCCGCACGTGATCAGCGTCAGCCGGGGCCGGCCGTCACGGGCGAAGTACCGCTCCAGCGGGATCCTCGTCTTGTCGTACTCCTCCCGGGCGACGACCCGGTAGCCGCGCGGGGTGCCGTCCGCGCCGGTGACCGTGAGCGTGTCGCCCGGCGCCAGCTCCCGCAGTCGCCAGAAGGCGCCCCGGCCCTGCTCCGCGCTGTCGACGTGCCCGGCGATCACCACCGAACCGGCGTCGGCCTCCAGCCCGGGACCGAAGCGGTACCAGCCGATCCGGTCCACGCTGGGCGGTACGTCGAACTCGCCGCTGCGCGCGTCCACCCCGACCGGGTCGACCCGCGCGACGACCTCGATGGCGGGGATGCGCAGGCGTACCGGGGGCACCGGGGTCGCCGCGTCGGGCAGCCCGCCGGGGCGTACCGCCACGCTCGGGCCCACGGTCGACGGGGTCGGGCTGGCCAGTGCGACGGCCTGCTCGGCGCCGACACTGCCGGACGGGCGGGAGGCGACCGCCACCGCCCCGGCCACGGTGAGCGCGGCGGCGCCGGCGGCGAGTGCCGCCAGCGCCGCACGGTTGACGACGCTCACCGGCGACCCGGGACGGTACGGGCCACCCGGACCCCGCCCAGCAGGAGCAGCAGCACCCCGGCACCCGCCAGGACGTACCAGCCGGTGGTCAGCCCGGTGCCCGCCTCGCCGCCGGTGCCGCTGGGCACGCCGGAGGGCGCCGAGTGCAGCCCGGTGATGGTCTGCGCCACGATGTCCAGGTTCTCGGCCTCGGCGGAACCGATGGCGTAGACGATCGTCGCGGTCCCCTCCCGCAGGTTCAGGTCGGCGGGTCCGATCACCACCGTGTCGGTGCCGGCGAGCGCCACGTCCGCCGAGACGCTGCCCGCGTCCACGTCGCCCTTGGCCTCGTTCGGGTTGGTCAGGTCCTCGAAGACCGGCGTGCCACCGGCGCGGACGTCCACCGCCGGGGCGGCGGCGGTGTGTCGGACGATCAGCCGGGCCTTGCCGGCGTCCACCCTGGCGGTGTCGTTGACGAACGGCGTGATCTTCGGCTTGCCCTCGGCGTCCAGGTGGGCGGCGAGGCTGAGGTTCGCCCCGCCCGGCACCTCGGCGTCGTCCACGGTGAGGATGGCCTGTCCGATCGGCTCGCCCGGCTTGGTCAGCGCGATGTCGTACCGCCCCTCGGACAGGTCCAGCGGACCCGCCACGTCACCGGGCTTGAATCCCTCGAGCGTCTTCTCGCCGTTGACGTACACGTCGACCGGGGTGTCCGGGATGCCGTGCACGACGGAGACCTTCGAGGTGGCGGCGTAGGCCGGGGTGGCGGTGGCGACGCCGGCGGCGACGAAGGTCAGCGCGGCGGCCGCGCCGCCCGCGGCGATCCGACGAAGGTACGCGAGCTGCATGTCTGCCTCCTGATGGTTCGTACTGGTTCGTTGGTGTTGCTGACATCCCGAGTTACGCCGGTACGTCGCCGCCTGGATGCGCCGGAAATCGACTTTCTTTTCTTCCTCGAAAGCGCATCCGGCGGGGTGGTCCCGGACGAAGAGACATCGAGGAGCCGCTGGGCTGACAGAGGGGACGGCGCCGGTGAGAGCTACAGTCGGGCATGCCCCCAACCAGGCGACCTGTCCCGTGACCGGGGCCCGGCACGAGCCGGGGACACCCGAGGACGACCTCGCCGACCGGTTCCGCCACGGCGACGAGCTGGCATTACGCGAGGCGTACGACCGCTACGGCCGTGCCGTGTTCCATCTGGCCACCAGCACCCTGGTCAACCGCAGCGACGCGGAGGACGTCACCCAGGCCACCTTCGTCGCCGCCTGGCTCGGCCGGGACACCTTCGATCCCGCCCGGGGCTCGTTGGTCGGCTGGTTGCTCGGGATCGCCCGGCGCAAGGTGGTGGACCGGCTGCGGTCGGTCAGCCGGGACAACCGGGTGACCGAGGCGGTCCGCCAACTGCCCGAGCCGGTCGCGCCCGGCGTGGACCCGGACGTCGTGGTCGACCGGCTGGTGGTCGCCGACGAGCTCGCGCGACTCCCCGCCGACCAGCGACGCATGTTGGAGCTGGCCTTCTTCGACGATCTGACCCACCAGCAGATCGCGGCGGTGACCGGTGTGCCGCTGGGTACCGTCAAGAGTCACATCCGACGGGGCATGGCGAGCCTGAAGCGCAGATGGGAGGTGGACGGTGCCGCACCTGGAGCACGATCGGCTGGTCTTTCTGGCACTCGGTGAGAGCGAGGCGGAGGACGTCGACCGCACCCACCTCGACGGCTGCCCGCACTGTCGTGGCGAGTTGGAGAACCTGCGGCACGTCGCCGGTCTCGGTGCCGCCACCCAGGGGCTGCGCGACCTGCCTGATCCGCCGGAGCACCTCTGGCAGGGCATCACGTCCGAGATCCGGGCCGCGCAGGACCTGCCCGGGCTGACCGCCGACGCTCGGCGACGAGCGCCCGGTCCGCGTACCGGCGACACGCCGGTGTCCACCGGCCGCCCGGCGGTCAGCGGCGGGGGCCCGGCGGCACGGGGCCGGCGTGGCCGGGTGCCGCGCTGGCTGGCGACGGTGACCACGGCGGTGGCCGCCGCCGCCGTCGGCGTGGCCGGCACCGCGGCGGTGCTGGGCGGGGGCTCGACCGACCCGGTGCCGGCCCAGACGGTGGTGGCCAGCGCCCGACTCGACGCGTACGGCAGCACGCCGGCACAGGCCCGGGGGGACGCGCGGGTGCTCGACAGCGGCGAGCTTCATCTGCATGTCGCGAATCTCCCGGCCGTGCCGGGGTACTACGAGGTCTGGCTCATCAACCCGAACACCATGGAGATGTTCTCGATCGGCGTGCTCGGCACCGGCAGCGAGGTGCTGCTGCCGCTCCCGCCCAACGTCGACCTCGGGCAGTACTCTGTTGTCGACGTCTCCGCCGAGCAGTACGACAACGACACCGCCCACTCCGGGGACAGCCTGTTGAGGGGCTCCTTGACGGGCTGATCGGCGGGCCGGTTCAGCTCCCCGGCCCGCCGATCAGCTCCCTCGGCGCAGACGACGAAGCCGCCGCCCGGTGTTCCGGGCGGCGGCTTCGCGATCACGCCTCACTTGCGCTTGCGGATCTCCTCGGCGGCCTGCGGGACGATCTTGAACAGGTCGCCGACCACGCCGAAGTCGGCCAGCTCGAAGATCGGCGCTTCGCCGTCCTTGTTGACCGCGACGATCGTCTTCGAGGTCTGCATGCCGGCCCGGTGCTGGATCGCGCCGGAGATGCCGAGCGCCACATAGAGCTGCGGCGCGACGGTCTTGCCGGTCTGACCGATCTGGAACTGGTGCGGGTAGTACCCGGAGTCGACGGCGGCCCGGGAGGCGCCGACCGCGCCGCCGAGCAGGTCGGCCAACTCCTCGACCAGCGAGAAGTTGTCGGCGTTGCCGACCCCACGACCGCCGGAGACCACCACACCCGCCTCGGTGAGCTCGGGGCGCGAGCCCTTCTGCTCGGCCACCCGCTCCACGACCCTGGCCAGCTTGTCGGTGTCGCCGACGGTGACCGTGAGCTGCTCCACCGCCGGGGTGGCGGCGGCCGGGGCCGGGGTGACCGAGTTCGGCCGGACGGTGACCAGCGGCAGGCCACGGGTCACCTTGGAGGTGACCACGGTCGAGCCGGCGAAGGCCACCTGGGTGGCGGTGCCGTCGGCGGCCAGGGCCACCACGTCGGCCAGGATGCCGTTGTCCAGCTTGACCGCCAGCCGGGCGGCGATCTCCTTGCCCTCCTGCGAGGAGGCGAGCAGGACGGCGGCCGGCTGCACCCGCTTGACCAGGTCGGCGACCACGGTGGCCTTGGGCGCCACCAGGTAGCCGTCGATCTCCTCGCCCTCGGCGGCATAGATCTTCTCCGCGCCGTACTCGCCCAGCTTGCCGGCGAGCGCGTCGGCGGCACCGGCGCCGCCGAGCACCACCGCCGCCGGAGTGCCCAGCTCGCGCGCGAGGGTGAGCATCTCCAGGGTGACCTTCTTGACGCCGAACTCCCGAGTGGCTTCGACGACGACGAGAACCTCAGACATGTCCCACACCCCTCACACGAACTTCTCGGTGGCGAGGAACTCGACCAACTGGGCGCCACCGGAGCCGTCGTCGGTGACCTTGACCCCACCGGAACGCGGCGGGCGCTTGCTGTGCTCCAGCACCGTGCTGGTCGCCCCGGCGAGGCCCACCTCGTCGGCGGCCACACCCAGGTCGGCCAGGCCCAGGGTCTGCACCGGCTTCTTCTTGGCCGCCATGATCCCCTTGAACGACGGGTACCGCGGCTCGTTGATGGTGTCCCAGACGGAGACCACGGCCGGCGTCGAGGCGGTGACCACCTCGTAGCCCTCCTCGGTCTGCCGCTCCACGGTCAACGTGCTCCCGTCGACGGTGAGCTTGCGGGCGCCGGTCAGCGCCGCCACGCCCAGCCGCTCGGCCAGCATGTGCGGCAGCACCTGCACCCGGCCGTCGGTCGACTCGGCACCGCAGAGCACCAGGTCCGCGCCGAGCTGCGCCAGCGCGGCAGCCAGCACCTTCGAGGTGGCCACCGCGCAGGAACCGTGCAGGGCGTCGTCCACCACGTGCACCGCCTTGTCCGGACCCATCGACAGCGCCTTACGGATCGACTCGGTCGCCCGATCCGGACCCATGGTCAGGATCGTCACCTCGCCGCCGTGCGCCTCCTTGATCTTCAACGCCTCTTCGATGGCGTATTCGTCCATCTCGTTGATGACGTTGTTCGCCGAACCGCGGTCGACAGTGTTGTCGTCAGTACGCAGGTTGCGGTCCGCGCCCGAATCGGGCACCTGCTTGACGAGTACGACGATGTTCATCGCGCTTCGACGACCCTCCTGCTGTGGTGGTGTGCTCAATCGCCCCTGGTCTGGGGCGCAGCCTTGCGTGTCTGTTGCCGTCAGGTCAACCGTGGGCTGCTGTGCAGTTGCCCACGACGCGATGTTACCTGTCGGTAGCATAGGCTTCCGTGCGCGACCGGCGTGACGCAGCTCACCGGAGTGGCCGTCGGTCAGGACGAGTCGCCCAGTACGTCCTTGATCCGACCGATCGCCTCGGCCTCGGCCGGGCTGACCCCCTGGTGGGCGCGCGCGGTCCGATCGGCGGCGGCCAGCACCACCTCGCGGTAGACGCCGACGTCCTGCGGCGCCTTCTCGGTGAGGATGCCGACCGCCCGACGCAGCGCCGGCAGCACCACCGACTCGATCTCCAGCGCCGAGTCACGCGGCAGCTTCGGCAGCGGGCCGCTGGTCAACGCCTCCTTCACCACCCCGCTGGCGTCGGAGATCGCCCCGGAGGCGGCGAAGCTCTCCCGGAAGACCGCCAGCAGGCCGGGCTCGGCGTTCGAGACCATGAGGACCGCGCCGAAGGCACCCGTCTTGAGGGTCAGCTTCTCCTCGTCGGTCAGCCGCTGCGTCATGATCACGGAGTGTAGACGTAGGGCGTGGTGTTGGTGACCGCGACGAGGCCGAGCCGCTCCAACAGCGGACGACTCTCCGCACCGGCGTCGACCTGCAACAGCGTCCGGTCCCGCTGACCGGCCGACCGGGCCCGGTAGGTGACCAGCGCCCGGTAGATCCCCTGCCGCCGCCACTGGGGCCGGGTCGAACCGCCCCAGAGCGTGGCGAAGGTGGTCTCCGCCGGATACCGCACCCAGCCCGCGCTGACCACCGTCGAGTCCGCCTCGGCCACCACCACGGTGATCGACTGCGGGTCGGCGTCGATCTCGCGGGCCAGCCCGTCGGCCAGGCCGGACAGGTCCTCGCCCCAGAGCTGCGTCTCCATCTCCGCGATCCGCTCCAGATCCGCACGGCCGGTCACCTCGCGCAGGCGTACGCCCTCCGGCACCACCGGCAGCGCGGAGGCCAGCGGCGCGACCGGCCCGACCATGACGGACTCCTCCGCCTCCGGCGTGAACCCGGCTGCGCGCAGCCGCTGCGGCAGGTCGGCCGGGTCGTCGTGACCGTGCAGCTTCCACTCCACCGGCTCGCTGCGCTCGACGGCGACCGCCACCTGCCGGGCGATCAGTTCGTCCAGCCCGGTGCCGCTCAGACCGCCGAGATCGCGATAGGTCACCAGGCCCCGACCGTCCAGCCCGAGCACCCGGAACAACGGACCGTCCCGCTGGACCAGGACACCGTCCGGCACCGGATCGGGCAGTCCCGGCCGCAGGTGGGTGTCGTACGCCGTGCGCAACGTGATCGCGTCAAGATCCGTCATGTATCCAGTTATGCCCGACCGGAACCGGATAATCACCTGCGTGTGGCAGTTGATCAAGAATTGGTTCGACCCGCAGGAGATGCGGTCGGTGGGGCGTACCCCCGACTACCGCTTCTCGCTGGCCAACGAGCGGACCTTCCTGGCCTGGCTGCGGACCGGGCTGGCACTGATCGCCGGTGGGCTCGCCGCCGCGCAGTTCCTGCCGGAGATGCCGGCGTCCTACCTGCGCGAGGTGATCTCGGTGGCGCTGCTGCTGCTCGGCGGGGTGGTCGCGCTGCGGGCGGTGGACCACTGGGCGCGCAGCGAACGCGCCATCCGGCTCGGCAGGGAGCTGCCCGCGTCCCGGTTCCCGGCCGTGCTCGCCCTGGTCGTCGCGCTCGGCGCGCTGCTGCTCACGGTGGCGGTGCTGGTCGGTGCGGTGGGCCGATGAGCGCGACCCGCGACCCCGGGCTGCAACCCGAGCGGACCCGGCTGGCCTGGCGGCGCACCGCGCTGGCGATGACCGTGGTGGTGCTGCTGGCCGTCCGGCTCGCCCTCAGCGGCGGCCCCGTCGGAGCGCTGCCGGCCGCGCTGGCCGTGCTGGGGTGGGTGGCGGTGGTCACGCTCTGTTGGCGGCGGAGCATCACCGTCCGCGCGGTCGCCGGCGGGGGCCGCACGCTCGCCCTGGTCGGGCTGGGTACGGCCGGATTCGCCCTGCTCGGCGTGCTGCTGGTGCTGCGCGGGGTGTGACCATCTCGTCGGGTAGGACATGATGGGTACATGGCCCGGCTGTACATCCTCCTCTTCGTGGTGCAGGTCGTCCTCGCCGTCTGCGCCCTGATCAGCTGCCTGTCCGCCGAGGAAGACGACATCCGTCACCTACCCCGGATCGCCTGGGTGCTGATGATCCTCTTCGCCCCGCTGATCGGCTCGATCGCCTGGTTCGTCGCCGGGCGCAAGCGCAAGGCCGACGGTGGCGGCATGTGGTCGACGGGCACGCGTCCGGCCGAGCGGGGGCCCCAGCGGCCGCTCGCCCCGGACGACGACCCCGAGTTCCTGCGCTCGATCCAGGAGCGGTCCCGCAAGGAGGACCAGGAACTCTTCCAGCGCTGGGAGGAGGACCTGCGTCGGCGCGAGGACGACCTGCGCCGACGCGAGGGCGACCCGCCGCGCGAGGAACCCCGCCCCGAGGTGTGACCGCCGGGGCGGGGTCCGTGCTCAGGCCAGGTTCGAGGAGCGGGGGTACGCGTCGGCCGGGTCGGTGAGCACGTTGACCAGGTACGGCACTCCCGCGTCGAACGCCCGCGCCAGGGCGGGCCCCAGGTCGGCCGCCTTGGCGACCGTCTCCCCCGCACCGCCGAGCGCGCTCACCACGTGGTCGTACCGCAGCTCGGGCTGGAGGTCGGCGGCGACGTCGTAGCCGTACATGGCCCGCATCGGGTGCTTCTCCAGGCCCCAGATGCCGTTGTTGCCGACCACCATCACCACCGGCAGCTTCTGCCGGACCAGGGACTCGACGTCCATCAGCGAGAACCCGGCCGCGCCGTCACCCATCAGCACGCAGACCTGGCGGTCCGGGTGGGTGATCCGGGCGCCCATCGCGTAGCCCATGCCGGTGCCCAGGCAGCCGTACGGGCCGGGGTCGAGCCAGGTGCCGGGCTGGGCCGGCTCCAGGTAGCGCCCGGCGTACGAGACGAAGTCGCCCCCGTCGCCGATGGTGACCGCGTCGCGGGCCAGGACCTTGCGCAGCTCCCCGTAGACGCGGGCGGGCCGGATCGGGTCCGTCTCGGCGGCCATCTCCTCGGCGTCGCGGGCCTTGGCGGCGTCCTCGGCGGTGCGCAACTGCGCCACCCAGTCGCCGTGGTCGGTCCGCTCGCCGGTGTACTCGGCGAACGCGGTGAGCACCGCCCGCAGGTCACCGGCGGGGGCGGCAGCCGGCTCGACGTGCGAGGCGCGCTGACTCGGCGCGTCCACCACGTGCACCACCGTGGCGTCGCCGAAGTCGCCGAAGGAGAGCCGGAAGTCCAGCGGAGTGCCGATCACGACGACCACGTCGGCGCCGGAGAGGGCGACCCGGCGGGCCTTGGCGAAGGCCAGCGGGTGCTCCGGCGGCAGCGCGCCACGGCCCATGCCGTTGGTGAAGACCGGCACAGTGAGCGCCTCGGCGGCGGCGCGCAGGGCGTCCACCGCGTCACCGGCGTACACGTCGGAGCCGGCGACGATGACCGGGCGGGCCGCACCGGCGATCAGCCGCGCGGCGGCGGCCACCTCGTCGGGGTCGGCCTCGACCGGCTCGACGCCGGTCGCCGTCGGCAGCTCGGCGTCGCCCACCGAGAAGATCGCCTCCAGCGGGAAGTCGAGGAAGACCGGCCCCCGGTGCGGGGTGAGCGCGGTGCGCAGCGCGGCGGCGACGGCCCGGGGGATGTCGTCGGCGGTGAAGACCGTCTCGGCGTGCTTGGTGACCGGGGCGACCAGCGGCAGGTGGTCCATCTCCTGGAGGCTGCCCGAGCCCCAGCGGAACTGCGGGGCCCGGCCACCCAGCACCAGCACCGGCGAGGCGTTGAAGTACGCGCTGGTCAGACCGGACACCCCGTTGGTCACGCCCGGCCCGGCGGTGAGCACGGCCAGGCCGGGGCGACGCTGGAGCTTCGCCACCGCCTCGGCGGCGAAAACGGCGGACTGCTCGTGCCGCACGTCGTAGATCGGGAAGTCGGCCTTGTACGCGGCGTCGTAGAGCGGGAACACGTGCCCGCCGGAGAGGGTGAACATCTCCCGCACCCCGTACGCGCGCAGCGCCGCGAGTGCGAGTTCCCCGCCGTGCCCCTCGATCCGCTCCGTCATTCCCGCTCCTTCTCGTCGGCCGACCGGAGTCACACGCTACTGGCCGGTAGCTGGAATGTGAACCATCTTCATCGACCGGTGAAGTCCGGCTTCCGCTTCGCCACGAACGCCGCCATCCCCTCCCGCCGGTCGTCGGTGGCGAACAGCCCCGCGAAGAGCTGGCTCTCCCAGGCCAGGGCGGAGTTCAGGTCCATGTCCAGGCCGCCGTCCACGGCGAGCTTCGCCGCCCGCAGCGCCTGCACCGGGCCACGCAGGTACGGCTGCACCAGCGCCACCGCCGCGTCGTAGACCTCGCCGGCCGGCGCGACCCGGTCGGCCAGACCGATCCGCAGCGCCTCCTGCGCGTCCACCATCCGGCCGGACATGATCAGATCCTTGGCCCGCGCCGGCCCGATCAGCCGGGCCAGCCGCTGGGTGCCGCCGGCACCGGGGATGATGCCCAGCTTGATCTCGGGCTGGCCGAGCTTGGCGTCCTCGGCCACCACCCGCCAGTCACAGGCCAGCGCCAGCTCGCAGCCGCCACCGAGGGCGTACCCGGTGATCGCGGCCACCACCGGCTTGGGGATCCGGGCGATCGCACCGAGCGCGCTGGACAGGTCGGCCGCCCGGTCGGACATGTCCACGTAGGACATGTCGGCCATCTCCTTGATGTCCGCGCCGGCCGCGAAGACCTTCTCGCCGCCGTACACGATGACCGCGCGGACCTCGGGATCGGTGGTGGCGGCCGACGCGGCGGCCCGCAACTCCTCCTGCACCTGGGTGTTGAGCGCGTTCATCGGTGGCCGATCCAACCGGATGGTGCCGATGCCGTCCCTGGTCTCCAGCCGCACGAACTCACCCACGCTGAGCCTCACTTCCTCGTCGAAGTCGCCCGCCAACCTTACGGCGCACCTGGTCGGGCACGTAGTCTGGCCGCCAGTCCCACCACCCGGAGTTCCCGCGATGGTCACGTACTACGACGACAGGTCCGTTCAGGTCACCTCCCGCACCGTCACCGTCGACGGCGACTCGTACCCGCTGACCGAGATCAGCGAGGTCTGGCACCACCGGGGCAGCCTGTCCTGGCGGGTGCTGGCCGGACGCGGCGCCCTCGGCGCGGCGATGGTCGTCCCGCTGGTCTTCGCCGTCATCGGCATCGTCATCGGCATCTGGCTCGACAAGTCCCCGACCGTCACCGTCGCCGTCATCGGCACCTCCGTGCTGATCGGCCTGGCCGCCGGGCCCATCGCCGACCAGCTCTTCGAGTACTTCGACCGCTCGTACGCCCGGGGCAGCCGCCAACGGGAGGTCTGGATCCGCTGGCGCGGACACCCAATCCGGCTGCTCCAGACCTCGGACGCGCTGCGCTTCGGGCAGATCTACCGTGCCGTGCAACGGGCCATGGAGGCGAACGAACCGGCCCGGCCGCCCCGCCGTCGCTGACCGGGTTGACCTCCGTGTGAGGCGATGCTGACCTCCGCGTGACAGACACGGAACGCCCGGAGGTGGTTAGGCTTAGTGATGGCGCTCTATTACCGGGACGACACGGTGCAGGTGACGTCGGAGTCGATCCGGGCCGCAGGACACGTCATCCCGATGGCCGAAGTGACCTACGTCTGGCACGCCAAGGGCCAGACCACCCTCGCCGTACGGGGGCGGGTGCTCGGCCGGGGCGTCCTGGTCCTGCTGCTCTCCCTGCCCCCACTGGTCGGGCTGGTCTGCGTGATCTCGCTGGCCTGGTCCGCCTCGGACCGGGGCGAGTGGATGCCCGCCCTGATCGTCTTCGCCGCCTGCGTGGTCATCGCGCTGGCGCTGGTGCCGTTCCTGGAGATCCCGCTCGGCTGGCTGGACCGCTCGTACGAACGCGGCAACCGGGTCAACGAGCTGTGGGTGCAGTACCGGGGTCAGGAGGTGATGGTGCTGCGTACCCCCGACGCGCTGCGGTTCGGGCAGATCTACCGGGCGGTGCAGCGCGCCGTCGAGCAGCAGGGCGACCACTGGTGACCGGCCGCGCGGTGCCGCTGGCCGGGACGGCGCACACTTGACGCCATGGCGATCCCTCTTCCCCGGCCGACCTCGGTCGTCGGTCTCACCCGTTCCGCCCTCGACCAGGCCGCGTCGTTCGCGGCGGTCCCGACCCGCGCGTTCGCGGTGCTGGACGGCGTGGAGGAGCTGCTGAACCGGATCAACGGCGTGGTGGACCGGATCGAGGGCGTGGTGGACCGGGTCGAGCAGACCCTGGAGCGCACCGACCAGATGCTCACCGACGCCGACGTGGCCGTCCGCGAGGTGGCGGTGATCAGCGCGGCGGCCACCACCGCCGTGCAGCAGGCCACCGAGCTGACCGGCACGGCGGCTCGGGTGATCGGCGAGGCCGAGCGGGTGTCGGCCGCTGCCGCGACGGTGGTGGCCAACGCCGAGCAGGTGTCGACCGCCGCCGCCACGGTGGTGGCCAACGCCGACCGGGTGGCCCGCGCGGCCGAGGGCGCCGTCGACGCCGCGACGTCGGTGGCCGGGCGGGCCGCCGGCACCGTGGGCGCGGCGGCCGAGGCGGCGGCCACCGCGGCCGAGCTGCTGGCCGCGTACGAGCCGGCGCTGCGCCGGGCCGCTCCGATGGCCAACCACTTCGTCGAGCAGCTCAGCGAGGAGGAGGTCACCGCCGCCGTCCGCCTGGTCGACGAGCTGCCGAGGCTGCGGGAGCACCTCACCTCGGACGTCCTGCCGATCCTCGCCACCCTGGACCGGGTCGGTCCGGACCTGCACGACCTGCTCGACGTCACCCGGGACCTCAAGCTCGCCGTGGCCGGCATTCCCGGCCTGGGCATGCTGCGTCGGCGCGGCGAGAAGCTGAGCGACGACGCCGGGTGACCCCACCCGAGCTGGGCTGCGGTCAGCAGCCGCAATCGGCGCGGCGGGGCGCGGTCAGCTCGTCCACCGGCCGCTGCGTGACCCCGGTCCCGGTGACCACCGGCAGGCCCTCCCGGACCCAGTACTCGTAGCCGCCGCGCATCTCCTTGACCGCGTAGCCGAGCCGGGCGAACTCCAGCGCCGCCCGGGTGGCGCCGTCGCAGCCGGGACCCCAGCAGTACGTCACCACCCGCGCTCCGGGCGGCACCGTCGCCGCCGCCCGGTCGGCGATCCGGGCGGTGGGCAGGTGCAGGGCCTCGGGCAGGTGGCCCTGTTCCCAGGCGTCGTCACTGCGTGAGTCGACCACCACCAGGTCGGGCACCCCGGCGGTCAGGTCGGCGTGCACGTCGGAGACGTCGGTCTCGTACCGGAGCCGGGCGAGGAAGTGGGTGACGGCGGCGTCCGGCGCGGCGGCCGGTACGGCGAAGGCACGGGTCATGGCACCGATCCTCGACCGGTACGGCGTCGACGACGAGTGGCGGTGACGCCGTACTGCGCTAACATCCCGCCATGACTCCGGCGGACCGCACCGTCGCCGTGCTCGCGTACCCGGGGATGTCGGTCTTCGAGACCGGGATCGTCACCGAGGTCTTCGGGCTGCCCCGGCCCGAGCTCGGCGTGCCCTGGTACGACCTGCGGCTCTGCGCCGAGCGGCCCGGCCCGGTGCCGCTGATCGGCGGTGCCGCCCTGCACAGCCCGTACGGCCTGGACGACCTGGCCGCCGCCGGGACGGTGATCGTGCCCGGGGTGCCCGACGTGCACGGCACCCCGTCGCCCGAGCTGGTCGCCGCCCTGCGCCGGGCGCACCGGGGCGGCGCCCGGGTCGTCTCCCTCTGCTCCGGCGCGTTCGCGCTGGCCGGCGCCGGCCTGCTCGACGGGCGTCGGGCCACCACCCACTGGCGGTACGCCGACCTGCTGGCCCGCCGCCACCCGCAGGTGACGGTGGACCCCGACGTGCTGTACCTGGACGACGGGGACGTGGCCACCAGCGCGGGCAGCGCCGCCGGCCTGGACCTCTGCGTACACCTGGTCCGACGGGACCACGGGGTGGCGGTGGCCAACGCGGTGGCCCGACGGCTGGTGATCCCGCCGCACCGCGACGGCGGTCAGGCACAGTTCATCGAATCCCCGGTGACCACCGGCCCGGACGACGACCGGATCGCCGGCAGCCTCGCCTGGGCGTTGACGCACCTGAGCGAACCGCTGACGGTGGCGACGCTGGCCCGGCAGGCGCACATGTCACCGCGCACCTATCTGCGGCACTTCGCCCGGGCCACCGGCACCAGCCCGATCCGGTGGCTGATCGACCAGCGGATCCGGTCCAGCCTGGCGCTGCTGGAGACGTGCGACGCACCGGTCACCGAGATCGCCGCCGCGGTCGGCTTCGACACGTCGGTCACCTATCGCCACCACTTCGCCCGGGCGATGCGGACCTCACCGTCGGCGTACCGCCGGGCGTTCCGCGCCGACGGCGACAGCGCCCCGGCGCGCGCGACCGGCCCCGACGGCGGACGCCGCACCGGCCGCGTCGGTCAGGGTGCCGGGACGTAGAGCTGGTCGATCTCGGCCCGGTGCGGCAGCGACACGCTCGCGCCGAGCCGGCGGACGCAGGCCGCACCGGCCGCCGCCGCCCAGCGGACCGCGTCGACCAGGTCCCGGCCCTCGCCCCAGGCCACCGCGAGCGCGGCGGTGAACGCGTCCCCGGCGGCGGTCGAGTCCACCGTGTCCACCGGCACGGCGGGCACGTGCACGGCGGTGCCGTCCCGGTCGCCGTACCAGGCGCCCTGCCCGCCGAGGGTGAGCACCGCCCGGGGCACCAGGTCGAGCAGTGCCTGCGGCTCGTCCCGGCCCCGCCCGGTGTACGTCTGCGCCTCGTTCTCGTTGACCACCAGCAGGTCCACGGCGGCCAGGAGTTCCGGTGGCAGCGGGACGGCCGGCGCGGCGTTCAGCACCACCCGGGTGCCGGCGTCCTTGGCGGCCACCGCCGCCTCGGTCACCGTATCCACCGGGATCTCCAACTGGGCGACCAGCACGTCCGCGTCGCGTACGGCGGCCAGTTCGGCCTCGGTGAGCGCGGTCATCGCGCCGTTCGCTCCCGGCGTCACCAGGATGGCGTTCTCGCCCTCGGCGTTGACCATGACCAGGGCCACCCCGGAGGCGCCGTAGCTGGTGCGGAGGTGGCTGGCGTCGACCCCGGCGGCGGTGATCCGAGCCCGCAGGGTCACCCCGAACGAGTCGGATCCGATCGCGCCGAGGAAGGTGCAGGCGGCACCGGCGCGGGCCGCGGCGATGGCCTGGTTCGCGCCCTTGCCGCCGGGCACCGTGACGAAGTCGGTGCCGAGCGTGGTCTCCCCCGGCCGGGGCAGGGCCGGCGCGGTGGCGACCAGGTCCATGTTCGCGCTGCCCACCACGACGACCCGGGTCTGGCGCACGGAAGCCTCCTGCGGCTGGCTCGTGTGTGAAAAAGGGGTCCCCTGCTATACCGCAGGCGTTAGCAGGGGACCCCTCCTTTCACGCGGCGCGAGCGGTGTAGCGCTCGCCGTGGCGTTCGACCAGCAGCGGCAGGCCGAAGGTCTTGGTCAGGTTGTCGGCGGTGAGGGTGTCCTCCAGCAGCCCCTGGGCCATCACCGCGCCGTCGCGCAGCAGCAGCGCGTGGGTGAAGCCGGGCGGGATCTCCTCCACGTGGTGCGTGACGAGCACCAACGCCGGAGCGTCCGGGTCCTGGGCCAGCTCGGCGAGACGGCCCACCAGGTCCTCCCGGCCACCGAGGTCGAGCCCGGCCGCCGGTTCGTCCAGCAGCAGCAGCTCAGGGTCGGTCATCAGCGCCCGGGCGATCTGCACCCGCTTGCGCTCGCCATCGGAGAGCGTGCCGTACGTCCGGTCGGTCAGCGCGCCGACACCGAGCTGGTCGAGCAGCGCCCGGGCGCGGGACTCGTCGGCCGGGTCGTAGCTCTCCCGCCAGCGGCCCACCACCGACCAGGCCGCCGTCATCACCACGTCCACGGCCCGCTCGTCGGCGGGCAGACGCTCGGCGAGCGCGGCGGTGGTGAGCCCGATGCGGGTACGCAGCTCGGTCACGTCGGTGCGGCCGATCCGCTCGCCCAGCACGTGCGCCGTGCCGGTGGTCGGGTGCAGCCGCCCGGCGGCGAGGTTGAGCAACGTGGTCTTGCCGGCGCCGTTGGGGCCCAGCACCACCCAGCGTTCGTCCAGCTCGACTCGCCAGTCCACATCGTGCAGCAGGGCGGTGCCGGACCGGCGTACGGCGACGCCGTCGAGGCTGACCACCAGATCCGCGTCCACGGGTGAGGGGGCGGGGGTGGCGCCACCGGCGCCAGGGATCAGGTCACCAGTCACCCGCCCATCCAACCACGCAGCAGCGGGCTGCCCCCATGGGCGTACGCGCCGGCCGTAGGGTGAGGCGCCGTGTCATTCCTCACCCGAAGGGCGGCTCATGGCGAGTGCGGTCATCGAGATCGAGGGTCTACGGAAGACCTTCCGTAGCCTGCGCCGGGGTAGCCGCGTCGCGGTCGACGGCTTCGACCTGCTGGTCGAGGCCGGTCAGGTGCACGGGTTCCTCGGTCCGAACGGGTCGGGCAAGACGACCACGTTGCGGGCGCTGCTCGGGCTGGTCCGCGCCGACCAGGGCCGGATGCGGGTGCTGGGTGCCTCCGCGCCGGAGCAGTTGCCCCAGGTGGCGGGCCGGGTGGGCGCGATCGTGGAGAGTCCGCAGTTCTTCGGCAACTTCACCGCGTACCGCACGCTGCGGTTGCTCGCGCTGGCCGGTGACGTGCCGATCGCCCGGGTCGACGACGTGCTGGCGCAGGTCGGCCTGCTCGACCGGGCGCACGAGCGGGTCAAGGGCTACTCGCTGGGCATGAAGCAGCGTCTGGCGGTGGCCTCGGCGCTGCTCAAGCGACCGGAGCTGCTGATCCTCGACGAGCCGGCGAACGGGCTGGACCCGGCGGGCATCCGGGAGATGCGCGATCTGATGCGGGCGCTGGCCGAGCGCGGGGTGACCGTGCTGGTGTCCAGCCACATCCTGGCCGAGATCCAGGTGATCTGTGACCACGTCACGATCATCTCGCGAGGTCGGCGGGCCGCCAGCGGACCGGTGGCGGAGGTGCTCGCCGGCCACGACCGGCACGAGTGCCTGGTCCGCGCCGACGACCTGGCCCGGGCCGAGGAGTTGCTGGCGGCGGCCGGACTGGCGGTCACCGGGCACGCCGACCACCTGGTGGTGGGCGGGGTGCCGGATCCGGCGGTGGTCAACCGGACGCTGGGCGAGCAGGGCGTCTGGGTACGCGAGCTGACTCCGCTGCGCCCGGATCTGGAGAGCGTCTTCCTGGACCTGACCGGCGCACCGGGGCCTGCGGGGGTACCCCGACAGGTGGACGGCACAGCGGACGACCCCACTGACGGTCGGGAGATCGACCTCGGGATCCGGGAGGTGGGCGCGTGAACCTGATCCGTGCCGAGGCGGAGCGGTTGGCCGCCCGCCGTTTCGTCCAGCTCATGGTGGCGTTGCTGGCGCTGGCCTTCGTGGTCACCGCCGGCACCACCATCGCCGGTTCGCACAGTCCCAGCCCGGCCGAGTTGGCCACGGCCCAGCAGCAGGCCGCCGACGACCAGCGCAACCTGGAGTTGGAGTACGACCGGTGTCTGGCCCGGCAGCGGGGCGAGCACCCCCGGGACAACGACGACTACCTGCCGTCCGACTGCAGCGAGGTCGATCCGGCACGGATGGACCGGTTGCCGGTAGCCGCCGACTACCTCAGCGGCGTGTTCACCTTCACCCGGCAGGCCGAGCCGCTGCTGTTCTTCCTCGTGGCGTTCCTGGTGCTGTTCGGTTTCCTGGTGGGGGCCTCGGCGATCGGCGCCGATCTGAACTCCGGCGGGGTGGTGAACCTGCTGCTGTGGCGACCGCGCCGGCTGACGGTGCTGGGCACCAAGCTCGGCACGCTGCTCGGTGCGGTGCTGGCGCTGTCCCTGCTCGCCTCGGCGGCCTATCTGGTCACCTTCTGGGTGATCGCCCAACTGGCCGGTCATCCCGGCCCGACGAACCCGGCCTTCTGGAGCGGGTTGGGCGCGATCTGGGGTCGGGGCCTGGTGCTGGTGCTGCTGGCCACGGCGATCGGCTTCGCGATTGCCACGATGGGCCGGCACACCTCGGCGGCGCTCGGGGCGGTGGCCGCGTACCTGGTGGTGTGGGAATTGGGCGGCCGGATCGTGCTGGAGATCGTGGAGGTGGCCCGGCCGGACCAGCTCATGCTGACCAGCTACGTCTGGGCGTGGCTCACCGGCAGGGTCGAGCTCTGGGACGACAGCGCCTGCACCAACCTGCTCTCCAGCTACTGCGACGGTCTCTACACCTTGACCTGGCGACCGGCCCTGGCCGTGCTGCTGTCGCTCACCGTCGGGCTCACCGTGGCGGCTTTCGCGCTGTTCCGCCGTCGCGACCTGACCTGAGCACCGGGAACCGGAGGCGGCGACTCCTTGCCACCTCCGGCCAGGTGCTGAAGAATTCCTTCGCATGGACGGCGGTTAGAGCGCCCGGCAAGAGGGCGGTGGAGGCGAGGCGGGTCCTGGCCGAGGATGGCAAGGCGGAGGAGGAGGCCATGCCGGTGTTGCATGGCCGACGACGACAACGCCGCCAGCCGAAGCGCCAGGACGCGCCGCAGCCCCGCCAGTCCTATTGCCGGGCGCTCTTAGCCGACCGTGGAGCCGAAGACCTCGTCCCGGACGGCGTCCAGCGCGGTACGCAACGCGCCGTGCAGGACCGGTTCCTCGGTCAGCCCGGTGGCGACCACCCGGGGGCGGACCAGCGTGATGGCGGCTACCTCGTGCTGCACCCGTTCGGCCAACGCCGCCCCACCGGCCTGACCCACCTCACCGGCGAGCACCACCAGCGGCGGATCCAGCACCACGCAGGTACTCGCCACGCCCAGGGCCAGCCGACGGGCCACCTCGTCGAGCATCGGCCCCCCGGCGGTGCCGTCGGCGATCGCGGCGCGGACCGCGTCGGCCGCCTCGGTGTCCGGGTAGCCGTGCTCGCGGGCCAGCGCGCGGACCGCGTCGGCACCGGCCACCTGCTGGAACGCCGGCTTGGCCCGTCGGGAGACGTCGCGCGGGATGGGCGCGCCGGGCACCGGCAGGTAGCCGATCTCACCGGCCGCGCCGCTGCTGCCGTGGTGCAGCCGGCCGCCCAGCATGATCGCCAGACCGACGCCGGCACCGACCCAGACCAGCACGAAGTCCGATACGCCCTGGGCCGCGCCGGACTGCGCCTCGGCCACTGCGGCCAGGTTCACGTCGTTCTCGAAGACCACCGGGGTGTCCAGGTCGTCGCGGAGCGCGGCGAGCAGGCCCCGGTGCCAGCGCGGCAGGTTGAACGCGAAGGTGATGTCGCCGGTGCCCGGGTCGACCAGGCCAGGGGTGCCGAGCACGATCCGCCGCACGCTCGACAGGTGCGCACCGGCGCTGCCCGCCACCTGCACCACCGCGTTGTGCACCACACCGACCGGGTCGTCGGTGTCCCGGGTGGACTGTTCGACCCGCCCGATCACCGCCCCGGTGATGTCGGCGCAGGCGGCCACCACCCGCTCCGGGCCGACGTCCACGCCGACCACGTGCGCGCTGCCAGGTCGCACCGCATAGAGCTGGGCGTTCGGCCCCCGCCCGCCGGCCTGCTCACCCACCCGGGCGACCAGGCCACGCTCCTCCAACCGCTCCACGAGCTGCGAGGCGGTGACCTTGGACAGGCCGGTCAGCTCGCCTATCCGAGCCCGGGTCAGCGGTCCCTGTTCCAGCAGCAGTTCCAGCGCCGCACGGTCGTTGAGGGCGCGCAACAGACGTGGGGTGCCGGGCAACCGGGTCGCACTCATGCCATGTCCTCATGTATTAGTAAACTTTGCTAACTATCTAGCATTGGTAACAGTAAACCGACCTTGGAACGGGTAGCCGTAGCGTATCGGCCGGGTGGAAGCAGGGCTCTCGGCCGACCCGGTACGAGATCCGCACCGGCCGGCACCGAGAGGAGACACCCCCGTGGGGATCGATCCAGGACTCCGCCGGTTGGCGCTGGGCACCCTGCTGGCCGCGTACCCGGGGCCGGTCCCGCCCGCCTGGGCGGTCGAGCTGGTCGCCGAAGGGCTGGCCGGACACACCCTGTTCGGCACCAACATCCACCGGCCCGAGCAGGTGGCGGCCGCCACCGCCGCGCTGCGGAGCGGACGGTCCGACGTGCTGATCGCCATCGACGAGGAGGGCGGCGACGTCACCCGGCTGGCGCACGCCACCGGCAGCCCGTACCCGGGCAACGCGGCGCTCGGCGCGATCGGCGACGTGGCCCTCACCCGCCGGGTCTATCACGCCATCGGCGCGGAGCTGGCCGACCTGGGCATCACCGTCAACCTGGCACCCACCGTCGACGTCAACAGCGCCGACGACAACCCGGTCATCGGCACCCGCTCGTTCGGGGCCGACCCGGTCCGGGTCGCCGCCCACTCGGCGGCGGCGACCACCGGGCTCCAGGCCGCCGGGGTGGCCGCCTGCGCCAAGCACTTCCCCGGCCACGGCGCGACGATCGCCGACTCCCACCACGAGCTGCCCACCGTGGACGCGTCGCCCGATCTCCTGCGCCAACGTGACCTGCCACCGTTCGCCGCGGTGATCGCCGCCGGGGCGAAGGCGGTGATGACCGCACACATCCGGGTCCCCGCGCTCACCGGCGACCTGCCGGCCACCTTCAGCCGCGCCGTCCTGACCGACCTGCTGCGCGACCGGTACGGCTTCGACGGCGTCGTGGTCACCGACGCGCTGGAGATGCGGGGCGCCACCCTGGCCGCCGGCGGCATCGCTCCGGGTGCGGTGCGGGCGCTGGCCGCCGGAGCCGACCTGCTCTGCATCGGCGCCGCGGTCGACGCGGACCTGGTCGAGACCGTCGCCGCCGAGATCGTCGCCGCGCTCGGCGACGGCCGGCTCGACCGCGCACGGGTGGAGCAGGCCGCCGACCGCGTCACCGCCCTCGCCGCCTGGACCCGGACCGCGCGCCCGGAGATTACCGTCCCGGACGGCCTGGGGTACGCCGCCGCGCGCCGGGCGGTACGGGTGGAGGGCATCCTCGCCGGGCTCGACCAGCCACTGGTGGTGCAGTTGCACGCCCGCTCGACCATCGCCGAGGGGCGGGTGCCGTGGGGACTCGGCCCGCACCTCGACGGCACCGAGGAGATCCGGGTGGTGGCGACCGAGGCCGACCCGGAGACGTTGCGTCGCCGGGCCGGCACCCGACCGATCGTGCTGGTCGGCCGCCACCTGCACCGCCTGCCCGGCGGCCCGGAACTGGCCGCCGCGCTGGCCGCCACGCACCCGGTGGCGGTGGTCGAGATGGGGTGGCCGGCCGCCTGGCGACCGGCCGGCGTCCGGGCCTTCGTCACCACCTTCGGCGCCAGCCACGCCAACGGGCGGGCCGCCGCCGAGGCGCTGGGCCTGACCGGACACACCGGAGCCATACGCTGAGTCACCCCGCAGCCGATCCGCATCGACCTGTCAGGCCAGGTCAAGTCCACTTTTCGACACCACGGACCACGCGGTGGCTACTTGCCGACCACCAGCCGGATACGTAGCGTGATCGCATCGAGCCGCACATGGGCCTGGGGGGAGGCTGCGGACCGTGGATCCGGCCCGGGATTCACGGTCCGCGCCCTGCCGTCAGGTCGACGATCAGCCGGGATAGACGCCGTACGACCGCCAGCCCCGGTCGGGGAAGCCCGCCGCCTCCGCCACCCGGGCCGAGGCGGCGTTGTCCCGGGCGTGCAGATAGGTCGGCACCGCGCCGTCCGCGAGCACCCGACGCGCTGCCTGGGCCACCAGCCGCCGAGCCAGCCCACGCCCCCGGGCGGCCGGCACCGTGCCCACCGCCAACTCGTGCCCGTGCCGGTCGTGCCGCTTGACACCGACGCCGGCCAGGTAGCGCCCCCGGTCGTCCCGCACCACCAGGACCGGCCGGTCGAACAGGCGTAACCAGGACGGCAGGCCGGCGGCGCCGGACGGCACCCACTCACCGACGTCGGGCAGGGGTGCGGGAGCGACGCTCCAGCGGAACACGTCGTCGTGCACCACCCAGCGCGGATGGCCGACCGCCGCCGGCAAGGCGTCCGGCAGCGACTCCGGCCGCCGGGTCAGCTCGCGGACCGCCGCGACCCGGTCCGGGGCCACCGAGAGCACGGTGCTCGCACCGGCGGTGATCGCGACGGCCGGCCGCAACCGGCCGTCCCAGGCCGGGCGGGCGCGCCGGGTGGAGCACACCACGTGCAGCCCGGGACCTGCCGGCCACTGCCCGAGCCAGGTCGCCAGGTGCAGGTGGAGCCGCCGGTCGAGCATGGTCCACCTCCGCAGCGTCGCTTCGGCCTGCGCCGATCACGGTACGACGGGCGCTCCGCGCGGCGGCACCGATCGGGTGACCAACGCCTCGTCCGGGAACCCGATCCATCGACCAACCGTCATATCCATTTCCATACATGGACAACTTTCTTTGGAACGGTGGGGGACATGCCGATTCAGCCGAATGACCGCTCCGCGCAGGAGACCCGACGGGCACTGGGGTGCGCCGAACGCTTCCCGGGCCAGCCCTCGTACCGCGGCCACCGCGCCGACCTCGGCACACTCTCCTGGCACGATCTGAACGAGCTGCCGGCGGGCTACTCCTCCCGCAGCCCTCTCCACACCCTCTGAGGCCACCCGCACCCGGGGCGGCCCGGCGAGCCAGCGCGTCCTTTCGCACACCTGTCGGGTAACGTCTGCTGGTCCTCCGACAGGTCACGACGGGAGCAACTGCGCACATGGGCAAGAAGACGATTCGCGTCTCCGACTTCAGCGGCACGGTGCTGGGCCCCGACGACGAGGCGGTCCGCGTCGTCGTCGTCGAGCATCCTGACCTGGTGGCCGGGCCCGTGCAGTTGGACGCGACGCCGGTGGAGGTGGAGAGCCTCGACGACGCCGCGCTGGACGTGGCGGTGGTCGAGATCCACGACCGGCACGGCAACGGTGAGCCGCGTCGGGTGGTGCTGACCGCGAGCGAGTTCGACGCGATGGCCACCGACATGCCGATGGCCCAACTGCTCAAGACCGCCGAGCGGGTACGCCCACCGAAGGCGCGGCGCGCCACCGAGAAGATCGACTACAGCACCATCGAGCACGCCGGAAAGCCGCACCGGGGGCGGGTCACCGAGGAGGAGGCCCGGCTGGTGCGCGAGCATCTGGACGAGGTCAACAAGCGCCTCGCCGACGCCGGGCTGCGCCAGATCGAGCCGGAGGACCCGGAGCACGCCGACCGGTACGGCTTCTCCACCGCATCCTGATCCGCTACTCGAACACCCGGACCTTGGCCAGGGCCGCCGCGGTGCCCGCCTCCACGGCGGCCTTGTCCACGCCGAGGCCGGTCAGCACACCCTCGCCGCCCTCCTGCTCCAGCAGCGCCAGCAGGATGTGCTCGGTGCCGATGTAGTTGTGCCCCAGGCGCAACGCCTCGCGGAAGGTCAGCTCCAGCGCCTTCTTGCCGGCCGCGTCGTACGGGATCAGATCCGGCACCTCGCCCACGGACGGCGGCAGCGCGGCGGCGGCCGCCTCGCGTACCGCCTCGACCGTGACGCCGCCGGCGACCAGCACCTTCACGGCCAGCCCCTCCGGCTCGGCGAGCAACCCGAGCACCAGGTGCGCCGGGCCGATCTCGGCGTTGCCGGCGGCGCGGGCCTCGTTCTGCGAGGCCATCACCACGTTGCGGGCGCGCGGGGTGAAGCGGTTGAACCCCTGCTGCGGGTCGATCGGCCCGGCGTCGCCCTTGGCCACGAAGCGCTTCTGCGCGGCCTGCTTGCTCACCCCCATGCTGCGGCCGATGTCGGTCCAGGAGGCGCCGGAGCGGCGGGCCTGGTCCACGAAGTGACCGATGAGGTGGTCGGCGACGTCCCCGATGTGGTCAGCGACGATGACCGCGCCGGTGAGTTGGTCGAGCGCGTCGGGGTGGGCCTGCTTGATGGCCTGGATCAGGTCGTCGAGCCGGACGGGATTGTTCGCCTGTACGGGATTCGTCATGCGTCAACCATAGGTTGACGCGTCGCAATCGTCAACCACCAGTTGACGATCACCGAGCGTCATCCCGGCTCATGATCGCTGTTAACAACCTTGACTAATTTTGTCGAAATCGACAGACTGCGATGTGGAGAGCGCTCTCCCCTCCTCGCCGGGGCGCCAGCCTCATCCGCCCACCCCCAAGGAGACCATCGTGTCCACCATCTCCCGCAGGCTCCGAAGGAGCGCCGCCGTCCTCGCCGCGGCGGTCGTCGCCAGCCTGCTCGTCGTTCCCGTGACCGCCGCACCGGCCACCGCCGCCATCGGCGGACTCACCTGGCAGGACGAGTTCAACGCCTCGGCCGGTACGCCGGTCGACCAGTCCAAGTGGCGCTTCGACATCGGCGGCCACGGCTGGGGCAACAACGAGCGGCAGTACTACACCAACAGCACCAGCAACGCGGTGCACGACGGGCAGGGCAACCTGGTCATCACCGCGCGCCGGGAGAACCCGGCCAACTACCAGTGCCACTACGGTCGGTGCGAGTTCACCTCTGCCCGACTGCTCACCGCCGCCACCTTCAGCCAGGCGTACGGCCGATTCGAGGCCCGCATCAAGATCCCTCGTGGTCAGGGCATCTGGCCGGCCTTCTGGATGCTCGGCAACGACTTCGGCAACGTCGGCTGGCCGGCCTCCGGCGAGATCGACATCATGGAGAACATCGGTCGCGAGCCGAACACCGTGCACGGCACCATCCACGGGCCGGGTTACTCCGGCGGTGGCGGGATCACCGGCAGCCGCGTCATCGGGCAGCCGCTGGCCGACGCCTTCCACACCTACCGGGTCGACTGGGAACCGAGCAGCATCCGCTGGTACCTCGACGGCCAGGAGTTCTTCCGCGTCGACCCGAGCCGGCTCGGCGGCAACCGCTGGGTGTTCGACCACCCGTTCTTCATGATCCTCAACGTCGCGGTGGGCGGCAACTGGCCCGGCTACCCGGACGGCAGCACCCAGTTCCCGCAGCAGATGCTCGTCGACTACGTGCGGGTCTACGGCTACGTCCCGGACGGCAACACCGGCACCACCCGGATCCGGGGCCAGCAGAGTGGACGGTGCATCGACATCCCCAGCGCCAACCCGTACGACGGGGCGCCGTTGCAGATCTGGGACTGCAACACCACCGCCGCCCAGGCGTGGACCTTCGCCGCCGACGGCACCGTGCGCGCGATGGGCAAGTGCATGGACCCGGCCTGGGCCGGCACCGCCAACGGCACCGAGGTCAACCTGGTCACCTGCAACGGCAACCCGGCCCAACGGTTCACCCTCAGCCCCGCCGGTGACCTGGTGAACCTCAGCGCGAACCGGTGCGTCGACGTCCGGGAGAACAACGCGAACAACGGCGGCCGCCTGCAACTCTGGGACTGCGCCGGCACCGCCAACCAGAAGTGGTCCCGCGCCTGACCGCAAGCGGTACCTATGGGCTCACCGCCGTCGGCGGTGAGCCCACGCGCCTTCCCAGCCGTAAGAGTCGGTGACGGGCCCGGCGGGTAGTAGCCCACTGCGGTCACCGAGGTACGGGAGGCGACGTGGAGAACGCTCAAGCGACCGACGGACGACGGTTCTGGTGGTGGCTCGGCGGAGCGCTGCTGGTCCTGGTGGTGGTGCTGGTCTCCGCCTGGACCTGGGTCACGGTGCGCGGCGACGGCCGGGCCGGGCACGTCGTCACCGGCAGCGCCGACGACCTGCGGGAGGCCACCTTCGTCCTGCTCGACGGCGCCGACGTGGTCCGGCTGCGCACCGAGGACCTCGGCGGGGACGCGTACCGGGTGTCGACGCCCCGCGACGCGGGCGTGCGTCCCGCGGTCTCCCTCACCGACGGCAACGTGCTCACCAGCCTGCGCGGCACCGGTCAGGACGGGCCGGCCATCGTCGAGGTGGTGCTGCACCACTCCGTACGCTGGCACCTGCGCCTCGGCGGCGGCGCCAAGGAACAGCACCTCGACCTCCGTGGCACCCAGCTCGGCGACGTCGAGTTCACCGCCGGGGCGAGCCGGATCGAGCTGACCCTGCCGCCGGCCGAAGGCACTCAGCGGACCGTCCTCAGTGGCGGTGCGAACCAGGTCGTCGTCCGCCTGGCCGGTGACGCCCCGGTGCGGGTACGCGCGGGCGGCGGCGCCGGGTCGGTCACCGTCGACGGGTCCACCCAGTCCGGCGTGGCCGGTGGCACGGTGCTGACGCCACCGGAGTGGGAGTCGGCCACCGACCGCTACGACATCGACGCCACCTCCGGCGTCTCCAGCCTCACCGTCGACCGCACCGACGGCGACGGCTAGCCGACCGAGACGCCCGCCTGCACGGCCACCGTGCGCATGCTCGCGGCGTAGTACGGTCGTACCACCGAACGGGGGAGGTCGATGTGGGCGCGACGCCGGGCATCGGACGATTCACCAGCGACCAGGCACAGAGCAGGTTCCTCGCCGCCTACGAGGCGGCGATGGGCGCGTGGCCGCACCCTCGACAGGAGTTGGACGTCGAGACGCGGTTCGGCACCGTCCACGTGCACCACCACGGCACCGGCACGGGTGAGCCGATCGTGTTGTTGCACGGTGCTCAGGGCAACTCCAGCAACTGGTATCCGCAGGTCGGCCCGCTCGGCATCCACCACCCGGTCTACGCGGTGGACACCGTCGACGACCCAGGTCGCAGCGTGCAACGCCGACCGGTGCCGAGTACGACCGACAACGCCGCCTGGCTCGACGAGACGCTCACCGCACTCGGGCTGGACGGCGTTCACCTGGTCGGCCTGTCGTACGGCGGATTCCTGGCGCTCGCCCAGGCCCTGCACCGGCCCGACCGGCTGGCCTCGGTCACCCTGCTCGATCCCGGGGGCCTGGAGAAGGTGCCACTCAGGTTCTACGCGAACATGCTGGCCGGAGCGCTGGCGACACTGGCCCCCCGGCGCACCCGGCCCTGGTTCGCCCAGCGGCTGGCCAACCATGCCCTGGTCGAGTCCGCCGAGCAACTGGCCCCGATCATGATCGCAGCCCGGCACTGGCGGTCGGGCCGCCCGGTCGCGGCTCGCCGGTTCGACGACGACGAGTTGCGCGCGATCCGCGTGCCGGTGCAGCTGCTGGTGGCCGGGCGCAGTTCGCTGCTGGATCCCCGTCGGGCGGCGGCCCGGGCGGCGGAGCTGATCCCCTCGGTCCGCACCGAGATCGTGGCCGGTGCCGGCCACGGGCTGCCGGTGGAACGTCCCGAGCTGGTCAACCAGCGCATTCTCGACTTCATCGCGTCCCTCGCCCCGGACGACTCCGCCGGCCCGGCCCGCTGACCTGACCGGCCGCAGCCGGCCAGCGGACACCCGGCTACGGTACGTCGAGCCGGGGTCGCGCTTCACCAGGCCGCGAAGCAAGCCCGGCCGGGTACCCGCACTGTCGCCGGACCAGTGGCGGAGGAAGGAGTCGGCGGCATGCGGCTACACGTCGGGTGTGCGATGTGGACGCACAAGTCGTGGCAGGGTCGGTTGCTGGCCCACCCGCTGCCGACCTCCGAGCGGCTGCGGCACTACGCCGGGTGGTGCGACGCGGTCGAGGGCAACACGACGTTCTACGCCACCCCGACCCGGGACACGGTCGCCACCTGGGCGCAGCAGACCGGCCCGGAATTCCGGTTCGTGGTGAAGCTGCCCAAGGTGGTGACGCACGAGCGCCGGCTCACCGACGTCACCGAGCCGATGCGGGTGTTCCTGGACGCGATGGCGCCGCTCGGCCCGCGTGCCCACGCCCTCTGGGTGCAGCTCCCCGGCTCGTTCGGCCCGGACGACGTACCCACGCTGGCCCGCTTCCTGCGCCGGCTGCCCACCACCCACCGGGCCGTGGTGGAGGTCCGCCACCCCGCCTTCTTCACCGAGCCGCACGCGACGCGGCTGCTGGAGACGGTGCTCGACGAGGCGGAGGCCGAATGGGTGCCGTTCGACACCACCGCCTTCTTCGCCGACCCGCCGACCAGTGACGCCGAACGCGACGCCTGGACCAAGAAGCCACGGATGCCGTTGCGTACCCGCGCGCTCACCGACCGGCCCATCGTGCGGTATCTCGGCCGCGACGACACCGACCGGACGGTCGAGGGCTGGCAGCACTGGGTCGACGTCACCGTGGACTGGCTGCGCGAGGGCCGCTCCCCCACCATGTTCGTGCACACGCCCGACAACGCCGACGCGCCGGTGCTCGCCCGCCGCTTCCACGACGAGGTCCGTGCCCGCCTGCCCGAGCTGACGCCCCTGCCCGAGCCGATCCCGGTCGAACCCACCACCCTGTTCTGAGCGACCGTGCGGCACCGCCCCTAGGAGCCGACCTTGCTGACCTGCACGAACGGGCGGTCGTCCCACCAGATCGCGTGGATGATGAAGCTGCGGCCCGGCGCGTTGAAGTAGACCGCCATGTTGTCCGGCGAGTTCTGCACCTTCTGCACCGCGTACCCGTCCGCCGGGGTCGCCGTGACCAGCTCGACCACGCCCGTCGAGGTCATCCGGACGACCGCCTGGCCGCCCTCCACCCGGAACGAGCGGACGTAGCTGCGGACGCCGTCGTCGCCCACCGTCACCGTCCAACCGTCCTCGGTGGTCACGGTCGGGGCGGTGGTCCGGCTCGGTCTGGTCGTCGGGCGGCGGCTCTCCACCGGCTCCGGCGTGGCGCTCGGGGTGGAGGTCGGGCTCACGCTGGGTCGCGGTGACGCCGACGTCGTCGGCGGCGGTGCCGACGAGGGCAGTGGCGTCGGCGGTCCGGGCGTCTCCACCGCAGGCGGTGGGCTCAGCGCCTGGTCCTGGGCGACCGGCTCCCGCAACACGGGCAGAATCGCCATGGACGCGAGCACGATGCTCGACGCGGTGGCGACGCACCACCCCGCGATCGGTGCCCACCAGGAAGATCGCACGAAGACATCGTCTCATCTACCCATATGGTGTACGCCATGGCGATGATCCTGCTGGTCGAGGACGACCGCAACATCGCGGCCGCCCTCACCCGTGCACTGACCGACGCCGGTCACGTGGTACGGCCCGCCGGGCACGCCGCCGAGGCGTTGAGAATCGTCACCACCGAGCGACCGAACCTAGTCATCCTCGATCTCGGACTGCCCGACATCGACGGTGCCGACGCGCTGCGGATGATCCGTTCGGTGTCCGACGTACCGGTGATCGTGGCGACCGCTCGCCGCTCCGAGACCGACATCATCAGCCTGCTCGGCGCCGGTGCCGACGACTACGTGACCAAACCGTTCTCCGGTGGACACATCCTGGCCCGCATCGACGCGGTGCTGCGCCGGGCGCGGCCGACCGCGAACGAGACCCCACCGTCGATCAGCGTGGGCGAGCTGACCATCCGACCTCGGCAACGCATGGCCGAACTGGGTGGGCAACCGCTGCAACTGACGCGGCGCGAGTTCGACGTGCTGGCGTACCTGGCCGAACGGGTCGGTCAGGTGGTCAGCCGTCGGGAGCTGATGAACGAGGTGTGGCACCAGGCACAGATCGGTGAGGAACAGACCATCGACGTGCACATCTCGTGGCTGCGGCGCAAGCTCGGGGAGACGGCCGCCCGGCCGCGCTTCCTGCGCACCGTGCGCGGCGTGGGCGTGATGATGGTCGACCCGCGATGAGGTGGGCGCTGAACCGGCTGGCCATCGCCATCACCTCGATGGTCGCACTGGCCTTCCTGGTGCCGCTGGCCATCGCCACCGGGCAGATCGCCCGGGACCGGGCCGTCAGCGAGGCCCGCCAGCAGGCCACCGCGCTGGTCACCGTGCTGGGCATGGACGCCGACCCGACGCTGCTCACCAACGCGGTGGCCAGCACGACGGCGGGCAGCGCCGGGAGGCTCGCCGTGCACCTGCCGGACAGCGCGCCGATCGGCGTCACCCACGTCACCGACGCGCAGGTACGCGACGCCGCCGGGGACCGCCGCTCGGTGCTGGCCCCGGCCGCCGACGGTGTCGCGTACCTGCAACCCACCGTGCTCGCCGACGGCCGGACCGTGATCGTCGAGGTGTTCGTGCCGGAGACCGAACTGCGTCGGGGCGTACGGACCGCCTGGTTCGTGCTCGGTGGCCTGGCGATCGTCCTGGTGGCCGGATCGACGCTGCTCGCCGACCGGCTCGGCGGCCGGCTGGTGCGCGCCACCCGGGACCTGTCCGCGTCGGCGCGGCGGCTCGGCGGCGGTGACCTGACCGCCCGGGCCGAGCCGAACGGCCCCAGGGAACTCCAGGACGCGGCCCGGTCGTTCAACACGATGGCCGACGACCTGCGGCTGCTGATGAACCGGGAACGCGAGCTGGCCGCCGACCTCTCCCACCGCTTGCGTACGCCGTTGACCGCACTGCGTCTCGACGCCGAGGCGATGCCGCCGGGCCCGATCGGCGAGCGGATGCGGCAGGCCTGCGACCTGCTCGACGAGGAACTCGACTCGATCATCCGCGGGGTGCGGCGCGGCACCGACGGGCGGGACGGGCAGAGCGCCGACCTGGTGGAGGTGCTCGCCGACCGGTTGGCGTTCTGGTCGGTGCTGGCCGAGGACCAGGAGCGCCCGTGGGAGGTGACCGGCGGCGACGTGCCGGTGGTCCTGCCGATGCCGCGCAGTGAGCTGATCCTGGTGGTGGACGCGATGCTCGGCAACGTCTTCGCGCACACTCCGGACGGCACCGCCTTCCGGGTGAGCGTGTCCCCCGACGGAGTGGTGGTGGACGACGCCGGGCCGGGCATCGCCGACCCGACCCGGGCGGTGCAGCGGGGCGTGAGCGCCGCCGGTTCGACCGGCCTCGGTCTGGACATCGTGCGGCGGGCCGCCGAGACGTCGGGTGGTCACCTGGTGGTCACCCGCAGTCCGCTCGGCGGTGCCCGGGTCGGGATCCTGCTCAGGCCCGTCGACCACGCTCCGGAGCGGCTCGGGAGCAGTCACCGGCTTTCATGATCCTTTCCGGAGCCGTTAAGGCTCCTTTATGGAACCGCGCATTAGCGTCCTCGCCGTCACAGCCGCAGCGAGCCGTATGGAGTTCAGATGCGCAGGAAGATCACCTACCCACTGGTGGCCCTCGGCATGGTCGCCTCGTCCCTGGCGGTCTCCTCGCCCGCCCAGGCCCACGGATACGTCTCCAACCCGCCGAGCCGACAGGCACTCTGCGCGGCCGGGACGGTCACCGACTGCGGCCCGATCCAGTTCGAGCCGCAGAGCGTCGAGGCGCCCAAGGGGTCCCAGCGGTGCGACGGCGGAGTGGCCCAGTGGTCCGTCCTCTCCGACGAGTCCCGCGACTGGCCGGCCCGGAACGTGGGTAGTTCGGTGACGCTCACCTGGGTCCTGACCGCCCGGCACCGCACCGCCGACTGGGAGTACTTCATCGACGGCAACCGGGTCGCCAGGATCGACGAGGGCAACGCCCAGCCGGACGCGACCGTGTCGCACACCATCGACCTGAGCAACTTCCCGGGTCGGCAGCGTCTGCTCGCGGTCTGGAACATCGGCGACACCCCGATGGCCTTCTACAACTGCGTCGACCTGATCGTCGGCGGCGGCGGTGCCGCGCCCGCCCCGCGTCCGACCACGGCCGCGCCCACCACCGCACCGACCACCACGGCGCCGACCCGGCCGGGCACCGCGCCGACCACCGCCGCACCGACCAGCGCGGCCCCGCCGCCGGCAGCCGGCGGTGACGCCTGGGCGGCCGGCGTCAGCTACCGCACCGGTGACGTGGTGACGTTCGAGGGCAAGCGGTACGAGTGCCGACAGGGCCACACCGCGATCAACAGCTGGGAGCCCTCGATCTACACCCTCGCGCTGTGGCTGCCGCTGTGAGGCGCCGACTGGTCGCCGCCGCCCTGGTCGTCCCGTTCCTGCTCGGCGCGTGCAGCTCGCCCGCCGCACAGCCGCCGCCCGTGTCGACGAGTGACACGACGGTCGCCGAGATCACGGCCGGCGACGAGTACAACGACACCGACGTGATGTTCCTGCAGATGTTCGTCCACCATCAGCGGCAGGCCCTGCAGATGACCGCCACCGCGGTGAAGCGGGCCCAGGACCCGGAGCTGAAGACCCTGGCCCAGGCGGTGCAGGTCACCGAATCCGACGAGCTGTCGATGATCGAGGGCTGGCTCAAGAGCTGGGGCAAGTCCACCGAGGTCGACACCGCGCCCAACCTGCACGCCCACCACGGTGGACTGCCCGGCACCGGACCGGCCGAGATCGAGGCGTTGACGACGGTCAAGGACACCGAGTTCGACTCGGCGTTCCTGAGCCTCTTCCTGGCCCACCAGCACAACGCGATGGAGCTGGCCAACCTGGTCCGCACCGGCGGCGAGAACGCCGAGACCAAGGCCTTCGGCGAGCGGGTACGCGCCTCCCGGCAGGGCGGGATCCAGCAGATGCTGAAACTGATGACCAAGTAGCCACCGCGCCCGTCAGGGGCAGTTCGGGGGACGGCCGAGGCACCGGCCGTCCCCCGAACTGACCGGCGGCCACCGGAGTCGGCGCTAACCGAGCCGGTCCTGCTCCTGCCGACCGCCCTCGTCGGCATGCTCCGCGCGATCGGGCAGCACCGGTCGACCTCCCGTCGGCCGGTCGCCGGGCCCGCTCATCCGCGTCACCCGGTACCGCCGGTTCAGTCGGTTCGGCCAGCCCAGGAACCTGTCGAACATGTCGGCGGCGCTGCCGGTCTGGCAGGGATCGAGGCGATGCAGATCGTCGATCGCCTCGTGCAGGCAGCCGGCCAGATAGACGAAGAGGTTGACCGGGGCACCCTCGTAGTCGGCCAACAGGGCGAGCTTGCCGCGCGTACACGGCCACGGATGACCGCAGTGGCGGCACAACCACAGCGGACGCATCGGCGGATGCTCGGCCGGCTCGGCCACGACCTGGTGCGGGATCGGCGGCGGGAGTTCGTCGGTCATGACCGTGGCCTCACCCGCATACCCACTCCCGCCGACTCGGACGAACGGCGTGCGGCGTACGACCGGTGGTGAGCCGCCGACGCCTCACGCAGTAGGAGGCGCGCACGCGGGACCGGCATTACGAAAAGTCCGTCGCCGACCGGACAAGATCGACCGGCGGTCAGGCCCAGGGGGTACGGACCCGGAACGAACTCGCCCGCGCGAACGCCTGCGTACCGTCGGGAAAGTCGATCCAGAACCCGATGTCGCGCTCGTGCACGACGAGGTGCGGATAGTTGTGCGAACGCATCGTCACCGAGGCGGCCGTCGCGCCACGTTCGGGACAGAAGGTCGCGTCCTCGCGGAACAACCGGGTGCCCTCGTCCGGGCTCAGGCGCAGGCGCAGGCTCGCATGCCGCAGGTAGCGCCCGTCGGCGCTGCGCAGGGTGACGCAGCCCGGGTCGGCGAGACCTCGACCGACCGTGAAGGTGGCGCGTCGACGGGCCTGCGCACTGCTGGCCCCGGTCACCTCGGCGAGCCCGGCCACGTCACCGTCCACGGTCAGGTACCGGCCCGGTGCCCGTACGGACTCCAACGACCAGGTACCCGGTGGAATGGTCCCGGTCGGCACGGGCGGGCGTACCGCCGTCGGTGATGCGGACGGCGACGCTGACGGGGTGGTGGCCGCCGGAGTCGGGCTGGGACGCGGCGGGGCGGCCGACGACGTCACCGGCGCCGCGACGGCCGGCGGCGGCGCGGGCGCGGGATCCGGCCGGAGCGCGACGCCGGCGGTGGTGCCGGCGATCAGCACCGCCCCGGCGGCGACGCTCGCCACCGGATGCGCCACCACCGCCTGGGTGAACATGCCCAGCAACGAGCCGCCCTGCCCGGCCGTGCCACCAACGGCAGCCCCACCACTGACCGCCGTCGCACCGCCGATCGCGGCACCACCGGCGGCCGTCGCTCCACCGACCGTCGTCCCACCGACCGCCACGGCCCCGGCGACGGCGTGCGCCGCCAGGACCGGGGTGCCGCCGGCCGCCCCGGCCAGCAGGCCCTTGGCGACCAACGCGGCGGTCAGGCCGGCCGGCACCGCAAGCGACGCGATGCCCAGCAGCAGCCGCTCGGCGGGCACCCGGTCGACCGCGCCCGCCCCGCAGTACGGGCAGTCGCGGACGTGCCGAGCGATCCGCTTGCGCCACACCGGTGTGGGATGTCCGTCCCAGCCACCCACCGTCGTCGCGAGGTCCGGGCAGCGCGGACGGGCCGACAGCGCCGCGACGATGGTCCGGCCCAGGTCCAGTTGCTCCCGCATCCGGTGCAGGCGCACGCCGACGTGCGCGACCGTCGTGCCGGTGGCGGCGGCGACCTCACCCCGGGTCAGCCGACCGGCGCACTCCTGCCACCAGAGCGCCAGCATCGGCCGGTACGCCGGGTCGAGCCACCGGGTCGCCTCCACCACCTGGCGACGCTGGTCCGACACGTGCAGACGCAGGATCGCCTCGTTCTCCACGTCACCGCCGCCCGGCATCCGGTCCACCGCGTCGACCACCGTGACCCGGTCGACAGCAGCCCGGACCCGGTGCCGGTGACTGGCGATCTGACGTAGCGCGATCGCCACCAGCCAGGAGCGGAAGCTCTCCGGTGCCCGCAGGCTCGGCAGGTCACGGACCACCCGGAGCAGCGTCTCCTGCACCACGTCGTCCACGTCCGGATGCCCGCTCAACGCCCGGCCGACGAGGTTGTAGAGCAACGGAAGGTGCGCCGAGACGAGCTGGTCGCGTGCCGTCCGGTCCCCCGCCTGGGCGGCGACGACCAACGCGGCGTGGTCCGCAGTGATCGTCATACCGCACCGCCTAGGCCGTTTCGTACGGGCGGGTCCCGCCGAGCACGACGTCACACCATATCGACTGCCGCCGGCCCATGGCCGGTTTCACGAGGGCGGTCGCGCCGAGTCGGAGTCCGGTTCGGGGCGGGGAGGTTCGCGGTTCTCCTGGAGGGTCCGGGTGACCTGGTCCAACAACTGTCGCGGATCGGTCCGCCCGGTCACCTGCACCTCCACCTCCGACTCGCCGATCCGCACCCGGACCGTGGCACCGCTGGGCTGCTGGCTGAGCCACGTCTGCAGCAGGGCGAACAACCCGGGCAACAGGCTCTGCGCCACCACCGCGATGATGACGGCCTCGCTGAAGCCGGCCCGCCCACCGGTACGCCCGCTCAGGTCCCGTACCCCGGCCCGGAACTCCGGCCGCCGGTGGATCCAGTCGACGAGCGGAACCTGGGCCGGCTGCCGGAGCGTGGTGATCATCTGAAGCCGGACGGGTTGCCGTCCCGCTGCGGACCCGCCGGTGTTCACTCGTCCACCTCCGGTTGAAAGGTGAGCTCCTCACCGGCGGCGGTGACCATGCCGGTGACCGCGAGCGTGTAGGTGTCGCTGAACTCCTCCTCACCGAAGTAGGACTCGTAGGTCCCGGTCACCCGCACCTCGCCCCGTTCCTCGTACGGCGTACTGACCTGCGCCGCCGCCGGGCCGAGCAGGTCGATCTGCGGCGTGGGGTAACTGGTGATCGTCCACTTGATCCCCTTGGCGCCCTGGTAGCCGCTCAACCGGAACGGGCAGTCCTGCGGTGTGGCGACGGTCTGCCGCGCACAGCCGTCGAGGTACTCCTTCACCTGCGCGTCGACCGCCGACCGGGCGGCGGGCTTCAACTCGGGCACGACCTGGATCGGCGTCGCGGCGCCGGCACCGGGCAGCACGCTGATCTGCTGTGCCGGTGTCTCGCTCAGCGGGCTGGCGGCAGCGGTGACGACGTACACGCCCGGCACGGAGAGCACCGACTGCCCCTCCGGGCCCTCCGGGACCGCCACCCCGTTGACCAGGAGGCCCGGCTGACCGGCGACCGCGTCCAGGCTGGACACCCCACCGACGACGTGCCAGCCCCGGAAGATGCCCGCCGTCGACCCGTCGTCCCGACGCAGCGTCAGCTCGGCCTCCATGCGCTCCTCGCCGAGCCGGAACGAGACCGTCGCGGTCGCGTCGTCCTCCTCCCGCTCGATCGCCGTGACGTCGACGTCGGAGGGCGGCTGGTAGTCGGCCGACTCGATCATCCTGCCGAGCAGGTCGTCGCCGCGCACCGCCGCCTCGACCTCCGGGCTCAGCCATCCGGCCAGGTCGTCCACGTCCCGGTCCGCGAGCGCCGAGAAGTATCCGTCGACGGCGGTCACCGGCCGGAAGAAGCCCCACTGCACGACCCCGAGCAGGCTGGAGACCAGGCAGAGCGACAACAGGACGGCGGCACCGATGAGGGCCGGTCGCCGGACGCTGACCGGGTCGTCGCCACCGAAGAGTTCTGCCGGCGCGACCACCCGCCTCGGTGGCGTCCCGGTGTCCGGGACGTCGCCTGCGGCCTGGACCTGCTCCAGCCGGTCCAGGCGCAGCTCGTTCGGCGGGTGCTCGGCGCAGACGGCCTCGTCCCAGCCACTGCGCCCGCTCTCGAACGACCGGCGACGCTCCAGGACGGCCCGCAGACCGTCGGCGTGCCCCGCTGCCACCGCGCCGAGGTCCGCCCGGTACTCCGCCGCCCGCACGTCGGCGCGGTGCAGCGGCTGCACCAGGTACTTCATGGTCAGCAGGACCGGCCAGAAGAAGAGGAAGACGAACAGATTCGTGGCCGGGTGCGGGAACCTGCGCATCAGCCAGGTGGGCACCGCGTGCACCAGGACCAGGGGCAGCCCGACACCCCGGACGAAGGCCGAGGTGATCTCGTCACCGGTGCGCCAGTGCACCAACTCGTGGCTGAGCAGCGCGGCGATCTCCTCGGGCGAGTCGGTGAGCAGACCGGTGGTGACCACGACGTGCCGGGCGTACGCGCGCGCGTTCGTGGTGACGAGATCGTCTTCGACCAGCAGTCGCGGCACATTCGGCAGACCGAGCCGCTGCGCGCATTCGTGCAGGATCGGGAGAATCAGATCGCGTTCCCGTCGACTGAGATCACGGGCACCCGACACCCGCAACAATCGGTGCTCCAGCAACACCCGGTAGAGCGTGTAGAGAAGGCCCAGCACAATGGCCGCGCCCACCATTCCGACCAGTTGGGCCAGCAGGGAGACGAGACCGTCCACCTCGTTGAACCGGAGGACCGGAACGATCAGCAGGCCGATCAGGAATGCGATGGCCGCGCCGACGAAAGCGCCGATCGGGCCACCGGACTGCTGGAGGAAGGAATCGATCAGGCCACCGATGATCGGGGCGTCGCGTACCGCGTGCGGCACCTGGTCGGCGACCATCCCGCCGCCGGTGAACGCGAGCGTGAGTGCGGCGACCGTCGCGCTCACCACCGCGGTGAACAACGCCACCGGCACGTAGAGCCAGGCCGCGAGGAAGGCGCCCAGGACGCCGCGCCAGTCCCGCAGGATGCCGACCCGCAGCCAGACGACGGCGTTCGGATAGCCGGGCGGACGGTTGGCCAGCCGGCCCCCGCCAGGGTCGGACCGAGTCCCCTCGCCGACGGACGCCTGCAGTGGAGACGGCGGTGGCAGTGGAGATGCCGGTGGCAGTGGCGGTGACGTCGAAGGGGAAGAAGTGTCGGCAATCTGATTCTGCTGATCGCCGTAAGGCTGCGCCGCATCGGGATCGTGCTGCTGCACGGAAACTCCTCCACGAGGCCGAACAGGGCAAAGGGCGACCCGGCACCCATCGGAGAATTGTTTCCTGGGGAGGCCGCCGGGCCATGACTCAGTCAGGAGACGTAGCGGGGTAGGCGCAGACCCTACTCCGGTCTATGCCTACCGCGCCACCCCGTTTACTCCGCCCCTTAATCCACCGGATGCGGCAATTCGACATCTGCGTCGATGATTACCCGCGCGAGCGCCGGCAAAGATGGAACTTCCACGGATCACCACCCGGGTCGCGGCGCGGTTCCCCGGCCCGGCCGCACGACCCTCAGGGCCCGGTACGACCGATCGGGTCGACGGTGATCGGCACGCCGGTCAGCCGTTCGCTCTCCGTCCACAGCCGCGCCGCCACCGCCACGTCCAGCGCCCGCGCACTCCGGCGGGCCCGCACCGGCGGACCGGAGTTCTCCATCCGGTGCGCCGGCCCCCAGTAGCTGCCGCTCTCCGCCCCCGGATCGGTCGCGGCCCGCAACGTCGGCAGCACCCCGTCGTCGAGCTTCATCGCCACGTACCGCCCGACGGCGTTGACCACGTCGACGAACCGGTCCCGGCCCTGGCTGTGACCGGTGTACGTCCACCCCGGATGGGCCGCGGTCACCCGCACCGGCGCACCCGCCGCGGTCAGCCGACGGTCCAGCTCCAGCGCGAACAGCAACACGGCGAGCTTGCTCTGCGCGTACGCGGCGAACCGCCCGTAGCGCCTCCGCTCCCAGTTCAGATCGTCGAAGTCGATCCGCCCGGTGCGGTACGCGTTACTGGCCACCGCGACCACCCGGGACCCCTCGGTCGCGAGCAGCACCGGGAGCAACCGACCGGTGAGCGCGAAATGCCCGAGGTGGTTCACCCCGAGCTGGGACTCGAAGCCCTGCCGGGTACGCCGCAGCGGCGGATACATCACACCCGCGTTGTTGACCAGCAGGTCCAGCCGGTCGTGCTCGGCCCGGTACGCGGCGGCGAACTCGGCGACCGAGTCGAGATCCGCCAGGTCCAGCCGGAGACACCGCACCTCGGCCGCCGGGAACTGCGCACGGATCCGCGTCACGGCCGCCTCGCCCTTAGCCTGGTCACGGCAGGCCAGCACCACCCGCGCACCCCGGCCCACCAGCAGCCGGGCGGTCTCCAGCCCGAGACCGGTGCTGGCGCCGGTGACGATCGCGGTACGACCCCGCTGGTCGGGAACATCGTCGTACGTCCAGCGCCTCATCCGTCACCCCTCCGGCCCGCCGCCGACGACCGGCATCGCAGGCCTGACAAGGCTTCCCGCGTACCGTCGTCCCGTCAAGCGCGGTCGGCGTCGGTGGGCTGTGGCAGGCTTCCGTCCGTGCCCGACCACCACGCCCTGCTGGCCCGGATCACCGCTCGGATCCGTGCGGACGACATCGCCGACGACCTGCCGGCGCCCCTGTCTCCGGACGCCATCGCCCGCGCCGAGCAGCGGCTCGGCTTCCGCCTGCACCCGCTGCTCGCACAGCTCTACGGCGAACTGGCCAACGGCGGCTTCGGCCCCGACTACCAACTGCTCGGCCTGGTCGACGGAGCCGACGGCGACCAGGCCGTCGACGTCTACCTCACCGCCCGCACCGACGACGCCGGTACGGAATGGGCCTGGCCCGAAGGCGTCCTGCCCATCCTCGACTGGGGCTGCGGCATGTACGCCTGCGTGGACTGTCGATCCGTCGACGGCACCGTGCTGCTCTTCGAACCCAACCCGGGCGACCCCGACGCCGCCTGGTACGTCGACTCCCCGAGCCTGCACGCCTGGCTCACCCACTACGTCGAGGACACCGGGTGGTGGAACGCGGCGGAGGCGGGCGAGGACCCCGGCGACATGTCCCTCTGGGACGAGGCCCGCGCCCGCGCCGCCGACTGAGCCGGGCCGGGGACGGTCCCGGCGCCGATTCCGCGTCCCCTGCCCGGATCGATCCTCGCGTCCCCTCAAGCGACCAGGTCCAGGCACTTCCTGCTCAGGCGGCCCAGCTCAGGCGCTTCCGGTTCAGGCAGCCTCGTCCAGGCGCTGACGCAGCTCGGTCGGCAGCTTCAGGTCGGCCGCGGCGAGACACTCGTCGAGTTGCGCCACCGAGCTGACCCCGACGATCGGCACGATCGCCGGCTCTCCGCCCATCAGCCAGCTCAACACCACCTGGTTCGGGGTGGCGTCCACCTCGGCCGCCACCTCCCCCAGCACCCGCAGCCGACGCTCGGTGCCCGGGTGCGCGTAGTGCTCCGGCAACGGCTTGTCCGCCCGGGTGTAGGTGCCCCACAACAGCGTGCTGTACGCGAACATGGTCAGGTCGCGGCTGCGTACCAGGTCCAGCAGCTCGTCACTGGCGTGCACGTGCCCGCCCTCCGGCAGCACGGTCGCCGGACGCGGCAGCAGATACGAGTAGCGCTGCTGGACGACCGTGTACGGGGTCCAGCCCCGCGCCGAGGCCAACGCCCGCGTCTCGGCCAGCCGCCACGCGGCGTGGTTGCTGGCGCCCAGCGCCCGTACCCTGCCCTCGGTCACCGCCTCGTGGAACGCGGCCAGGGTCTCCTCGTCGGAGGTCTCGCGGTCCTCCCGGTGGGCGTAGTAGACGTCGAGATGGTCGACGCCGAGCCGCTTCAGCGAGCCGACGAGCTGCTCCCGGATCACCGACGCGCCGAGTCCCTCGGCCCCTCCGCCGGCCGCCAACCCCGAGCCGACCTTCGACGCCAGCACCAGGTCGTCCCGGTTGCCCCGGCTGGCCAGCCAGCGCCCCAGCACCGCCTCGCTCTCGCCGCCGGACCCACCGGGCACCCAGAACGAGTAGCAGTTCGCGGTGTCGATGGTGGTGCCACCGGCCTCGACGAACCGGTCCAGGATCGCGAACGAGGTCGGCTCGTCGATCTCGGTCCCGAAGGGCATGGCACCGAGACACATGTGGCTGACCTGCATTCCCGAGCCACCGGACAGTTCACGTTGCCGCATCGTTCCTCCAGAGGTGGGCGGGATCCGTCGCCCAAGCATAGAAACCACACCGGAGTCTCATTCGCGGGCGAGGCCATAGGGTCGGTGCATGGCCGAGACATCGAGCGGGCCCGACCCCACCTACCTCGCCGGCCTCACGCGCGTACGCGCCGCTGCCGGCATCGTCCTGCGGGACGAGGCCGGTCGGGTGTTGGTGGTCTGCCCGACGTACCAGGACGCGCGGGAGATCCCCGGCGGGGCGGTGGAACCGGACGAGTCCCCGGCGGAGGCGTGCGCCCGCGAGGTCAGGGAAGAACTGGGTCTCTCGATCGCCACCGGGAAGCTGCTCTGCGTCGACTGGGTGCCGCCGAACCCGCCGTGGGACGGCGGCCTCATGTTCGTCTTCGACGGCGGGACACTCACCACAGACCAGATCGCGGCGATCCGCTTGTGCTCCGACGAGGTCAGCCGCATCGAGTTCGTCGAGCCGGAGCGAATCGGCGAGGTGCTCATCCCCCGGCTGGCCCGACGGGTCACCGCAGCGATCGCCGCCATCGGACACGGCGGCGTCTACCTGGAGGACGGCGTCGAGCTCCCGCCCCCAGCAACGCCGATCATGGACCCTTGGTCGTCACAAAACACTCCTAACCCGGCGTAACGGCAGCCCCAGCTCCATGATCGACGCTGACGTCCCCGGCCGGGTGGTGAGGCGGTCCATGGCAGCCGAGCATCCAGGCAGCACCACCGTGACGCGCCTCGGGTGGGCTGTCGGGGTGACGTCGTCCGCTGGTGCGGAGCGACGTGCCCGGGTGAATGCCCTGGCCTACCCGGGCCAGTTGGCCAGGTAATCGTCAAACGGGACATCGTCAGGCCGCTGCCCGCCGATCTCGACGTAACCGTCGATGTTCCGGTCGTACGGTGGGCCGACCAGGATCGGCATCTCGTGCGTGGCGTGGCGGGCCAGAAACCGCCAGGCCGCCCGGTTGAGTACCGGCTGCCGGGAGTTGGCCGGTGCCTCCGGACCACCACGGTGGAAGAACAGCACCCGACCGCCGATATCGCGTACCGCCTGCCCCAGGCAGAGCCGTTCCCGACAGCGGAAACAGACCAGGTAACCGGTCTTCGACACATCCCACCCGTCACTCGAGTAGTCGGCGAAAGAGTCCTCTGGCCAGCCAGCCAGATAGTCGCTGAACTCGATATCATCCGGCTCGTCACCGCCGATCATGGCCGGCGGCCCGGGCGGCTCCCACATCTCGTCGTACTCCAGCTGAGAGTCGTAGATCACCTGCAACTGGTGGCCGACATGCTCAGCGAAGATCCTCCACAACGCCCCCGACATCTCCCGCGACTGGCTGTGGTTGGGCGTACTCGGGTGCGCGTAGGCGAAGTAGATGATGTCGTCCCACGAGTGACGTACGGGCTTGCCGAGGACAAGCTGGACCCGTCGACACAGGCAGAACAAGCTGGCGTCTATCCCCACAGGTCGTCTCCCGTTCAGCCCGGCACGCCCATGCCGCGCGCGCCCGGCATCCACAAACCGAGCGGCCTTCCGTCCGGAGACCGAAATGCCACCCACATGTTCTGATAGGCCGCCAGCCGCGCATCGGAGCGGTTGCCCCAGAAGCCCTTCATCATGCCCTCCACGGCCGCCGCATCGACACCGGGCGCTACCTGGACCAGCAGCTCTCCTTCATATTTCATGGTCGGCGCTGCGGCACGGAGTCGGTTCGGAAACTGGTTGGGCTTGCCGGCGAACGTCTTGACCTGACGTCCCAGCATCAGCTTGCCCGACGCGTCATAGAACAACACGTCGTATCCCTGGACGTTGTCCCCCGCCACCTTCGGCGTCGTCCCGGACGGCCCGTAGAGGGCAAGCTCCGCGTTCTTTCGCGTCAGCGGCGGGCCGGCCTGTTTGGAGTGCTCGGCAACCAGAGAGTCGATCGCTGCCTGTAGGTCGGCACCGGAAAGGGCGAGCACTCCTCCGCAGCCGCCACACGCCGCATACGCACGCCGGGTATTGCGGGCAAGCACCTCGACGGGATTGACCGGCGCGGCCTCGGGCTCAACCGAGGCTGCCTCGCCGGGCGCTGGCGCTGCGGTCGCTGGCGATGAGCTCAGTCCGGCCGGTGGTGGTGGTGTGCCGCTATCGGTGCCGCAACCGGCCAGTACGACCGACAACACCACCGCAAGAAGCGCGCTCGTCCCCGTACGCGATGACATGTGATCCTCCCCCGATCGTCCAAGAGCCTAGTCAACATCCATCGATTAATGTGTCCGAAGGCGATGCAGCACGACCAACATGGACGAAGCCGACGACGGTTCTCCTCAACGCGGCAGCCACGCCCGGCTCTGACTCAGCACATCGGATCTCGAACACAGCCAAACGTCGGCTGGCGACCGTCGGTCGAGCCATGTCCTGCTGCGCTATCGGCACCCAGAGTGGTGCGGGTTGGCCCTCGGCGTCGACCTCGCAGTGACGGACATGCGCACAGCGATGGCCGTGGTCGAATGGCTGCCGAAGTGACAAGGCGATCAGCGTGTTTCTCGGCTTCGATCAGCCCTCGGCGCGGACGATGATGTTCAGGGCCTCGACGGTTAGACGGGCGAGATCAGGAATTTGATCCTCACCGAGGACGACGCCTTTCAGGTTGTCCAACGGTGTCCTCAGGTCATGCAATCGGCTACCCCGCAGATCCGCGCCGTCGAGGCGGCAGGATTCCAACTCCAGGTGCCCGAGATCGCAGGAACGCAGGGCGACGCCGGGCAGGCGGCAGGACGACCATCTGCCGTGGCCGAAGGTGCAGTCGGTGAAGGCCACCGAACCGGCGGCGCTGACGCGGTTCAGGGTGGCGTAGTCGAACCGGCAGTTGTCGAACAGGACGTCTTTGAGGCGGACGTCGACGAGCCGGGTGCCGGTGAACCGGGATCCCGTGAACGCGCACCGTTCGATGCTGATGCCGGTGAGGGTCGCGCCGGACAGGTCCGTCCGCACGACCTCGCACCCGTAAAGAGCCCCCGCCTCCCAGCTGACCTCACTGAGGTCCGCGCCGGTGATCCGGCAGCCTCGGACGCTCCGTTCCGCAAGCTGCTCACCACGCCAGGAGACCCCGTCGACAAGTCCGTCGCGGACGTCACCGTCGGACAGGTAGGTGACCTGCTCCAGGTCCTCCGGATCGAGGTCCGGCAGGAGAAGGGTCACGTCACCCACGGTCGTCGTCCGCATGTCTCCTCAACCTGTACGGGCGGGGTGGGCACGCCACCCCGCGTCGACCGACGCTGCCAGTTGCAGAAGCTGGCGGGCTGCAGGACCAGGGTATGAAATCTTCCGTCGATCGCAGGACTCCCAGGGCGGCGACCCGATTTCCGAGCACGCTCATGTCTCCTGCGGTGCCTGCGGTTCGGTCGTAGGCGGGCGGCGCCTCCGGTGTTGGGCGGGCCAGCCGAGGAATCGGTCGAAGACATCGGCGGTGTTACCGGTGTTGTGGGGGTGCACCTGGTGCAGATCGTCGATCGCGTCGTGCAGGCAGCTGGCCAGGTAGAGAAAGAGGCTGACCGGGCTGTCCCGGTACTCCGCCAGGAGGACGACCTTTGCCGCGCCGCACGGCCACGGATGGCCGCACCGCCGGCACAGCCACAGCGGCCGTATGGGCAGATGCGGCCGGGATGGTTCGGCGCGGACTGCCTCGACCGGCCGTCCTGGTGAAGCCATCGGCCGTAGCGGCGGTTGCTCCGATGGCGCGGGCGGTTCAGCGCCCACGGGGTGGTCTTCGTCGCTGTTCATCGCTGACCGCGCTCCAGTACCTGCCGCTCGAACACGATCCGCCAAACGTGCGTCAGCAGCGGCGGGTCGGCCGGTCCCGGCTGTATCGGTGGAGCCGATGGCGACCGCTCTCGCGGCAGATCGCCCATCATCGCGTTACGCGAGATGTACACACTCATCACCGGCCCCCACTCGGACCCGCTGCTTGTACGCGGTGGGCTTGCCGACATGCCGGCAAGCCCACCGCCGTCGGCCAACGGCGGGGAACAGACCGCCGGTCGCCCGCCCACGCAGCCCCGATGGCGGTACGCGAACGAGGAGTCACCCGTACGGTCGACGGAGTGCCCGGCGCGAGCACTTGCCGGTGCCTCGGGTCGCATTCCGACCTGCCGCCGTAAGGCACGCCCATCTGGCTCTCCCTGAGGTGAGTTTGCCGCTGACCTGCCGGAGCGCTGGGGGAAGCGGCGCGCCGACACGTCCAGCCTGGTACGGGGAGGCGGGTAGACGGAATGTCCGATCGGTGCACTAGCGGTGCACCTGCCGTCACCCCGCGTGCCGGTACGATCACCGGGCCGATGACTGTCCGTTGCGGAGGGACGTGCGATGGCTCCGGTGACGACCTGGACCGGCCGGGAGGCGAACGCGCTGCGCAACGCGCTGCGGATGAGCGTGACCGCCTTCGCCGAGCACTTGGGCGCGGCCCGACGAACAGTGGCCAAGTGGAGTAGCCAGGGGGACAACGTCCTCCCACGCGCCGACATGCAAGCTGCGCTGGACACCGTGCTGGCCCGAGCCACGCCCGACGCACGGGAACGCTTCGAGGCCCTGCTGGCGACGCGCACCAGCGGTGCAACCGTGAGCACCACGCTGCCGATCGCCGGCATGGATACGGATACTGGCGATGACGGACACGGTGACTCGGGCTCGGATGGTGACGTGCGACGAAGAGATCTGCTACGCGGGGCGACGATCAGCGTCGCCGCTGCGCCCGGCGTGGCGCCACTACTCGACGCGCTCGTCTCGCCACGCCATCCGAACGCGGTGACGCTCTCCGCTCAACAGTTCTCCCGCGCCGTGGCCGCAGCGAAGATCGACTACCAAGCCTGCCGGTACGAACGCGCCCTTGACCAGCTCGTAACGCTGCTGCCCGCACTCGAACCCGCCAGGGCCAGCGCGCAGGGCGAACAGAGAAGGCACATCGAAGTCCTGGCAGCGGACCTCTACCACGTCGTCGGCAGCGTCCTGCTCAAGGTCGGCGACCGAGGCATGGCCCTGGTCGCGGCCGAGCGCAGCACCCGAGCCGCTGCGACGAGTGAAGAGCCGGTCGCGCTCGCCGCGAGTGCCCGGATCATGACTCACGCCCTGATGAGCAACGGCCACGACAAGCAGGCAGTGACCCTCGCCGGCAACGCAGCCGGTGTGCTCGACCGGGACACGCGCCTCACGTCGACTGACGCGGTAGCCGTCTATGGCGCCCTCGTCCTCCGAGGTGCCGTCGCTGCCGCCCGCAGCGACGACCGTGACACCGCGCAAGCGATGCTCGATGAAGCGAACCGCGCCGCCGCCCGACTCGGCTACGACGGCAACGACCGGTGGACCGGGTTCGGTGCCGCCAACGTCCTGCTTCACCGGGTCAACGTCGCCCTGACCCTCGGTGATGCCGGCACGGCTATCAGCATCGCGCGCACGGTACCCCTGGACAAGGTGACGCTCGCCGAACGCAGAGCGTCGCTGTACGTCGATGTCGCCCGCGCCTACACCCAGTGGGGACGTCACGAGCACAGCCTGAGCGCGCTGCGCACCGCATACGAGGTGGCACCCGAGGAAGTTCGCTGCCGCCCGGCCGTTCAGCGCATCGCCACCGATCTGGCGCTCCTTGCCAAGGGCTCGGCCCGCACCGCCGTCGTCGACTTTGCACGAGGGGCCGGGATCCCGCTATGACCGGCGGCCACCTCCAGATCGTCGTCTGCGCTGCTGGCCCCGCCGCCGACGTGACCCAACTGATCAGCGCCGCGCAGAAGCACTCCTGGACGACCGCCGTCACCGCCACGCCCAACGGCATTGACTTCATCGACGTACCTGCAATCGAGAAGTTGGCCGACACTGAGGTGCGATCCAGCTACCGCGCCTCCCCCGGCGACCGCCGCCCGCTACCCACCGCCGATGCTCTGATCATCGCACCCGCGACGTACAACTCAATCAACAAGATCGCCCTCGGCCTTGCCGACAACTACGCCATGACCTCAGTCGCCGAACTGATCGGACGGCAGGTACCAACCGTCATCGTCCCGTTCGTCAACGCCGCTCTCGCCGCCCGCCTACCCTTCCGCCGCGCCGTGGCCAGCCTCCGCGACGAAGGGGTTCGCATCCTCCTCGGCCCCGAAGACGAATGGAAACCACACCCGCCCGGCAGTGGGAGAACCCAGCAACGGGCCTTCCCGTGGACGATTGCGTTCGAGACCGTGACCCGACTCGTCCTCACGGATTGTCCAACCACATCCACCGACGGCTGACCTGGACCGCGCCGACCTGGACCGCCTCTTGGTGATTCGCGCAATCGCCCAAGGCCCTCGATGTCTCTCTTGGGGACCTCATCGGCACACCGAGCTTGTTCGAGTGGTCCGACGACTCAGGGCGTGAAACCATTCCCGCGTTGCGCGCCGCGCTTCACGACTACCGGTACCTCGCGCCCGCTCTGGCCAGCCCCGCTGCTGTCGATGCGCCGGCCCTGCGTGAGATCGATTACGACGTGGCCGAGATCTGTACCGCTTACCAACATTCGCGATGCGGCAGTCTGCACCTCGTGTGCGCGCTGGCCGCCGCCCGTGACGACGACCGCGCCTCCGCAGACACCCACATCGCCGAAGCCGACGCCAACCACGTGTGGACCGCCTTCGGACCCACCAACGTATCGATCCACAAGACGACCGTGGCGATGGAACTCGGCGACGTGCAACGCGCCATCGCCATAGGTGCCCCACTCGATACCGGTGTACTGCCCGTCGAGCGGCAGGTCCGCCACGTCATCGAGACCGCGCGAGCACTGGCGCGCTGGAACCGCATCGACGATGCCCTCGGCGCGCTGTTGGACGCGGAGGTCATCGGCCCAGATCAGGTGCGCTACCACCGACTCTCCCGCGACCTTGTCCGAGACATCCTCATCCGCCCCCGGCCGCCTCGACTGGCCGTCGAACTCAGCGAACGGATGGGCGTCCGATCGGGTGGACCACGCTGGTAGCCGTCGTCAGACCAGCCGGCTCGTGTAGCCGGCCGCCACCAGTCGCTCAAAGGCGGACCGGACTTCGTCCGGCATCTCCTGTGGGATCGCGAACCCGCGCTCGGCGTACACCTCGATCCTCTGGGTGTCGCCGACCAGCATCTCCACCACTCGCCGCGGGTCGCCGATGCTGTGTACGTAGTCGTCGAGTGCCAACGGGTTCGACGCGCAGACCACGTCGACCTCCGGCCACATCAGCCCGCACGTGGCGTACGCCCGACGCTGCTGGTAAGGCCGCGACATGATCAGCACTGACTGCACCGGGATACGCCGTTCGGCCAGCAGTTGCCGGGTGTACTCCAGGTTCTGAGCGGTGTTCGTCGCCCGTGGCTCCACGAGAATCGAATCCGCCGGGACGCCCTGCTCCATCGCGTATTCGCGGTAGTGCACAGCCTCGCCGCGAGGGAACCGCTCCACCGTCGTCGGAGCGTTCGCCCCGGTGAACACGATCCAGGGAAACAGCCCCTGGTGGAACAGGCGCGTCGCGATCACCGCGACACCAAGGTCATGGCTGCCCAGCCCGATCCCCACGTCACACGGCCTCAGCTCGTGGCCCATGTCGTGGTAGCGCCACAGCGTCTCCACATCGACACGGATCTCGTCGGGGATCGACTCGGCAGGCGCCGCCGGGCGCTGATTCATCAACAGGTACCAGGCCGGACCGTCATCGCAGCCTCTCGTCGGCTCGGCCCAGTGCCGCCAGGCCTGCCCTCGCTACCTCCAGCGGCACGACAGCGGCGACCGGTTCGTCCTGCTCGCTGAGGTAGACGACCTGCCCCTCACGAACACTCCGCAGCAGCTCAGGCAGCAAAGCCGAGATCGGGAGGTCATCCGGCGTGGCGTAGGTCCGGTCCGCACTGGGTTCCCTCATGCCGCCAGCGTAGGGGTTGTGAGGCGACGGGGCGACGCCGACTCCACGCAAGGATGCTCTGGCCTAGCTGCTCTACGGGGTCTGCTGCACCGATAGGTGACATCTGAGTTGGCTTGCCCTGACGGTGAGCTGGAAGGATGTCGCTGTGCCCAAGCCCTACCCCCGAGAGTTC
>NZ_JBITKL010000016.1:0-81055 GCF_044460945.1 Micromonospora sp. NPDC049903
CCCTCATCATCGGCTACCTCATCGCCCTCACCTGGTGGGCAATCCACCTCACCGCCCACACCCTCCGACTCGCCTTCCCCGGCCTCAGGACGATGATCAAGCGAATCACCGACAGCCAGCACACGACGTAACTGACAGCCGAGGCACCAGACTTGCCAGCCACCGAGACACTCCCCCCATTACGGCGATACGGGCTGCCCCCGGTTCAGTTGGCTCGCCGAGCGCCGAGTTGGGCTGCACCAACGCGGCCCGACTCACCACGGAACTACGTGACCTGGGCTTCGCCACCTGGCCAGTATCGACCGCGGCGATCACGACATCCGTCATCAGGCGCTGTTCCTTGATTAGGAGTTAAACCATTCGTGAGACACAGCCGTTAGATCCACAGGCTCGGCCTCTGAAGCCAGAGAACGTATCTGAGTTCCTGCCAGGCTTCACAGGCTAATCGGCACAATAAGCCTTCATGATCCTCCCGTAGCTCGCCGAGCCCATCAGCGCCCGGCGAGCTACTTGCGCATAGACAGTCGATGAATTCAAAGAAAGGAGCGCCGCTCGATGAAGGCGAACCCGCACCACCAAAAGAAGACTCCCTCAACCAAACAGGAAAGAGCTTATGCCAGAATTGCAACCAGATTTTCCGAATGGACCCACCCGGGACTACAATTGCGATGGCAATTCGGAAACCACGGTCACGGCACCATCAGGCGAACTGCGCATAATCATCCCACCGGACCCACCGGAATTCGGACCAGCCGCCGCGCTCGCCCTGATACGCCTACTTGTCGCGGTTCACCGTAAACGCACGGAACGCCCCGACCACCCCTCGGAGGAAACATGACGATAGACGCGGAACGCCTTGGGCGTAATCTCGCGAGGCTCGGCTTCGACACACCGAAGCTGAGCTTCGCCTTCTATGGCCGAGTGTCGACGGAGGACAACCAGGACCCGGAGTCGTCCCGGGGATGGCAACTGTCGCTGGCCACCAATCTGATCGCTCCGCGCGGCGGGGTGGTCGTCGAGCAGTTCTTCGACGTCGGACACTCCCGGGCACTGCCGTGGCAACGCCGCCCCGAGGCGAAAAGGCTGCTCGCCGCGCTGCGCGACAAACAGCGCGGCTTCACCGCTGTGGTGATCGGTGAGCCCCACCGCGCCTTCTACGGCAACCAGTTCGGGCTGACCCTGCCGCTGTTCCACCACTACAGCGTCCAACTCTGGGTGCCCGAGGTCGGCGGACCGATCGACCCGGACAACGAGGCACACGACCTGGTCATGTCGGTCTTCGGCGGCATGAGCAAAGGCGAACGCAACCGGATCAAGGTCCGGGTGCGCACCGCCATGGCCACCCAAACCCTCTTTGAAGGCCGCTACCTCGGTGGCCGGCCACCCTACGGCTACGCCCTCAAGGATCTCGGCCCACACCCCAACCCCGGCAAAGCCGCCCAGGGCAAGCAGCTCCACGGGCTGACCCCGGACCCGCAGTCCGCACCCGTCGTCCGGCGGATCTTCGCCATGTACCTGGCCGGCTACGGCATGTTCGCCATCGCCGAGGCACTCACCCGCGACGACATCCCCTGCCCCTCCGCCTACGACCGCGCTCGCAACCGTCACCGCAGCGGCATCGCTTGGTCCAAGACCGCCATCCGCGTGATCCTGACCAACGCCCGCTACACCGGCCGACAGGTCTGGAACAAGCAACGCACCGATGAAGTGCTCCTCGACGTCGACGATGTCGCCCTCGGTCACATCGCCGTCATGCGATGGAACAACCGCGACCAGTGGCTGGTCTCCAAAGACATCGTCTACGAACCTCTGATCGACCAGACGGACTTCGACAACGCCCAGCAGATGCTGACCAGACGGGCCCGAACGGCAACCTCACCGAAACGGGCACACCGCTCCCGCCACCCCTACATATTCAAAAGCCTGGTCTTCTGCGGCGTCTGCGAACGGAAAATGCAAGGCCAGCACTCCCACGGCGTCGCCTACTACCGCTGCCGGTTCCCCCAGGAATACGCGCTGGCCAACCGGGTCGACCACCCCCGCAACGTGATCCTGCGAGAAGAAACGCTCATCAACCCACTGGACACCTGGCTCGTCGGCGAATTCGGACCACTCCAACGCCGCCACACCGCCGCCAAGATCCTCAATCAACTCACCCTCGGCATACCCACCGCCATACCAGCGACTCCACTGGGACCAACGGTCACCGAATGCGACGCCAAACTCGACCGCTACCGAGCAGCCCTCGACGCAGGCGCCGACCCGGCCGTCGTCGCCGGCTGGATAGCCGAAACCCAGGCCGAACGCCTCCGCGCCGAGCAACACCAGCAGACAGCGACCACGGCCAAGGCCCCAGACAAGGCCAGCCACCTCACCGAGAACGAACTCCTCGCCATCATCGACGAACTTGGAGACCTGGTCACCGCACTGCGAGACGCCGACCCCGAACACAAACTGGAGGTCTACCGCAACCTCGGCCTCCACCTGACCTACGACCCGCAAACACAAACGGTGCGGGCAAGTGTTGACCTTGCCGCGCACCGTTGGGATTCGGTTTGTGTCCGAGGGGGGACTTGAACCCCCACGCCCTATACGGGCACTAGCACCTCAAGCTAGCGCGTCTGCCATTCCGCCACCCGGACTTGCTGTGTCCAGCCTACCGCGTCAGCCTCGGCGATCCATCACCAGGAGGCCGCCCAGTGGGCCGCACGGGGAGTTACTGTACACGCCGCCGGTGGATCATGCACATCAGCATCCCGCGACCGATTCCGGCCGATCTGACCAGCCCTGGCGGGGCCGTCGGTGCGGGTCCGGCTGGCGTCACGGTGCCCGTACCCGGCAGCATGGCGGTGTGTCCCAAGCTTCTCCCCTGGCCGTCGCCCAGCAGCGGGCTCTGGCGCTGCGCGGCGCGGGCAATCTCGCCGCCGCCCGTGAGCTGCTCACCGACGTGGTCGAGTCCGTGCCACCGTCGCTCGGCAAGGATCATCCGGACGCGCTGAGCACCGCGCACCTGCTGGCCAGGTTGCACCGGGAGGCCGACGATCCGAGCGCGGCGCGACGGGTGTTGGAGGAGGCGTTCGCGGCCGGGGAGCGGCGGTGGCCGCACGCCGACCCGTTGATGTTGGCGTTGGCCTTCGAGCTGGGGTCCGTCGCGGACGAGCTGGGCAACCGACACGAGGCGCGACGCAACTACACCCGCGTGGCCGCTGCCGGCCCCGCGGTGCTCGGTGCCGACCACCCGGCGGTACGTACGGCACGTGAGTATCTCGGCGACGCTGCTCCGGCTCCGCAGTCGGCGGTGCCCGCTCCTCGCCAGCCGGAACCGGCGCCCCCGCCGATGCACGGGGTCCTTAACGAGCCGACGATATCGCTCGCGGTGCTGTCGACCGCGTGGAAGCCGCACGACGCGTCGACCGCCGCCGGGTCCTTCCGCCAGTCGACGTTCCCGTTCGGCGAGGGTGCCGCTGCCTCGTCCGCTCCGGCCTCGGCACCACCGGCGTCGGCCGTGCCGCACCCTCGCACCGTACCGGGCTCGCATGCCCCTGGCGTGCCGCCGGCACCGCCGGTCGTGCCTGCACCGCCGCGCAATCCGCCGCCTCCGGTCGTGCCGGAGCCTCCGACGGTGCCGCTGGCCCGGACGGCCCTCCACGACCAGTCTGCTCTCCCGGTCGCGTCGCCGGAGGCAGCCGAGCCGACCATCGCGTTGAGGCTGCCGGTCCGCGAGAGCGAGGTTCCACCACCGCCGGTACCGCCCACCGCTGCTCACCCGGCACCGTCCGCCGCACCGACGGCGCGCCTTGCGCCCGTCGAGGCCGACGAGGAGACGAGCCTTCTCCGGATACCGCCGGCACCTGACGCCTCGACGCCGGACGATGCCGACTCGGCCCCGTCGGGCGGGTCGGCGGCGCCAACCGAACCGGGAGCGGTGGCACCTGAGCCGGCGTCATCGGCGTCGTCAGGCGTATCAGGCGAGGCCGACGATTCGGCCCTTGCAGGGGGCTCGTCCGAGCCGAGGACGCCGGTCGGGCCGGGGCCGTCGGACAAGGAGAGGTCGCCCGACGGGCAGAGGCGACCCGATGGGCAGACGTCGCCCGACGGGCAGGCGACGCCGGAGGGGAACGGCTCGCCCGGTGGGCCGCAGTGGACGCGCCCGACCGTTCGGGTCCAGCAGATCGGCCCGCTGTTGGCCGAGGAGGCAGCACGGGCTCGCCGCTCCGCCGAGACGGCATCGCCAGCCTCGGACGCGAACCCGGACGGCGCTCCGCCGAGCGACGCCCCGGTGAGTGGAGCGCCAGCCAGCGGACCCCCCTCACCACCGACGAGTGCGGTCCAGACGAACAGTCCGTTCACCGGCGGACCGCCGAGCAACAATCCGCAGATCAGCGCTCCACCGGTGAGCGGACCACCAAACAGCAGTCCGTCGATCAGCACACCACCGACCAGTGGGCCACCGACGAACGTGCCGCCGCCTCCTCCCCCGTATCCCGGTTTGACGCATCAGCCGTCGGCACCGGGATTCCCCGGCATGCCCGCCACGAGCCCGACGTCCGGGCCGCAGGATCTGACCGCGCCGCTGCCCCAGCCGGGTCCGACCAGCGGACCGACCGGTTACCCGTCGCTCAGCTCCGCGCCCCCCGGTCATCCGCCCGTCAGCGGACCGCCCGGATACCCGAGCATCAGTGGGACGACCGGCGACGGAACGGCCCACGGACCAGCCGGCCATTCACCGTCCGACTATCCGGCGACCGGTGTCTCACCTGGCTACCCCCCGGCCAGCGGAGCACCGGCCTACCCGCCACCTGGCGGACCCTTCAGCCATACCCCCGCTGTCGAGCAGTCGGGGTACCCGCAGACCGGTTACCCGGCGACCGGCGGATCGACTGCCCCTGGCCCCGTCAGCGGCCCGCCCGGCCACGTACCCGCCAGCGGCCCGCCGGGTTACGCCCCGACCAGCAGTCCACCGGCAGGTGGGCCCGGATACGCCCCGACCAGTAGTCCGCCAGCAAGTGGCCCTGGGTACGCCCCCACCAGCAGCACACCGGCGAGCGGGCCGGGGTTCGCTTCCGCCAGCAGCCCACCGGCCCATGGCCTGAGCCACTCCCCCACCAGCAGCCCACCGATCAGCGGACCCGGATGGGCTCCCGCCAGCAGTCCACCGGTCAGCGGTCCCGGGCACGCCCCGGCGAGCGGCCCTCCGGCCGGGACCCCGGCGGGCTACGGGCCGCCCGGCTACCCGGGTACCAGCACCACGCCAACGGCAGGCACGGCCGGTTACGGTCCCGGAGGCGAACCCACCCAGCATCAGCCCTACCAGTACCCGCACCAGCAGCATCCGCAAGCTGCCGCCGGACAGCAGCCGTACGACCCGGCCGGGCAGGCGACGTACCCACCCGGGCAGAGCGCCGCGTACCCGCCGCAGGGCTGGGGGCAGCCGGGTGCTGCACAGTCCACGTCGGCGGGGGGTATGGCGTTCCCGGTGGCGCAGTCGGGGTCGGGGCGGAATCGGGCGGCGATCGTGGTGGCGATCGTGGCCGTGGTGGTGGCGGTGGTGGCGGTGATCGGGCTCGGGGTGTTGATCATGAGTGACCGGCAGGCGGCGTCGCCGACGGCGCCGGCCGAGTCGGCGGCGGCGGATCCGGGTCCGCCGCCGACGGGGTTGGAGTTGCGCGATGATGCGGCCACGATCAGGTTGACGTGGACGGATCCGTCGGACGGGTTGGTGCCGTTCATGGTGGCTGGTGGGCGGGCCGGGCAGGCGTTGGGGGTGCTGGCCACGGTGGGTCAGGGGCAGACCAGTTACACGGTGAACGGGTTGAATTCGCGAGTGGACTACTGCTTTACGGTGTTGGCGGTGTACGGGACGAACGAGTTCGCGACGTCCAGTCAGGTGTGTACGACGCGGGAGTCGGGCGCAGGTCAGAACTGAGTGTTGCTCGCGGTCGGCGGGTCCGGCGGGTCCTGGTGGGACAGTCGGGGCGGGACACGCCGACGACACGCCACGCTGGGTGTTCATCGGCGGACAGCATGGGTTCCCGGGGTGCGTGGCGTGACCATATGATGGCTCCCGGTTCAGGGGAGGGGTCGCCGTCTGGGGGCGCCACCGGCCAGGACGATACGAGAGGCAGCCGGTTGTGGCGAGCACCGACGAGGCCGTTCCGACCCGTACCGCCCGATCCCGGTCGCGGATGCGCGGTGGTCTGGTCACTGTGGGGACGGTGCTGGCGTTGCTGGCGGCGATGGGTCTGACCGTGCTGGGTCTGGGCTCGGCGGACAACGCGGTGGCCAGCTTCGACGCGAGTTCGTGGTTGTGGAGTTCGGCGCGCAGCGAGTTGGCGCGGGTCAACGGGGTGACTGCGCGGGTGGACACCCGGGTGGAGGTGCCGGCGGGTCGACGGCATCCGATGCAGGTGACGCAGACGGACCGGGTGTTGGTGCTTCGGGATCTGCACACCGGTCAGATCAGCGCGTTGGACCTGGCGACGTTGCAGATCACGGCGACCACGCCGACCGCGCCGGGGCTGGGTGTGAGTGTGGCGTTGCACGAGGACGCGGCGTTCGTGGTGGACGCGGTGCAGGGTGTGGTGCGCCAGTTGGATCCGCGATCGTTGGCGCCGGTAGGTGAGCCGGTGCGGTATCCGCCGGGGATCACCGGTGGCGCGTTCGACGGTAAGGGTCGGTTGTGGATCGCGGTGCCGGCGGAGGGCACGGTCTCGGCGATCACTCCGGCGGTGCTGCCGTCGAAGTCGGCCGGCGACGCGCAGGTGGGTCCGCAGCGGGTGGAGACGTACGACGTGGCGGGGCCCAGTCACGAGTTGGTGGTCTCCACGCTGGACGACGGTGTGGCGGTGCTGGACCGTACGGCCGGGGCGTTGGTGACGGTGGTGCGGGGTGAGACGCGGCGGACCGCGTTGGCGCAGACGTTGACCGGGCCGGGCATGATGCCGGTGCGTACGAGTGGGCCGGTGGTGCCGGTGACGGTGGCCGGGCAGCGGCAGGTGCATGCGATCACCGATGCCGGTGAGGTGCGCTCGTTCACGGTGCCGGGTGAGGGTGACCGGTTGAGTCCGGCGGTGGCCTGGGCGGGCCGGTTCTATTGTGCGGACGAGGCGTCGGGCACGGTGTACGCGTTCGACGCGGCAGGCACGTTGGTGGACACCATCCGGGGTCGGTGGCGGGGGCCGCTGGACCTGGAGGTGCGGGAGAACCACCTGTTCATCAACGCGCCGGAGGCGGCGACGGCCCGGGTGGTGGACGATTCGCACCTGGTGCGGGAGGTCGACAAGTACGCCAATGACGTACTCGGTGGTGATCCGCCGGCAGAGCCTCCGCCGCCGCCTCCGCCGCCGAAGAAGCCGCAGGTGGGTAAGCCGGGTGCGCCGCGCAACGTGAGCGCGGCGGCCGGGAACGCGCAGGCGCGGGTGAGTTGGCGGCCGGCGCCGGCCAACGGCGCGGAGATCATCCGGTATGTGGTGGAGGGTGCCGGGCAGCGTCGTGAGGTGGGCGCGAACCAGCGGTCGGTGCAGATCAAGGAGTTGACCAACGGGGAGACGTACCGGTTCACGGTGCACGCGGTCAACGCCGAGGGTGCCGGTCCGACGCGGACCAGTAATCCGGTGACGCCGACGGCGGCGGTGCCGGACGCGCCGGCCAGTGTGTCGGCGCAGGCCCGCGCGGACGGCACGGTGGTGGTGAGCTGGCCTGCGGCGAACGGGCAGGGCAACCGGATCGCCCGGTACGCGGTGACGGCGATGTCGGCGGGGACCAACGCCCCGGTCGGTGAGGCGACCGGTGAGGAGTTGGTGGTCAAGGCCGGTGAGTTGGAGTACGGCACTCAGTACGCGTTCACGGTGGTGGCGGTCAACGACAAGGGTGCGGCGTCGGAGTCGTCGCCGGTCAGCGAGACGGTGGTGCCGTTCACGGTGCCGGGTGAGCCGCTGGAGTTGCGGGCCGGCACGGTCGGGGACCGGTCGGGGACGGTGTCGGTGCAGTGGGCGCCGGCGGCGGCCAACGGTCGGCCGGTGACCGGGTACGTGGTGGAGGTCGGTGAGCGGCGTACCGAGGTGACCGACACGCAGACCACGGTCAGTGACCTGGGTGACGGGCAGAACGTGACGGTGCGGGTGCGGGCGGTCAACGAGGCCGGTGAGGGTCCGCAGGCCACGACGACGGCGCGGACGGTGGCGCCGCCCCGGGTGACGGTGACGGGGTCGTCGGCGACCGCGACGTCGGCGACGGTGACGTTCACCGTGGACGCCGGTGGTGGACAGGCGACGTGCACCCTGGCCCGGTCGGGTCAGACGGCGCGCAGTGGTCCCTGTTCCAGCATCACGATGAACGGCCTGTCGCCGGGGACGGACTACACGTTCACGGTGACGGCGACGAACGCGGCCGGTGACGGTTCGGCCCGTCGGGCGCAGGAGACGGATGCGTTGTTCGGGATCGCCACCTGCAACAACGGGAGTTCCGGTGCGGAGGCGACCTACTGCGATCGGGACCGCGAGGGCCGCAACGGCAACGAGATCTTCTCGGTGCCACGGCAGGACAACGACCGGCAGGTCGGGTGGGCGCGCCCGGGGAACCGGTTGAAGGCGTACTGCCGGGTGCGGGGCGAAGAGGTGTACGCCTACATCTACAACAACGACAAGCGCAGCACCTGGTGGGTGCAGGTCGAGTACAGCGGACGCAACTACATCCCCTGGGCCTGGCTCAACCTGGAGGGTGGGGACGACATCGCCGTCCTGCCCACCTGCTGATCCAATTCGGCCGAGGAGCACCACCGTGAACAGCCACGAACCGCTCACCCAGCAGGAGGTGCAGGGTTTCGCCGCCCTCGCCGCGCGGCTTGCCGAGAACGTCAACTCGGTGGTGCTCGGTAAGCCGCAGGTGGTGCGGCTGGCGCTGACCGCCCTGTTCGCGCAGGGGCACGTGCTGTTGGAGGACGTGCCGGGGGTGGGTAAGACGACGTTGGCGCGGGCGATCGCGGCGACGGTGAAGGGGCAGTGGCGGCGGATCCAGTTCACGCCGGACCTGTTGCCGTCGGACGTGTCCGGGGTGACGATCTTCAACCAGGCGACCCGAGGGTTCGAGTTCCATCCGGGGCCGGTGTTCGCCAACATCGTGATCGCTGACGAGATCAACCGGGCGTCGCCGAAGACGCAGTCGGCGTTGCTGGAGGTGATGGAGGAACGCACGGTCACCGTCGACGGGGTACGCCATCCGGTGCCGCAGCCGTTCCTGGTGGTGGCCACGCAGAATCCGGTGGAGATGGACGGCACGTACCGGTTGCCGGAGGCGCAGTTGGACCGGTTCCTGGTGAAGCTGTCGGTGGGGTATCCGGACGAGTCGGTGGAGGTGGAGGTGCTGCGGGGGGCGACGGTGCGGTCCCCCGAGGCGCTCGCGGCGGTCACCGACACCGCCACCCTGGGCGAGATGGTGCGGATGGCCCGCCGGGTGCACATCGCCGAGCCGCTGTACGCCTACGCGGTGCGGTTGGCGGCGGCCACGCGTACGCATCCGCAGGTGCGGGTGGGGGTGAGCCCGCGTGGGGTGATCGCGTTGACGCGGGCGGCGTGCGCGTACGCGTTGATCGACGGTCGGGGCTGGATCATGCCGGAGGACCTCAAGACGTTGACCGAGCCGGTGTTCGCGCATCGGCTGTTGCTCACCCCGGACGCCCAGGTGCGTGGCGTGACCGCCGCCGACGTGTTGCGTCAGTCCGTCGCCTCGGTGCCGGTGCCGCTGCCGTCGGGGCAGCCCGCCCCGGCGACTCCCTGACCACGAGGCGTCTGTCGTGTGGATCACCGCCCGGGGAATCGGGCTGCTGGTGGCTGCGGTCGTGTTGGCCGGTGCCGGTTTCCGGTTCGCGTACCCGGAGTTGACGCTGCTCGGCGTGGCGGCGGGCGGCGCGGTCGCGGTCGCTGCGGTGACCGCCGCGCGGCGGCCGCGACTGCAGGTGCGGCGGGAGGCGGACCCGGATCGGGTGGGTCGGGGTGACCCGGCGGCGATGACGGTGACGGTCCGCAACGCGGGACGGTGGGGTGCGGCGAACCTGCTGGCCACCGACCGCTGCGGTGACCGGGTGGTGCCGGTGCCGGTGCTGCGGTTGCGCCCCGGGACGGACACCGTGGTCCGCTACGACGTGCCGACGGTTCGGCGGGGGGTGGTGCCGGTCGGGCCGCTGCGGGTCACCCGCCGTGATCCGCTGGGTCTGGTGGTGCTGGCCCGCTCCTACGGCGACAGCGTGCCGGTGTGGGTGTACCCACGGATCCACCCGCTGTCGGCGGTGCCCACCGGTGTCGGTCGCAGCCTGGACGGACGCGTCGACGCGGTCCCGCACGGCTCGATCACCTTCGACTCGTTGCGGGAGTACGTGGTGGGCGACGAGTTGCGGCGGGTGCACTGGCGCACCAGCGCCCGGGTGGGTGAGCTGATGGTGCGGGAGAACGTGGACACCAGTCTGCCGCGGATCGTGGTGCTGGTGGACAACCGTCTCGCCGCTCATCCGGACCGGGTGGACGGGGTCGCCGAGTCGTTCGAGTCGGTGTGTGAGGCGGCGGCGTCGGTGGTGGCTGCCGCCGTCCGGGAGGACCTGCCGGTGGTGCTGCTCTTCGTCGCCGCACCACCGGCGGACGTCGAGGACGACGGTGCGGTGGGGCCGCTGGACCGGTTGGCGGCGGTGTCGCTGCAGATCGAGGGCACGGTGCAGCAGGCGGCGGCACGGCTGCGCCGCGACCGCCTCGGCGACACCCTGGTCGTCCTGACCGGCCCCGGTGGCCGCGAGGACCTGGGGCACGTCGGCGCGCTGCGTGGGGCGTACCCGTCGGTGGTGGTCGGGGTGTTCGGCGCGGCGGAGGCGACACCGCCGGGCGCGGCCGGGCTGGTGGTCGTCGACGCGGCCGACGGCGCCGCGTTCGCCGCCGAGTGGGACGGGGTACGGCGGTGGTGAGCCGGCTGCGGGCCGTGCCGGTGCCGCTGGCCCTGGTCACCATGGTCACGCTGGCCGGGGTGGTGCTCGGCCGGGTGTACGCCGACACGCTGCTGACCCTGCTGGTGGCCGGTGCGGCCCTCGGGTCGGTGCTCGTCAGCGTGGTGGCGCGGCGGTTGCCGTCGTGGCTGGTGGCGCCGGTGTCGGTGCTGGCGATGGCCGGATACACCGCGTGGTGCCTGCACCTGTCGGCAGGCCGGGCGCAGCTTCCGGGCGGTTTCGCGGAGATCGTCGGCGACGCCGCCCGTAACGCGATCCCCCGGTTGTTGACCGCGATGATCCCGGTGGAACCGACCCCGGACACCGTGCTGCTGCCGGTCGTCGCCGCATGGCTGACCGGGCTGGCCGGCGCGGAGGTGGCGGTGCGGGCCGGACGGGTGCTGCTGGGCTACCTACCGCCGGTGCTGCTCTACGCCGGTGCCGTCTACGTGGTGGGGCCCAACGCCGCACCGGCGATCGGCGCGACGGTGGCGCTGGTGACGGTCGCCGCGCTCGGACTGGCCGTCTCCGGCAAGGAGGCCGGCCTCGACCCGGTGGCGGCACTGGCCCCGGAGGTACGAGCCCGGGTGCGGCTCCGGTTGGCCGCCGCCTCGGCGGCCGGCACCGCCGTGGTGGTGGCGATGGCGGCGGTGCTGGGCCCGGCGGTGGCGGCACTGGTGGACACCCGACCGGTGGACCCGCGACGGTACGTGGAGCCGCCGCAGGTGCAGACGTTGGACGAGAACCCGCTGATCCGCATCTCCGGCTGGGCACTCAACCCAGAGCAGCAGTTGTTCCAGGTGTCCACCGAGCGGGCCGACGCCACCGCACCGCCGGAGGGGGTGCGGATCCGGTTGGCGGTGCTCAGCGACTACGACGGGGTCACCTGGCGGGTCGGCGCCACCTACCGCAACGCCGGACGGATCCTGCCCGCCCCCGACCCGTCCCCGAACACCACCGTGGACACCCTCCGGCAGGACATCACCGTCGGTGAACTCAGTGGACGACTCCTACCCGCAGTCCCCACACCTGTCGAGGTGTCCGGAGCGCGGGTGGCGTACGACCCGGCCACCGGCACCCTGATCCGTCCCGACGGGCTCTCCCCCGGACTGCGGTACACGGTGACCTCGGCGCGGGAGCGCCCGGATGTGAACCTGCTGGCCACCGCGAACACACCGGCCGGTGACGAGGTGGCACGGGTGCTGCACGTCGCCGACGGAGTGCCGGACCAGCTACGGCGATTGGCCGCCCAACTGGTGGAGGAGAACGGCGCCCCGTACGCGCGGGCGGCGGCGATCGAGCAGTGGCTCGCCGAGCACTACCGGCTGGTCGCTGACGCCCCCAGTGGGCACGCGTACCCGAATCTGGGGTTCTTCCTCTTCGGGCCGCGTAACGCCGGTGGGCAGCGCGGCACCTCGGAGCAGTTCGCCGCCTCCTTCGCGGTGTTGGGCCGGTTGGCGGGGTTGCCGACGCGGGTGGTGGTCGGATTCGCCGCGCCGGGTGCCGGACCGGTGCGGGCCGCTGACGCGTACGCGTGGCCGGAGGTGCTGTTCGAGGGGTTGGGGTGGGTGTCGTTCGATCCGCTGCCCCACCCCGACGAGGAGCCCCGTCCGGTGGAGGAGGACTTCCGGCCGCAGCCGGAGGATCCGCCGCCGTCGGAGCAGCCGGAGCCGACGCTGGAACCGACCGCCTCACCCCCCGCACAGGCAGCCCCGGGCGGGCCCGAGAACTCGGGTGGGGTGCCGAGGTCGGTGCTGGCCGCCGGCACCACCGGTGGGCTGCTGCTCGTGGTGGTGGGCGTGCTGGCCACGCTGGCGGTGTTGCGGCGGGCGCAGACCCGGGACCGGTTGTCGCGGGGTGACCCCGGCCAGCGGATCGTCGGCGCCTGGCGGGAGCTGACCGACGCGTTGCGGCTGGCCGGGCAGCCGGTGCCCGCCGACCTGTCCGCCAGCGAGGTCGCCGCACGCGCCCGACAAGCCCTGACCGATACCGAATCCAGGGCCGACACCGAACTCAGGGCCGACACTGCACGCGGACCCGACGCCGGAATCGGAGCCGACATCGCGCAGGCGTCCGGTCACGGGACCGGGGCGACCGGTCCCGTGGCGACCGGACACAGCGAGGGCGGGCCGACGGATCCGGCCTGTGCCGCCGTCGACGACCTGGCGCGACTGGTCAACCAGGTCGGGTTCGCTCCCGGTGCGGTCACCGAGGAACAGGCGGCGGCCGCCGCCGATGCCGCCGGGACCTACACCAGCCGACTACGGGCCGGACGGTCCCGGTGGCGGCGGCTGCTCTGGTCGGTGCACCCGGGGCCGTTGCGCTGGCACCGCTGACCCTCGGGCGGCGCTACCGGTCGGCGGCCCGCAGCCGACGCACCAGTTTGCGCAGCCCGGACTGCCACCCATCGGGGTCCTCGGCACGACGACGGGCGTAGTCGGCCACCTCGGGGTGCGGCAGGATCAGGAACCGCTCCTCGGCCATCCCGGCCACCGCCGCCGCAGCGACGTCGTCCGGGCTGAGCACCACACCGGAAGCCGCCGTCACCCGCGCGCCCAGGTGCCCGGCGGCCAGCCCGTCGGCCAGCATCGGCGTGTCCACGCCCTGGGGGCACAGGGCACTGACCCGGATGCCCTGGTCGCGGTAGGTCACCGAGAGCCACTCGGCGAACCCGACGGCGGCGTGCTTGGTCACCGAGTACGGTGCGTCGCCGACCGCCGTCAGCAGCCCCGCCGCCGAGCAGGTGTGCAGCAGGTAGCCGCTGCCCCGGGCCACCATCGCCGGCAGCACCGCCCGGGCCGCGTAGACATGCGCGAGCACGTTGACCTGCCACGCCCGCTCCCAGACGGCGGTGTCGACCTCCACTCCCCCGCCGGTGGTCACCCCGGCGTTGGCGCAGAACACGTCGATGCGGCCGTGGCGGCCCTGCACGTCGGCGACCAGGGCCCGTACCTGCTCCTCGTCGGTGACGTCGACGGTCACCGCGTACGCCTGCGGACCGACCGACGCCGCGACGGTGTCGGCGGCGGCCCCGTCGACGTCAGCCAGCACCAGCGCGGCGGCACCCTCGGCGGCGAAGCGGCGGGCCAACGCCGCCCCGATCCCCCCGGCCGCGCCGGTGATCACCGCGACCCGGTCGGTGAGGTTCACGCCGCCTCCGCCCCCGCGTCGGGGCCGAGCCGGGCCACCAGCGTGGCCAGCGCCGCCGGGTCCCCGGCGGGCACCTCCGGCGTGGGCAGCAGCGCCAGCACCGGTACCTGCACCCCGGCCTCGGTGTAGCGGCGCACCTGGGCCCGGCACCGCTCGGGCGAGCCGTGCACGATCAACGCGTCGACCACCTCGTCCGGCACCGCCGCCAGCGCGCCACGCCGGTCCCCGGCCGCCCAGGCCCGCCACATGCCCTCCAACGCCTCCTCGCGGCCGAGCCAGCGGTGAAACGCCGCGTACGCGGGCACGGTCAGATAGCTGGTGATCATCCGCCGCCCCAGGGCACGGGCGTAGTCGACGTCCTCGGTCGGGCACACGAAGATCCGCGCGACCACGTCGAACTGCGGCCGCCGCTCACCCAGCTCGGCCACCGCCCGAGGCACGTCGGTGGCGGCCAGCCAGTTCAGGATCACCCCGTCGGCCTCGGCGGCGGCCAACCGCAACATGCCCGGCCGTAGCGCGGCCAGCAGCAGCGGCGGCGGCACCAGCGGCGGCCGTTCCAGCGTGAAACGGCGGACCGCGAAGGTGTCGAAGTCCCCGTCGACGGTCTCCCCGCGCAGCGCGGCCCGCAGGAACGCCAGCACGTCCCGGGTCCGCCGCAGCGGCTCGGTGAACTCCACCGCGTTCCAGTCGGTGACCACCACCGGCGACGACGCGCCGATGCCGAGGGCGAACCGGCCGGGAGCGACGTCGGCGAGCGCGGCGGCGCTCATCGCCAGCAGGCCCGGCCCCCGGGTGAACACCGGCGCGATCGCGGTGCCCAGCCGCAGGCGGGGCTGCCACGCCGCGGCGAGGGCCAGCGGGGTGAACGCGTCGGCGCCGTTGACCTCGGCGGACCACACGTCGGTGAAACCGGCGTCGGCCAGGGCCGCGTACATCGCGGCGTGGTCGGCGAGCGGGATCGCGCCCAACGGCACCGTCATTGCCCATCGCGTCGTCATCGGTCGATGGTGCCCGCTCCCGCACCCGCCGAGCAAGATCTGGTCGGCTTCCCGGAATACCCCGCTGAGCTGCCCCGCACGGTGCTACGACAGCAGGATGAGCTGGACCGGCGTACGAGACGGCCGACCGTGACGCGTTTCGCCGGTCGGCTGGAACCGGTGTCCCAGCCCGGCCGGGCCACGTTCCTGGAACTCTTCTTCGACCTCGTCTTCGTCTTCGCCCTCACCCGCATCTCCGCCCGCACGTTCGAGGACCTGGCACTGGAACCCGGAGGCGCCTCCGGCTGGACCCCGGTGACCGGCGGGCTGAAGACACTGCTGCTGCTGCTCGCGCTCTGGGCGCTGTGGCAGAACACCGCCTGGGCGACCAGCCGCTACGACCCATACCACGGCGGGGTGCAGCTGATCGTCATGATCGCACTGGTCTGCAGCATGGTGATGGGCGTGGCCATCCCCCAGGCGATCACCGCCTCCGGGCTGGCTTTCGCGGTCGCGTACGTGGTGGCACAGGTCGCCCGCCCACTGATCCTGCTCGCCTACGGCACCCCCGAACGGGCCCTGAAGGCCCGCACCGCGATCACCTTCACTGCCTCCGGCGTGCTGTGGATCATCGGCGCGACACTGCCGGTGAACCTGCGGGTGATCCTCTGGACCAGCGCGCTGAGCCTGGAGTACGTCTCCGGCCGGTACGGCTACCCCGTACCCGGGCTGGGCCGCTCCACGGTCTCCCGCTGGGACATCTCCAGCGAACACCTCGCCGAGCGCTACCAGCAGTTTTTCCTCATCGCCCTCGGCGAGACCGTGCTGGTCGCCGGCTTCTCCTACAGCGACGGCCCCTACCCACCGTCACAGACCGTGGCATTCGCGCTGGCACTGGCCACCTCGATCCTGCTGTGGCGCATCTACGTGCAGCGTGCCGGCCAGATCCTCGCCGAGGCGGTCGCCCACGCCCGGCAACCGGCCGGCATCGGCCGGTCCGCCGCCGACACGCACCTGGTCATGGTGATCGGGCTCACCGCCACCGCCGTCGGCTACGAACTGGCCATCCAACACCCGCTCTACCACCCCGAACCCGCCTGGATCGTCATGATCCTCGGCGGTCCGGTGGTGTTCCTGCTCGGCCGTGCCCGCTTCGAGTACGAGGTGTTCCACCGCGTCTCCGCACCCCGCTGGATCTCCGCACTGCTGCTGACCGCCGCCGTACCGCTGGCCGTACACCACCCGCCGGTCTACTCGCAGGTGCTGGTCCTCGTGGTGCTCGGCGTGGTTGCCCTCACCGACTCCCTGCGGGCCCGCAACAAGGCACCCGAACCAGCCGCCCCACCCTTCTGACACCCCGGCGGCCGGCACCGGCAACACGGCCCTGACCAGCGCTAACCTGGCTGTCGTGACCTTCTCGCTCGTCGCCCGCTCCACCGACGGCCGCACGCACGGCATCGTCGTGGCCAGCCGCTTCCTGGCCGCCGGCGCCCTCGTCCCGGCCGCCGAGGCCGACCTCGGCGCGATCGCCACCCAGGCACACGTGAACCTCGCCTACCGGCCGCAGGGACTGGCCCTGCTGCGCACCGGCGTACCCGCCGGCCACGTCGTCGCCGGCCTCGTCGCCGCCGACCCGGAACGCGACCACCGGCAACTCGGCGTGGTCGCCGCCACCGGCCCCGGCGCCACCTGGACCGGCCCGCACTGCCGCGACTGGGCCGGCGGCCAGGCCGGCGACGGCTGGGCCGCCCAGGGCAACATCCTCACCGGCCCCGAGGTGATCGACGCCCTACGCGACACCTGGCTCACCGGCACCGACCTGCCCTTCGCGCAACGCCTGGTCGCCGCGCTGCGCGCCGGCCAGACCGCCGGCGGAGACCGCCGCGGCCAGCAGAGCGCCGCCCTGCTCGTGGTCCGAGAAGGCAGCGGGTACGCCGGCACCGGCGACGTCGCCATCGACCTGCGCGTCGACGACCACCCGGACCCGATCACCGAACTGGAACGGCTGCTCGCGCTGCACACCCGCATGTTCAGCCGCCCCGACCCGGCCACCCTGCTCACCCTGGCCGGCGCCCTCGCCGCCGAGGTCGCCGGACTCCTCACCGCGCTCGGGCACCCGGCCGACCCGACCGAGCCGGAGGACGCCCTGGTCGCCTGGGCCGGGATGGAGAACCTGGAGGAACGCCTGGTGCCCGGCCGCATCGACCCGGTCGTCCTGGCCCACCTGCGCACCGCCGTCCCGCACGTCCCGGCACCGCGCTCCCCCGCCTGACCGCGCCTCGCTCGTTCGTGCCTCTTGGTTGTTAAGGGGTGTCCATGCAGATGATCACGCTCGATCCAGGATCGAGTGATCTCCTGGCGCGATGGGAACCACTCGATCCCGAATCGAGCGTGATCTTGATTGGCCAGGCTGTCTGGGACACCACCCTGGTTTCGTTTCCGCCTGGTCGGAATCTCGTTCGGTATACGACCGGTTGCCAGGAAGACTGGCACCATGAGCAGACGGCACTTCGTCTTCCTGGACCCCGACGGGATGGCCGGCGGGTGGCTCTATGCAGTCGTGGAGGCCCGGACTGGCGTGTTCTACCAGCATCAGTACGGCGGTACAGCGTGCCGACAGGGGCAGGTACAGGGCTTCCTCGTTCCGGTGGCAAGCGCCGACGCTTTGGACGCATTTCGCCAGTTGTTCGAGAAGGACTTCCGTGGGGCTGGCACGGGAAACTACTCATGGCCGGACGAGGAGCGAAACAGACTCCGCCAGATCATCGGCGGCATCTCTTACTGGGCGTGTGATGGACACAGCGAGAAGCCGCACGCCCTGCGGCTGGACGAGAGCCGGATCCGCGAGGCGGACGAGGCATGGCTGCCGGTGATCACTCCGGACGGCCCTGGTGTGCTCGTCTGGCTCAACTCGGATTGAGCAGCGCTCACCGACTGCAACACAGGCCCTGCCAGAGACCGGCGCCCCGCCCTTCGCCGCTTCGGAATAGGACGAGAGCGCCGGGTCCGGCCGGCAGCCGGCCGTGACGCCCGACGACGACCGGCCGGTCCGGCTGCTCCTGGACCGTTCCGCACTGTTGGCCCACGTCGCCGGCTCGGTGCACGTCGGCGAGCCGCTGCACGAGGTGATCGAGGATCGCAACCGGTTCGGTGTCACGCCGTCACCGCAGCGGAGGCATTCGCCGCGTCGACGACTCGAAACGACCGTGCCGCACTCCGCCGACTCCTGGCCGTCGACGCGTGCGTCGTGCTGCCGACCTCCGGTGATTCCTGGCAGGAACTGAGCTACTGGCGCACGTTCACCGGCCGGATCGACCTGGCCACCACCGTCATGGCCAGCTTCGACCATGACGCCTCGATCCTCACCCGCGAGGACCGGTACGGCGACGGAGACCTGCCGATGGTCCCATCGCCGAGTAGCGCTATGGCGGGAGGTCGTACTGACGATTCGGCGGTACGTCTATTCCTGCTGGCTCTCGCGCCACTGCGCGTCAAGAATGACGAGCGTGACCACCGCCCTCCTTGCTGACGTGGCCGAGACGTTCGAGAGGACCAGTCGGGTCCGCATCTTCGACTCGACCGGGCCGGGTGAACCCCACCGGAAGCGGCGTGGTCGTCGTCCCGTCCTCGCCGACCAGCGTGACGCAGAGGCGCTGACTCACCTGCGGACGGCACTGGCGCTACGGCCCGACACCGCGGTCATGGACTGGATGCAGTGGCCCGATCTCTGGCTCGAACTGCTCGGACCCGACGATGGGCGGTTGGCGGTGATCGGATATCTCCGCCCCGACTGGCTGAGGTGGGAATCCGACGGTGACCTTGAGCTGCGAGACCCGACTGCCTTCATGCAGTGGTTGACTCACTGGGCCCCCGCAGCAGCGACGACTACCGCCGGCTGACTCAGCACCTCGCGCCTTGATCCGAACGGGAGACGACCGCACGCCATCTATGTAGACGGAGTCTACGTAGATTGGATCTACCTAACTCCGGCCGAAGGAGAGCAGCCGCAGCCCCGCGCTGTCGAGCAGGGCCTGTTCGGCGGCGCTGCGCGGGCTGCGGCCGGTGGCCTTGGCGATCAGGGTCATCCGGTCCCAGCCCAGTTCCCCCGGGACGTCCTGCCCGCCGGTGAGCAGGTCGGCGATCACCTGCGCGGCGGCGGGGGTCAGCCAGGCCGGTCGGTCCAGGGCGGCGGCCAGGTCCAGGCCGTGCACCCCGACCTCCAGCACCCGGGTACGCAGGAACTCGGTCACCGTCATCGCGTCACCGTGCCGGGTGCGCACCACCCGGTCCGGCGGGTACGCGTCGACGGCCGCCACCGTGGCCCGCCAGGCGCGGTCGAAGTCGGCGGCCGCCCGGGAGGCGCTGTCGAGGTCTCCAGAGGCTTGCGCGGAGGCGATCCGGTCGGCGTCGACCTGTGGGGTGAACTTGGCCGCGCCGAAGTACTCGGCGGCGTCGACACGTGCCTGGGCGGGTGCCGGGCCGGCCAGCATGTCGGCCAACCGGCCGACGCCGGTGTGGACGTGCGCCAGCAGTTGCGCCAGGTTCCAGGGCGGGCAGTCGGTGGGGCGGGTCAGATCCGCGTCGTCGAGGATGGTGAGCACCTCGCTCAGCCGGGCGCACTCGTCGGCGAAGGCGTCGCGGACCGGCTCGAACAAGTCGACGGGCACGGGTCAGCCCTGGTGGCGGGGGACGATGCGGTGCACGGAGGCCAGCACGAGGGCCATCACCACGCCCATCGTGCCGACGATCCCGGCGGCGCTGCCGGCGTACCCGAGGAACAGGGGGCGGCGGCCGAGTGCCTGCGGGGGTGTGCCGCGGACGCCGATGAGCCACCAGAGGGCCAGGGCGCAACCGGCGATTACCAGGAGGCCGCCGACGCCGAGCAGGGTGGCGGTGAGCCGGTGCGCGTCGCCCGGTTCCACCTCGGCCTGTTCGCGTTGGGTGACCAGCAGCAGGAGTCCGGCCAGGGCCGCCCAGACGCCGACGACGAGGTACGCCGCGACGGCGTCGCTGGGGCGGTGCCAGCCGGCCGACAGGGTGGCGACTCCGGCGGCGGCGGCGTAGGTGGCGCCGATGACCGCGCCGAGGGCGCGGACCCGGGGTGGCAGCACCAGCACCAGGGCGACGGCCACGGAGGCGGCGACGGTGGTGTGGCCGCTGGGCAGGCTGTTGCCGACGAACGCGCGTTCGGGGTCGATGCCGTAGTCGGGGCGGGCCAGGCCGTACTTGAGCAGTTGGGTGCTGACGTTGGCGCCGGCGATCAGCGCGGTGGCGGCGACGGCGAGGGCGATCCGGCCTCGGATGAGGGCGATGAACCCGATGGTGATGGTGACCGCGAGTAGGGACACCACGGACATGGCGTTGAGGATGCGGTCGACGGGTTCCTGGATGTGGTCGCGGCCGATCCGGTTGCCGGTCAGGGCCACGGTGTCGATCCATTGGCCGAGCCCGGTGTAGAGGGCCAGGCGCCACACGGCGATGAAGGCCGCCACCTGGATGAGGGCCAGGACGACGAGCCAGACCGCAGTCCCACCCCGGGGCGTCACGCGCACCCGGACAACTTAGCGGCACGGTGGGGCCGGATGACCGGTGGCCCGCCGATGTCGCAGGGATAGGTTGGGGCGCAGGTGAAGGAGGAGATGGTGACCGGTACGTCGGAACGCGACCCGGCGGCGGTGCAGCGGCCGGAGTCGTTGGCCGACCTGCTCGGTGGGCGGCAGGGGGCGATCGACGCCACGGTACCTCCGCTGGCTTTCACCGTGGGGTGGCTAGTGGCCGGCCAGTCGGTGCGCGTCGGTGTCGCGGCGGCGCTGGTGGCCGGAGCGGTGGTGGCCGGGTGGCGGCTGCGGCGCGGTGACCGGCCCCGGTCGGTGGTGATCGGGTTGTTGGCCGTCTGTGTGGCCGCGCTGGTGGTGGTGCGTACCGGGCGGGCCGAGGACTTCTTCCTCGTGCAGTTGCTGGCCAACGCGGCCAGTGCCCTGGCGTGGGCGGCCAGCATCGTGCTGCGGTGGCCGCTGCTGGGTGTGGTGGTGGGCACGGCGTTGGGTCAGCGGGGGCGGTGGCGGCGCGATCCGGCGTTGCTGCGGGCGTACGGGCGGGCCAGTTGGGTCTGGACGGCGACCTACGTGTTGCGGCTGGCGGTGTTCGTGCCGCTGTACCTAAGCGGGCAGGTGTTGGGTCTGGCGGCGGCCCGGGTGGGGATGACGTGGCCGTTGGTGGCCGCGGCGTTGGCGGTGAGTTGGGCGGTGATCCGCCGGTCGCTGCCGGCCGGTCATCCGGGGGTGCGGCATCCGGTGGTGCCGGAGGCGGGCGCGGAAGCGGCGTCGAGCGCCGGGGCGGACGGTAAAGAGCCCGCACAATAAGGGAGAGGCCGCCACGGGGGGAGCGGCCTCTCCGGTGATGTACGTTACTCCGTCCCGGGCCGGGTTGTGATCCCGGGGCGGTCACTTTTTTCCGCGATCTGCGTACCCGCCCTCACGATCGGGGCGGTGGGGTGGGTCGACCGCTCCGCTGCGTCGGCCAGAGGGGCCGACCCACCCCGGCCTGACCGTGGGTGTCAGGCCGTCATTCGGCCGGTACCTGCCTCTACCCCCGAGGCCCGGCCGAGACCTCCGGGTGGGTCACCGCCCACCCGGAGGAGTTTCGGTCAGCCGTTGGGGAACAACTTCCCGTAGTCGGCGTACGCCATGGCGATGTCCGCCTGTGCCCAGAACCGGTGGTAGCGGAACTCCGGCTCCGGCCCACCGTCGAGGTATGCCTGGACCTTGGGCCACGCCGGGTCGTTCTTGTAGAACGACCGGATGTCCAGGAAGCTCTTGCCCGGGGCGATGGCGTCACCGTTGGGCATGCGCCCGCTCCATCCCTGCGGGATGTAGAGGCCCTGCCCCGTGGAGGCGTCGTAGACGTCGTCGAAGCGGCGGTAGTCGCCCCGCTTCTCCACCGTCGAGACACCCTGCGCGTCGCTGTTGGCGTGCAGGGCGTCCAACAGGCCCTTGGCGGTGGTCTTCGCCGCCGCGTTGCCCGACTTCGCCGCGTACGCGATCAGCGTGCGGGCGTAGGCGGCGGCGACGCCGACGTCCTGGCCCTTGACCGTCACCTCGACGTGCAGGTTGGTGTTGGGCTGCGGGTTGTTCGGGTTCCAGGTGGTCGGCTGTCCGCTCCACGCCATGTCCGACGGGATGGACCAGTTGGCACCCAGCGTGGTGTTGGCGATCGCCCACGGCACCCACTTGTCGAGCAGCGCCTTGGCCTTGGCGTTGCCGCTGACCAGGTACAGCTCGGCGATGCGCTGCATCGACCAGGCCTGCATGCCGAACCACTGGTTCGACGGCGGGTCGTTGTAGACCGGGTCGACGTCGTAGAACATGCCGTAGAAGGTGGACGTACCGGCCGGCGGCGTGCCGTAGTGCCCGCCCCAGCTGTTGGTCGCGCCACCGGCGATGCCGCCCTCGGCCGACTGGAGCCAGGTGTAGAACTCCAGCTGCCGGTTGAGGCTGTTGGTCCAGTCCGCCGCCGCCGTGGACGAGCGCGGCTTGAGTTCGTTGACGTTGGTCAGCGCCCACGCCGCGAACGGGTTCTGGTAGCCGAAGTGGCTGTGGCTGGAGCCGATGCGCCACGACCAGTTCTGGCTGGTCTCGTACGCGCCGCCCCAGGCGTAGTACCAGGACAGCAGGTAGTGCGCGGAGTCGCGGCCGCTACCGGCGGGGCACTGGCTGGCCCCGACGCAGTTGCCGATCCGCTTGAAGTACTTGTCGAACATGGCGTACCGCAGGTAGTCGCCCATCTTGGCGGCCTTGGTCACGGTGGCCGCCACGTCGGCCTGCTTGTTCTGCTCCTTGGCCCAGGTCAGCGCCCAGTAGGCGGCCTGTACGGCACGGGCGTCGGCGTCCGGGGCGTTGGTGTACTTCCACTGCCGCGCCGGGGCGTTGGACTCCTTGACGAACAGGTCGAGGTAGCCGTACTGGCCGCCGTGGCGGAACGTGTCGCAGGACGGCTGCGGCACGGTCTCCCACACCGACTCCTGGGTGCCCCGCTGGAAGGTGTTGATGTACGCCGGCCGAGTGGTGCCGTCGCCGCAGCGCCCGAAGCCGTAGGTGTTGTCGACGTCGAGCAGCCAGTGCATGCCGTAGATGTCGCCGGTGCCGTAGGACTGCTGCAGCTCCGAGCGCAGCGGGTCGCGGCCCACCGGGACCGAGGTCTCCAACTGCGACGGGTACTGGTTGGGCAGGTCGTGCTCGGCGGCGTAGCTGGCGTCACCGGCGGAGCCGGCGGTCGGCTGGTCGGCCGAGGACGGGATGATGTACTTCTCCATCACGGTCCAGGCGTTGTTGAACGGCGCCCAGTTCTGGGTCACCCGCCCGTAGTACGCCTCCAGCCACAGCCAGAAGCTGAACGCCTCGGAGGTGGTCTGGTGGCCGTGGTCCGGCGCCTCGACGATCAGCGTCTCGATCGAGTGGTACGGCACACCCTCGGGGCTGAAGTAGCCCGAGTTCTTCATCTTGCCGTACTGGGCGAGGAACCGCTCCACGTACTCGCCGTCGCCGCCACCGGGCACGTCGTTGTCGATCTCGGTGGCGGTGATCGCCAGCGGCGCGTAGCCGGTGGCCGAGGCGGTGATGGTGGCGGTGCCGCCGACGGTGTCGGCGTCCTCCGCCGCCGCGACGGTCACGGTGACGCCGGTGCTCCAGTTGCTCGGAGTCAACGTGACCGTGGACGGGGTGACGCTGATGTCCGAGTCACCGGTGCGCGCCAGGCTCACCGCCACGTTCGAGGTGGGCGCCCGGTCCAACTTGAGGTTGAACGTCGAGGTGCCGCCCTCCGGCACGCTGACCGACGTCGGGGTGGCGACCAGCGCCGGCCCGGTGGCCGCGGTGACGGTGAAGGACCGCTCGGCCACCGCCGAGAGGTTGGCGTTGTCGTACGCCCGCGCCTGCACCGTGTACGCACCGGCCGGCAGGTCCTCCAGCGTGTACGCGTACGGGGCGGTGGTGTCGGTGTTGACCAGCAACCCGTTGCGGTAGAACTCGACCTTGGTGATGGTGCCGTCGGCGTCGCTGGCCGTGGCGGTCAGCGGCACGTCGGCCGGGGCCACGAACGGGCCGGCGGGCACCGACAGGCTCACCGTCGGCGGCTGCTGCGGCACGCCGCCGCAGGTGACCCCGTTGACCGAGAAGGACGTCGGCTTGGGATTGCTGCCGCTGTAGGAGCCGTTGAAGCCGATGGTGGTGCTGGCGCCGGTGGCCAGGTTGCCGTTGTACGACTCGTTGACGGCGGTGACCTCGTTGCCGCTTTGGGTCCAGCGGGCCGACCAGCCCTGGGTGACGCGCTGGTTGCCGGGGAAGGCGAACTTCAGCGTCCAGCCGGTGATCGGGTCACCCAGATTCTTGACGGTGACGTTGGCGGTGAAGCCGTTGCTCCAGTCGTTCGTCGCGTAGACCACGTCGCAGGCCGGTGCGGCCTGTGCGGCGGCGGCGGGGACGGTCACCCCGCCGATCGCCAGCGCCGCGGCGGCGAGCCACGCCATGCGCCGACGTCTTGCCAGATTCTTCATCTGCGCGGTGTCTCCTCGGACCAGGCCGGGGACGGTGCCGCCCCGGCGCGACGCCACGCCGACAGGGTGTCCGCGAGGCGCCAAGTGGATGGTGGTCTCTCTGTCGGCACGAGGCCGGGAGCGGCGGGGGCGCCGTCGCACGACTGCTGCTCCCCGCTGCGATCAGGACGCCGTACCGGACAAGCCGGGCTGCCCTCGGCAACCTGCACTCACGCGTATCTGGCTCCACGCGGTCGATCGACAGTCTGCCATGGAAGCGCTCCCAGATCCAGCACAGGAACTTCCGGAAACACCGGCTTGTTTCGATCTCGTTTTGGGGCTTTCACAAAGCCGTGACGGGCGTTACAGTCGCAGCAACGTCGATGGGAGCGCTTCCATCGACAAGGTTCCAAAAAGAAGATCACCCGGGGCTGTGCCCACAGCGCCGGGGAGTAGACCAGAGGCCGACGGCGGGCCAGCCCGGACACCGCCGTCAGCCGCCGCCCCACCACAGTGGAGGGAGGTGGACCTCAAGCCACTCGCGTGGCCCGGCTCCCGCGCGACACGCACGACTGGGACGCCAAATCCGCCCGTGCGTGTACCGCAACACAGTGGGGACGGGGGTTGCCCTCCCCCGTCCCCACACTAAACCCCCGTTCACGATGGGAAAAGAGGCCGACGGGTCAGACGCGCGTCACACGCGCGCCCCGCAACGGCAGTCGACCCGCCCGCCGACCGTGCGACGCCCGCCGACCGCCCCGGGCGCGCCACCCCGGTCCGCGCCCTGCGGAGCTCAGCGCACCCCGGTCCCGCCGACCCCGATGCCCGACCGGCAGCGCCATCTTTCCCACTCTCAGCCGTCCCCGCCGCCAAGGCAGCCCCGACCTGCGACGATCCGGCCCTTGGCGGGCACCGCCCACCCTTTACCCTGTATTGGGAGCGCTCCCGAGGGCTCAGGCGGTCAACCATCCACGAGGAGAACTCATGTCGATACTCACCCGGCGCGACCTGCTGCGCCACGCGGCGCTCTCGGCCACGGCCGTCACCCCCGCGGGCGCCGCCATCGGCACCACCGCCGCGGCAGCCGGCGCCGCGACCCTCGCCGGCTGCCAGCCCGGCGACACCGACCGCACCGCACCGGACACCAGCCCGGCGGTCCGGCTGCCCTTCCCACAGAACTTCGGCTGGGGCGCGGCCACCTCCGCCTACCAGATCGAGGGCGCCGCCAAGGAAGACGGCCGCGGCGAATCGGTCTGGGACACCTTCAGCCACGCTCCCGGGCGCATCCGCAACGGCGACACCGGAGACGTCGCCGCCGACCACTACCACCGCTACGCCGACGACCTCGATCTGATGCGCGACCTGGGGCTGCGCAGCTACCGGTTCTCCATCTCCTGGCCGCGCATCCAGCCCGACGGCACCGGCCCCGCCAACCAACGCGGCCTCGACTTCTATCGCCGCCTCGTCGACGGCCTGCACGAACGAGGCATCTCCCCGATGGCCACCCTGTTCCACTGGGACCTGCCTCAGGCGTTGCAGAACACCGGCGGATGGGAGTCCCGCGACGTCGCCCAGCGCTTCGCCGACTACGCCGCCATCCTCTTCGACGCCCTCGGCGACCGCGTCCCGGTCTGGCTGACCATCAACGAACCCAAGACCGTGGTGCAGAACGGCTACCTCACCGGCCACCACGCCCCCGGCCTGCGCGACCCCGACGCCGCCTACCTGGTCGCCCACCACCTGCAGCTGGCCCACGGTCTCGCGGTCCGCGCACTCCGCGAGACCAGCAGCACCGGCCGCATCGGCCCGGCCTTCAACCTGCACCCCTGCTACCCCGCCGACGACTCCCCCGCCGCCGCCGAGGCCGCCCGCCTCTACGACGGCTACGAGAACCGCCTCTACCTCGACTCCGCCCTCAAGGGCAGCTACCCCGAGGACGTCCTGGCCGACCTCGGGCCGGACAGCCGCATGGTGCGCGGCATCCGCGACGGCGACGTGGAGATCATCTCCTCCCCCATCGACCTGCTCGCGGTGCAGTACTACACCCCGATCTACGTCACCGCCAACGGCGGCACCGTCAGCCGCTGGCCCACCTCCGAGGCGGAGTGGCAGCAGATCTACCCCGACGGCATGTACGACATCCTGACCCGGGTCACCCGCGACTACGGCCCCATCCCGCTCACCGTGACCGAGAACGGCCTGCCCACCCCCGACGTACTCGCCGCCGACGGCACCGTCGAGGACACCGGCCGGGTCACCTTCCTGCGCGACCACCTCGCCGCCGCCCACCGCGCCGTCACCGACGGCGTGCCGCTGGAGAGCTTCCACGTCTGGTCGCTGCTCGACAACTTCGAGTGGGCCGAGGGCTACGACCAGCGCTGGGGTCTGATCTACGTCGACTACGCCACCCAGCGCCGCGTCTTCAAGCGCAGCGCCCACTGGTACCGCCAGGTCATCGCCGACAACGCCCTCTGAGGTGTAAGGAGGGGTCCCCTGCTAACGCCTCATGCATAGCAGGGGACCCCTGCTAACCGCCCACCTCCGGCCGTGACCCGCACCGTTGCGGCAGCGACGCGGGACCACGCCCGCCACCGGCCCTGCACTAGGGTCGGCCGCATGATCGATCGCGCCCCGTTAGGGCGGCCGTTCTGGACGTTCTGGAGCGCCGCCGCCCTGGCCAACCTGGGTGACGGCATCCGCGTCGCCGCGTTCCCGCTACTCGCCGCGGCACTCACCGACGACCCGCTGGCCGTCGCCGCCGTCGCCGCCGCCCAGTTCCTGCCCTGGCTCGTCTCCGGGCTGCTCGCCGGCGCCCTCGCCGACCGCCGCAGCGCCCGCACCCTGCTCGCCGCCGCCGACACCGCCCGGGTCGTGGTGCTGGCCACCCTCGCTACCGCAGTGGCCCTGGGCTGGGCCACCATCGCCCTGGTCGTCGCCGCCGCGTTCCTACTCGGCATCGGCGAGACCCTCCGCGACACCGCCGCCCAGACCGCCGTACCCCGGCTCGTCGCCGACGCCCACCTGGAGAAGGCCAACGGGCGGCTCGTGGCCGGGGAGATCGTCGGCAACGAGTTCGTCGGTCCCCCGGTGGGCGCGATGCTGTTCGTCGCCGGCGCGGCCATTCCCTTCGCCGTCAACGGCGCCACCCTCGCCCTGGCCGTGATGCTCGTGCTCTCCCTGCCGCTGACCCTGGCCCACCGAGCCACCAGCGCGCCCACCACCGACGAGACGTCGAACGCCGAGGGCGACGGCATCCTGGCCGGCCTGCGGTGGCTGATCCGCCAGCCGATGCTGCGTACCCTGGTGCTGGTCACCGCCGCCGTGGCCGCCGCCGACACCGCCTGGTTCGCGATCTTCGTGCTCTACGCCCGCGACGCCCTCGGCCTCGGCGCGTTCGGCTTCGGCCTGCTGCTGGCCACCGGCGCCGCAGGGGGCCTGATCGGCTCGTTCGCCGCCGACCGGCTGGTCGCCCGCTTCCGCCACCGCCACGTGCTCACCTGGTCGATGGCCGTCACCGCCGGTGTCCCGGTGCTGCTGGCCGTCACCCCGCACCGCGCCGCCGCCGTGGTCGTGGTGGTCACCACCAGCGCGGCGTTCGCCGTGCTCAACGTGGCCGCCCTGTCCGTCCGGCAACGACTCGTGCCCGGCGGCCTACTCGGCCGGGTGATCGCCGCCTCCCGCATGCTCACCTACAGCTGTACCGCGCTGGGCGCACTGGCCGGCGGCGCGCTCGCCGCCAGCGCCGGCATCGAGGCACCGTTCGTGTTCAGCGGGGTCATCGCCGTCACCGCCACCGTCGCCTGGTGGCTCGCCTCCCGACGCGGCACCCCCGGCGCCCTCGGCCTGAGATAGGCCGACGGGGCGCATCCCGCTCCCGGTCCTCAGCCGTCGTCGACGAGCCCGGCCTCGTAACCGGCGATGACCAACTGCGCCCGGTCCCGGGCCCCGAGCTTGGTCAGCAGCCGCCCGACGTGGGTCTTGAGCGTGCCCCGGCTGATGTGCAACGCCACCTCGATCTCGGCGTTGGACCGGCCCCGCGCGACCAGGGTCAGCACCTCGCGTTCGCGCGGCGTCAGCTCGTGCACCGGACGCACCGCCCGCCGACGGGTGAACTCGGCGATCAGCCGACGGGTCACGCTCGGCGCCAGCAGCGCCTCACCAGCGGCCACGATACGGATCGCGTCGACCAGCCGCGCCGGGCTGATGTCCTTGAGCACGAACCCACTGGCACCGGCGCGCAGCGCGCGGTGCACATGATCGTCGAGATCGAAAGTGGTCAGGATCAACACCCGGGTGGCACCGGGCAGGGCTGTGATCCGGGCGGTGGCATCGATCCCGTCCAGATCCGGCATCCGCACGTCCATCAGCACCACGTCCACCGGCCACCGTCGGCAGAACTCGACGGCAGCGGCACCGGTGCCCACCTCACCGGCCACGGTCATCTGCGGAGTCGCCGTGATCAGGTCCCGCAGCGCCTCGCGGAACAGCGGCTCGTCGTCGGCGATCAGCACCCGCACGGACGCCCCGGTCATGCCGCGAACGGCAGGGTCGCCCGGACACCGAACCCACCGGCCGGTTCCGGGCCGGCCGCGAACGTGCCGCCGTGGCCCACCGCCCGATCTCGCATCCCGGCCAGCCCCCGAGCGGACACCACGGACGGCGACCCGGCGGTCCCGTCGTCCACCACCTCCACCCGCAGGACACCGGCACCGGCCCTCACCGCGATCCGGCACCGTCGGGCGTCGGCATGACGCCGGACGTTGGTCAACGCCTCCTGCACGATCCGGTACGCCGACGCCTGCACACCTGCCGGCACCGCCGACAGGTCACCGCGGTCGACCACGACCTGAAGACCAGCCGCCCGCGCCTGTGCCACCAGGGCGTCCAGGCCGGCGAGGTCCGGCAGGTCGTCGTGTCCGTCGTCGAGCACGGCCCGGACGTCGTCCAACGCGGTCCGGCTGATCGTCTCGATCGTCTGCAACGTCGCCTCCCGGTCGGCGCCCACGTGATTGGCGACCGCCGCCTTCATCGCGATCAGGCTCAGGTTGTGCCCGACCACGTCGTGCACCTCCCGGGCGAGCCGCAACCGCTCCTCGGCCACCGCCTGGCGGGTACGGGCCTCGCCGAGTTGCGCGGCGTACCACCGGCGGGCGCCGACCCAGCGTCCGAGAGCCCAGACGCCGACGATGACCACGACCGCGTACCCGACCGCCGTCACCGGAGTGCTCCCGAACGACTCGACACCCGGCTCGGTCTCACCGTACAGCGGCAGCCACGTGCTGACGGCGTCGAGCACCCCGACCAGCAGCACCCCGGCCAGCGCGCCGGCCAGACCGATCACGGCGCTACGCCCTCCGGCGAGCGCCACCGGGTACAGCGCGTACGCCACCGCCCAGATCACCACCTCCGGCCGCAGGCCGACCACCAGCGCCGCCGCCCCGGCCGCCGTCACCGCGACCAGCACCGGCACCGGGGCGGTCCGCCGCAGCACCAGCGGCAGGCCGACGCACCCGGCCGCCACCCCGGCGACCAGACCCGCTCCGGGCGGCCGCATCAGCACACCCGCCGCCACCACCGCGACGGCCACCGCGAGATCGGCCACCACCAGTGACAGCTTGGTCGTCGCCTCCCCCACCCATCGCCGGTACGTCACGCCCTCACGGTAATCCCGCCCCCGCCGCCGCGGATCGGACCACGGTCCGATGCGCCCGGGGACCGCCCGGCGGCAGTCTCCATCCCATGCTCGCCACCGTCCTGCTCGCGGTCGCCCTTACCGCCGCGCCCACCCCCATCACCGTGTCCGGCCCGGTCGACGCGGCGGCCATCGACACCGTCGTGACCCGCTGGCGCGAGGCCACCGGCACTCCCGGCGTGGCCGTCGCCGTCACCCGAGGTCGGGAGGTGGTGCACACCGCCGGGTACGGGCACACCGCCGAGGGCGACCCGGTCACCGACCGCACCGTGCTGGCGGTGGCCTCGGTCAGCAAGGCGTTCACCGGCGTGGCCGTGGCGCAACTGGCCGACGCCGGCCGCATCGACCTCGACGCGCAGGTGCGCCGGTACCTGCCCGACTTCACCACCCGCGACGACCGGTCCGACCGGATCACCGTCCGGCAGTTGCTGCACCACACCTCGGGCCTGTCGGACACCACGTACCGGCCGTTCAGCGGTCCGGTCCCGCAGACGCTGGCCGAGGCGGTCACCCTGCTACGCACCGCCGACCTGGCCGCCGATCCCGGTGCCCGCTTCGACTACCACAACCCCAACTACCAGCTCGCCGCCCGGATCGTCGAGGTCGTCAGCGGCGAACCGTTCGCCGACTACCTGCGCCGGCACGTCTTCGGGCCGCTGGGCATGCACGACAGCAGGTCCGCCAACGTCTCGGCAGACCTGCCGACCAGCAGCCGTGGACACATCAGGATCGCCGGACTGTCGGTGGCGCTGCCCGAACCGCCGGCCTTCGGCGCCGGTTCCGGCGGCGTCCTCAGCACCGCCCACGACCTGTCCCGTTGGCTGATCTTTCAGCAGGACCCGCAGTCCCGGCCGGTGCTCTCAGCGACCGGCCTGGCCGAGACGCACCGTCCGTCGCACTTCGGCCACGGCTTCGGGTGGTACGTCGGCACCACCGACTCTGGGGCGCCGCTGCGCCACCACAGCGGGCACATGCTCACCTTCACCGCCTACCACGCGGTGCTGCCCGCCAGCGGATACGGCATCGCCGTACTCAGCAACGCCCGCACCGGACACGCCGACGCCCCCGAACTCGGCGACCTGCTCGTGGATCTCATCGAGGGCCGGCCGGTCGGGCGGCCCGGCCCGTCACCGGCGTGGATCGACGTGCTGCTGCTGGCCGGCGTACCAGCGGTCGTCCTGCTCGCGGCACGCGGTGTGCGGCGGGCCCGCCGCTGGGCCGACCGGCCACGACACCGTCTGGGCACCACGCTGCGCCTGCTGACGCTGACCGCGCCGATCGCGCTGCTGGTCACGCTGCACCGGATCGCCGGTTCACTCTATCGGGGACGAGACATCTCGTGGTGGCAGACCACGTACCTGTACCCGACGTTCGTCGCGCTGCTCGCCGTCACCGCCGCTGCCGGCCTGCTCGTGCTCGCCGCCCGGCTACGGCAGCTGCACACGCGACGCGGCCGCGCCTCGTGACGGGTCGTCGCCGCCCGCCGGTACGCCGGCCGCAGCCCGTCGGCCTCGGACCACATCGGGCCGCCTGGCCCGCGAGCGACGCGAACAGAGCAGGTCAGCGGGGCAGGGCCTGCTGCAACTCGGCGCGCAGCGCCGGGGTCAACATGTCCCCGGCCTGCTTGGCCAGCCGCGCCATCTCGTAGCCGACCACGCCGATGTCGGCGTCCGCCGCGGCGAGGGTGGCCAGGATCGATCCGTCGCGGACCTGCATCACCAGGAAGTAGCCCCGGCCCATCTCGACGACGGTCTGCTTGACCACGTCACCGTCGAACATCTGCGCGGCACCGGCGGTGATGCTCATCAGGCCCGACGTGACGGCGGCGAGTTTGTCGGCGTGGTCCCGGGGCAGGTTGTCCGATATCGCCACCAGCAGCCCGTCGGAGGACACCACGATCGCGTGTGCCACTCCCGGCACCCGATCCGCGAATGCGCTGACCAGCCAGCTCAGATCCCGAGCCTGCTGCGACAAGGTGGTCACCTTGGTCCCCCTTCATTCCATACGCCGGACGGTTGCACGGGAATCTGCATGGTCTCCTCGGCCTCGGCCCGCCGCACACCGCTGTACAACTTCGACAACATGCCGCCGACCGCCTCCGGGTCGGGGTCGTGCCGGACCGGCCGCTGCTGCTCCGGGCGGGCCGGCTGGCTCACCGAACTCAGTTGCGCCATCGGCACCCTCATCGGCAGGCCCTGCGCATTGGTGCCGGCGGTCACCGGCACCGTCGGCGGGGCCGGCTGCCCGACCCCCGTCGTCGGCACGGCCCCCGACGGTCCCTCCCGGGACCACCAGCCACCGCCGCCGGCCGGGACGGCCGCCGCCGGGGCGAGCACGGTCTCGGCACGTACCGGATGGGTCTGGCGGGGCACGGTGGTCGGCCGACGGCCGGCGACCGGCAGCTCCACCGGGCCGGGCCGTCCGCCCTGGTGGGCGGTCATGCCGGCCGGGATCCGCGGCGCCGGCGTCGGGTCGACGCTCGGTGCCGGTGCCGCGGCCAGCAGCGCGCCGGGCAGTCGGATCCGGGCCACCAGGCCACCGACACCGCCGTGCAGCCGCACCTCGATGCCGTGCCGGGCCGCCAGGTGACTGACCACGAACAGACCCATCCGCTCCACCGTCGCCACGTCGGCGGCCGGTGGGCTGGCCAGGACGGCGTTGGCCTCGGCCAACGCGGTCTCGGTCATGCCGATGCCCTGGTCGGCGATCTCGAGGACCGCGCCGTGGCCCTCGACCCGGGCCATGACCTGCACGACGGTGTCGGGACGGGAGAAGGCGGTGGCGTTCTCCAGCAGCTCGGCCAGCAGGTGGACCAGTTCGCCGACGGCGTGCCCGACCACGTACAGGTCCGCCACGGCCTCGTGCCGTACCCGCTGGTACTGCTCGATCTCCGCGCTGGCCGCCAGCAGCACCGCGCCCAGCCCGATCGGCCGGTTCCACCGCCGGGTCGACTCGGTACCGGCCAGCACCAGCAGGCTCTCGTCGTTACGCCGCATGCGGGCGGCCAGGTGGTCCAGCTTGAACAGGTTCTCCAGCTGGTCCGGGTCGCCTTCCTCGCGCTCCAGGTCGTCGAGCAGTTCCAGCTGCCGCTCGACCAGCACCTGACTGCGTCGGGCGAGGTTGACGAACATCGCGTTGACGTTGCGTCGCATGTTCGCCTGCTCGACCGCCACGCCGACGGCGCTGCGGTGCACGGCGACGAACGCCTCGGCCAGCTCACCGATCTCGTCGAGCGAGCGGACCACCGCCGGGGACACCTCGATGGGCGGTACGCCACCGGAGACCGACCGTAGCCGGGACAGCGCCTCGGGCAGTTCGACCTGGGCGATGCGTAGCGCCTGCGAACGCAGCAGCCGGATCGACCGGGCCAACGACCGGCCGACCAGCACCGAGATCAGCACCGCCACCAGCAGCACCGTGATGATCGCACCGATCAGCAGCAGTGTCTGACGTAGCTGGGTGCTGCTGGCCGCCTGCGCCTGTTGCACCGCCTCGGCCAGCACCTCGGCCTCGTACTGGCGCAGCAGCTCGTGGCGGTTGTCGCTGGCCTCCCACCACTGCCCGCCGGTCAGCACCAACCGACCGGCCGCGATCTGGGCGATGGCCCGATCCTCCAGCTCGCTGGTGGCGGCGAAGAGCGGGGTCACGGTCATCTCGTCGTAGCGTGCCACCTGCCCGTTGGTGGCGGCGATCCGGAACACGCCCAGCGCGGTCAGCTGGCGGGCCCGCAGTTCGGCCAGCCGCGCCCCGCCGTCGGCGCTGTAGCCGCTGTCGCGCGCGGCGGCGTACACCTCCGCGCGGACCCGCGCCGACATGTCCTTGGCCCGGGCGAACTGCACGTACCGCAGCACCGCGTCGGCCAGGTCCGGGCGGTCGTTGCCCGGCGCCGGCTGGGCGAGCAGGGTCAGCAGCCCCTCGATGGCCCGGTGGTAGTTGCCGAGGATCGTGTCGTCGCTGAGCACCACGGTCGCCATGACACCGCGGATGTACTCGACCTGCTGCACCGCCTGCGACGCCACCGAGTAGGTGTCGCGCCAGGCCGGGTCGGCCTCGGCCACCGGCTCGGCCACCTCCCGCAGCGCCCGCATCGCGTCGTCGGTGGCATCCCGGTACTGCTGCAACGAGCCCAGCATCGCGGCGCGGCCGGCCTCGTCGGCGCTGGCGCGCAGCACGGGCAGCTCACCGGCGGTACGGTCGCGTTCCTGCTGCAGCATGTGCACCAGGTAGGTGATCTCCTCACCGACGGTGACCTGCGCGGCGAAGTCGCCGAGCGTGCTCGCCCGCCCGACCAGGCTCTGGGTCTGCACCCCGGCCATGACCAGGAACGCCACCGACGGGATGACCAGCACGGCGGCGAGTTTGGTCCGCATCCGCCAGTCCCGCAACCGGAACGCGGAACGACGCCGGTGGGGCACCACCCGAACGTCGAACCGCCGTCGGCGATGCGCTGACACCTCGGGCGTCTGATGTGCTGCACCCACAGGGTCCTCCTCCCCACGCGCCCGCCGTGACCTCGGGGAGCGCGGTCCATCCAACCAGGCCCCCGAGCAGTGTCAACGTCCTGCCCTTACGAGGGGTTCAGGACGAGACCGCCGGTCGCCACCCTATGCCGGGGTCGCCGGAGCTTGATCATCCGTCCGGCTGATGTCGGCCACCACCACGGCATCGGTGATCCGGCCGGTCGCCACGAGCGCCGCGCCGGTGGCCCCGATCTCCGGGTGACGTCCGAAGTCGACCCGTCGGGGAGTGAGCACCTGGGCGAAGGTGCGGCGCCACCAGGGTGAGGCGGCCATCGCGCCGCCACCGAGGACCACGTCGGTGGGCCGGCCGACCATCGACTCCAGCCGCACCAGGTCGTCCACGACCTGCTCGCACACGCCGTGCATCAGCCCGGCCAGAATCTGCACGGAGGTGGTGCCGAAGCCCAGTCCGCGCAGCTCACCGGAGCCGGCACTCCGGTCACCCGGGGGACGGTCGCCACCGAAACCGACGTTGACCGGTACGCCCTCGCCGGGCGGCAGCAGCGCCAGGGCCTGCTCCAGCGCCGGGCCGGTGGGCAGCCGCAGCACCCGGTCCGCCCAGGCGAACAGGTTCCCGCCCGAGGAGTACGCCGCCCCGGTGACGACGTGGTCGTGGTCGACGCGGTAGCGCCACAGCCGCTGCGGCAGCGGCGACTGCGGAGCGTGTGCGGGCATCCGCTGCAACAGTCGTACCGCCGAGGAGGTGCCGACCGTCACCGCCGCCCGCCTGTCGTCGATGCACCCGGAGCCGACGTTGGAGGCGGCGCCGTCGCCGACCGGGGCCGTCCAGGACGCCTGCGCCAGGTCCGGCCAGCGGCGGGCGTACTCGCCGCGCAACCGACCCCGCCAGTCCCGACCGGCCAGCTCGGGCAGGTCCTCGCCGCGGGTGCCGGCCAGCGTGCACGCCTCGGGATCCCAGTCCAGGGTGCCCAGGTCGAGCAGGCCGGTGCCGGAAGCCTGCGACATCGACATCGGCGCGTCGGTGAGCAGCCGTCCCAGCGCGTACTCGACCAGGCCGGTGAAGCGGCCCACCCGGGTGCCGGCCTGCTCACGCAGCCACGGCAGACGCACCGACCAGTAGCAGCGGTGCCACCAGGTGCCGGTGCGCTGGTGGTAGTCGACCGCGTCGACCGGCCCGCCCAGCGCCGGCGACGGCTCGGGGCGGGTGTCCAGCCAGGTGAGCACCGGGCCGAGTGGTTCGTCGTCGACGCCCAGCGGCAGCACCGAGTGCCATTGGGCGCTGACCGCGATCAGGTCCACCTCGCGCAGGTGACCGTGTTCGTGCAGCTCGTCGAGGCACTCGATCAGGCAGGCCAGGTACTGCCGAGGGTCCAGGGTGCCGGCACCGTCACCGTCGACGGTGAGCACGGTCTTACGCCGCGCCAACGCACCCGGAAGGGGACGGATGTCGGCGTCCATCACGAGCCCCCGCACCGAGGAGGTTCCCAGGTCCAGCGCGAGAATGTTCATCGCGGTCAACGTACCCGCTGACGTCGCCGCCCGGCGTCACCGCCCACGCCAGTCCGCCGAACGGCTTCCGCACCTCCCGGACCGCGCGTAGGGTGTGCGCATGCCTACGCGCCTGTCCTGCTGGTGGCCCGCCGACCCGGCGGCCTCCCTGCACGCGTAGTCACCCACGCGGCCGCCCGACGAGGCGGCCGCCGGTTCTGGTTTCCGGCCCGTGGGCCGCCGCAACGGCGGCTCCCGGAGCCAGGAGAGACCGATGAACCCACTGACCGACCTGCTCGCCGCGCTCGCCGACGGCGTCGACCCGGGCCCGTTCGCCCTGGTACGCCGCGACGACGCCCCCCACCTCGACCTGTTCACCGGCACGGTGGACACCGCCGCGCGGCTGGCCGACCTGCCGCTGGCCACCGGCGTTCCCGGCCCGGCCACGCTGGCGCTGGTGCCGTTCCGGCAGATCACCGAACGCGGCTTCGCCTGCGTGGACGACGACGTGCCGCTGGAGTACCTGCGGATCGGGCGGCACGTCCGGGTACCGCTGGCCGACGCCCTCGACGCGTTACCCGAGGGCCCGGTCCGCACCACCGGCGCCGCCTTCGACGTCACCGACGACGCCTACGCCGCCGTCGTCGCCCGGGTGCTGACCGAGGAGATCGGACGCGGCGAGGGCGCCAACTTCGTCATCCACCGCACCCTGCACGCCCAGGTCCAGGGTGCGCCACTGACCGCCGCGCTGGCCGCCCTCCGGTCGCTGCTGCACCGCGAACGCGGCGCGTACTGGACGTTCGTGGTGCACACGGGCACCCGCACGCTGGTCGGTGCCAGCCCGGAACGGCACGTCAGCGTCGACGACGGGCTGGTCATGATGAACCCGATCAGCGGCACCTTCCGACACACCGGCGCCACCGCCGACCGGGCCGCCCTGCTGCGCTTCCTCGCCGACACCAAGGAGACCGAGGAGCTGTACATGGTCCTCGACGAGGAACTGAAGATGATGGCCACGGTGGCCGAACACGGCGGTCAGGTGGTCGGGCCGTACCTCAAGGAGATGTCGCACCTGGCGCACACCGAGTACCTGCTGGCGGGGCACGGCAGCCGGGACGTCCGCGAGGTGCTGCGGGAGACGATGTTCGCCCCCACGGTGACCGGCAGCCCGATGGAGAACGCCTGCCGGGTCATCGCCCGCCACGAACGCACCGGCCGCCGCTACTACGCCGGAGTGCTCGCGCTGCTCGGGCACGACGACAACGGTCAACAGACCCTCGACGCACCGATCCTGATCCGCACCGCCGAACTCTCCCCCACCGGTGAGCTGCGGGTACCGGTCGGAGCGACCCTGGTCCGGCACTCCACGCCCGCCGCCGAGGTCGCCGAGACCCACGCCAAGGCCGCCGGGGTGCTGGCCGCCCTCGGCCTCGGACCACAGGCACCGCAGGCCGGACCGCAGCCACCCCGCCGTCTGGCCGACGACCCGGAGGTACGCGCCGCGCTGGCCGCCCGCAACGCCCCGCTGGCCCGCTTCTGGCTCGACCAGCGGCCGACGGGTGCCCTGGCCCTGCCCGCCCTGGCCGGCCGCCGGGCCCTCGTCGTCGACGGCGAGGACACCTTCACCGGCATGCTCGCCCACCAGCTCGGTGCCCTCGGCCTGACGGTGACCGTCCGACCGTGGCACGCCACCGGCCCGGTCCGCGCCGACGACCTGGTCGTCGTGGGCCCCGGACCCGGCGACCCCACCGGCGACAGCACGAAGATGCAGCGGCTGCGTGACCTGCTCACCGAGCTGCTCGACGCCGGGCACCCGACCCTGGCGGTCTGCCTCGGCCACCAGTTGCTCGCCGGCCTGCTCGGGCTGCCCGTCATCCGCCGCGACGCGCCCTACCAGGGGCTGCAACGCACCGTCATGCTCGCCGGCACGCCCCGCCGGGTCGGCTTCTACGCCACCTTCACCGCCCACGCCGACACCGACCGCCTCGACAGCCCGTACGGCCCGGTCGAGGTGGCCCGAGACGAGGTCGACGGCGCGGTGCACGCGCTACGCGGCCGGGGCTTCGCCGGGGTGCAGTTCCATCCCGAATCGGTACTCAGCCCGGACGGGGTCGCGGTGCTGGCCGACCTGCTGGCGGAGCTGCTACCGGCACCGGCCGGCGAGTTGTCCACCACCGGGCAGGCATAGCCGGCCCGATCCGGGGTAGCGGTGTTCACGGCCGACGGTCCGGGCGGGTATGAGAGCCCCCGCCCGGACCGCCGGTCCCTGGGTCAGCCGTCCAGGCCCTGCTTGAGCGCCGCACCGATGTGCACCGCCCGCTTGGCCGTCAACGCCGTCGCTTCCAACGCCACGTGATCCGGCGCGGTCTCCCCGTTGTTGCTGGTGTGCGACGCGCCGTACGGGTTGCCGGAGACGAACTGGCTCGGCTCGGTGTAGCCGGGGGCGACCACGATCCCGCCCCAGTGATAGAAGACGTGGAACAGCGACAGCAGCGTCGACTCCTGCCCACCGTGGTGCGTCGCCGTCGAGGTGAACGCCGAGTACACCTTGTTGGCCAACGCGCCCTGCGCCCACAGCGGCCCGGTGGTGTCGATGAACTGCTTGAGCTGCGCGGCGATCAGACCGTACCGGGTCGGCGAACCGAAGATCACCACATCGGCCCAGCTCAGGTCGTCCGGCTGCGCCTCCTCGACGTCCTGGGTCTCCAGCCGGTGCGCCTCCCAGCCCGAGTTCGACCGGATCGCCTCGTCCGGGGCCAACTCGCGCACCTTGCGCAACCGGACCTCCGCACCGGCCTGCTCGGCGGCCTCCCGGGCCGACTGCGCCATCTGGTACGTGATGCCGGTCGCGCTGTAGTAGATCACCGCCACCTTGACCTGTGCCGCCATCGCCTACGTCCTTCCTGCCGTGATCGTCGGTAAGCTTCCGCGACTACCCGATGCTTGCGTCGACAAACATTCGTCGGACTCGACCGATCCCGCCGTCGACGCCCTGTCCACCGGTCGACGGACACCACGGTTCCGTCCACCGGTCGTCCCGGCGCACCCCCGCGCCGACCGACGATCAGGACATGACCGACACCCCCGCCATCCGCGTCCGCGGACTGCGCAAGACCTACGGCGGCACCATCGCCGTGGCCGGCGTCGACCTGGACGTCGCCACCGGCGAGGTGGTGGCCCTGCTCGGACCCAACGGCGCCGGCAAGACCACCACCATCGACATCCTGCAGGGCCACCGCGACCGCGACGCCGGTGACGTGCAGGTGCTCGGCCGCGACCCGGCCCACATCGACCTCGACTGGCGCGCCGGCCTCGGCGTCGTCGCCCAGGACAGCGACGACCTGACCGAACTGACCGTCGCCGAGGCGGTCCGCCACTTCGCCCGCTACTACCCCACACCCCGCGACCCCGCCGAAGTCGTCAAGCTGGTCGGTCTCACCGACAAGGCCACCGCCCGGGTCCGTACCCTCTCCGGCGGCCAACGCCGCCGCCTGGACGTGGCCCTCGGCGTGGTCGGCCGCCCCCGGCTGCTCTTCCTCGACGAACCGACCACCGGCTTCGACCCGCAGGCCCGCCGCCAGTTCTGGACGCTGATCCGCCGACTCGCCGGCGAGGACACCACCATCCTGTTCAGCACCCACTACCTCGACGAGGCCGAGGCACTGGCCGACCGCGTCGCGGTCATCGTCGGCGGCCGGATCGTCGCCGACGGCACCCCCGCCACCCTCGGCGGACGCGCCACCGCCCGCACCGTCGTCCGGTGGGCCGACGGCCGGCAGGAGACCGACGACCCCGCCGCCCTCGTCGCCGACCTGACCCGCCGCTACGGCGGCACCGTGCCCGGGCTGACCGTCAGCCGCCCCAGCCTCGAAGACGTCTACCTCGACCTGATCGGAGCGACCCCGTGACCGCCACCGCCCACCGCGCTGCCAGCCGCCGCCCCACCGCACTGCGGCTCGGGCTGCACCGCGCCGGCATCGAACTGCGGTGCTTCTTCCGGGAACGCGACGCCGTGGTGTTCACCTTCGCCATGCCTGCGGTCATCCTCGCCCTGCTCGGCGCGATCTTCGACGGCGTCTACGAGGGCAGCGACGTCACCTCGGCCCAGTACCTCGCCCCGAGCATGATCGCCGCCGGCATCGCCTCCACCACCTTCGTCAACCTGGGCACCGGCATCGCCGCCGACCGCGACGACGGCACCCTGCGCCGACTACGCGGCGTCCCGATGCCACCCTCGGCGTACATCGTCGGCAAGACCCTGATGGCCCTGGTGGTCAGCATCGGCGAGACGATCCTGCTGCTGGCCATCGCGGTGCTCGCCTTCGACCTGAAGCTGCCCACCGACCCCGGACGCTGGCTCACCTTCGGCTGGGTGTTCCTGCTCGGCGCCACCGCCTGCGCCCTAGTCGGCATCGCCGCCAGCAGCCTGGCCCGCTCGGCACGCAGCGCCGGAGCCGTGATGAACCTGCCCTACCTCGTGCTCGCCTTCATCTCCGGCGTCTTCTACACCCCCGTCGGGCAACTGCCCGAACCGCTGGTCACGATCGGCTCGCTGTTCCCGCTCAAATGGATGGCCCAGGGCTTCCGCTCGGTGTTCCTGCCCGACACCATCCTCCCCCAGGAGGTCGTACCCTCCTGGGAGCACGGCCGGATCGCGCTCGTGCTCGCCGCCTGGTGCATCGGAGGAATGGTGCTGTGCCTGACCACCTTCCGCTGGCGAGGTCGACGCAACCGATGACCCCACCGACCGACACGTGGAGCGCACGCTTCCGGCTCTGGGACGGCTACTTCGCCCTGGCCACCGTCGGCGTCGCCGTGGCCGTGGCCGCCGACGGCAGCCGTACGCCCGCCGCCCGCCTCGGCTGCCTCGCGCTGTTCGGAGCCCTGACCGGCTGGTACCTCGGCGTCGGCCGCAGGCTCATGCGCGACTCCGTCGAAGACTGGCGCAGCTACCTCTACCTCGCCGGAGTGGTCCTGCTCTACGTGCCGGCGGTCCTGCTCAGCGGCACCGCCTCGTTCCTGCTGTTCGTGCTCAACCCACAGATGTTCATGGTGCTGCCCGCCATACCAGCAGTCGGCGCGGTGCTGCTGCTCAACTCGGTGCACGTGATCGTCCTGGCCGTCCGGCTGCCGGACCTGGGCGACGTAGTTCCCCCGCTGCTGATCGCCCTGATGACCGTCCTCGTGGTCAGCGTGCTGGGCGTCTGGGCCCAACACACCGTCGCCGAGAGCGGCCGACGCGCCGAGCTGATCGCCCAACTGGAACAGACCCGGGCCGAGCTGGCCGAGGTGTCGCACCGCGCCGGTGTGGCCGCCGAACGACAGCGACTCGCCGCCGACATCCACGACACCGTGGCCCAGGGCCTGTCCAGCGTGGTGATGCTGGTCCAGGCCGCCGACGCCGACCTGGGCCGCGACCCGGACCAGGCCCGCCGCCATCTGGACCTGGCCCGGCAGACCGCCCGGGAGAACCTGCTCGACGTCCGCACCCTGATCGCCGCGCTCACCCCGACGCAGATCGACGGCTCCCCGCTGGAACAGGCGCTGCACCGGCTGGCCGACCGATTCACCCGGGAGACCGGGGTACCGGTCACCTGCACCGCCGACCTGACCACCGGCCGGACGCCGGGCACCGCCGTGGAGGTGGTGCTGCTGCGCGCCGCCCAGGAGGCGCTGACCAATGTCCGACGGCATGCCGACGCCACCGCCGTGGCCGTCCTGCTGCACGGCGACGAGGACCGGGTCACCCTGGAGATCGGCGACGACGGCGTCGGGTTCGACCCCGCCGGGGCGTACCCGGACGGCGACGGCGGCTACGGACTGACCGGGCTGCGCACCCGGGTAGAGCAGGTCGACGGCGCTGTCGTCGTACGCTCGGCCCCCGGCGAGGGGACCACGATCCGGGTGGAGGTGCCGTACCAATGATCACCGTGCTGCTGGTGGACGACCACCCGGTGGTCCGCGCCGGAGTCGCCGGCATGCTCGCCGGCACCGACGACATCACCGTCGTCGGCGAGGCCGCCGACGCCGCCGAGGCACTCGCGGCCGTCCGCGCCCACCACCCGGACGTGGTCCTGATGGACCTGCGGCTGCCCGGCGACGACGGCGCCACCGCCACCGGCCGGATCCTCACCGACCGGCCGCAGACCCGGGTGGTGGTGCTGACCACCTACGAGACCGACACCGACATCCTGCGGGCCGTCGAGGCCGGCGCCGCCGGCTACCTACTCAAGGACACCTCCCGCGCCGACCTGATCACCGCGATCCGCACCGCCGCCCGCGGCGGCACCGTCCTGGCCCCCTCGGTGGCCACCCGACTGCTGCACCAGGTACGCCATCCCACCGCCCGCGACACCCTGTCACCGCGGGAGGTGCAGGTGCTGCGGCTGGTCGCCCGAGGGCTGTCCAACGCCGAGATCGGCCGGGAACTGCACATCGGCGAGGCGACCGTGAAGACCCACCTGCTGCGGACCTTCAACAAACTCGACGTCTCCGACCGCACCGCCGCCGTCACCACCGCCATGGCCGCCGGTCTGCTCTGACACCGCCCCCGACGACCGGCCCGGCAACCTGGCTGGCATGCTCGCGAGCATGCAGATCAGGACCGCGACCGCCGGGGACTGGCCCGGCATCTGGCCCTTCCTGCGCGAGATCGTCTCCGCCGGGGACACCTACACCTGGCCCCGCGACGTCGACGAGACCCGCGCCCGCGACATGTGGCTGGTCCCCCCACCCGGGCGCACCGTCGTCGCCGTCGACGACGACGGCACCGTGCTCGCCTCGGCGAAGATGACCCCCAACCAGCTCGGCCCCGGTGACCACGTGGCCAACGCCAGCTTCATGGTCGCCCCGGCCGCCGCCGGTCGTGGGATCGGCCGGGCCCTCGGCGCGTACGTGCTGGACCTGGCCCGCACCGACGGCTACCACGCGATGCAGTTCAACGCCGTGGTCGCCACCAACACCCGCGCCGTGGCGCTGTGGCGATCACTCGGCTTCGACGTGGTCGGCCGCATCCCCGACGGCTTCCGCCACCCCACCCAGGGCCACGTCGACCTGCTCGTCATGTACCAACGCCTCTGAGCCGCCCGGAGGGCCCACGGCCACGCCGGATAACCTGGGCCGGTGATGCTGCCCCTGCCCACCGGCGACTTCCAGGCCTACCTGTTCGACTGCGACGGCACCATCGTCGACTCCATGCCCCAGCACTACACCGCCTGGCGGCAGGCGCTCGACGAGTGGGAGTGCGCCTTCCCCGAGGAGCTGTTCTACGCCTGGGCCGGCCGCCCCACGCTCGACATCGTCGCCGCCCTCAACCAGCAGCAGGGCCTCGACATGCCGGTGGAGACCGTCGTCGCCCGCCGCGAGGAGCACTACCAGCGGCTGCTGCCCACCGCCGCCGGCATCCCCGAGGTGCTGCACCACATCGAGGACGCGCACGGACGCATCCCCTTCGCGGTGGTCTCCGGCAGCACCCGGGAAGCCGTCACCGCCTCCCTCGGCGCGCTCGGCATCCTCGACCGGTTCGACGTGCTGGTCTGTGCCGGCGACTACACCCGCCCCAAGCCCGACCCGGAGCCGTTCCTGCGCGCCGCCGAGCTGCTCGGCGTACCGCCGCACGCCTGCCTGGTCTTCGAGGACGCCGACCTGGGCATCGAGGCCGCCGTCGCCGCCGGCATGGCAGCGGTACGCGTGCCCCAGCCCCGCCTGGGCGACTGACCCACCGGAAACCGCGCCCGTCTGTCGGTGTCCGGGCCTATGCTGCGCTCGACCGACGACGGAGGGCGATGTAGTGGCACCTACCGGCACGACGCTGACCGGGTCTCCGGCGCTGACCGGCCCCGAAGCGCTCGCCCTGCGGATGACCAGCCTGCTGCTGAGCCCCACCCCCGCCACCACACCGCACACCGTGGCCGAGGTCGTCGAGTGGTTTGGCGCCATGCAGGCTCAGGAGATCAACAGCGGCCTGTGGTCGCTGGGCGTACGGTTACCCGGCGCCACCCAGACCGACGTGCACGCCGCGCTGGAACGCCGGGAGGCCCTGCGGACCTGGCCGATGCGCGGCACCATCCACCTCGTCCCCGCCCGCGACGCGCGCTGGATGCTGGAGCTGACCGGCATACGGGCGCTGGCCGGCGCGGCAGCGCGCCGCGAGTTCCTCGGCCTGAGCGAGGCCGAGGCGGACCGCGCCGCCGACGTGCTCGGCACCGCCCTGGCCGACGGCGGTCGGCTGACCCGCACCGACTGCGTGGCCGCCCTGGTCGCCGCCGGCATCGACGGCGCCGGTCAGCGCGGCTACCACCTGCTCTGGTATGCCAGCCAGCGTGGCGTCACCTGCATCGCCCCCAACATCGGCACCGAGCAGACCTTCGCACTGCTCGACGAGTGGGCGCCCGGCCAGCACCGACCCGACCGGGACGAGGCGCTGGCCACCCTCGCCGTGCGCTACTTCCGCAGCCACGGCCCCACCACCCGGCAGGACTTCGCCGGCTGGAGCGGCCTGACCGCCGCCGACGCGAAACGCGCCATCGCCGCCGCCGGGGACGACCTGACCACCGTCCAGGTCGACGGCACCGAAGCGGTCCTGCCGCCCGCCCTGCTCGACGCACCCCGCACACCCACGCCCGACGTGCTGACCCTGCCCGGGTTCGACGAGTACCTGCTCGGCTTCAAGGACCGCGCACTGATGCTCGATCCCGCGCACAAACAGGCCATCATCCCCGGCGGCAACGGCGTCTTCCAGGCCACCGTCGTGATCGGCGGCCGGGTCGTCGGCACCTGGAAACGCACCCTGGCCAAGACCCGGGTCACCTTCGCCGTGAAGCCGCTGGTCCCGCTCGACCCGGCACAGCGCACACAGGTCGAGCAGGCCCTGCACCGCTACGCCGACTTCCTCGCCCTCCCACCCCGCGTGACCTGGCCCGACTAACGGCCCGGGCAGGCGAAATGCCCTCGGAGTGTCAAGCGCGGGCGATGTCTCGGCAGGCCGTGGCGATCAGCAGGCCCAGGCCGACGGCCATCAGCGGCAGCCCCAACCCGAAGGGCAGTTCCGCGACGGAGTTCAGGTTGCCGCCTCGCCCGATGTTCCCGAAGCTGGCCGCCACCACCGCCAAGACCATTACCAGGGTGCCGATCCCGGCAGCCAACGCGGCCATCGCCGCCTCGACGACGGTCCGGGCCCAGAAACTGGTCACGACCGCCACCAGCAGAAAGGCGAACGTCCAGAGCGTCCACCCCCCACCGCTGCTCAGGCTGGCGTACTCCCAACCGGAGTACCACCACAGGTGCCGTGGCGACTGCCGGAACCACGGGAGCAGGTACCCGAAGAGTATGAGCATCGTCGCGAGGAGCATCACGCCGTCGAAGCCGGCGAGCCTGCTGACACCCTTGTCCTGAGTCACCTTCGGGATGCTAGCCACACCACGCCAAGGACTCGACGGTCAGAGCAACGAGTCGTCGTAGGCGGCAGTCAGCGTACCGCCGGCATCGCCGGTGTTCACCACACCGGTCGGCTCGATCAGGATCGCGTGCACCTCCCCGTCGGCGACCGGGCAGTGCTCGACGCCACGAGGCACGACGAACAGCTGCCCCGGACGCAGGAGCACGTCACCGTCGCGCAGCTGGATGGTCAGTTCCCCGCTCACCACGAGAAACAGCTCGTCGGTGTCCTCGTGGGTGTGCCAGACGAACTCCCCGCGTACCTTGACGACCTTGACCTCGTAGTCGTTGAGCCGCGCCACCACCTTCGGTGACCAGTGCTCGGAGAAACGGGACAACTTGTCAGCGATGTCGACAGCCTCATGCGCCACGCTGACCATCCTGACATGGGTAATTCGGAATCAGCTGCCAGCGCCCGCTCGTCCGGGAACAGCGCGTCGAAGGATGTCCTGGATGAATGGCGCCTTACCGGACCTGTACCGGGGGCGGTCACTGTCGTCCACGGCGGCGAGTTCCGCTTTGAGACGGGCGTACTCGGCGGCGAGGTCCGGGTGGCGTCGGAGGTAATCGCGGAACGGTAGGAGGCGGCGCCAGTCCGGCGACCCGACCTCCCAGATGTGGAGGTGGTGGGTACGCCATACCACGTCGGGATAGCAGAACGACCACTTGCGGCGCTCGTGATCGCCCGGCTCGGGGGCGTGGACCCAGCCGATGTCACCGAGTGCTGTCACGAGGCCGGCGGTCTGGTCGTAGTCGGAGACCAGAGCGAGCATGTCGATGATCGGCTTGGCGGCGAGTCCGGGGACTGCGGTACTACCCACATGCTCGACGCGACCGACCAGACCGTTCCCGAGCGCCGCCTCGATCCGGTTCCGCTGATGGTCGAAACTGGCCGGCCAGCGTGGGTCGTAGGCAACGATCGTGATCCGATCTCGCCGCCCGGACACGTCGTCAGCGTCCCGATCCGCCGTCATCCGCACAGGGTAGGTCGCCGCATCGACGTCATCCAGCGGATCCCACCCCGGCACCGGCCTGATCTGCGCGACAGTCCGGTCACCGCGACAGGTCAGCTCCCGCCTTCGCGCACATCCTTCCCCTGTTCGGCGAACGCCTTGAAGTCCTGCATGTGCTGCTGCGACTGTTTGTGAAAGGCGCCGGGCATCAGCCGCCCCACCAGCCGCATCAGCAGGCCACTGAACCGGTACTCACTCTCGCTCTCCCAGAGCGTCGTCTCCGGATCGACTTCGGTCAGCCGATCGCGCACGGCGCTCCACATGCCCGGGGCGACGAGCTCGCGGTCGAAGTGGACGACGCTGTCCGTCGGGATTCCGTGCAGGTCCGCCGGATCCCGGCGGGTGATCGTCTCGGTGCACTCCATCTTCCGCTTCCCCGACTGCATCACGACCCGCGACGTGGTGCCGAGCTGCCCGTGTACCCCCTCCACCGGCTCGTGCAGCACCATGCCCCGCAGCCACTTCGGCAGATGCGCCGGGTCGGCGAGCAGTTGGGCCACGCGCTCGCGCGGCAGGGCGATCTCGATCGTGTTGGTGTATTTCATCGCACAGTCTTCCTAGAGGTGGGACCAGTCAGCCCCGTCATGTCGGGTCGGGTGCGTAGAACTTCGTGGTGGCCTGCACTGCGGCCGTGACGTGCTCCGGTTCACCACCGGCGGCCAGGTGGGCCTCGCCCCAGGCCGCGGCGCTGCGACGGATGAACTCGCGCCCTTCGGGCGACTTCTGGACCGCCTCGTGGTCGGCGGCTTCGCCACCGGACAACAGCCGGGCGAGGGCGAGCAGGGCCAGGTCCCAACCAACGCCGCCGGCACCGGGGCCGTAGGTCGGGAAGAGGGGCTCCTCGACGACCGCTGCGTGGATCAGCTCGAACTCGGTGTCGCCGGCCGGGCCCGGGGCCAGGCGCACTTCCACCTCACTCGTACCGGGCCAGGCGTCCGCGTCCGGCCCGTAGAGCCAGGACACCGTGAGCAGACGCGGCGGCTCGCACCGCAGGATCTCGCCGTGCTCACCACCGTCGAACTCGTACTTCCCGCCGAGCCGCAGATCCCCGGTGACCGGCTTCAACCAGCGGTGCAGCCGCTCGGGGTTGGTGATGGCGTCCCAGACGTCGTCGACCTGCGCCGCGTACCGCCGTCGGAGCTCGATGGTGTACGCCTCACCTGCGGGCAGGCTGCCCTTGCCCATGGCCCGCCGCGCGGCGGCCAGCTCATCCAGTACGTCTTTCATGTTCCGTTCCTCTCGCTGCTGAGTTTGCCCTGTCCGCACCGGTGCCGGACTCGGCCCGCCGGGAGGTCTGCCCGCCAGCCGAGTTCCGAGCTGCCCGCCGGCCACGGGCCAGCTCGGTCTCCAGCGCGTCGAGCCGCTGCTCCCACAACCGGCGAAACCGGTCCAACCACGCGTCAACTTCGCTCAGCGGTGCCGGCTCGACGGCGTAGAACCGTCGAGCGCCCACAGCTCGTACCGACGCGAACCCGCTCTCCCGCAACACGCGCAGATGCTGTGAGACACCCGGCTGGGAGAGCCCGAACTCGGCCCGGATCACCTCCGTCACCGCGCCGGAGGTCTGCTCACCGTCGGCGAGCAGCTCCAGGATGCGCCTGCGTACCGGGTCGCCGAGGATGTCGAAGGCGTGCACGACCACGAACCATACCGGCTTTCACTTATATAAGCCAGCGCAGGCATCCTAAGCGCCCACGGACATCCGGGGGAGGAACACGGCCGGGGACTCCACGTGTACGCGGCAAGGCGTCCTCGTACTTCACGGCACCGCCGGGCCCGGACGCGGTGACGCCGAATGGCGCATCCGTCCGCGTACTCAGGACGATGCCGGAGAGCAGTACGACGGTCCCGCGCGCGGCGTGGACCTGGCGGTGGAGACAGCAGTGAGAGAGCTGGCCGACTTTCCGGACGCGTCGGGTGATCGGTGTGGCTGACGCAGTTTTCACAGGTGGTCGAATTCGCCCGTGCGGTTTCGCCACGCACGGAGCACCAGGTACACCGGATACACGGCGAGAAACAGGCCGAGGTAGAACGCCGCCGCGCAGATCAGGATGGTCGACACTCCGGACCGGTAGGCCACGTACCCGAGAAGCCCGGTCGACGAGAGCGCCACGACCATCTGGGGGTACGGCGGAAGTGCGTCGCTGAACCTCGCCCAGGGCCTGATGCTGGTGACGAAGAGGGCCGGGGGCCCGAGCACGGTCACAATGAAGACGGCCGACCAGCGCGACTCGTGCACCACGATCCCGTTGATGAACACCGGAACGGCGATGATCAGAATGTGCAACGAGTACGTCAGCATCTCGGGGAACCACTCCTCGTACCGGGAGGACATCGGCCGCGCCAGGTTCGACGTCTTCGCCGTCGGGAGGCGCAGGTCGGTTCGCCGGCGGCGACACACTCAACAGCGATGACTCCCATCCATTGTCTTCACTGTCGAACACGTTCCACAACGAGAATCGTCGAACGACCCCCGGTCTGCCGTCCGGTTCGCCACCCCAGGTGATGTGCGCACCGGCTCCGCCGCGAACGCCTCTCCGTTCCCGGCGGGGGGTCAGCCCCGTAATCGCCGTGATTCTGGCGACGGAACGCGATCGGCTCGGTCGACTCCAGCGTCAGCAGCCGTTCAGCCACTCACGCATGTCATCGCGGACGGCGTCGGAGTCCCACATCGCCGTGCGCAGCAGCCGCTGCATCGCCTGCGGCCAGTTCGGAATCCGCACGTACGGCCAGTTGTGATGTCACTCCTGTTTACGGCCCAGGCTCGACGTCTGACCCGGTCGGTCACATGCGGATCAACGCGACCGGTTGTCGGGCCACGTCAGTGCCAGGCACAGGCGATCAGCTGTCCGCGGAGTGCGTATCGGCGAGGGCCTCGCCGAAGAGCCGTCCGGCGAGTTCCACGCAGCGCATCCGGGCAGGAGAAAAGTCGTAAGGCATCTTGGTGATCGCCGTCGCGGCACTCATCTCCGTGCCCTCCTCCCCTGTCAGGTCGGCGTCGTAGGTCTCGAAGATCTTCTCCTCGGCCACGTCGAGACCAGCCGCCTCGATGGCCTGATTCAGGGCCATCAGGTGAGCGCATCGCTGTACGGCGAGCTCTTCGACGCGCGGGTCGTCGGGTTCGACGCCGTCGTCGAGGGCGGCCTCGGCCGCCTCCAGACGGTCCTCCTCGGCCCGCAGGTCGGGGTGGGTCGCCAGCACGATGAACGTGCCGGCCTGGATGGCCGCGCCCAGCGGCCCGAAGATCCGTTCTGTGACCAGCAGGGAGTCCAGATCGGAAGGGCGCAACGCGCCCGGGGGTAGGTGGCTGAGCCGGTCCGCGACCAGCTCGGAGAGCAGCCCCAGCGGGCTGCCCACCGCCTGCAGGCGCTGGACAGCCACGCGCCGACGTTTGATGACGGCCTCCTGCGCCGCCAAGTTCTCCTCCAGCCTGCCCAGGACCGACTCGATATCCGGGGCGTGGTCCCCGGCTTCGTCTCCAACTTCGTCCCGGGCTTCGCCGAAGGCGGCCCGCATGTCGTCCAGGCTGATACCGGCATCAGCCATCTTGCGGATCCAGAGCAGGCGGGTCATGTCGTCATAGCCGTAGCGGCGGCGGCCGTCCCCGCCGCGCTCGGGCTCGGGCAGCAGACCGATCTCGTGGTAGTGGCGGATGGCGCGTGGGGTGGTCCCGGCGAACGCAGCGGCATCACCGATCTTGACCTGCCGGGGAGGCGTGAGAGAGGGGTACATCGCAGACATGGCCTTTCGTGCTGTGGTGCCCCGACCTCACCACATGCCGCTACGGCATGTGCAACAACCTGATCCAGGTGCCACCGGAGCCAGGCCCTAGACCGGTACGAAGGTGGCGGCTAACACCCGCCAGTCGCCATCCTCACGCACCCACAGTCGGGTATAGCGCAGCCGCGCGGACATCACGGCACCGCCCTGAACGGCATCCACCGCAGCGACCATGCGAGTCACCCCGGTCTGACCGTCTTCCTGGACGTCGAGCGACTCCTCCACCAGGCTGGTGATGCGCAGTGCACCGGAGCGGTAGCTCTCCAAGTCGTCTTCCTTCGTGAAGACCGCGCCGTCCGGTCCGGCACCCACGACCTGCGGGTGCAGTAGCGCGTCGAGGGACTCGACGTCGGCGGCGCGCTGGGCGGCTTGGAGTCGCCGTTCCGCGGTGAGGAGATCCATCCACCGATCCTCCGCAGTGCGCCGCAACAGGACAAGCGGGTTCGCTCGCGGCAGAAGGATGGGAAGAACTCAGAGTGCTCGGGCCAGCATGATCACCTGGTCGTCGCGTTCCTTGCCCTGCGCCCGTCGCACCAGGCGGCACACCTCGCGGAGACCAACGGCCTCGATGTACGAACTCAGTTCGTCCGCCGTGTACAGATGGCGCTGCAGCTCGATCTCATGGCCGAACTGACGGTAGGCCCCGGAAGCATCGCGCGTGCCCTGTCCGGATTGAAATGCGACGAGCAGATGACCGGCTGGACGGAGAACCCTGGCTGCCTCCGCGAAAATGCGCGCCTGCCCAGCGGGCCGTGTATGGATGATCGAGTACCACAGCATCACGCCGGCGAACTGGTCGTCTGGGTACGGCAAGTCGGTCACCGAGCCCACCGTGAATACCAGGCCGGGATGGTGACGTCGGGCCACGGCGACCATGCCCGGCGACAGGTCGACCCCCATCACCGAACAACCACGTTCAACGAGGTACCGAGTCATCCGGCCGGTGCCACATCCCGCGTCCAGGACCCGTCCCTCGTTGCCCACCGCCGCAGCGAAGGCGTCGACCATCGCCAGGTCGAGCGCCGGCTCCCAGCGGGTGTCCGGCAGGTGGGCGGCATAGTCCTCCGCCACGGTGTCGTAGGCGCGCCGCACCCCGCAGGAGTCCAACAGTTCTGGTGGAGAGGACGTCACCTCGCGGATTGTGTCACCAGCAGGTCCTGGCCCGGCCCACCAACATCCCGTTCCACCTTCCGCCGACAGGAAGCACGCCGCCTGAGTAGGTCTCGTCACAAGATCAGTCCGCCCCGCTGACCCGCCTGCGTGTGCGACAGTGATTCATGCCGTTGAGTGAGCATCACCTCAGGACGTCGATCGCCGTGTCCGACATACAACGGGCGGTCGCGTTCTATGAGGGCAAACTCGGCCTTCAGGCGTTGCAGTCGGGCCCCAGCGCGAATATCGCCGACGGCAGCCGCGTCTATGGTGCCGGCGGCGCGGCTGCCCTGAATGTGTATCAGTCGGTCACTGCTGGAAAGAGCCCGGCGACACTGGCGACATGGTACGTCGACGACATCGACCGAATCGTCGACGAGCTCGTCTCGTCCGGCGTCGATTTGGTGCCGGATCAACGAAGGCAAGTGGTTCGGCGGCGTCTGTCTCGGCGTCGCGGCGTACGGCGAGTTCCGCGTCGACTGGGTACGCACCGTCGTGCTGCTGCTGACCCTGTTCACCGGCGGACTATTCGCCGTGGCCTACCTGGTCCTGATGCTCGTTCTCCCCGTCGTCCCGACAGTCGCCGAATATGAGCGCCGACGGGACGCCCCGCGATACCCCTGAGCGGCCGGACGTCGCCGACTGCCCAACGCCCTGTGTAAGAGCGGTCACGACGGGAGGACACATCCGGTCGACCGGGTGTGCCCTCCCGCGCTGCCGGGGTCAGCCCCGGGCGATCCGGTCCGCAGTCTCGATGCTGCGCAGCGCCAGGTCCACCGCCGGCAGGCCCTCGACGTACTCACCCTTGTCGCGCTTCTCCGACCACACTTCCAACCGACCCATCATGGTGTCGGTACGGTCGTAGGTGAGCCACTCCGCGCAGTACGAGATCGGGTCCGTCCTGGCGGGGTTGGCGCAGCTGAACCTCACCTGGTTGGCCCTCGGTCCCTCGATCGTGCCCCGCAGGGTGCACGGCGTCTCGCGGTCCAGGCAGTAGTTCGCCCGGGCCTGCTCGAACGAGTCGGTGATCATGTTCAGCCCGTTCAGGTCCGCCGGGAACCGGTCGACCCCGAGCAGGTTGAGCGCCAGCACCTCGTCCTGGGTCAGGGCGGTGGCGAAACCCAGCTTCAGGTACACCTGCATCAGCCGCGCCTGCGAGGTCAGTCGCGTGTTGAGTCCGTGCAGGGTCTGCACCTGCGGGTTGGCCGGGTTGGGATTGGCCAGTTCCGAGGTGATGGTGCTGTAGTACCGGGCGCCCTGGCCATAGAACCAGTCCCGCGACCGCTTCCGCGCCTCCTCGGTCTTGTCGACGTAGGTGGCGGACCGTTCGAACTCACCCCGGTAGGTGCTGTTCCACTTGGCGAGTTCCTGGTCGATGAAGCGACACTCCCCGCCGGGCAGCGTCTCGTGCGTCCGGCAGATCACTCCCTGCGGAAAGACCTTGCTCCATTCCCGCACGGTCTGGTTGCCGCCGTTCCAGCGCTGCCGGACCTGGAACTTGATCTCCAGGTCCGCGGTGGTGACCTCCCAGCCCCCCATGTTCCGGGTCAGCACATTGACCCAGTCGGAGTCGTGGCAGAGGGTCACCTTCGAGTCCGGCTTGCCCCACTGGGCCACCCACAGCTCCTGCGGCAGATCCGTGTAGCGGACCTGGGCCGGTCGGCTGAGGGCCGGCAACGTACCCGCGCAGGACGGGACCGTGGTCGGCTCGGCGATCGGCTTCTCCTTCGCCGGCACGGGCTGGGTGGCGCTGCCGAACATGTCGTGCTGGCCGCCCTGGGCGATCTCGGTCCGGATGGTCGACATCCGCTGCGCCATCTGGTGCGCCGTCTGGCGGTACGCCATGATCGCGTCGTACAGGAAGTCGTTCATCCAGCGCGGGTTGTCGCTGGTCGGTTTCCTGGGCGCGCTGAACGCCTTCACCGCCTCCTGAATCGCCTCGCCGGAGGCGACCGCATCCGCCACCTGACCATTGACCCGGGCGGCGTGCTGCGGGTTCTGCGCGAGCAGCATCTGATAGCCGGTCGCCGGCTGCAGCCACATCTCCGGGTTCGCCGGGAGTCCCACCGACCCGCTCAGCTTGCCCCGCCGCACCGCGTCGTCGTGCAGGTAGCCGATCGAGCCGTACGGGCCGTACAGGTCAAGGGCGGCATCCGGGTCCTCCGGGGCATCCGGCCGGTTCGGACCCCGCGGACCAATCGGGGCGGCGAAGAGCAGCGACTTCGCCTCGTCGGTCATGTCGAACCGCAGGGCGCTGGAGACGGGCGCGTAGTGATTGACGTAGTCCATCTCAAGGCCGAACTGGGTCCGGTAGCCGACGAACTCGTCGATCAGCTCCTTGGTTTCCTTGATCTTGTTGTCCCGCTCGACGTTGAGCAGCAGGCTGCCCCAGAGGTCGATCCGCTCGGTGATCCGGGCGAGCTGGGTGTTGATCTGCCGCAGCTGCGCGTTCGTCGCGTTCTGCAGGGTGACCACGGTCTGGAACTGCGCCAGCATGTCGATGTAGATACCGGCCAGCGCCTGGTCGATCCGGTCGAAACGGGTGTTCATGTTCTGGTGCAACTGCGCCACCTGTTGACGCAGGGCGACCAGTTCCGCCCGGATCGCCGGGTCCGGGTTCGTGCCGCCGCCGAAGAGCGGCAGCAGGGCGGAGATCGCGCCCGCGATGTTGCCGGCAAGCGCCTGGGTGGTCACCGACGCCAACACCTTGCCGAGGTCCTTGGACGCCGCCGTGCTCTGGTACCCGTTGATCGCGGAGGCGATCTGGATGACTCCCTTGCCCACTCCGGAAATGACCTTGCCGGCCGCCGGATTCGCGAACCCGACAAGCAGCGCCAGGATCTCGAACGCGCTCGCCGCGTGGTTGATCCACTGCTGGGCACCAGCGCTCTTCGCCATCGTGGCCTGGTAGACCTGCTCGCTTGGCTTGGCGGCGCCGTTGCGCAGCGGGTACTGCTCCGACAGCGCGTGCAGGTCCTCGTTGTAGCCGCGGATCTGGGCGTTGGCGCGGTTCAGCAGCTGCGCGGCCTGCCTCTCGCCCTCCTGGGTCCACCAGTCCTTATTGATCTGGTTCTCCATGATCGCAGGAAGGTCCACCCAGTTCGCCAGTTCCGGGTCCGCGCTGAGGGTGGCGATGTCGGCGGCGGCGTCCACGTCGTACCGGATGCCGACCTGGGCATTCCAGGCATTGCGGAACGCGGCGTCGGACAGCGCGAGGGCCTGCACGGACTGCCAGACCTTTTCCTGCACGCCGTACTGCTGGAGGTACCACGAGTGCTGGAACTGCGACGCCTTGATCTGGTCGAGCATGTCGCCGTAGTTGGCCAGCTGGCTGCCGACGGTGGCCTCCAGCATCTGCTGCATCACGGGCGAGTTCTTCACCGCGCCCGGAGCCAGCGCGGTCAACTCCAACATCCGCAGCGCGAACTGGTATGCCGGCCGCTGGAGGTCCCCGGGGGTCAGCTGGCTGTCGTAGTGGCTGCGCAGGGCCACCACGTGCCCGGTGAGCTGCTGCGCGGTCGCATCAGGGTGGGCCTGCCGGAAACCGACCAGCGAGGCGCTGGTCATCAGATCCTTGAAGCCGTCCACGCCGGCCAACCGGGCCCGCATGTGCAGGCTGAACAGGCCGGCATGCAGCTCCTCGGTCTTGATCATGACCCGGTTCACCTTGTTCGCGGCCGCCGACGGGGCCACGGCGAACCCGGCGACGGTCATCGCCACCGTCGCGACCAGCGCGGTGAAGATCCTTCCCCCACGTCCGCCGGTTCGGCGAGGTCGACCGATCAACGTCAACCGCACCTCGTCACCACCCGGCTCGAAGCCCCCACGGTTACTTGTCCTGCCATCTCCTGCATCCCCAATCTGCCTGGTCGCTGGCGACCGTCGTCCACCCTGGTGCGTGGCATTGGGAATCCACTGGGAACCGAATGGGAAGCCCTGGCGCGGGTCCCCGGGGCGCCTACCGCACCTCGGCGACCAGTTCGGCCAGGCCGGACCAGGTCAGCTCCCGACCACGCGCCAGCCCGGCCTGGAACGCCTCGGGATCGAGGGCGGCGGCGACCGCTGCCGTGTTGGCCGGGCCGTCGTGCGGGTCCATCTGCTCCGGGTGGTATCCGATGCTCTTGCCCAGGGCCTCCACCGCTCCGAGCAGTACGGCGCCGGTGTCGGCCCGGCCGGTCCGGCCGAGCGCCCCGGCCAGCGAGTGCGCCAGCGCGAGCCAACTCGGGGGGTCCTGCTCGGGGTCGACGTCTCGGGCCAACTCCGCCAGGGTGCGCAGCGCCCGGTCCGGCTCACCGAGGTCGGTGCTGACCTTGCCGTCCATCCACCCGGACGAGAGCACCGCCCACTGATGGCCGCAGGACCGGGCCAGGGCGTTGGCCCGGGTCAGCTCGTCACGGGCCCGGGCCAGGTCCCCGCAGGCCCGGCTGAGCTGGCTGCGTACGGTCAACGCCTCGGCCTGCGCCCACGGCTCCCCGACCAGGTCCGCCAGCCGTACCGCCTCGTCGGCCAGCGACAGTGCGCCGGCCACGTCGCCTCCGATGGCGGTCACCGAGGCCAGGTAGATCGCGGCGGTGGTGTGTGGGTGTCGGGCCCCGACACGAGCGCAGAGCCGCGTCGCCTCACCGAACGCGGCGACGCTGCCGGCGTGGTCGCCGCTGAGGTATGCGCAGCCGCCGATGGCCATCAACAGCCGAGCCCGGGCCAGAACCCACTCGGCCGACTCCCCCGCACCGGTGGACGTCTCTGTTGCCCCGGTACGGCGGGCGTCGAGGGCGGCCAGGGTCCGTCCACCCCACCGCTGCCCCTCGGCGATCTGGCCGGTGCGGTACCAGAACCAGGCGAGGGCACCGCAGATCCGCGCTGCGGTGAGGTCCTCACCGGCGGCGAGGGCGGAGGTCAACGCGGCCCGGATGTTGTCGCGTTCGGTGCCGAGTCGCCGCAGCCACGCCGCGCCGTCGGCGGTCGGTAGCCGCTGCTCCCCGGTTTCCACCAGGCCCACCAGCCAGCGACGGTGCCGGGTCAGGGCTTGCGCCTGTTCGGCACCGACCAGCAGCGCCGTCGCGTACTCGCGCACCAGCTCCAGCATCCGGTAGCGGCGCGGGACGGCGGCGGTGTCGGCGATCACCAGTGACTTGCGCACCAACCCCAACAGGGCCGGCACCGGCTCCGGCAGCTCGGGGCCGCCGCCGACCTGCCGGACGGCGTCCAGGTCGAATCCCCCGTCGAAGACGCTGAGCTGCCGGAACAGCGCCTGTTCGGTGTGGGTGAGCAGCTGGTAGCTCCACTCGATCGCGTTGCGGACCGTGGCGTGCCGATCCTGGTCCCCGGCTATCCCGGTGGTGAGCAGGCCGAGCCGGTCGTCGAGCTGGAACGCGATCTCCCGCAGAGAGAGGCTCCGGCACTGGGCGGCGGCCAGTTCGATCGCCAGCGGCAGCCCATCCAGATCGCGGCAGACCTGCGTGGTCAGGGCCGGATCCGGCTCACCGGCCCACTCCGCCAGGTTGGCCGTGTTGATCCGGTTCACCAACAGCTCGACCGCCTCGCTCAACGGCAACGGCGCAAGCTCCAGGACCGCCTCGCCGGGCACGCCCAGTGGCTGCCGGCTGGTGACCAGCAGGCGCAGTCCCGGACATCCTCCGAGGACCGTCCGGGCCAGCTCGGCGACCCCCGGGATCAGATGCTCGGCGTTGTCCACGACCAGCACCGCCGCCCGGTCGGCGAGCCGCTGGGCGAGTTGCCCCGACGTGGCGATGCCGGGTAGGGAGAGCACGTCGGAGACCGCGCGGGCGACCTCCGCCGGGTCACGCAGACTGGCCAGCTCCACCAGCCAGGGCCCGTCCGGGTCGGCGCGGCCCCGACAGTGCTCCAGCACCAGCCGGGTCTTGCCGACCCCGCCCGCGCCGATGACAGTCACCAGGCGATGCTCGGCGAGGGCCCGTCCCACCGCCTCAAGGTCGACCTGCCGGCCCACGAAGGACGACAGCGGTGCCGGGATGTTACGCCGAGGTGGAGCGAGCACCGGCGGCCGACCGGGCGAGGTCCGGGGTAGTTCGAGGCAGGCGTCCTGACGGAGCACCGCCGCCTCCATCCGGCGCAGTTGCGGACCGGGGTCCACGCCGATCTCGGCGATGAGCTGTTCGCGGGCCCGGCGCAACACGGCGAGGGCGTCGCCCTGCCGCCCGGCCCGGTAGAGGGCGAGGGCGAGCAACTCCCAGCCCCGCTCACGGAGTGGCTGATCCACCACGAGGGCTTCCAGGTCGCCGAGTACCCGCTGGTGGTCGCCGTTGGCCAGGGCGACCGCCAGGCGCTGTTCGCGGGCGGCGGCGTGCAGGGCGTCCAGCCGGGCGATCTCGGCTACGGCGAAGTCTGCGTCGGCGAAGTCGGCGTACGCGGGGCCTCGCCACAGGCCCAACGCTTCGTCCAGCGTCGTCGCCGCGGTGCCGAAGTCGGCCGCCGACGCGGCCCGGTCGCCTTGCACCACCAGCGCGGTGAACCGCTCCGCGTCCACCGAGGCCGCCGGGGCCCGCAGGGCGTAGCCCGGCCCCTCTCGTACCAGGATGCTAGCCGGCGTACGGGCTGCCCGCCCGGGTTCCAGCGCGCGGCGCAGGCCAGCGACGTACCCGAAGAGGGTGGCCTGCGTCGGTGGCATCCTGTCGTCCCACACCTGCTCCATCAGGCGTTCCACCGACACGATCCGTCCACGGGCGGCGACCAGGCAGGCGAGGACCTTTTGCTGACGGGGTCCGCCGAGGTCGGCCGGGTGGTCGTCCACGCTCGCCACGAACGGACCCAGCACCCCGAAGGCAAGACGCATCGACACTTCTCCGGCCACCCCATGCCGTCACGCGCGATCAGGCCGATGATCACCGTGGTGGTTCGCGGTCCACCCCGTACACCGTTGGTGGGAGTGGATCTCGGAGACCGACCGATCGCAAGATCAACAGAAGCGTCGACCCTACCATGTGGACGATGTCGACCGCGCCAGTCTCCGTCGGGCTGACAGACCGGCCCCGCAGCGCCCGACGGCCTCCGAGAAGCCTGATCGCGGTCGGCGCGCGGCGATCCCTGATCGACGAAGATGGACCCATGCCCCGCCTTGTCGGCCCCGCTCTGCCGCAGGCCTCCTCCGCGGCACCGGACAGCCCAGTCTCGGGAACTGTGAGTCAGTCGAGCCAGCAGATCACCGCGTCGCCGTCCTTGGCGGCTGCCGCGAAGAAGCTGCGGGCGTCCGGCAGGAAGTGGGCCGCCCACTCCAGCATGCCGGGACGCTCCCAGATGCCGGGGTAGACCTCTGCCCGGTTCAGCTCCTGCGGGTCGACGCCTCGGACGAGGTCGTCCTCGGTGAGCGTGTCCAGGGCCGAGGCCGCAGCCGCCACCTGGTCCGGGGTCAGATACGAGGGCGGCCCGTAGCCCCAGTCGTCTTCGAGGTTGTCCAGGAAGTCGAGCATCTCCTCGCTGTCGGGTTCGACGTCCGGCGACTCCACGAACTCCTCTGCGCCCAGCACCAGCGGAATCTCGAAGCCCAGCCGGTCGAGGAGGAAGTCGAGGCCGTGCCACGCCTTGTCGGTGGTGGTCCAACGGTCGGAGTCGTCGTTCCGTGCTGTCCTGGCGATGTCGTAGGCCCAGGCGAGGTCGGCCTTTGCCCGCTCCAGCTCGTCCGGAGAAACCCGCAGCCAGTTGCCGTTCATGCTCACGGCGCCACCCTAGGTGCCGCCTGTGACAGCACCCTCGCGGCGGGACGCAGCCTGGGCGTGAGAGAGGCGGTCACCAGCAGGGACGACAGGGCCATCAGCACCATCGCGGTGGACACCGGCACCCACTGCGCGAGCGCACCAGCGACCGACGCCGCGACCGCCTGCATGGTCAGCATTCCGGCCGAGTGCAGGCCGAGCGCCTGGCCCCGCAGGTCGTCGGGGGTCAACGCGATCAGACGTTCCTGCAGGAGCAGGTCGGCGCTGAACCCGAACGACGCGGCGGCGACGGCGACGGCCGCGACGGGGAGCGGAAGGTGGACCGCGAAGAGCAGGTACGGCACGGCCAGCAGGACCTTCATCGGAATGATCACCCGAGCCCGCCACCGGGGTGGCAGGAACCTGCCGACGATCACGTCTCCGGCCAGCATCCCGACGGCGCCGAAGACGAACAGCAACCCGGCCGAGTCCGGCGCGTACGGGATGAAGATCGCCTGACAGCCGACCACGAGGCCGTTGGGCACCCACATCGCGAGGTAGGCGTACCGGCGGGCGGGCACCGACCAGAGCTCGACGTTGACCCGCCAGGTCTGTCCCACCGACGGTCGACCGAGGGCCCGCGGCGGCCGTACAGCGAGACCGAGTCGTGCGGTGATCGTGGCGACGAGGTACAGGGCGGCGCCGAGCAGCAGCACCCGGCGGGGTGAGGTGACCGCGATCAGAGCGCCGCCGAGGGCGTACCCGCCGATCTGGGTGGCCCCGAGCGACATGCTCATCACCGACCGGCCGAGGACGTAGCCGGGTCCGGGCACGATGTCGCCGAGCAGCCCCCAGCGGACGCCACCGGCGACGGAGCCCACCAGGCCCTGCGCGGCGATGACGCCGAAGATCACCCAGAGCGGCACGCCGGGAGACGCCATGGCCACGCTGCCCAGCCCGAAGAACAGGCCCGTGACGGTCATCGCGGCCCGAGGCGGCACCCGGTCCGCGACGCTGAGCAGGGTGACCGCGCCGATGACCTGGGCGAAGTGGGAGCCGAACAGGCTCAGCGCGGAGAGCAGCGGCGATCCGGTGGTGGAGTAGACGAGAATGCCGAGAGCGAGGCCGGTCACGGTCCGGGCTGCGGTCTGCAGGAATACCGTGGCGAAGAACGGTGTGAATTCGCGGGTCTGGAACAACTCCCGATAGCTGTGCATGATCCGGAGTGTGGTGAGCGTCGATCCGGGCGCGGTAGGTTTTCGTCTCCGCACGAAAACCCGGCGGTCCCAGGTCTACGGGAAATGGGGGGCAGGTGGGGATCTGGCGCATCGGCGCGGAAGCCCTCGCCCGCAGCCGCTTCACCGTCTCTGCTCTGACCGAGACGGTCGCGGCCTTGAAGTCCCTGCACGCCGGGGTGTCGTTGCCCGGTCAGCGCGCATGGCTGGAGGCCCACGTCGGCGCCTACCGGACCCGGATAGCGAATGACCCGTTCGCTGCGGCGCTCGTGCGGGCCGCCTTCCGGCCGAGGTGGTTGGCCGGCTTCCTGACACCGCCGCCGGACCACCCCGACGCCACCTTCACCGACGAGCTCCGCCGGGTCCGCGCAACCTCGTTGGAGGTCGCCCGGCACGACCTCAGCATCGGTACGGGTACGCCGCTGCCCCCGGAGCTGCTGAGCCCGGACCTGCCGTCACGGTCAGCCGACCTGCTCGACTGGGTCTGGACCCACACGGTGGCATCCGACTGGCCGCGCCGTCGGCGCGTTCTGGAGGCCGACATCGTCGCTCGGACCGACCACCTCAGCTCCGGTGGATGGGCCTGCGCGCTCGACCGGATGCGGTCGGGGATGCGCTGGCTCGGCGACGGTCGGCTCCAGGTCAACACCTACGACCTGCCCACAGAGGACCTGGCGGACGCACCGCTGCTGTTCATCCCGAGCAGCACCCGCCGGGGGTGGCTCAGCTCGACCAGGCCCCATCGGTACGCAGTGGTGTACCCCTGCTCCGCCATGCTGGCCGACCCGTCCCGCAACCCGCCACCGGAGGCGCTGAGCCGCCTGCTCGGGCCGGTCCGCGCAAAGATTCTCACTCTGCTGGACGCGCCGAAGAGCCCGACGCAGTTGGTCGCTCTGACCGGATACGGCTTCGGGTCCGTCGGGGGGCACCTCGATGTCCTGCTCCAGGCGCAGTTGGTCGGGCGACGGCGGTCGGGCCGGTCGGTGTTGTACTTCCGCACGCCCGGCGGTGACCTGCTGGTCGAGCTGCAGTCTGCCCCCGTCCCGCGCGGCCGAGGCCCAGATCGACCCGATGCCGCCTCCGGACGATTGGCCGTCGCCGCTCACCCGCGTCGCCGTGTCATCGACCGTCAGGACTGACAGAATCGTGGTCACGGAGCCGACGTACGGGGGCGAGGGGAATCCATGAGCGACTGGAACGAGAAGATCATCGCCGAGTTTCGCGCCAACGGTGGGCAGGTGGGTGGCCAGTTCGAGGGCGCGCCACTGCTGCTGTTGCACACGGTCGGCGCCAAGAGCGGCCAGACGCGCGTGAGCCCGATGATGTACCAGAAGCTGGACGGCGGCTACGCCGTGTTCGCGTCCAAGGGCGGGGCTCCCACCAATCCCGACTGGTTCCACAACCTGGTCGCGCATCCGCAGATCCGGGCGGAGATCGGCACCGACACGGTCGAATTGGTCGCCCGGGTCGCCGAGGGGGACGAACGGGAGCGGATCTGGAGCGCGCAGAAGGCCGCCTACCCGGGCTTCGCCGACTACGAGCGCAAGACCACCCGCCAGATCCCGGTCATCGTCCTGGAACCGGCGCCGTAGGCGGACACGACACCGCTCCTTGACCTCAACCTGAGTTGAGGTGCTTCACTGGCGGCCATGGATCTTGACGGTACGCGCGTCGCCATCACCGGCGCGGCACGGGACACGGGCCGACTTCTCGCCGAGGCGTTCGCCGCACGCGGTGCACAGGTCTTCCTCTCGGCCCGCGACGTGGAGGCGGCACAACGTGTCGTGGATGAGATCAACCGGCGAGGAGCAGGCCGGGCCGAGGCCTTTCACTGCGACCTCGCCACGCCGGACTCGGTGCGTGGATTCGCCGCTGCCCTGGCCGACCGGACGAACCACCTCGACGTGCTCGTCAACAACGGTGCCCCCTACATCCACGGTGACGATCTGGCCGACGTCGCGGACGACATGATCGAGAGCGTGCTGGCTGCCGGCGGGACCGGCACCGTCCTGCTGACCAAGCACCTGTTGCCGCTGCTGCGCGCGTCGACCCGACCCGACGTCGTCAACATGATCTCCGCGTGTGGCGAGGTGGGCCAGCACCGGTCGGGCGCGCATCCCGCGTTCTACGCGGCCAAGCACGCCCACGCCGGGTTCGCCGAGATCCTCTCCCACCGACTTCGGCCGGAAGGGATCCGAGTGATCTCCCTGTTCCCGCCGGACTTCGTCCAGGACGGACCGCGTCGGGCCGACAGCGACCTCACCGCCCAGTCGGTCGTCGACTGCGTCCTGTTCGCCGTGGCGCAACCGCGTGACTGCTTCATCCGCGAGTTCCGCTTCGAGCAGGTGAGCGGCCCGCGTACCTGAACCATGCGGTACGCGGCAAGCGGCGTTCCCGGCGCGGTCCGAGCCCTCGGACCGAGCCCACGCCGGGGAACGTCCATGTACTCAGGGCAGGTCGATCGGAAGGGTGATGCCGTCCAGACTGTGCGGGCAGGGGCATTCCCGCGCGGCGGGTAGCGCGGCGATCGCGTCGAGCAGGAGCCTCCGCAGCCGCTCGGTGTTCTCGCCGAAGACCCGGAACACCTCCTCCTGCGTCACGCCGTGGCCGCTCTGCGCCCCGGCGTCCAGGTCGGTGACCAGGGCGATCGCGCTGTAGCAGAGGGCCAACTCGCGGGCGAGCACCGCCTCGGGGTGACCGGTCATGTTGACGACCGCACCGCCGATCTCGGTGTACCACCGGGATTCGGCACGGGTGGAGAAGCGCGGTCCTTCCACCACGACGATGGTGCCGCCGTCGTGCGCGTCGATGCCCCGGCCGGTGGCGGCGGACAGCAGGGCCCGTCGCCCGGCCGGGCAGTACGGGTCGGCGAAGGAGACGTGGGCCGCGCCCTGCTCGTAGTACGTCTGGATCCGGCCGCTGGTCCGGTCGATGAGCTGATCGGGTACCACGAAGGTGCCGGGGCCGAGTTCCGGCCGCAGGCCGCCCACGGCGCAGGGCGCGAACACCTGCCGTACGCCGAGGGACCGCAACGCCCACAGGTTGGCCCGGTAGGGAATCCGGCCCGGAGAATGCCGGTGGTCCCGTCCGTGTCGTGGAAGGAACGCCACCGTACGTCCGCCCACGTCGGCGATCGTCACCGCGTCGGAGGGCGGGCCGTACGGGGTCGGCACGGTGTGTTCCGTGGCGCCGTCGAGCAGCGTGTAGAGACCCGAGCCGCCGATGACGGCGAGGTCAGCAGTTGGGGACACTGGTCACCTTCCATGGTGGATGCTCCGGTAGTTCCGGGATCGGTCCCGGTCCGGAGACTCACGATCAGTCCTTGTCGATGCACCACCGATCGGCGGCGAACGGTCTACCACGCCGTCAACAGCAGGTGGTTGACCGCGAGCGCCACCACGGCCTGCGCGATGAGCCACGTGCGGCGGCCGGGGCCGGTGATCAGGGCGGCACCGGCCATCAGCCACACCGTGAAGGGCAGCCAGATGCGTTCGACCTCGGCCTTGCTGTAGCCGGACAGGTCCGCGGCGACGATCGCCGCCGCAGCGGCGAGGGGCAGCAGCCAGGCGGCGTACCCGGGTCTGCCGTCGAGCAGCCCGACCACGTCGGCCCTCGACCGCAGCGACGCGACCGCCTGCCACCCGGCGACGGCGGCGCGGCGGAGGACGACCACGGCGGCCGGGCCTGCGGCGACGAGCAGGAGCGCCAGGTTGGCCCACACCCAGTAGCCGTAGGCACGCTCACTGGCGATGCCCTGGTAGTAGCGCTCGATCACCAGGTGATAGCCGGCCAGCCAATCGAAGCCGGCAGCCGTGAACGCCCCGACGACCAACGCCGCACCCCCGAGCGCCCACCATGCGGCGGGCCGGTGCCGGCGTCCCAGGATCACCACGGCCAGCACGATCGGCACCATCAGCACCAGGCCGTAGGAGAGGTAGCAGCCGAAACCCAGCAGCGCACCGCCGACGAACGCGCCGCACGCGCTGCCCCGGATGACGGCGTGGGCCAGCAATGCGACACCGGCGGCGGTCACGCCGGCGAACAGACCGTCGGCGGACACGCCGGCCCACACCGCCCCCGGAAACACCACCGCGAACGGCAGCACCGCGCGCGCCGCGTCGTCCCCGCCGAGCAGCCGCACGGTGTGCGGTACGGCCACGGCGGTGAGCGCGGAGGTCAGGATGCACAGCACCCCGGCCCAGCCGCCACCACCCAACCCGATCCGGTCGAGCCAGACGAACACCACCAGCGCGCCGGGCGGATGGCCGGAGACGTGGGTGGTCCACGAGTCCGGTTGGAAGTCCAGGATCCGGGTGGTGAACGTACCGAGCATGACGGGGATGTCGGTGACGCCGGGGACCTCGTGCAGGTACTCGTGGTGGGTGGTCAACCGGCCGGCGATGCCGCGCTGCCAGCCGTCGATCAGCGCCAGGGACAGCGTCCAGGACACCGCGGCGGCATAGGACAGCACGAGCAGCCGCCGCCAGGGCAGGCGGGCGGCCAGCGCGGCTCCTCGCCAGCAGACCAGGACGGCCACCGCCACGGCCAGTGGGGTGCCAGGGCCGACGTGCGGCCGCCAGTGCGCGTACAGCGGTGCCGCACTGGCGTACACCGGACGCCCCAGCAGGTAGAGCACACCGCCGACAGCGGCGGCCACGGCGAACAGCCCGACGGCGACCAGCACGGCGATCACGTCGGCCCGTGCCGTGTCGCGCCGCAGCCGAGCGAGCAGGGCCGTGCTCATCCGCGCAGGGGCGCGTGGGCGAACTCCGCGACGCCGTCGGTGAGACGGATCGCCGCGCGGAAGCCGAGTTCGGCTCGGGCCCGGGCCGGTGAGGCGACCACGTGGCGTACGTCGCCGAGCCGGAAGTCGCCGGTGACCACCGGTGCGGGTCCCCCGGCGGCCCGGGCGAGTTCGGTGGCCATCTGCCCGATGGTGGCCGGATGTCCGGAGGCGATGTTGTAGGCGCGCCACCCGACCCGGCATCCGGTCGCGGCCACCGCCGCCAGGTTGGCCGCCGCCACGTCGTCGACGTGCACGAAGTCCCGTCGCTGACAGCCGTCCTCGAACACGCGTGGGGCCCGACCGGCGGCCAGCGCCGAGCGGAAGATCGCCGCGACCCCGCTGTACGGAGTGTCCTGCGGCATGCCGGGTCCGTACACGTTGTGGTAACGCAGCGCCACCACCGTGCCACCGGTCTGCCGGCACCAGGCCGACGTCAGGTGTTCCTGGGCGACCTTGGTGGCGGCGTAGACACTGCGCGGGTCCAGCGACGTTTCCTCGTCGACCAGCCCCGGATCCAGCGCGATGCCGCAGTCGGGGCAGGGCGGTTCGAACCGGGCGTCGGCCAGGTCGGCGGCCGCACGGGGAGCGGGGCGGACCGCACCGTGCCGGGCGCAGCGGTAGGCGCCCTCACCGTAGACGACCATCGAACTGGCCAGCACGAGCCGGTGGATGTCCGCGCGGGCCATCTCGGCGAGCAGGACGGCGGTCCCGAGGTCGTTGCACCCGACGTACTCGGGCAGGTCGTCGAGGTTGACGCCGAGCCCGACTACGGCCGCCTGGTGCACCACCACGTCGACGCCGGTCAGAGCGTCGGCGACGGCGGCCCGGTCGCGCAGGTCGACCCGGCGCAGCGGGGCACCGTCCACGGTGTCCGGCAGCGGCGTGCGGTGCGCGCCCGGGTGACCGGCGTCCACCACGGACACCTGATGACCGGCGCGGTGCAGCGCGGCGACGACATGGGTCCCGATGAAACCGGCTCCGCCGGTGACGAGTACGTGAGGCACGCGCCGACGCTAGAGCCAGCCGGGCCCCGCAGGGAGCCGCGCGGACGAGCCGTCAGCGCTCCGTAAGACTTCATCATCGGCTGGTAATACCTGGCCCGCGAGATCCTCATTAGCGTCCGCGACATGACCGATGTGGTGCTTCCCTGCCGGAACGAGGCCCCGGCGCTGCCCGCCCTGCTGGCCCGGATACCGGCCGGCTACCGACCGATCGTGGTGGACAACGGTTCGACCGACGGCTCGGCCGACGTGGCACGCGCCCACGGCGCGCAGGTGATCAGCGTGGCCGAACCCGGCTACGGTGCCGCCGTGCACGCCGGTGTCCTGGCCGCGGACCCCGTCGACGGGGTGGTGTGCGTGATGGACGCCGACGGTTCCTTCGACCCGGCGCAACTGCCCTGGCTGGCCTCCTCCGTACGCAACGGGCAGGCGGAGTTGGCCACCGGCCGACGCCGCCCTGCCGCGCGCGGGGTGTGGCCGCTGCACGCGCGGGCGGCCAACGCCGTCCTCACGCACCGGCTGCGCCGCACCACCGGCCTGCACGTGCACGACATCGGCCCGATGCGGGCCGTACGCCGCGACGACCTGCTCGCCCTCGGGCTGCGCGACCGCCGGTTCGGGTACCCGCTGGAGCTGCTGATCGCGGCGGACCGGGCCGGCTGGCGGGTCGTCGAGATCGACGTCGCCTACCACCCCAGAGCCGCCGGCACCCGCTCGAAGGTGACCGGCACCCTGCTCGGCACCGCCCGTGCCATCCGCGACATGAGTGCGGTGCTGGCCCGGTGAACGACCTCCAGATCCTGGTGCTGGCCAAGGCACCCACGCCCGGACGGGTCAAGACGCGGCTCTGCCCACCCTGCACGCCCGCGCAGGCCGCCCGGATCGCCGCCGCCGCCCTGGCCGACACCCTCGACACCGTCTCCGCCACCGCAGCCGGCACCCGGGTCCTCGTCCTCGACGGCGCGTACCCCGCTCCTGCGGGGTGGACGACGCTCCCCCAGCGCGGCGATCCCCTCGGCGACCGCCTCGCCAACGCGTTCACGGACACCCGCCGACCCGGCACACCCACCGTTCTGATCGGCATGGACACCCCCCAGCTACGCGCCGAGCACCTCGACACGGCCCGAGAACTGCTCGGCGCGACCGGCGGCCCGGACGCGGTGCTCGGTCCCGCCGCCGACGGCGGCTGGTGGACGTTGGGCCTGCGCGACCCCCGCCACGCCACCGCGCTGCGAAGCATCGCCACCTCCACGACGACCACCGGCCGGCACACCCTGGACGCGTTGCGCCGTCGCGGCCTGCAGGTGCACCTGATGCCTGAGCTGACCGACGTGGACACCGTCGCCGACGCCCACGCCGTGGCGGCCCTGTGCCCACCGGGCAGCCGGTTCGCCCGCGCCGTCACCACCGAGGCACCGACTCCCGCAGCGGTGGCCCGGTGAACGCCGTCGCGGTCTTCGACACCGCGATCGACCGGGCCGCCGCCGGCATCCCGGCCGGATTCACCGCCCGGCACGCCAGTGGCGCCGTCTACCGCTTCGACCCGGCCGCCTGGTGCCGTGACGTCATCGCCGGAGACGACACGCTGATCGCCGCCTGCACCAGCCACACCCTCGACGTCGGCTGCGGCCCCGGCCGACTCACCAGCGCACTCGTCGACGCCGGCCGCACGGCCCTCGGCATCGACCTCAGCGCCAGCGCCGTCCGCTTGGCCCGCCGACGCGGCGCACCCGCCCTGCGCCGCGACGTCTTCGGCCCGGTGCCCGGCACCGGCCGCTGGCGTCACCTGCTGCTGGCCGACGGCAACATCGGTATCGGCGGTGACCCACCCCGGCTGCTGCACCGGTGCCGTCACCTGCTGGCCGCCGACGGACGCCTGCACGTGGAACTGGCACCCGCCGGTACGCCCGCTTGGGCCGGCACCGCGCAGGTACAGAGCCCCCACAGCGACGACCGCGCACTGCGCTGGGCCTGCGTACCCCTCGACGACCTGCCCGGACTGGCCGACGCCACGGCGATGCGCGTCGTGCACACCTGGACGGAGGCGGGCCGGTGGTTCGCCACCCTGACCCCCCGGTGACCGGCCCCGCGAGCGTCCTGCAGCGGATCGCCCAGTGGTGCCTGGCACCACTGCCGCCACCACCTGTCGCCCTGCGGCGGGGACCGACGCGTCCCGGCGCGTTCCCGTCCCGGTTACGGTCCACCCGGCTCACCGGCCAACTCGGCGCCGCCCTCGGACTGGCCTTCGGCATCTGCTTCGCCACCGGCCTGCTCAGCCACCTGATCCAACACCCGCCGGGCTGGTTCGGGTGGCCGTCGCGCCCGGTCGGGCTCTACCGGTTCACCCAGGGCCTGCACGTGGCGACCGGTCTCGCCTCGATACCGCTGCTCGGCGCCAAACTCTGGTCGGTCTACCCCCGCCTGTTCGGCTGGCCGCCGGCCCGCTCCCTCGCCCACGCGGCCGAACGCACCAGCCTCGCCGTGTTGGTGGCCGCCGCCCTGTTCCTGTTGGTCAGCGGCGTCCTCAACATCTCCCGCTGGTACGCGCCGATGCCGTTCTTCTTCACCGCCGGGCACTACCGGGTGGCCTGGCTGGCGCTCGGCGCACTCCTGGTGCACGTCGGTGTCCACCTGCCGGCCGTCCGCGCCGCCCTCACCCGTCCCCGTCACGAGCCACGGCAGGACGGCCTGAGCCGACGCGCCCTGCTCGGTGGCGTCGCCGCCGCATCCGGGCTGGTCACCCTGACCACGGTCGGGCAGACGATCCGGCCGTTGGCCGGCATCGCGGTGCTCGCCCCCCGCCACCCCGACACGGGACCACAGGGCCTGCCGGTCAACCGGGCCGCTGACGGTGCCGGAGTACGCATCGCCGCCCTCGATCCGGCGTACCGCCTCCAGATCACCGGACCGGGTCGTCGTGTCACCCTGGACCTCGCCGCGCTGCGCGGACTGCCGCAGTACACCGCGCGCCTGCCGATCGCCTGCGTGGAAGGCTGGAGTGCCACCGCGACGTGGACCGGGGTACGGCTGCGTGACCTGGTCGGGCTGGTGGACGCCGATCCTCGGCACACCACGGCACTGGTCGAGTCGCTTCAGGTGGGCGGTAGGTACCGCGCCTGCACCGTGCCGCCGGAACACGTCCGTGACCCGCTGACCCTGATCGCGCTGCGGCTCGGCGGCGAACCGCTGCACCTCGACCACGGCTACCCGGCCCGGCTGATCGCGCCCAACCGGCCCGGTGTGCTGCAGACCAAATGGGTCAGCCGGATCACCGTCGAGGAGCACCGATGAGGACCCGGACCGTCCTGGTCGTCGGCGGGTGCCTGCTCATGGCGTACGCCGTCGTCGGTGCCGTCGCCGATCCCGACCTGGCGCCGGGCGGGGTGCTGTTCTTCCTGGCCGCCGTGCTGGTGGGCCACGACGTCGTGTGGATGGCGGCCGTGCTGGCCGTCGGTGCCGCGTCGACCCGGGTCCCGCTGCGGCACCGGATGACGGTACGGATCGCCGCCGTCAGCGCCGCCGCGATCACCGTGGTGGCGCTCCCCCTCGTGCTGGGATACGGGCGCGTGGCCGACAACGCCTCAGTGCTGCCCCTGCCGTACGGCCGCAATCTCCTTGCCGTCCTACTGGTCATCGCCGGTACGACGCTGCTGGCATGCCTGTCGCGCGGGCGGCGGCGCGCGGCGGCGGATCGTAAGGAATCCGAAAGACCGGGCGAGGGGCAGTCCGCGACCTCCGGTGGATAGCGTGCTCAGGATGGGACATCGCGTGCTGGTGGTCGACGACGACCCGACGGTCAGTGACGTCGTCCGACGCTACCTGGAGCAGGCCGGCTGCGAGGTCCAGTTGGCCGCCGACGGCGCCGACGGTCTCGCCGCGATCGCCGCCGCGCGCCCCGACCTCGTGGTCCTCGACCTCATGATGCCCGGCATCGACGGTCTGGAGGTGTGCCGCCGGATCCGGCGACAACTGCCGGACCTGCCGGTGGTCATGCTCACCGCCCTCGGCGAGGAGGCCGACCGTGTCCTCGGTCTCGAAGTCGGCGCCGACGACTACGTCACCAAGCCCTTCTCTCCCCGCGAACTCGTGCTGCGCATCCGCTCCGTGCTCCGCCGCACCGCCGCACCCGCCGCACCGCCCACCGCCTCGGCCAAGCTGATCGACGCGGCGCTGACCGTGGACACCGCCCGACGCACCGCCAGGCTGGACGGCGCACCGCTGGCGCTGACCAGCCGGGAGTTCGATCTGCTGATGTTCCTGATGCGTCATCCCGGGCGCGCCTGGTCCCGCAGCGACCTGCTGGACAAGGTCTGGGGATGGCAGTTCGGCGACCAGTCCACGGTCACCGTCCACGTTCGCCGCCTGCGCGAGAAGATCGAGAACGACCCGGCCGAACCACAGCGCATCCGCACCGTCTGGGGCGTCGGCTACCGCTACGACCCGCTCGACGAGGACACCGACGCGTGACCGACACGCTTCTCATCGGGCTCTACGCCCTCGCCGCCGGTGGCGCCGTCGGCCTGGCCGGTGCCGCAGCGCTCCGGCTGCTGCGGGGCCGCTCGATCCTCGTGCACATCCTGGTGCTGCTCACCGTCACCGTGCTCGCCGTGGTCGCCGGAATCGTCACGGTGGCACAGGCCATGTTCCTCTCCCCGCACGACCTGTGGGTCGTCCTGGTCACGGTCAGCGCCGCCGCGGTGATCAGCCTCGCCGTCGGCACCATCTTCGGCAGTCGGCTGGCCGCCTCCGCCGTCTGGGCGCAGACGGCCCGGGACCGCGAGCGGCGGCTGGAGGCCGGTCGCCGGGAACTCGTCGCCTGGGTCTCCCACGACCTGCGTACTCCCCTGGCCGGGCTGCGGGCCATGGCCGAGGCCCTCGAGGACCGCATCATCCACGACCCGGCCGTCGTCGACGAATACCACCGACGCATCCGGGTGGAGACCGACCGGATGGCCCAACTCGTCGACGACCTGTTCGAGCTGTCCCGGATCAACGCCGGCGCGCTGCGACTCGTACCCACCACCGTGCCGCTCCGCGACGTGGTGTCCGACGCGATCGCCGGAGTCGCACCGCTCGCCGCCCGCCGCCGCATCCACCTGATCGCCGCAGACAGCGGCTGGCCCTACGTCCGGGCCGGTGAACGCGAACTCGCCCGGATCGTCAGCAACCTGCTGATCAATTCCGTGCGGTACACACCGGAGGACGGCAGCGTGCACATCGCCGCCGGCCACGATCCCGACAACGTGTGGCTGGCCGTCTCCGACACCTGCGGCGGCATTCCCGGCGAGGACCTGGACCGGGTCTTCGACGTCGCGTTCCGAGGCGAACGTGCCCGTACACCCGGGGCTGCAGGGTCGGGCGGTGGTGGAGGGCTGGGCCTGGCCATCGTGCGTGGCCTCGTGGAGGCACACGGCGGCTGGGTGGACGTCCGCAACACCGACCGTGGCTGCCGGTTCGAGGTACGCCTACCGGCCACCTGACCACGGCACGGTGGCGCGGGCACCGCGGCGGACGGCCACGAGACTCACGAGTCGCGGCGTAGTTCCCGGAGTACGCCGTGCCGGCGCAGGGCCCAGGTGAGACGCCGGACGCTCGCGTGCCGGACGAACAGCACCGCCGCCCGACGGATCAGTCCGAACCGATTGTTGCTCTGCTGGTCGTCGATCGCCTGCCAGATCAGCTCACGCACCCGGGCGCTGTCCAGGGCCGCCCGCACCTCGCGTCGTACCGTGGGGTCCTCGGCCGCCGACGCGATGGCCGCCGCCTGACCCGGTTGCTTGACCAGCGGTTGCACCGCGACGACGAGAGGGCGACGCACCTCGTCGTTCTCCAGCAGCAGCAACACCGCTTCCCGGATCTCGGGCTTGTCCAGGCCGGTACGCAGCAGCTGCAACAGGCTGCGTTCCACCTCGTGATCCTGGTCCGCCACGGACAACCTCGCCAGCAGGTGCGTCACCTCGTCGAGATTAGGTGACGCAGCCCGTCCCGGAACTCCGGCAGCTCCCACGCGGCATGGAGGGCCTTGGCCAGATTGCGATCCATGGATAGCCGCTACCCGTTGCCGCCGGCCAGCGAAACCCCTCCGGCCCACCGCATCAGTCCTGTGCGGCTCCGCTACGGGCCATCCGCCGGGTCGCGCCGTCGTAGGATCTGGCGTCGTGACGGTGATCGATGGCGATCGCTCTGCGCCCGCTCTGTCCGCACTGCGGACCGACGGCTTCGTGGTGCTGCCGGGGGTGTTGTCCGGCGCGGAGCTGGCCGCGGCCCGCGATCACGCGGACGACCTGCTGCGCGGGGTCGGCTGGAGCGACAACGACTTCGACGGCCGGCGCACCCGCCGCGTCTATTCCCTGCTGAGTCGCCCCGGCGCTCTCGAACCGTTGCTGCTGCATCCCGAGGTGCACCGCCTCGTCACCGCGTGTCTGGGCGAGGTGTACCAGTTCGGCATGCTGTTCCTGTCCGCCGTGGACCCGGGCCAGGGTGCCCAGGCGCTGCACGTCGACGCGGGCGTCTATCCCCTCCCCCGGCAGGTGGAGGCGGAGACCAACGTCATCTGGGCACTCGACGACTTCACCGACAGCAACGGTGCCACCCTGATCGCCCCGGGCAGTCACCGCTGGGCCGACGGTCGCCGTCCGCAACCGCACGAGCTTGTCCCGGCGGTCATGCCCGCCGGCAGCGCGCTCGTCTACAGCGGTCGCCTCTGGCACGCCGCCGGACACAACGCGGCCGAGACCACCCGCCGAGCCCTCATCTGTGAACACGTCCTGCCCTGGCTCCGGCCCGCCGACAACCACATCCTGGCCACCGGCGTCGAGCAGCTCCGGCTGCTGGCCCCGGCGCTACGCCGCCTGGCCGGCGTGGCCCCGGCCAGCGACTATCTGGGTCTCGTCGCGGGCCAGGATCCCGAGCAGTGGCTGCGGCAGACGGCGGCCGACTGACCCCGGCGCGCCCGACCTCGATCGCCCCTGGACCTAGGATGGTCTCGATGACCGTTCCCCAGGTACGGCCCGACGACCTCCCCACCGACGAAGAACGAGTCGAGGCGGCCCTACGGCTGCTCTCCGGCGCACCGGTCGAGCTCGATGTCGCCGCCAAGCGGCTCAGTCGGGGCAGCGGCGTCTACGCCTGGTGGGCCGACCCGCTGGTCCTGCCCGATCTCCCCGGGCCGCCGAACGAGCACGTCCCGTCGCTGCGGATGCTGTATCTCGGACGGGCGACCAGCCTGCGAGGCCGGATCCTGCGCAACCATCTGCGGCGGTCGGGCAGCTCGACGCTACGCCGTACGCTGGCCGGGCTGCTGGTGGCGGAGGAATACCGGACGACGTGGACCGACCGGGTCGTCCTGGTCCCGGAGGACGAGGCACGGCTGACCGCGTGGATGACCGCGCACCTGCGGTTGACCTGGGCCGAGGACCCGGAGCCCACGACCATCGAGGCGGAACTCGTCCGGCGTCTGCACCCGCCGCTCAACGTTCACGGCGTCGACCCGGAGCACCGTCAAGCGGCCGTGGTCGCCGCCAAGAACGCGTACAACGCCAGCAGCCAGCCGGAGCAGCCCGCACCGGCCCCCTGACCGGCAGGCGGTCGGCGAATGAGCGGGGCAGCGACATGAGCGGCCACGCACGCAGCGGCATCACCGACGCAGAGGTCCGCCAGGCATGGGAGGGCCGGCTCGCACCGGTCGTCCCCGCGCTGGTCCCGGCTGCGATACCACCGGGTACCCGCAGATTCCTCACCGAGGTCGGCCTACCCACGGTCGAGGTGCTCAACGTCTACTTCCCCGAGGGTGGCCACCTCCCTGACCCGGTACGCCAAGGGCAGCTCCAGTTCCTCGTCGTCACCGCCGACCACTCGCACATCTGCCTCGCCGTCGAGTTGTCGTCCGAGCGGGCGTTCGAGTTCGCCGCTGCGGCAGCGCACCACACCCGTGTGATCAACTCCGACATCGCCGCACTGCTCTACTTCCTCGGCGTGCTGCGAACGACGATGTCCCGCCTGGACGACCTCGACGAGCAGGGACTACTCGATGCCGAGATCCTCGCCGAGGGCATGGCCGGCATCCGGGCGTCCCTGCTCGCCCGCGACCCCACGGCCGGATACGGGCAGACCCCGTGGACGCTCCTGTTGAACGACCTCGAGTCGCAGTTCGAGTGATGGCCGCCGGCTCGTGACGCTGTGCGGCCGGCGGCTCCCCCGCTCAGCACGCACCGGGAGGTGTCAGGCAGGCGGGTCGGGGTCGGGCTGCGGCGGGGTCCGGGTCAGGACGGCGTACCCGTGGTATCCGGGGCCGAGCACGACGATGGTCGCCCGATGGACGGGCGGGGCGCCGAAGGCGCTGCTCTCCACCGCGGGGACCACCGGAGCGAAGTCCGGTCCGCCGAGATCTCCGGCGTCTGCCGCGTCACCGTCGCCCATGACCACTCCCGCACGTCGTCGCTTCCTGTTCCCATCATATCTTGTCTACCACTATATTAGGTGGATGAGTTCTCGGGCGATGACCGAACCGGCCTTCTTCATCCTCACCGCGCTGCTGGACGCCCCCCGTCACGGCTACGGGATCGTCGCGGAGGTAGCCGAACTGTCCCAGGGACGGGTGCAGCTGAAGATCGGCTCGCTGTACGGGGCACTGGACCGGCTGGTCGGCGACGGCCTGGTCGAGTTGGACCGCGAAGAGGCATGGCAGGGACGACTGCGCCGGTACTACCGGCTGACCCAGCCCGGCCACGATGCCCTCGACGCGGAGGCCCAGCGACTCGCCGCCAACGCGCGCCTCGCCTCGACCCGGCTGCGCGACCGACGTAACCCGATCACAGGAACGTCCTCGTGAGCCGGCTGGAGGAGCGCTACCGGCTCGTCCTGCGGCTGCTGCCCAGCGCGTACCGGCAGGAGTGGGAGGACGACATGGTCGCCGCCTTCCTGGACAGCATGGACACCGGCGACCCCGAGACCACCGAATACCTGGCCGACTACGGACGGCCGAGCCTGTCGGAGGTCGCCAGCATCGTCTCCCTGGCCGTCCGGCTGCGCCTCGGCGGCGCGGACGCGTCACCCCGCTCGTACGCCTGGGGTCAGGCCGTGCGCCTGGCGACCCTGATGACGATGCTGACCCACGCCGTCATGGTCACCGCCGGCATCGGCGTCACGCTCTGGCTCACCGGGAAGATCGCCTGGCTGCCCGTACCGGCCTCCGACTGGACACCCGCCACGTCGTCGAGCGTCTGGCTCACCACCTGGAATCTCGCCGGCTACGCCTGGCTGCCCGCCTACCTCGCGCTGGTCCTCGGGCAGCGGCGCGTGGCCCAGGCCATCGCCCTGATCGCCGTGGTGCCTCCCGCGATCACCACCGTCGTGACCCAGGCCGCCGGAGACACCCCACTGTCCGTGTCCCCCTGGGCGATGCGGCTCGTCGACGTGCTGCTGCTCCTGGGCATGACGGCCTTCCACCCGGGCGCCCCACCGGTGTCGCGTCGACCGTGGCTGCTCGCCCTGCCGATCGGCATCCTCCTGGTTCCCGTACCGCTGTTCACCCTCCAGGCGGTCGAACCCGCGCTACGACTGCTGGACTGGCCGGGCCTGTCCTGCGCCGCGGTCACCGTCGCCATCGCCGTCCACCTGACCGTACGCGGACCGCACCGTCCCGCCCGCGCGCTGCCATGGTCACTGGCGCTCACCCTGCTCGCCGCGGCCACCGTCGCCCTGCGGGCCGCGACCCTGCCCGACTACCACCACCAGGTCCAGCGCACCGCACTCACCACGATCGCGTCCGTGGAGGTCGTCGTCGTCCTGGCAGTGGGCGTACCCCTCGCCGTGCTGGCGCTGCGCGCGCTGCGCCGACTCCCGCCGGTCGCCGCCCCGACGTAGGGTCGGATCCATGCTGGAGTCGCAACGCGAAGGTGTCCCCCTCAACGACGGCGGCGAGCTGGACACGGCGCTGGCGTTCCTCGCCTTCGCCCGGTCCTGCGTCCTCAAGAAGGTCGACGGTCTGGACGACGAACAGCTACGACGCCGTCTGGTCATCTCCGACACGACGCTGCTGGGACTGGTCCGACACCTGACCGACGCCGAACGATACTGGTTCGGGTACACCCTGGCCGGCGACACCCGCCACGCCGACGTCGGCTTCGACATGGTGGTCGACCCGGACCTCACCGGAGCGCAGATCGTCGACGACTACCGCCGCGCGATCGCCGAGAGCGACGCACACATCCGCGCGGCGGACGGCATCGACAGCCGCACCGCCCAGCCGGTGGACGACGGCCCGCGCACCCTGCGCTGGGTGCTGGCCCACATGACGAGCGAGACCGTCCGGCACGCCGGGCACGCCGACATCCTGCGGGAACTCGTCGACGGCGTCACCGGACGCTGAGCAGCCCGGGTCAGCTCTCGGCGGCCGGGTCGGCGGTCGACTGCGTCGGCCAGAAGGGCCACTCCTCGAACGAGACGCAGCGACCGTCCTCGGCGAAACGCATGATCCACAAATCGCGGTACTCCTGGGGGACCCGGTCGCCGTAGCGGACCTCCAGCCGCGCCACCGCGGTGTCGCCCTCCACGGCGACGATCTCGCTGGTCATGTGGAACACCTCGTCGGGGCCGGTCCGCTCGTCCTCCCACATCGCGGCGATGGCCGGCAGGCCGACGACCGGTGTCCGGTACGGTCCCTGCTGGTAGCTCGCCTGCGGCGTGAAGATCGTCGCGAGTACGTCCGTCCCCGGCGTCCGCCACGCCTGTTCGTAGGCCGCGAGCCAGCCGGTCACCTGTTTCCTGTCCACGGATGCCAGCTTGCCACTCGACCGGGTCGTCGGCGGCGATGTTCGCCCGACACCCGGGTCCGTCCGGAGGATCGCGCCAAAGGACCGGCGACGCCCGTCGCGGGCACTGCGGCGACCTCGGCGCGTACGCGAGAAATATCCGGAGCGGTGAGCCCCGGACAGCCGATAGGTTGCAGCCCATGGGCAGAATCCTCTCTGTCAACCTGGCCGTGCCGGAGCGCAGCACCGCCAAAAGGGTCGGCATCACCGGCATCAACAAGCAACCCGTCGACGGTCCCGTGGCGGTCCGCGCCCCCGGGCCGAAGACCACCGGACTGCACAGCGGGCTGGTCGGTGACCAGATCTTCGACATCGCGCACCACGGCGGTGACGACCAGGCCGTGTACGCGTACGCCCGCGAGGACTACGACTGGTGGGAAGCCCGACTCGGCCGGCTGCTGCCCGGCGGGATCTTCGGCGAGAACCTCACGACGGTCGACGTCGACGTGAACGGCGCGGTGATCGGCGAGAGATGGACCATCGGCGACGACCTCGTGCTGCAACCGACCTTCGGTCGCATCCCGTGCGTCACGTTCCAGGCCAAGATGGCAGAGCCCCACTGGCTCAAGACGTTCACCCGCGAGAACCGTCCCGGCGCCTACCTGCGCGTCCTGGAGCCCGGTGAGGTCCGTGCCGGTGATGCGGTGACCGTGACGGACCGGCCGGCCCACGGCGTGACGATCGCGGACGCCTTCCGCGCCTACATGACCGAGCCGGAACTGGTGCCCACGCTACTGGCGATCGACGGCCTACCCGACGACCTGCGGAACGTCCTGGGCGGGCGGACGTGACGTTCGGGAGGATGACCGTCCATCGGTGACGGCGCGGTACCACCAGGCCGACCGTAGGCGAACACCACGAGTTGCGCGCGGTCCCGGGCGTGCAGCTTCGCCATGCCGCGGTTGACGTGGGTCTTGGCGGTCACCGGTCTGATCTTGAGTACGGCCACCTGCCCCGACATTCGACCGCACCACGACCGACCTATCGACCGGCAGCCTCGTCCACGCAGCAGCGACGCCTTGCGCTGCTGCGCCGCTACCTCACCGACACCGCGACGCCGGTGACGAGCCGGGCAGCCGCCTGCCTGTTCCTGCTCTACGCCCAACCGCTAAGCCGAATCAGGCACCTGACCACTGACGACACGCCGGCGCGACCTGGAGCAGATAAGCCGCCGGTGATCAGCCATCGTCGCCCTGATCCAGGCACGTCTTGATGTTGCCTGGACCATGGGCTCAGGTCATCGATTGACCAACTCGGCGAGGTGACAGAGGAGATGGGGCCGGATAGCCGAACCAGCCGTCATAATGTGTCTATGGGTCGATCACTCAAAGTGATCATTTCGGCGATCCTCATCGTGTCCGGGATGGCTGGTGCCGTCGTGTGCGGCATCCTGCTCGCTCAGCAGGGGCTGGATCGGGCCGAGAAATGGGTTTCTATCAACGTGGGCCTGGCCTCGGTCGTGCTCGCCGCAGCGGGCGTGTGGTTGGGCTGGCTGACCTGGCGCCATACAACCAGCGCCTCGCCCTCCATTCGGCCGGTCAACGCCGGCGGGATGGGGGCGGTCGCGGTCGGCGGGACCAGTGGCGGGCACATCGCTACAGAGGTGTCTGGGGCGGTACCGTCCGCATCGGCGGATACTGGCGACGGGGTGAATGCCGCGGGGGCGGGAGCGGTTGCGGTAGGTGGAGATAGCGCCGCACCGATCCACACGAAGGTTACGGGTCCAGGCACCACACCGTGATCTTCAAACGCGGTAGCAGACGTCCGGCTGAGCCAGATCAGGCCCTGGCCCCAAATATCCCGGAGAGTCCGACCGTGGAGATGGTCGATGTTTCCGGACCCGGGGCGGTCGGCATCGGCGGTAGCGTCCACGCGCCGGTCACGACAAACGTCACCTATATCCAGCGGATCCGTTCGGTGACCTGGCCGGTGCGGGTCGGTGTGGTGCCTCCTCTGGTCCATTGCCGCCAGGACCGTCCCGCCGACCACGAGTTGGCCGCCGCGGTGACCGAGCCAGGGGCGGTGGTGGTGGGCCAGGTGGTATCTGGGCTGGGCGGGGTGGGCAAGACCCAGCTCGCCGCGAATCTGGCCCACCGACTGTCGGCCAACGGTGATCTCGACCTGTTGATATGGGCGACTGCCACATCCCGCGTGGGAATCATCGGCGGCTATGCACAGGCCAGTGCTGAGGTCACCGGCGTGGCTGATCCGAATCCGGAGGACGGGGCAACCCGGTTGCTGGCCTGGCTGACAGTCACCGACCGAAGGTGGCTGATCGTGCTGGACGACCTCGTCGACCCGGATGATCTGACTGGACTGTGGCCACCCACGGTGGAGTGGGGGCGTACGGTCGTGACCACCCGCCGCCGGGATACAGCGCTGCTGGCTAATCGGCAGGTCGTCGACGTGGACGTGTTCACGCCCACACAGGCGGCCGACTATCTGCGGGGGAAGCTAGCCGCCCGGCCGCATCGCCTCGACGAGGTCGATGGCCTCGCCGCCGATCTGGGTCACCTTCCACTCGCGTTGGCGCAGGCGGCGGCGTACATCCTCGACCGCGGCGCCCGGATGACCTGCGCCGCCTACCGACAACGACTCGTCGACCAGCGCCGCCGACTGGCCGACCTGGCCCCGCACGCACTGCCCGACCAGCACCAGACCACCGTGGCGGCCACTTGGGAACTGTCCATCGAACGAGCCGACCAGCTCACCCCGACCGGGGTGGCCCGCCCCGTCCTGCAACTGTGTGCCCTGCTCGACCCGAACGTCATCCCCGCTGACCTGTTCTTCACCCGCGCGGTGACCAGTTACTGCACCACCCGCCTCGGCCGGCCCGTCAGCAGCGACGACGTTGACGATGCGGTGCACGTACTGCACCGATTCAGCCTGATTACCGCCGACGAGACCACGGCCGCGATCCGGATTCACGGCCTGCTCCAACGCGCGGTGCGTGACGCCACGGACCTCGACCACATGGGGGGCCTGGCTCATACCGCAGCCGAGGCCCTGGTAGAGATCTGGCCGCCGGTCGAGCGCGCAGTTGCCCACGCTCAGGTACTGCGGGCCAACGCAATCGCCCTTCATGCAACGGCCGGCAACCATCTGTGGACCGCCAACCGCGGCGTCCACCCCGTGCTGCTCAATGTCGGACACAGCCTCGGTGATACTGGCCTCGTCGCTGCCGCGACCAGCTACTTCCAGCACCTTGAGGCTGTTGCCCAGCAGCAGCTCGGTCCTGACCACCTCGACAGCATGACTATTCGCCACTGTCTCGCCTCCCGACGGGCGCAGGCAGGGGATGCAGCGGGCGCCGCTGCCGCTCTTGAAGGGGTGCTCAGAGACAGGCTGCGGGTCCTTGGCCCCGACCATCCCGACACCCTGACCACCCGCCATGAACTGGCCCGATGGTTGGGGGAAGCCGGGGACCCGGCTGGTGCCGTCATGGCCTTGAAGGCGCTATCGGCCGATCGACTACGCGTGCTCGGCCCAGATCACCCCGATCCACTCGCCACCGCACACGAACTTGCCTATTGGCGTGGGCAGGCTGGGGATCCCGCTGGTGCCGCCAACGAGTTCGAGTCGGTGCTCGCCGAACACATTCGCGTGTGCGGACCAGACCATCTGCACACGCTCACCACACGGAACAACCTCATCCATTGGCGCGCGGAGGCCGGGGATGTGATGGGCGCTGTGACGTCCTTCGAAGCACTTCTGACCGACCGACTACGAGTACTCGGCCCCGACCACCCCGACACCCTGACCACCCGCCACGAGCTAGCCCGATGGCGGGGAGAAGCCGGGGATGTGATGGGCGCTGTGACGTCCTTCGAAGCACTTCTGACCGACCGACTACGAGTACTCGGCCCCGACCACCCCGACACCCTGACCACCC
>NZ_JBITKL010000016.1:81152-147361 GCF_044460945.1 Micromonospora sp. NPDC049903
CCCGCCACGAGCTGGCCCGATGGCGGGAGCGGGCCGGCGACCAGATCGACGAAGGACACCACAATGGGTAACGGTCGACAGCCTCTACGACATCGAGGTCAAGCCGACGCATCGTGGTGCCGGATACGGGCGCAAGCTGCTGGCGGCCGGCGAGGACGTCGTCCGCCGGCATGGTGTCTCGGCCCTCGAACTGAACGTGTTCGGTGACAACGACCGCGCTCGGCGGCTCTATCAGAGCTCGGGCTACCGGGTGGTCACGCAGCAGATGCGCAAGACGCTGACCGGTGATGCGCGGTGAGCCGTTGCCGCGATTGCTCGCGGCGGTGCCGGCCGGCCCGACGCGACGGTAGGTGACGGTGCCACTCCGGCGAAAGGGCTAGCCTACTGACATGGCGAGCGCTGAGCTGGATGAGTTGATCGTGGCGGACGCCGAGGAGCTACGTGCGTGGTTGTCGGCTCACCACGCCACGTCGCCCGGTGTCTGGCTCGCCCTGACCAAGAAGGGTGGCACGGTCACCACTCTGACCTGGCAGCAGGCGGTCGACGAGGCCCTGTGCTTCGGCTGGATCGACGGGCAGGCTAAGAAGCGGGACGAGGAGAGCTCCTGCATCCGGTTCACTCCGCGCCGGCCGCGCAGCATCTGGTCCCAGCGCAACGTGGCGCACGTGGCGCGGTTGGAGGAGCAGGGGCGGATGCTGCCCGCCGGGCGGGCCGCCGTGGAGGCCGCGAAGGCGGACGGGCGGTGGGCCGCCGCGTACGCCCCGTCCTCGGAGGCCGAGGTGCCCGAGGACCTTCTCGCCGCGATCGCCGCCGAGCCCGCCGCCCAGGCCATGTTCGACGTGCTCACCAAGACCAACCGGTACGCGTTCGTGCACCGCCTCAACGCGGTAAAGCAGGCGCGGACCCGGGAACGGAAGATCGTCGAGTTCGTCGCGATGTTGGCCCGGCACGAGACGTTCTATCCGCAGAAGGCCAAGCCGCCGCAGTCGGCGTCCGCCTGAGCGCCTGCTGGCGGTGGCTGACGACCGGGCGCACTATCGTTGCGGCGTGCACATCCGTTTCGACATCCCCGCCGATCCCGCCTACCCCGGCCGCGTGGCCGCCGCGATGAGCCGTGACCAACTGCGCAGGTACGCCTCGGTCGGCGCGGTGCTGCTGACGGTCGGCGTGATCGGTCTGGTGGTGACGCGGGGGTCGTCGTGGGGCGAGCAGATCACGCCGTTGTGGATGGCGATGGCCATCGGTGGTCTGCTGGCGATGCTGTACTGGCCGTGGGTGCAGTGGCGGGCTCGACGCCGCTCCGGCGGCTACGCCGTGGACGGCAGCTACGACATCACCGACGAGAACATCATGATGCGCAGCGGCTCGGAGTCCGGTGGCATCGCCTGGGCGGGTGTCTCGCGGGTGAAGGACACCCCGGAGTTCTGGGTCGTGTACGTCGACCGGATGCCGGCGACGGTGATCCCCCGCCGCCTGATGTCCGCCGGGGACGCCGAGACGTTGCGAGCCTTCATGTCCGCCCGTGGGCTACTTGAGGACGATGCGCACCGGCGCTGATCCGGCGCTACCCGGAGTACTGGGCGTGCAGTTCGGCGTAGGGTCGACGCCGGTCGGGATGCCACCGGAGTCTCCCCATGCCGATCTCGGCGCAGCAGTGCGTCCCGGGTACGCGGGCTTGATGCGCCGGGCATTCCTCGGCCAGGGCGCGTACCTGCTCGGCTTCCCGCTCGAACGCTGCGCGGCTGCCGGTGAGCACCAGCGTCTCGGCGGCGATGTCCCACCGCAGATGATCGCGGAACTCCTGATGCCAGCCTCGCGAATGCTCGGCGGTGGACAGCGACGGCCACGGAGTTTCCCGGTCGCCAGGTCAGAGGGGACCCAGGACCTCGTCGGGTGAGGCGTCCAGGGAGAGTGTTTCGAGCACCTGGAGCAACTGTCGCTCCTCGTACCGGAAATGGCTCTCCATGATCGCGGCGACACCCTCCAGGTGTCGCTCCAGCTCGGCGACCGGCGCGGCTCGGTCGATGGCGGCCTGCAGGCCGCCGAGCAGATGCGCGATCATCGAATGATCCTGGCGGAGATAGCGCAGCACGGGCGCCAACTCCGGGTGGGCCGCCTCGATCGCCGGAAACAGGGTGGCGTCCTCGCCCCGATGGTGTCCGTCGAGCGCGGCGCAGAACCCGTGGCAGTAGAGCAGCAGGTCACGGGTGGCCGCCTCGCCGGATGTCCCGTCGGCGACCGCGGTGCGGACGAGGTCGAGCGCCGCGCGGAGGCGGGTGTGGACCTGGCGAAGCTCGTAGCTCCAGGCGACGAGCCTGGTCGTCTCGCGCTCAGTCACGCGAAGACGAAGGATGCGACGTGGACACCGTCGGCCTCCCTCGGTAGGGCGCCTCCATGCCTGACACGGTCTGCCACCGGCACGCGACGCTCACCGGAGCATAGTTCATGGGTAGCCTGCCGTCGTGATCGATCTTGTCGCACGGCACACCGCCCTCGCGGTCGTGGTCGGGTCGCGGGCGTACGGGCTACACGGCCCGGACTCCGACCATGACCGGCGTGGGGTGTTCGTGGCACCCACCCGTGCGTTCTGGCAGCTGGACAAGCCGCCCACCCACCTGGACGGACCGGCCGAGGAGCAGTTCTCCTGGGAGATCGAGCGGTTCTGCGTCCTGGCCCTACAGGGCAATCCGACGGTGTTGGAGGTGCTCTGGTCCCCGCTGATCGAGGCGATCACGGTCGACGGGGAGGCGTTGCTGGCGACGCGGCGGGCGTTCCTGTCGCGGCGGGTGGCCCAGACCTACGGCAACTATGCCCGGGACCAGCTCGACCGGGTGACGGCACGGCGGGAGCGGACCGGAACGACGAACCACAAGCAGGCGATGCACATGATCCGGCTACTGGTCGCCGGGGCGCACGTCCTGCGTACCGGTGAGGTCCTGGTCGATGTGCGGCACCTGCGCGAGGAACTCCTCGCGGTGCGGCGCGGGGATCGTGCCTGGGAGTCGGTCACCGCCTGGGCCGCAGATCTGCAGGCCGCCCTCGCCGACGCGGCCGTCGCCACCGCGCTGCCGGAGCAGCCCGACCGGACGGCCGTGGACCGTCTGCTCACCGCCATCCGGGAGAGGAACCTGCGATAAGCGCCGACACACTGCGGGTACTTCTCACCGGGCTCGACCTGACTCGGACCGGTCCCTGGAGACGCACCTCGCGGTGCGCGGGGTGCGTACCCGGCTGCGGTGAGTCCGGCGCCCGCTCACCTGGCCCTGCCGACGACGAAGGGCAAGGAGATCTCTCCATGCCCTTCTTAAAGATATAGCGCACCGGGGGGCTTGCGGCAAGGCCCCGGGTATGCCGCAGAATCGGCCGGCCGAGCCCACAAGCTGCGGAAACGGGGGCAGACGTGCGGGTGTTGATGTCGACTGACGGCAGTCACGGGGAGGTCGGGCCGGGGTGCCCGACGGTGTCGGAGGTGTCGCGATGACCGAGCAGTACGTGGTGGATCTTCAGGAGGTGGACGCGACGCAGATCGCGATGGTCGGTGGGAAGGGCGCGCACCTGGGTGAGTTGTCCCGCATCGACGGCGTCTGGGTGCCGGCCGGGTTCTGCGTGACCACGGACGCCTTCCAGCGGATCATGGCGGACGCACCGCTCGGCACGCTGCTCGACGATCTGGCGGGCCCGGCGGCGGACGACCGGGAGGTGATCGGCACGCACAGCGCGCGGATCCGCCGGATCATCGAGGGGGTCAGCGTCCCGGGCGAGGTCACGGCCGCGATCACCGGCGCCCTGGCGTGGTACGGGGAGCAGACCGCCTACGCCGTGCGGTCCAGCGCGACGGCCGAGGACCTGCCGTCGGCGTCGTTCGCCGGGCAGCAGGACACGTACCTGAACGTGGTGGGGCCGACGGCGGTCCTGGCGCACGTCCGGCGCTGTTGGGCGTCGCTGTTCACCGAGCGGGCCGTGGCCTACCGCCGACGCAACGGCATCGACCACCGGTCGGTGCGGATGGCGGTGGTGGTGCAGCAGATGGTCTTCCCGCAGGCGTCCGGCGTCCTGTTCACCGCCGACCCGGTCAGCGGCGACCGGACCGTCGCCACGGTGGACGCCGGCTTCGGTCTCGGTGAGGCCCTGGTCGCCGGGCTGGTGACCCCGGACGTCTATCGGGTACGCGCCGGCGAGGTCGTCGGCAGGTCGGTCGCCGCGAAGCAGTTCGCCGTGCAGGCCCTACCGACCGGCGGGACCGCGCAGGTGACCGTCGACGCGGCACGGTGTGCGCAGCCGGCGCTGACGGACCCGCAGGTCGTGGCGCTGGTGCAGCTCGGGCGACGGATCGAGGCGCACTTCGGTCGGCCGCAGGACATCGAGTGGTGCCTGGCCGACGACCGGTTGCACGTCGTGCAGAGCCGACCGATCACCACGTTGTTCCCCGTTCCCGACCGCGACGACAGCGGTAACCACGTCTGGGTCTCGGTGGGTCACCAGCAGATGATGACCGACCCGATGAAGCCGTTGGGCATCTCGGTGTGGCAGCGCACGGCCATGGCCCCGATGATCGAGGCCGGTGGCCGGCTGTTCGTCGACGCGATCCGGTTGTTGGCCGGCCCGGGCCGCGCCGCGTTCCTGGACATGATCGGCAGGTCCGACCCGTTGACCCGGGACGCGTTGCAGACCGTCCTGGACCGGGGCGACTTCGTCCCGACGGCGCCGGACGCCGCTGTCGCCGCTCCACCGGCCGGCGCAGCGCCCGCCCCGATCCCGACCGACCCGGCCGTCGTCGCCGAGCTGGTCGAGCGCAGCCAGGCGTCGATCGCGGCGCTGCGGCGGGACATCGCGACGAAGACCGGGCCCGAGCTGTTCGACTTCCTGCTGGCGGCCTTCGAGGAGCACAAGCGTGTCCTCGCCGACCCGTCGAGCGGGCAGGCGATCATGGCGGGGATGGAGGCCACCTGGTGGCTCAACGACCGGTTGTGGGAGTGGCTGGGTGAGAAGAACGCCGCCGACACGCTCACGCTGTCCGTACCCGACAACGTCACCTCGGAGATGGGCCTGGCGCTGCTCGACGTCGCGGACGTGATCCGCCCGTACCCGCAGGTGGTGGCGTTCTTGGAGGGTGTCGACGACGACAGCTTCCTGGACGGGCTGCCGGAGGTCGAGGGCGGCGGCGAGGCCCGCACCGCGATCGAGGCGTACCTGGAGCGGTACGGGATGCGGGGCGTCGGCGAGATCGACATCACCCGGCCACGGTGGCGTGAGCGTCCGAGCACCCTGCTGCCGGTGCTGTTGGACAACGTCCGCAACTTCGCTGCGGGCGAGGCCGGGCGACGCGTGGCGAACGGGCGGCAGAAGGCGCGGCAGAAGGAGCAGGAGATCCTGTCCCGGTTGCTGGCCCTGCCCGACGGGGAGGCCAAGGCCGCCGAGACCAAGCGGATGATCGACCGGGTCCGCACCTTCGTGGGGTACCGGGAGTACCCGAAGTACGACATCGTCAGCCGCTACCTCGTCTACAAGCAGGCCCTGCTGGGCGAGGCCGAGCGCCTGGTGCGGGCCGGGGTGCTCGCCGAGGCGGAGGACGTCTTCTTCCTCACGGTCGGGGAGTTCCACGAGGTGGCACGGACGCGCCGGGTGGACGCCGGGCTGATCCGGCAGCGCAGGGAGGCGTTCCGGTCGCACCACGCGCTCACTCCGCCCCGGGTGCTCACCTCCGACGGTGAGGCCCTGAGCGGGGCGTACCGGCGCGACGACGTGCCGGCCGGTGCCCTGGTCGGTCTGCCGGTCTCCACCGGGACCGTCGAGGGGCGCGCCCGGGTCGTCCTGGACCTCGGGCAGGCCGACCTCGCACCGGGCGACATCCTGGTCACCGCCTACACCGATCCCAGTTGGTCGCCGCTGTTCCTCGGCGTCGCGGGCCTGGTGACGGAGGTGGGCGGTCTGATGACCCACGGCGCGGTGATCGCCCGCGAGTACGGCCTGCCGGCCGTGGTCAGCGTCGAGGGGGCCACCCGGCTGATCCGGGACGGGCAGCGGATCCGGGTGCACGGCACCGACGGCTACGTCGAGATCCTGCCCTGACGCCGACCGCCGCCGACTCAGCCGCGAGCGGTGCCGGCCTGCGGTGGTAGCAGGCGAAGGTCGGCCTCGATGCGGGACGCGGCGGCCACCAGCGGCGGTATCAGGTCGCGTCGGATCGACTCGATGGAGTTGCGGCTGGCGTGTGCCGGGATGTTGACCGCTGCGACCACGCTTCCGTTGCGGTCCCGGATCGGTGCGGCCACCGAGCGCAATCCCTCTTCCAGCTCCTGGTCGACGATGGCGTACCCCTGGTCGCGAATCCGGGTCAGCTCGCTGCGGAGCATGGTGGCGGAGGCGATGGTGCGGGAGGTGGGCCGTTCGAAGGGGACACGCTTGAGGTGCAGTTCGAGTTCCTGTTCTGGCAGGTGGGCCAGCAGGACTCGGCCGACCGAGGTCAGGTAGGCCGGGAAGCGGGTGCCGACGGTGATCGACACCGTCATGATCCGGCTGGTCGGCACCCGGGCGACGTAGACGACGGCGTCGCCGTCGAGCACGCAGACGGAGGAGGACTCGTGTACCTCCTGGACCAGCCGTTGCAGGTGTGGTTGCGCGATCTCCGGCAGGCCGATGCTGGACAGGTACGCGTAACCCAGTTCCAGGATCTGGGGGCTGAGCCGGAACATCCGGCCGTCGCTCTGGACGTAGCCGAGATCGGTGAGGGTGAGCAGGAAGCGTCGGGCGGCGGCCCGGGTGAGGTCGCAGGCCCGGGCCACCTCGCTCAGCGTCAACTCGGGATGTGCGGCGTCGAAGGCGCGGATGACCGCCAGCCCACGTTCCAGGGACTGCACGAAGTGCGGCTCGCGGGCGGAGTCGGTCATCGATGGCCCTCCATGCAGTCCTGCTGATCCAGATCAGCGTAGCCGGGGGTGTGCCGGTCAACCGCCGCACCCGATGGTCGCGTGCGCCGCCCCACGGTCAGCCCTGGTCGGCACCCGGTCCGGCCGTCTGGAGTGCGCGCAGCGTCGCGAGTTCGACCGGCGTCGGCGCCGGCACGGTCTCCAGGGAGTCGGCCACGCGCAGCTCCCACCCCGTCTCGGCGCGTACCTGCTCGACGGTGACCCCCTGGTGCAGTTGGGTGAGGGTCAGCTCGCGGGTGACCGGATCGGGTTCCAGCACACCGAGGTCGGTGATCACACGTACGGGTCCACGCCCGCGCAGGTTGAGTCGCTCCCGGTCACCGGGCCCCTGCCCGTGCCCGACCGAGGTGATGAAGTCGACGCGTTCGACGAAGGCACGTCGGTTGTGGCGCGCGACGACGAACACCTCGCGGCACGAGGCGGCGATCTCGGGCGCGCCGCCGGCACCCGGCAGTCGCACCTTCGGGCGGTGGTAGTCGGTGCCGATCACCGTCGTGTTGATGTTGCCGTACCGGTCGATCTGGGCCGCACCGAGGAAACCGACGTCGATGCGGCCGGGCTGGAGCCAGTAGTTGAACATCTCCGGCACCGAGACCACCGTGTCCGCGGTCTCGGCCAGCACGCCGTCGCCGATCGACAGCGGCAGGTGGGTGGGCTTCGCACCGATGGTGCCGGACTCGTAGACCAACACCAGGTGGGGGGCGTGCACGCGGCGCGCCAGGTTGGCCGCGACGCTGGGGCGGCCGATGCCGACGAAGCAGCGGGCGCCGTCGTGAAGCGCCCGGGCCGCGGCGACGATCATCATCTCCTCGCCGGTCCAGGCCAGGGGCGGCGACGAGGGCTGTGCGGCAACTTCGAGGGTCATCTCGGCAGACCTCCGTCCATGCTGGTCGTCCCGTACATGTTGTCGTCGAGCCAGCTCCGAAAGGTCTCGCGGTTGCGGCTGACGGCGTCCCAGGCGACGTAGAACTCGTTGTCCCGGTCGCTGTGGTCGTGGGCGTAGGAGGGGTGCGCACCGCCCGGCACCTCGGCCACCATGGTGACCGCCCAGTGCGGGAGGACGACCGCGCCCGGGCGGTCCTCGAGCCGGTCGACGATCTTCTCCACGGTGACCAGTGCGCGGGTGGAGGCGAGGATCACCTCCTTGTGCACTCCGGTGATGCCCCAGAACTGGACATTGCCGGAGCGGTCCGCCCGTTGCGCGTGCACGATGCCGACGTCCGGGTTCAGCGCCGGCACCGCGGTCAGGGTCTCCCCGGTGAACGGGCAGGTGATCGGTTTGATCGTGTCGGTGAGTCCGACCAGATCGGTGCCCGAGTAACCCCGCAGCACCGCGAACGGAAGTCCGGACGCCCCGGCCACGTAGCGATTCGCCATGCCGGCGTGGCTGTGCTCCTCGATCTCCAACGGTGCGGGCCAGCCGCTCTGTACCGCGTCGCGGAACCGGTGCAGCGATCCCACCCCGGGGTTTCCCGCCCAGGAGAAGATCAGCTTTCGGGCACAGCCGGCGCCGATCATCTGGTCGTAGATGATGTCCGGCGTCATCCGCACCAGGGTGAGGTCGCGGCGGCGCTGGCGGATGATCTCGTGACCGGCGGCCACCGGGATGAGATGGGTGAACCCTTCCAACGCCACGACGTCGCCGTCGTGGACCAAGGCCGCGACAGCATCACGCAGACTCGCGATCTCCCCCACCCAAGCCCCCTGTGCGCTATATGAACATTGGTTCGCTCTGCGCCTACCGTACGACCCGTCGACAGTGACCGTCAAACCTGCGTGCCGAGCAGTGAGCACGCCAGGAGGGCGATGCACCAACGCTGAAGGGCGTCGGTCATTGACCAAACATGAGAAGACTCGTACGTTCCCTTTGAGAACGATCGTGCGGATAAAGCACCAGTAGCCATCCGCGTCGGTGTCGGTCAGGGTCTCGCCGTCGTCCTGGAAGGAATCGGCTGATGAGTTCTTTGGAGCTGCCCTCCTACGAGCGTCCCCGCGGTCTGCACCCACCGCTGGCCAGCCCCGGTTACGGCTCCACCCTGTTGCGGGCACCGACCCAGCCACTGGTGCCGCTCCCGCACAACCTGACCGAGGTGACCGGCCCGTTGCTGGGCGAGGGACGGGTGAGCGAGGCCGACGCCGATCTCACCCTCGCCGCCGGAGGAGAGCCGCAGGGCCAGCGGATCATCGTGCAGGGCCGGGTGCTCGACGGCGACGGCCGTCCGGTGCCGCACACGCTCGTGGAGATCTGGCAGGCGAACGCGGCCGGGCGTTACCGCCACGCCCGGGACAACTGGGCGGCGCCGCTGGATCCGCACTTCACCGGAGTGGGGCGGACACTCACCGACGAGACGGGCCACTACCGTTTCGTCACCATCCGGCCAGGTGCCTACCCCTGGGGCAACCACCACAACGCGTGGCGGCCGGCGCACATCCATCTCTCGCTGTTCGGCCGGGCGTTCACCCAGCGGCTCGTCACCCAGATGTACTTCCCGGACGACCCGCTCATCCCGCTCGACCCGATCGCCAACTCGATTCCCGACGAGAAGGCGCGGCAGCGGCTGATCTCCCGGTTCGACCTGGACGCCACCGTGCCGCACTGGGCCCTCGCGTACGAGTTCGACGTCGTGCTGCGTGGCCGCTCGGCGACCCCGATGGAGGAACCGCATGAGGACTGAGCTGACCGCCTCCCAGACCGTCGGTCCGTTCCTGCACATCGGCCTGCCCTGGCCTGACGGTCCGGACGTGGTGCCGGCTACGGCGGCCGCAGCGATCGTGATCAGCGGACGGATCGTCGACGGTGACGGCGCGCCGGTGCCGGACGCCCTGGTCGAGACGTGGCAGGCGGACTCCGACGGCAGGTTCGCGCATCCGGACGATCCGCGCGGTCCGGTCTACGGCTTCCGAGGGTTCGGCCGCTGCCCCACCGACGACAACGGTGTCTACCGAATCCGTACGGTCAAGCCGGGGCCGCTGCCGACTCCGGACGGTGACACCGAGGCGCCACACATCAACGTCTCCATCTTCGGCCGAGGTCTGCTCGACCGTCTCGTCACCCGGTTGTACTTCCCCGACGAGCCGGCCAACGCCACCGATCCGGTGCTCGCCGCACTGCCCGACCCGGCCCGCCGGGCCACCCTGATCGCGGCCACCGCCGCTGACGGCTACGTGTTCGACATCCGGCTCCGGGGCGAGCCCGAGACCGTCTTCTTCGATGTTTGACGCCCTGTTCTCCACTCCGGACGCGGTCTCGGCCACCGACTCCCAGGCGTGGCTACGGGAGATGCTCCACATCGAGGCCGCCCTGGCGCTGGCCGGGGCGGCCGTCGGGCTGATACCGCCCGATCGCGCCGCCGAGATCACCGCCGCCTGCCAACCGGAGCGGTACGACATCGCCGACCTGAGCCGGCTGGCGGTCGCCTCGGCCTCGCCGGTCGTACCCCTGGTGGCGCAGTTGCAGGCCCGGGTGCCGGAAGCCACTCGCCCTCTGGTGCACCTCGGCGCGACCAGCCAGGACGTCATGGACACCACCTTGGTGCTGGTCGCCCGCCGCTGCCTCGGTCCGCTCCTGGACGACCTGTGGGCGCTCGGTGACCGGCTCGCCGCACTCGCCGACCACCACCGGGACACCGTCCAGATCGGGCGAACGCTGCTCCAACAGGCCGTGCCGACCAGCTTCGGCCTGGTCTGCGCGGGCTGGCTGGCCGGGGTGACGGAGGCCGCCAGCGGCCTCGCCCGGGCACACGACCGACTGCCCCTGCAGTACGGCGGTGCGGTCGGTGCCCACGACGCGCTCGGTGCGCACGGTCCCCGGATGGCCACCGCGCTCGGCGAGATCCTGGAGCTGCCGGTACCGGCCCTGCCGTGGCACACCCGACGCGGCCCTGTGGTCGACCTCGCTACCGCGCTGGGCGCGGTCTGCGGGGCGCTCGCCACCATCGCCACCGCCGTCGTCCTGCTCGCGCAGAACGAGGTGGCCGAGGTGACCGAGGGCTCGCCCGGCGGTTCCTCGGCGATGCCGCACAAGCGCAACCCCGCCCTCAGCACGCTGGTCATCGCCTGCGCGCACCAGGCGCCGGGCATGGTCGCCACCATCCTGGCGAGCCAACCGGTCGAGTTGCAACGCTCCGCCGGGCGCTGGCAGGCCGAGTGGCCGGCCGTCACCTCGCTGCTGCGGCTGACCGCGGCGGCGGCTCGGCACGCGCGGACCGCCGTCGACTCGCTGCGGGTCGACGCCGCGCGGATGCACGCCACGGTGGCCGAACAGGCCGGCGGTGCGACGGCCACCTACCCGCCCGGCGTACCGGCAGCAGCCGGGCAGCTCATCGACGACGCGTTGGAGGCGTACCGTGCCGCTCGCCCATGAGGTCACCGGGCCGGCCGACGCTCCCGTGCTCGTCCTGGGCGGCTCGCTCGGCACCACCCGAGCGATGTGGCGTCCCCAGGTAGCCGCGTTGTCCCCGCGGATGCGGGTGGTGACCTTCGACCATCGTGGGCACGGAGGGTCGCCCGCCGCCATCGGGCCGACCGGCCTCGCCGACCTGGGCGCCGACGTGGTCGACCTGTTCGACCACCTCGACCTGGGCCGCGTGCACTACGCGGGTCTCTCGCTCGGCGGCATGGTCGGCATGTGGCTGGCCGCGCGCCGCCCGGCGCGGGTCGACCGGCTCGCCCTGCTCTGCACGGCCGCCCATCTGCCGCCCGCCGACGCCTGGCTGGCCCGGGCCGCCCAGGTCCGGGTGCACGGCACCGCGAGCCTGACCGACGTCCTGCTCGGTCGGTGGTTCACCGCCGGCTTCGCCGACCGTCATCCCGAGGTGGTGGCACCACTCGTCGCGGACCTGACCGCCTGTGACAGCGAGGGGTACGCGGCCTGCTGCGAAGCCATCGCCGCGATGGACCTGCGCCCACTGCTGCCGACGATCACCGCTCCGACTCTGGTGGTCGCCGGTGCGGACGACCCGGCCACCCCGCCCCGCGACGCCCGCGTCATCGCCGACGCCGTGCCCGGAGCACGGCTGGCGGTGCTGGACCGCGCGGCGCACCTGGCCAACCTGGAGCAGCCCATGCGGGTGAGCGACCTGCTGGCCGAACACTTTCTGGAGGAGTGATGGAGGAACGCCACGTGCAGGGGATGGCAGTCCGGCGGGAGGTGCTCGGCGACGCGCACGTGGACCGGGCCGTCGCCGACACCGACGGGTTCACCGCCGACTTTCAGGACCTGATCACCCGGTATGCCTGGGGTGAGATCTGGACCCGGCCGGGCCTGGACCGCCGTACCCGTAGCTGCATCACGCTGACCGCGCTGGTCGCCCACGGTCATCTCGGCGAGTTGGCGATGCACGTCCGGGCGGCGCTGCGCAACGGCCTCACCCCCGAGGAGATCAAGGAGGTGTTGCTGCAGTGCGCCGTCTACTGCGGTGTACCGGCCGCGAACGCGGCGTTCGGCGTCGCCGCGCGGGTGCTGCGTGAGGAGGCCGGCACCGGTTAGCCCGGGCCACTGTCGCAGGACCAGGTCGCGCGGGGCCCGACGCCCGGTGTGACGACATGTCAGGACGTCGGTTTCGGAAAGGGGAGAACAGGTGCGTACCCAGGTCGCGATCGTGGGGGCGGGCCCCGCTGGACTCTTGCTGTCCCACCTGCTGCATCGTCAGGGCATCGACTCGGTGGTGGTGGAGCGCCGCAGCCGCGAGTACGTCGAGCAGCGGGTCCGCGCCGGCGTGCTGGAGCAGAGCACCGTCGACCTCCTGCGCGAGATCGGGCTGGCCGACCGGCTCGACCGCGAGGGCCTGCCGCATCACGGCATCGCACTGCTCTTCGACGGCGTCTCGCATCGCATCCCGATGAGCGACCTGACCGGTGGACGGGCCATCACCGTGTACGGGCAGCAGCACGTCGTTCGGGACCTGACCGAGGCGCGGCTCGCCGGCGGCGGCCAGGTGTACTTCGAGGCCGACGACGTGACCGTACTGGACGTGACGAGCGCGACACCGCGGGTCCGGTTCACCGTCGGAGGGCGGTCGACAGAACTGGAGTGCGACGTCGTCGCCGGTTGCGACGGCTTCCACGGAGTCACGCGTGGTCTGCTGCCCGCGTCGGCACGAATCCTGGAGCGCGAGTACCCCTTCGGTTGGCTCGGTGTCCTTGCCGCCGCTTCGCCCGTCGACGACGAGCTCATCTACGCCTACCACAAGCGGGGCTTCGCGCTGGCCAGCCTCCGGTCGCCGACGATCAGCCGGCTCTATCTTCAGGTCGATCCCACCGAGGACCTCGCCGAGTGGCCGGACCAGCGCATCTGGGACGAACTCGGCACCCGGATCGGGCAAGATGGCCGGACTGTCAACGAGGGACCGATCCTGGAGAAGTCGATCGTCCCGATGCGCAGCTTCGTGTGCGAACCGATGCGACACGGGCGGCTGTTCCTCGCGGGGGACGCCGCGCACATCGTGCCGCCGACCGGGGCCAAGGGCCTGAACCTCGCGGTCCACGACGTGCACGTGCTGTCTGCCGCGCTGTCGCACTGGTACGCCACCGGCAGCGAGACCGGGCTCGACGAGTACTCGACCACCTGCCTGAACCGGGTCTGGCGGGTACAGCACTTCTCCTGGTGGATGACGTCGATGCTGCACCGCTTCCCACAGCACGACGCCTTCGAGCAACAGTTGCAGCGCGCGCAGTTGGAGTACGTGGTCTCCTCACCCGCCGCGGCGACCAGCCTCGCCGAGAACTACGTCGGGCTGCCCTGGAGCTGATTCCGAAGCGTCGCCGCTGGTCGTGTCGGCGGTGTCGCGGCGACCACGGAGACAGGCTGCACGACGACCGCTGCGCGGGCCCGAGCGCCCGGTCAGCTCAGGGCAGCGACGGCGGCGTGCAGCCAGGTCGACGCCGGGGCGTGTCCGACGGGTTGCGGCGTGCCGTTGATGGTGGCGGTCAGCGAGTGGTACCTGCCGAGCAGCGCGACATGTCGGCTCACCTGCGGCTCTGGGTCGGCGGCGGCGATCTGCCGCCGTACCTCGGTCAGATCCCGCTCACCGCCGCGACTCGCGGCCAACGCCACCCACCGCGTCGCCAACCGCCGGGCCTCGCGGGAGTCGACCGGTACGCCGGCCTCGGACGCGGCCCTGGCCTGCGCGAGGATCTCGACCTGTTCCGCGACCTCCGCCTCCGTCGCCGGGTCCTCCCGCTCGCGATCCGCCGCGCCGGCGAAGGTCGCCCCGAAGTACTGCCGGACCGCGTCCCGGAACCCGGCGTCGCGCACCATGTCGGCCAGCTCGATCCACGCGTCGAGCTGCTCGCCGGTGGGGTCCTCCGGCAGCCGGGGCCGCCACGGACGCAGGTAGTCGACGAACTCCCGCAGGTCGAGGCCGGCGGTGACCTCGGTCCAGAACTCCTCCACGAGTTGCTCACGGTCGTCGTCGGACATCGACGCCAACCGGTGCACGAGACTCACCTGCCCGGCCTCGCTGTCCTGCCGCACGACCGCCCGCAGCACCGCCCGCCGGGTACGCAGCTGACCCATCTGCCGTTCGACCAGCGCCAGATGAGCCGTCGCGAGATCCCGCACCGTGATCTCGTCGGCCAGCAACCGACGGATCTCGTCCAACCCCGCGCCCAGGTCCCGCAGCGTACGCACCAGTTCGAGGGCCGCCACACCCCGCGCGTCGTAGCACCGGTACCCGGCACCGGTGTACCCGGCCGGCGCGACGATGCCCTCGTCGGCATAGAACCGGATGGCGCTGACACTCAGACCCGTACGCCGGGCCACATCCCCGATCGACAACCACTCGTCCATGGCCACCACCCTGGCGTCTCAAGCCGCCTGAGAGTCAACAGCGGATCCGGCTAGCCGGTGGCGTTGACGACGGCGGCGATCGGCGCGGGCAGCGGATACACCTGCTCGACCGGCAACCGGGCGGCGGCGGCCCGGTCGTCGCCGCTGCGCACCAGGTCCCGGATCTGCCGCACGTCGGCGGTGACGTCGCGGATGGCCATCACCCACTCGTCGACGTACCCGGCGACAGCCGGACCGGAGAGCCCCACCTGCAACGACCGGTACGGCAGAGCCGCCAGGCGCAGGGACCGTTCCGGATCCCACTGCACCCGCACCGGACTGGACTTGAGCTGTCGCGACCAGGTTTCCCGGTCGGCGTGCAGCTCCGGGACGTAGTGACTCAGGCAGGCCCGCTCCAGCGCCCACTCGAAGCCCTCCCGGCGCAGGTCCACGGCGAGCACCCGCTCCTGGCCCTCCTTGGTGGCCCAGCCACAGCGGTACATCATCCACAGGAACGACGGCTTGATCCACGTCATCCGTTCCCGTTTGAACGGAGCCACGAAGCGGCCCGCCGCCACCGCCGGCTCCGCGATCTGCGGCGAGTACGCCTGGTAGACGGTAATGGTGTCGGCCGAGTATCGGGCGCGGATCTGACGCAGGGGTACGGACATCCGCCGATCGCCGCCGACCGACCCGAGCGCGAGCCACCGAATTCGGCGGCGCGGACCGTCACATCGAGAAGCGGTTCACCCGCTCGGGACGCAGCACGATCCGCACCACTCCCCCGCTGCGCCACTCGTCGACCAGGCTCTGACGCGTCGGGTCGCTCATGTCGTAGTACCGCTCGGCGAGCCGGGTCGCCAACTCCACGCCGCCGTCGTCGTGCAGCGTGACCGGGCCCTCCACCGACACCCAGTGCTCGGGCTCACCGGTCGGCGCGGCCACGACCACGGAGGCCCGGGGCCGTTCCCGGATACGGTCCAGCTTCGGCGCGTCCGGCAGCGAGAACATCTGCAGGTCCCCGTCGTCGGTGACCTCGAACCACACCGGGCGCGGCGCGGGCCAGCGATCGCCCCGGGGTGCCACGGTGAGGAAGGCGTGCAACGGCCGGGCGAGCAGGGCGAGATCCTCGTCGCGGAACATGACCACCAGCCTAGGACCGGTGGCGTACGCCCGCAGGCTTCTGCCGTCGGCGAAGAACCTTGGCGTGCCGCGTGCCTCGCTGCTTGGCTCGTGGACATGGAGATGCTGGTGTTGGGCGGGACGGCGTGGCTCGGGCACGAGGTGGCCCGGCAGGCGGTCGACCGGGGGTACGCGGTCACCTGCCTGGCCCGGGGCGAGAGCGGGACGGTGCCGCCCGGCGCGGTTCTCGTGGCCGCCGACCGAGGCGACCCCGCCGCGTACGACGGGCTGCGCGACCGCGACTGGGACGCCGTCGTCGAGGTGTCGTGGCAGCCGCGCTTCGTGCGGGAGGCGCTGCGCGCCCTGGGTGGCCGAGCCCGGCACTGGAGTTACGTCTCCTCGGTCAGCGCCTACGCCGAGCACGACACCCCCGGCGCCGACGAGTCGGCGGCCACGCTGCCCGCCACCAGCCGCGACACGGTCGACCGCGAGGAGTACGGCGAGGCGAAGGCGGCCTGCGAGCAGATCACCACGGGCGAGGTGGGCAACCGCGCACTGGTGGCGCGTGCCGGGTTGATCGGAGGTCCGGGCGACCAGAGCGGCCGGTCCGGCTACTGGGTCGCCCGCGCCGCCCGTGACCCCGACACACCGCTGCTGGTACCTCACGCCCCCGACCTGTCGACCCAGGTCGTCGACGTCCGCGACCTGGCCGCCTGGCTGCTCGACAGCGCCCGGGCCGGCACGGTCGGCACGTTCAACGCGGTCGGCCCGGCCGTATCCTTCGCCGAATGGGTCGCCCGGTCCCGGGCCGTGGCCGGCCACACCGGTCCGCTCGTGCACGCCGACCCCGCCTGGCTGCTGGCGCAGGGCGTGGCCGAGTACATGGGCCCGGAGTCGTTGCCGATGTGGATCGCCGACCCGGCCGCACGCGGCTGGGCGGCCCGCAGCGGCACGGCAGCCGAGGCCACCGGTCTCCGCCACCGCCCGCGGCCCGACCTGCTGGCCGACACCCTCGACTGGGAACGTGCCGAAGGGCTGCACCGGGATCGCCGCGCCGGGCTGAGCAGCGCCCGGGAAGCCGCGCTGATCGACGCCTTGCGGGGTGTCGCCGGATGAGCGGCGGCTCCGTTCGGGGCGTCGTGCGCAGAGCGATTTCCACTCCGCGCACGGGCACACCCGCATCACCTCACACCGAGAAAGACACCTCTGGCGGTACGGTGTGGCGGTGATCGTCGATCAGACGCTCGTTCGCATCAACGAGGGTGTCCAGTTGCACCACGGCCAGGGACGACGTGACGCCGCTCGCGGCCTGTTCGCGCAGATCTGGGACGAGATCGGCGGCGAACACGGCGACCCCCTGCACGTGTGCGTCCTGGCGCATTCGATGGCCGACGTGCAGGACGATCCACACCAGGAGTTGATCTGGGACGAACGGGCGCTGGCAGCGGCCGACCGGCTCACCGACGACCGGGCCGCGCAGGCCGGCGTACCGATGTCGGTTGCCGCCCTGTATCCCTCGCTGCACCTCAACCTGGGCGAGTGTCACCGCAAGCTCGGTGATCTCGGCCGTGCCCGCGAATGCCTCCAGCAGGCGCAGTCGGGTATCGGCGCGCTCGGTGACGACGACTACGGGCGACTGATCAAAGCCGGCCTGGAGCGCTTGACGCGACAGTTGGCCGCCGAGTAGCCGCAGCCTGTTGCATCCCGCAGCGTCGCTGCGAACCGTGCAGCATGGCTGCCTGGTGCGGCGGTGGCGGTGGCGGTCAATGCCGCCCGAGGAGGTCACCCACCTCGGTCCGGGACGAGACGCCCAGCTTCCGCAGGATGTTCGAGACGTGAACGGCGGCGGTTTTCGGTGAGATGTAGAGGCGCCGGGCCAGCTCGGTATTGGTCAGCCCGTCGCTGATCAGTACTGCCACCTCCCGCTCGCGGGGGGTCAGGGCGGTCGGACCTGTGACCGCGGGTGCCGCGTCGACCGGCACCATGCCCAGCTGGGCGCGGACGTGGGCGAGTTGGGCCACCCGCCAGCCACGCCATTCGGCCAGCAGGGGTGCGGCCGCCTCCACCTGCGCGGCAGCCTCCTCGCGCTGGTCGTTCGCGAGCAGACAACGGGCGGCACCCACGCGTACGGTGCCGCGGGTCGCCGGACCCAGGATGTGGGCCTCGGCGATGGACAGGTAGCTGGCCAGCGCCTCGACGTGCTGGCCGCGTGCCTCCGCGAGCTGGGCATCGACGAGCGTCCGGTAGGCGTTCCATACGCTGGCATCGAGTAGCGCGTCGGCCATCTGGTCGAGCCGGTGCGTCGGCAAGCCGATATGAAGCGCGGCAGAGATCAGATCGTGGGCCGTTTCATTGCTGCGCCACGGCTGCTCGGATAGGGCCGCGATGAGTTCCTCCAGGCTCGCTTCGGCGCGCGGGAGGTCGCCGCGACGGCAGGCGAGGTGGAACGCGAGGCTGGGAATCGTCGCCGGCCAGTTGTCGGGCAGCGCCGCCAGGTCCGTGATGAGCTGCTCAACGTGGTCCAGCTCGCCGGCCTCCAGATAGAGCCCAGCGAGGAAGACGCCGTGATAGTCGGCCCAGCGGCCCCGGCGTCGGTAGCTGCGGTCCTGCTCGCGTCCCTCCTCCAGCGCCCCGGTCGCGGCGCGCAGGTCGCCGGCCCGCACCGCCAGCCGGGCTCGGCCCTGGAAGTAGGTGGCCACCGCGAGTGACTCGAAGCCGGCCCGCTCAGCGTCAACCCGCATCCGCTCCAGTGTTTCGGCGTGCTCGACCGGCGAGGTGGGTGGCTCGCCGTGCGCCAGGGAGTCGAGGGCACGGGCAGCCAGCACCCACTCGCCCGCCTCTTCGGCCTCGTCGACGAGAGCGGACAGGATCCTGCGGCCGTCGGCGGCAGTCTGCGGGCGCTCGACAAGCGTCGCACCCTTCTCGATCAGCGCGGCCAGGCGTACGGCTGGCAGGTCGAATTCGTCCGCCAGCGCCAGCGCGCGGTCGGACCAGAGCAGCACGGCGTCGCAGTCGCCTTGCAGGTACGCCGACTGCGCGATCGCGGTCATCGCCCGCGCCTGGTCGGCACCGGGGGGAAGCTGCGCGATCAGGGTCCCGATGTCATGCGTCAACGCGCGCATCTCGTCGGTCTCGCGGGACTCCCACGCGATGCGGACCAGGAGGTACAGCGACTCAGCCCGGTCGGTCGTGGTGTCGGCGAGGTCGCGCCAGCGCCGGCCGTACCGCAGGGCGTCATCCAGCAGTCCGGCCAACCACGCCGCTCGGGCGGCGGAGGCGAGCAGGTCGGTGTCGTCGGGCATCTCGTCGAGGCCCATCTCCGCCAGTTGCAGGGCCTGGTAGGCAGACCCGATGGAGAGGTAGAGCTCAGAGCCGCGGCGGGCCGCGGCGATCATGTCGTCGTACCGGCCGGCGCCGCGAGCGTGGTGCGCCACCATGGCCGGGTCGGAGGCACCACCGTTCAGGAGTACGTCGAGTGCCCTCTCGTGAAGCCGGCGGCGCTGCCGGCCGAGCATCTGGTCGACGATCGCCTCGCGCACCAGTGCGTGCCGGAACGCGAACTCGTCGTCGCCGGACTCGACCAGGACGCCCTGGGTGACCAGGTCTCGCAACACGGCGATGAGCTCGTCCTCGCCCAGACCGGTCACGTCGGCGAGCAAGTCGAACGGGATGCGGTGGCCGAGCACGGTAGCCGCCTCGACGACGCGGTGGCTGACCGGGTCGAGGTCGTCGACCTGCCGGCGTAACACCTCGGCGAGACTCCACGGCAGCGGCTGCCCGACCAGCGCCTCCACGTCGTACCCGGGCAGCGCACGCAGCAACTCCTCCAGGAAGAACGGGTTGCCACCGGTGCGGTGGTGCAGTGCCGCCACGGCGCGCAGCGGCGCCGGAGCGCCGGTGGCCGCCGCCAGCAACGCTGCGGTCTGTGCGGGGGTGAGGCGATCCAGACGTACATGGGTGACGGTGTGTCGGCGCTCCATCCGGGCCAGCAGGCCAGCCACCGGTTGGCGGCGGGTCACCTCGTCCGGCCGGTACGTTCCGATGAGCAGCCGCGGCCCGCGCTGGTCGGCGATCCGCTCGAACAGCGCCGCGCTCTCCGAGTCGGCCCAGTGCAGGTCCTCGAAGACGATGACCGCAGGGGAGTCGCCGAGCAGGTCGGCCAGGATGGCGAGGCCGGTGTGCAGGCGCTCGACCGGGCTGCGCCGCGGGTCCGCGAGGGCCGCAAGCTGCTCCTCGTCGCTGCCTGGACGGCCGTCGATGGCGCCCAGGAGCACCTCGTACGGCCGGGACAGCGAGCCGGGTTCGGCCTGGCCGACCAGCACCACGGTCTCCGCCGACACGGTCGTCAGCAGCTCGTGCACCAGCCGGGTCTTCCCGATGCCCGGCTCACCCGCGATGAGCGCCACCGCCGGCTCACGTGCCGAAGCGAGCTGCGCCAACCGGCGCAGCTCGCTTTCCCGCCCGATCATCACTGGGCTGGCACCGCCGCGGATGGTTCGCATGACGTGAGGTTAGCGTCGGGCTGTCCACGGACGGCCAGGGTGTTACGGGCTCGGCGGGCCCGCCGGGCCCGCCGAGCGTTGGTGAGTAGGCGCTCGCAGTCGGCCTCGGCGATCAACTCGCGGCGACGATCGTTCGCCAGAGCCAGCATCGTGCCCGGGTCCATCAACATGGCTTGCCTCCTTGTCAACCGCTGATGGATCAATCGTCGGTTGACAAGAGTGCTGCCACATCGGGCAACGCTTACCTATCTTCACTGCTCACCGGGGTTTAGCGGAGTACGCGGGCCGCCTAGGCATACCTAGTGCCTGCAATCTTCGAGGGCGTCCACCAGGAGAGGCCGGCGTCAGCGGCCTCCTGCGCCGAGGAAGGTCGCGACGTCGGCGGCGATCTCGTCCGGGTGCTCGCCGTTGATGGCGTGGGAGGCGTGGGGATAGGTCTTGACGGTAGCGTCGGGCAGCACCCGCCGGGCGTACTCGGCGGCGTCGGCGGCGTCGTGCATCCGCGACTCACCGGCCAACAGGACCAGGGCGGGCACGCCGAGCTGGGCGAGCTGGTCCTCGCTCGGTCGGGCCGGGGCGGACAACTTCATCGCGTACGACTGCAGCCCTTGCTCGATCATGTCGGCCACCGGTACGTCCTCGACCGGGGCACCGTTCGCGGTCCAACTGGTGAAGCTGTCCCGCCAGGATCGGGGTGCCCAGCGGACACTCACCGGGATCGACCGCAGCACCACACCGATCGACAGGTTGGCGAAGGTGAGCACCGGATCGAGCAGGATGACCCCGGCCACCTTCTCCGGCCGGTGCAGAGCCAGGTTCATCGCCGTCCACCCGCCGAACGACAGACCGAACAGGTGGATACGCGGTTCCGGCAGGGCTCGCAGCACCTCGTGCAGCCACTGCGCATGATCCGCATCGGTGACGATCGGGCGCTGCTGCACGCTGAGCCCTGGCTCACCGAGCAGGTCGACCGTGTACACGTCGCGCAGCGTGAGCAGCGACGGCAGATTGTCCGCCCATACCGGGGACGCCGAGGATCGCCCGGGCAGCAGCAACAGAGGTGCGGCATCGGGCACGCCGCCACCTTCGAAGTGGTAGACGCGCACGACGCCATACCCGGTGCGGACGTCGAGCGTGCGGTCGGGAGCGGGCAGTTGCGCCATCGCCCGCTGGTAGGAGGCGATGAACCGGTCGTGGGCCTCGGCTGACGTGAAGTAGCCGACCGGCGAGGGGTCGCGCAGTGCATAGGCGCCGCCGGCCACGAGGACCGCCACCGCAGTTCCCGCCCAGAGGAGCGGACGGCGGCGCCGTCGCAGCCAGGTTCCGATCTTCCGTATCGTCACCCTAACCATACGGTCAGATTACTGACCTGTCGGTAGAATTTTCAACCGCACGGTTGTCTTCTACGGTGTAGGGGTGCCCGGAAAGCCGCTGACCATCACCGAGCAAGCCCGCCGTGCCCAGCTCATCGGCGTGACCATCGACCTGATCGCTCGACATGGCTACACCGGCACGTCACTGATCCGGATTGCTGAGGGCGCCGGCATCTCCAAGGCCGCAGTCCTCTATCACTACCCGTCGAAGGACGCGGTCGTGCGGGCCGCCTACGACTCGGTGCTCGAGGATCTGACGACCCGGGTCGCAGCAGCAGTCGAGGCGGCCTCCGGCGCGGCTGCCGTGGAGGCATACATCCGGTCCCTCACCGGATACCTGACCGAGCACCCGACGCACACTCGCATGATCGTCGAGGCCATCGGCAGCGCGCCGACCGTCGACGACCTACCGAACGCCCCCAGCCGACAGCAGTCCGTGGCGGCGTTGATCGCCGCCGCCCGCGACGCCGGCGACTACCGGCCCGACATCGACCCGGACGCCACTGCGGTGATCATGAACGGCGCGCTGGACGCGATCGTCTCGCAGAACCTGACCGCTCCGGACTTCGACACCGCACGGGCCGCCGAATACCTGATCGACCTGCTGCGCCGGTCTCTGCGCTAGTGCGGTCCGAGCGGGACGCTGGGCCGGCTGAAGGCGATCCCGTCGTCTGGTCAGTCGCGGACGATCGGGCGTACGTGGTTCTCGATCCCGAGTTCCACGAACACCTTCTGGAGACGCGCCAAGGCCGCAGTACGGTCCGCGCTCTCCGCGATCTCCAGGTCGAGATTGCCGCCGTGCTCGCCGGTGCCCGCGCCGGTGACCTCGCCGTCCAGCGCGAACTCCGCTGTCAACGCGTCCTCCAGGTCGTCCCGGTCGATCGGCAGCCCCGAAAAAACGATCTCGACGAACACTCTGGTCCCCCTTCGTCCGCCCGGCACTGTAGCGCCGAGGGCAGACACACCTCGTGCCCCCGACGGGTCCGTCGGGGGCACGAGGTGTGTCAGGCGTACGCGGTCAGGCGTCCAGGGTGCCGGCCGCGCGGCCCTCGTGGAGGGTGAGGTTGCGGCCGTTGGACGGGTCGAACAGGTGGATCTTCTCCAGGTTGAACCAGACCCGCCGGTTCTCGCCCTCGCTCACCGTCGACTCGGCCGACAGGCGGGTGACCAAGTTCGATCCGCCACCGGCGAAGTCGGCGGCACCGGTGTCGGCGGCCAACTCCTCCAGTTCGGCGGCGGTGGCCCGCTCCCCCTCGACGGTCAGGTAGACGTACTTGTCCGAGCCCATCGACTCGACGATGTCCACCGGCGCCTCGAACTCCATGCCCCGGCGGCGGGTCTCCTCGTCGATCAGTTCGGCGTCCTCGAAGTGCTCGGGCCGGATGCCGAGGATCAGGTCGCGGGAGGCGTCGGCGGCCTCCAGCTCACGGCGGATCCGATCGCCGATCGGCACGTCACCCAGGGCGGTACGCAGGGTGCCCTGTTCGAGGGTGGCGGGCAGGAAGTTCATCGACGGGGAGCCGATGAACCCGGCCACGAAGAGGTTGTTCGGGTTCTCGTACAACTCCTGTGGCGGGCCGACCTGCTGGACCGCCCCACCTCGCATGATCACCACGCGGTCGCCGAGGGTCATCGCCTCGGTCTGGTCGTGGGTGACGTAGACGGTGGTGGTGCCGAGCTTCTTCTGCAGGCGGGACACCACGGTCCGCATCTGCACCCGCAGCTTCGCGTCCAGGTTGGACAGTGGCTCATCCATCAGGAACGCCTTGGGCTGGCGGACGATCGCCCGCCCCATCGCGACCCGCTGCCGCTGCCCGCCGGAGAGGTTGGCCGGCCTGCGGTCCAGCAGCGACGTCAGTTCGAGCACCTTGGCCGCCTCGTCGACCTTGCGGTTGATCGTCTCCTTGTCCAGCTTCGCCAGCCGCAGCGGGAACGCCATGTTCTCCCGGACGGTCATGTTCGGGTACAGCGCGTAGGACTGGAAGACCATCGCGATGTCCCGGTCCCGGGGTGCCTTGTCGTTGACCCGTTCGCCGCCGATGCGCAGGTCACCGGAGCTGATGTCCTCCAGTCCGGCGATCATGTTGAGGGTGGTGGACTTGCCGCAGCCGGAGGGACCGACCAGGATCACGAACTCGCCGTCGGCGATCTCCAGGTCGACGTCCCGCACCGCCGTGGTGCCGTCCGGGAATTTCTTGCTCACTTTGTCGAGCACGATGTCAGCCACGAGTTATCACCTATCCCTTGACGGCGCCGGAGGTCAGGCCGGAGACGATGCGGCGTTGGAAGAAGAGGACGAACAGGATGATCGGTACGGTGATCACCACGGCGGCGGCGCAGATCGCCCCGGTGGGGTCCTCGAACTGCGACTCGCCGGTGAAGAACGACAACGCCACCGGCACCGTGCGCGAGCGTTCGGTGGAGGTCAGCGAGATGGCGAACAGGAAGTCGTTCCAGCAGAAGATGAAGACCAGGATCGCCGTGGTGAAGACCCCCGGCGCGGCGAGCGGGGCGATGACCCGCCGGAACGCCTGGCCCTGGGTGGCGCCGTCCATCTTCGCGGCCTTCTCCAGATCCCAGGGGACCTGCTTGAAGAACGCGGACAGCGTATAGATCGCCAGCGGCAGCGCGAAGGTGATGTACGGCAGGATCAGACCCGGCCAGGTGTCGAAGAGCCCCAGCTGCCGTTCGATCTCGAACAGCGGCGAGACCAGCGACACCTGCGGGAACATCGCGATCAACAGGGCGACGCCGACGAGCAGGCGCTTACCGGGGAAGTCCAGCCGGGCGATCGCGTACGCGGCCATGGTGCCGAGCACCACGGCGATCGTGGTGGCGATCAGCGCGATGCCGATGGAGTTGACCAGCGCTCGGACGAACTGGTCGGTGGCGAAGATGTTGCGGTAGTTCTCCAGCGTCCACTCGCGCGGGATGAAGTTGCCGTCGGTGAGCGTGGCCGGCGTCTTGAACGACAACGACATGATCCACAGCACCGGGATCAGGGCGAAGACGACCACGATCGTGTTCATCACGCCCCACTGGAGCTTGACCTTGGTGGTGTCGGCCATCTCAGCGCCTCTCCCCGTCGTCACTGCCGGGGGCAGCGGTACCGAACAGCTTCACGAAGATGAATGCGATGATCGCCACGGCGATGAAGATCAGCACCGACATGGTCGACCCGATGCCGAGGTTCAGGCCCCGGATCAGGTTGTTGTAGGCGATCATCGACACCGATGAGGTCTGGTTGGCCCCGTTGGTCAGCACGTAGATGTTGTCGAAGACCCGGAACGCGTCGAGGGTGCGGAACAGCAGGGCGACCAGGATCGCCGGCTTCATCACCGGCAGCATCACCTTGGTGAACCGCTGCCACGCGGTGGCCCCGTCCGTGGAGGCCGCCTTGAGCAGGTCTTCCGGCACCAGCGCCAGACCCGCCATCAGCAGCAGCGCCATGAACGGCGTGGTCTTCCAGATCTCCGCCAGCATGATGATCGCCAGCGAGCTGGCCCGTTCGGTCAGCGGTGCGCCGTCGGAGAAGAGGTTGGCCAGATAACCGGTGCCGGGCGTCCACGCGTACCGCCAGGAGAAGGCGGCGACGACCGTGACGATGCCGTACGGGATCAGCGCCGCCGTGCGCACGATGCCCCGGCCGACCAGCGTCCGGTGCATGACCAGCGCGAGACCCATGCCGAGCACCAGTTCCACGGCGACGGTGACCACCGTGATCAGCATCGTCACGCCGAACGCGGTCCACCAGAAGTCGTTGGTCAGCACGGTGACGTAGTTGTCCAGGCCGACGAACTCCCGCTCGTCGGGGAAGCGCAGGTCGAAGCGCTGCAACGACAGCCACACCGAATAGAGGATCGGATAACCGGTCACCGCGACCATGACCAGCGCGGCCGGCGCGCACAGCAGCCAGCCCAGTTTCCGCTCGGCCCGCTTGTTCTCGCTCAGCGGGGCCTTGCGGCGACGGTTGGACCGCTGCGCGGGCACCGTCGCGTGTCGGGGACCGTCGGTCGTCTCGTCGACCGTGTCGGTGCCGCTCGTCGTGCTTCGCTCGGTCACGGCAGCACTCCCCTCGACTCCAGCGCGTCCGCGACGGCGTCGCGCAGCTCGTCCGCGGTCGCGGGCGGGTCGATCGCCGACGGCGGCGACAGGATCGCCGACATCACCGTCGAGATGCTCTGGTACGCCGGGGTCAGCGGCCGGACCGCCGGGTCCCGCAGCTGTTCGAGGATGGTCTCCTTCATCGGGTACGCCTCGTCCATCTCCGGGTCGTCGTACACGCTCTCGATGGTCGGCGGCACGCCGTCGTTGATCGCCGAGAACTTCTGGCTCTCCGCGTTGCGCAGGCACTTGGCCGCCTCGAAGGATTCCGCCGGGTGCTTCGAGTGCGCGCTGACCGCGAGGTTGATCCCGCCGATGGTGACCCGGCCGGGCGTACCCTCGTCGATGCCGGGCACCCGCGCCCAGGCGACCTGCTCGGCCAACTGCGGGTTGGCCTCCTGCATGGCCGGATAGACGAACGGCCAGTTGATCTGGAAGGCGCCGTTACCGGCCTGGAAGTCCAGCCGGACCGGATCCTCCATGGCGTTGCTGAACGACGGCGAGGTCACGCCGGACGTGGCGAAGTCGCGGAGCTGCTCCAGCGCCCGCACCGCACCCTCGTCCATCGCGGCCTCGGTGCCCTCGGCGTTGAGGATGTTGCCGCCCGCGCTGGCCACCAGCGTGTTGTAGAGCACCACCAGGCCCTCGTACTGGGCGCCCATGGTCAGCACCTGATGCGGCTGGCCCTGCTCCTTGAGCCGCTGCGCCATCTGGATCATCTCGTTCCAGGTGGTCGGCGGCTCGGGCACCAGGTCCTTGCGGTACCAGAGGAGTTGGACGTTGGTGTTCTTCGGCGCACCGTAGAGCTTGTCCTCGTACCGGGCGGTCTCCAACGGTCCTTCCAGGGTGCCGTCCTCGACCTCGGCCCGATCCTGCCCGGTCCATTCCAGGATCCACTTCGCGCCGGCGAACTCCTGCGTCCAGGTGACGTCGAGGCCGAGCACGTCCATCCCGTCGTCGTCGGCCGCGAGCCGGCGCACCATCTGCACCCGCTGCTCGTCGGCCTCCCGGGGCAGCACCCGGTAGTCGATGCGGTAGCGCCCACCGGCCTGCGTGTTGCACTGGTCGACCACCTGCTGGAAGTTCTCCTCCGGCGGGTAGTAGAGGTTGATCGTGGGCACCCCGCCGTCGCCGCCGGAGGCGCAGGCAGCCATCGGTGCCAGCAACGTCAGCGCGGCGGTCGCCGCCGCGACACGTGCCCGAGGTCGGCGTCTGCTCATACCGGTACTCCGCCGCGCTCCGGGGCGCCGCCCGGCACCACGGCGCCGGGCCTGCTGTACGGCTGATCCATGACCCCTCCCTCGGTCTCGACCAACAACCCGGGAAGAGGTCTCGTGCCCCGGCGCACGACGACGCGGCCAGGGCTTCTGACCTGCCGGTTCGCCGCCCTGGCGCCTCGTGGCTGCAACACTGCCCGAGCCGGGAAGCCGCGAAACCCACCGCGTGACACGACTTAAACGTCACTTTGCGTGGTCCAGGTCACACCGGAGGCCGACCCGGACGGTGGGCGTTAGTCTCGGGCGGTGGATGCCACCTTCTTCTTCGATCCCGCCTGCCCGTGGACCTGGCGCACGTCACGCTGGCTGGTCGCCGCCGCCGAAGCCCGTGACCTGCGCATCGAGTGGCGCGCGTTCAGCCTGAGCATCCTGAGCGGGGGTCAGGCCCCACCGGAGTACGCCGAGGCGATGGCGGCGTCGAGCCGGGCGCTGCGGCTGGTGGAGGCGCTGCGCGCGGAGGACCGCCACGAGGATGCCGGCCGGTTCTACACCGAGTTGGGCACCCGTACCCATGACGCCGGCAACCCGCCCAGCGACAAGCTGGTGGCGGAGGCGGTGACGGCGGCCGGTCTCGACGACATGGCCTCCGCGCTGGACGACGACCGCTGGGACGCCGAGGTGCACGCCTCGCACGCGCTGGCGTTCGGCTCGGCCGGGCCGGACATCGGCTCGCCGGTGCTCATGGTCCCCGGCGCCGACCGGGGCCTGCACGGCCCGATCCTCACCGAGGTACCCGACCTCGACGACACCCTGCTGCTCTGGGACAGCCTGCTCCCCCTGTTCCGCATGTCGGCCTTTCACGAGGTCAAGCGCGGCCGCCGCTGACCTCTCCCCCGCCGCACACCCACCTCGCCGCCCCGCGCCGCTCGGTCACCCCGGGCGGCGCGGCCATTGTGCGAAACCCGCCCACCCCGCCCCGCCACGTCGATCATGGCCTTGTGGCACCCGAGATGTCCGGACACTCCGCATCGACGGCGACCTCAACTCCATGATCGGCCGGTCAGAGCAGGCAGCGGCGGAGACGGTGGGGCGGGGTGCGGCGGGGCGGGGTTGGGGGCAGGATCGGCGGCATGCTCGCGCGTTTCAAGGACCTCTGTCTCGACGCCACTGACCCGAACGCTCTCGGCGGGTTCTGGGCCGGGGTGCTCGGCGGAAGCCTGGTCGACACCGGGGACGGTGACGGCAGGGTCGACCCGCCGACCGGGCGGTCCTCGGCCGAGGCGATCTGGATCAACCGGGTGCCGGAGCCACGAAGCGTCAAGACCCGCGTACACCTTGATCTGTGGCTGGCCGAGCCGCAGCCGACGGCGCTGCTGGCGGCCGGGGCGCGGATCGTGCGCGAGCCCGACTCGGAGATCGACTGGTGGGTGCTGGCCGACCCGGAGGGCAACCTGTTCTGTGCCGTCCCGCCCGGCGAGGATGCCGCTCCCGGGCCCTTCGAGCTGGTGGTCGACTCCGCCGACGCGGCCGCGCAGGCCGCCTGGTGGTCCGGCGTCGTCGGCGGCGAGGTCCACCCCAGCGACGAGGGGTACGCCAAGATCGTCGGCGCGAGCGGGTTCCCGTGGGACTTCTGGATCTTCGACACCGTGCCGGAACGCAAGACGGTCAAGAACCGCATGCACTGGGACGTCGATCTCGTCGACCCCGAGCCGACCGCGCTGATCGCCGCCGGAGCGAGCCTACTGCGGGAGCCGGACGACACGGTCAGCTGGTGGGTGCTGGCCGACCCGGAGGGCAACGAATTCTGTGCGTTCGCGCCGCATCCCACCACTTGAGTGATACCGGGCGGCCGTCGGGTCGACTAGCGTGACTCCTGCCGTGCCGTCAGCGCGTACGCCGTCGCCGCCGTTACGCCACCGGCCCACCCCGATCCGCCGATCGGTGGGTTCTCGCGGGAACACCCCGTCACCGGTCCACCGGTTGGGCAGGATCGTCCCCAACGAGGAGGTGCCGTCGTGGTGCAGGACACCCGCGATCTCGCCCTGACGTTCGAGGTGAGCGGCCTGCCACCGGTCAAGACCGAGGCGCTGTCCATCTTCGCCGCCGGCCACCGGCAGGCGACGAGGGTCCGCGCCCTGCTCCAGGCCGCCTGCGAGGCGGCACAGAAGACCGGCTGGACCCCGCTGTCCGGCCCGATCGAGGTGGACCTGACGCTGCGTTGCCCGCCCGGGCACCGCACCTCCGACGCCAGCACCCTGCTGGGCGGGGTGTGTGCGGTGCTGCAGGACAAGAAGCGGGTGACCAGCATTGGCCTCGCCCACCTCGGTGTCCTGGTCGACGTCGCTCTCTACGACGACGACAAGCAGATCCGCCGGTTGTCGTACGTGGAGGAGCCGGGCGAGGACTTCTCGTACCAGATCCGCGTCGCGGCGGTGCCGAACGTGGTTTGACGGACGGTGGTGGTCGGGTACCGCTGCCGCCGACGAAGGGAGCACCGATGTCGGAGCCACATGTCACGCTGGAACCTCGTGACCCGGTCCAGGAGAAACTGCGCGGGCCCTTGGAGCAGCAGCTGACATCGGCACTCCAGGTGGCCGCCGACCGGATCCGGGACTCCTACACCGGCGAGCCGGTGGAGCAGGTATGTCAGCAGCTGCTCGACGAGACCCGCGCCGGTCTGCACCCGGACATCGCCGCAGCCTTCCAGCCCGACATGGACGAGTTCTGCCGAGTCGCCGTCGCCATCGTGCGCGGCGAGACCACCTGAGCCGGGCTCGACGACGACACGGGTCAGGACCGGACCCGCACGCTCCGGCCCTGACCCGTCCGGCGTGGGCAGCGCACCAGCCGCATGCCGGCGCGCGTGTCAGCAAGCCCCAGCACGGCAGCCGGCCCGCCAGCACTCAGCTCCACGGTGCCCCACGACCGGACCCGGTACCGCGACCCACCCCGGCGAGTCGCGGTACCTGGGGCCGAGGCTAGGCGGGTCGGGGCCGAGCCCGCCCGGGCCGGTACGGACTATTGCCAGCAGCGGGGAAAAGCGGCAGGAGCCTGTAACACCCGCCCGACGTCGAGCGCTGACTCGATCGGACCGGCCGACCAGCCCACCCGGCCACCGGCCCGCCGCTTCAGAAGTGCGTGAGCAGGTCGGGAAAAGCGCGCAGATGCAGTACGCCCTCGTCGCTCGGATCCAGCTCGTCGTGTTCCAACACCCAGGTGTTGGCGTTCGGGATGAACACCGCCCCCCAGCCGGCCGCCCGCGCCGGCAGGATGTCCGAGCGCGGCGAGTTGCCGATCATCCACGCCCGGGTCGGGTCGACGCCGTGCTCCCGGCTCAGCCGGTGATAGGTCGCCACGTTCTTCTCCGGCACGACGTGCGCCGCGGCGAAGTGGTGCAGCAACCCACACGCGTCGAGCTTGCGCTGCTGCTCCTCGCGCTCCCCCTTGGTCAGCAGCAGCAACTCGTGCCGCCCGGCCAACTCGTCCAGCGCGTCGGCCACCCCCGGCATCAGCTCGACCTGGTGGTTCACCAGCGCCACCGCCAGTTCGTCGATCTCGCGGCGCTCCGCCTCGGTGGCCGGTCGTTCCCGCAGTCGCTCCAGGCACTCCCGCAGGCTGCGCAGGAAGACCTTGCTGCCGTACCCGTGCGCGACGGCGTTAGCCCGCTCGATGTCGTCGAGCACCGCCCGTAACTGCGTCCGGTCGAGCGTCGGATGGTCCACCCAGGTGAGGAAGTCGTCGATCACCCGCTCGAAGACGACGTTGTTCTCCCAGAGCGTGTCGTCCGCGTCGAAGACGAGCACCCGGCCCGGCTCGATCAACCCGTCATGCGTCACGCCGCGACCCTAGGCAACCCGACCTCCCTCGGCCACCCGATTACCTTGCCCTGGAGGGCGGCAGCAGGCACCGATCGTGGACAGCTTCCGCCGCCCGCCGGAGGCTGTGCCCGAGTCCGCGCTCAGCCCGACGAGATGCACGCGAGGGGTCGGCCGGGGCCAGACCGGAACGTGCCTGGCCCCGGGATCGCTCTCAGCTGCGTCGACTCCACTGCTGGTTCGCGCCGCCGTTACAGGCCCAGAGGATGATCTTCGTGCCGTTGGCGGTGGCGGCGCCGTTGGCGTCGAGACAGAGCCCGGACTGGACGTTCGTGATGGTGCCGTTGGCGTTGACGTTCCACTGCTGGTTGAGCCCGCCGTGGCAGTCCCAGATGATGACCGTGGTGCCGTTGGTGGTGCCCGCTCCGTTGGCGTCCAGGCACTTCGTGCCGTACACGGTCAACTGCTTGCCGGCGGTGTGGGTCCAGCGCTGTTGGGTGCTGCCGGAGCAGTCCCAGAGTTGGGTCTGGGTGCCGTTGGTGGTGGCGCCGCCGGGGACCTCGACGCACCGGCCGGACTGGCCGCCCACGATCTGCGCGTCGGTGGCGCTGCCGGTGCCCTGCCGCCGGACGAGCGACGTCGACTCGGCCGACCGGCTGCCCTGGGCATCCACGACGAAGAGTCGGTAGTCACCCGAGGTGGTGGGCACGGCGATGGTGGTCGCGTTGCCGTCCGCCCTGGTCATCGTCGGGCCGACGGTGAAGGTGGTGGTGCCGGAGGGCGCCAGCCAGAGCGTCCTGCTCTGGTCACCCGTGCTGCGGACCGGGATCGAGGTCGTGCCGCTGGCGACGAACGTGCTGGCCGGCAGGACCAGGTCCGCCTGGGGCAGGTTGCGGGGTTGGGTGATGTCCCGGAACGCGGCTTCGAGCCCGGAGTTCACCGCGATCCCGTAGGCCGCCGCCGGCCAGACGTAGTCGGCGGAGACCAGGATGTCGTGGATGGTGCTGTTGGGCAGGTTCTTCTGGGAGACCTTGTTGATCGGACCGTACGTCTGCGTGATGCTCAGGTCGTGCTTGCGTCCGAAGTCGTCGGAGTTGATCATCCAGGTGATGTTCTTGTCCACGTTCAGGACGTTGTCCCGGAAGGTCATGTACGCCGAGCCCTCGTCCGGGTGGAGCCCGTACTTGTGGCCGGCCGGGACACCTTGCAGATAGTTGCTGTGGATCGCGGTGCCCGGCTGACTGCCCAGCGTGTAGATCGGTGCCGTGTCACTGAGTCGCTGCACCGTGTCGATGATGTGGTTGTGGCTGACGGTGTTGTTCTTCGCCGTCGTGGTGGGCCGGTTGGGCACGATCGATCCGGAGGATCCGTCGAAGTTCCACCATCCCCAGCCGAGCGTGATGCCCGCCCACGGCGTCTTCTCGATGCGGTTGTGCTGGATCGTGAGCGTGTCGGCGAAGTACGCCGCGACCGCGCCGTGCCCGTTGAACAGCACCGCGCTGTCGTGGATGTAGTTGTTCTTGATCTCGATGTTCTTCGGCGCTCCCTCGACCTGGGGCGGGTACTTCTCGCGGTTGGTCGAGGTGTGGTCGCCGACGTAGACGTGCTGCGGGTGTCCCACGGTGATCGCCGAACCGGCGACGTCGCTGGTGAGGTTGCCGATCGCCTGCGAGTTGACCACGTCGTTGACCATGTTGATGCCGTCGGCACCGGTGTGCTGGATCCGGTTGCGTTCCAGCCGGATCCCGTCGGCGTTCTGCACGTGGACGATTCCCGGGGTGACGTCCACGTTGCGGTAGTGATAGACGTGGAAGTTGCCCTTCGCGTACGCCGACGCCCCCAGGTTGCCCTGCTGTGCCTGCTTGAACACCGAACCGGCGACGGTGAACAGGTTCCAGTCGGAGTGTCGTACGGTGAGGCCCGAGAACGTGATGTTGCGGGCGCGGCTGGTGGTCGAGGTGCCGGCGATCCGCAACGCGGTCGTCACGTTGTTGGGCGCGAAGACCGTGGCGGTGGACATGTTGTCGGCGCTGGCCTTGTAGTAGTAGACCGTCCGGCTGGACTTGTCGAAATAGAACTCGCCCGGCGCGTCCAGGAACTCGTAGGCGTTCATCACCTTGTGGCTGCCGGCGACCTGGGCGTTGCCGTTGAACGCCCCCTGCGCGATGGCGGCACCCGGCTGCTGGAACAGCGCGATACGGCTCTGACCGTCAGCGCTCGTGGTCACCTGCCGGACTCCCACGATGGCGGTGGTCCAGGTGGTGGCCGTCTCGATCTCGATGTCCTCCTGGTTCCGGGAGATCGCCGGGAAGTCACCCTGGCCGTATCTGGCGCCGTCGCACTGCGAGCCGGACTCCCATGCCCAGTCGGCCTGCCCGGCGGTGATGGTGTACGTGCCGTGGCACCCCGCCGAGGTGATCGTCTTGGCGGCCATCTGGGCCCGCTGGCCGTTGACGTAGAGCGCCCGCAGCTTGTTGGCCCGGTCGAGCGGCGCCTTCCAGATGTTCCCGCTGTGCTGGGTCCAGCCGGTCACCTGCACACCGGCTTCGAGGACCGGCGTCTCGCCCGGGTACGCGGCGTACACGACCCGGTGGCCGTTGGCGCCGGAGTCGCTCGACCCGAACTCGACCGTGCTGTTCACCGGGTAGCTTCCACCGCGCAGGAGCACCTGGATGTCGCCGGTCATCGTCGCGGTCTTCGTGCGGACCACGTCCCGCGCGCGCTGGAGCGTCCGCAACGGTGACGCGATCGTGCCCGGGTTGGCGTCGTTGCCACCCGGCGCGACGTAGAGGGTCTCCTGCACCGCGGCCAGAGCCGGAGTGTGACCCGCCACCACGGCCGGCAGCGCGGCGGTGACGAGCACCGCCAGCGCGAGCAGGGAACCGTGAGCAGTACGGACGTGGGATCTCATTGCTGGACCTGCCACTTCTGGTTGTCGCCACCCCGGCCGGATCGGACGTCGCGGTGTGCACGTCCGGGCAGCGGCCGGGGTGGGCGGTGCCGAATGTCGCGACCGTCGGGTCAGAACCGGGCCCAGCGCTGGTTGGTGCCGCCGTGGCAGCTCCACACGATGACCGTCGAGCCGTTGGCGGTGCCGGCGGCGTTGACGTCCAGGCACAGGCCGGTCTGGGCATTGCTGATCGTGGCGTTGCCGTTGAGGACCCACTGTTGGTTCGCCCCACCGTGGCAGTCCCAGATCTGCACGCGGGTGCCGGCGGCGGCGTTGTTCGGCACGTCCAGACACTTGCCCATCACCTGCAACGCCCGTCCGTTCTGGGTGAACTGCTGGTTCGCCCCGGTGTGGCAGTCCCAGATGAGCATCTGGGCACCGTTGGCCGAGCTCGCGCCGTCGACGTCCAGGCACCGGCCGGATGCCTCGTTGCGCAGCCGGTTACCGGTCGGGTTCGGGGTGGTGCCGCCGTTGAGGGCGTCGAGGACCGCCGTGTACGCGGCCTTCTTGTTGCCCGCGCAGTCGAACAGCAGGGCGTTGTCGCCGCCACGCCAGGAGTCGCAGTCCCGTACGCCCCACACGGTGATGCCGGTGCAGCGTGACACCGCCAGGCAGGCGCGGGTGACGGTGGCGTAGATGTTCGCCTGGTTGGCCCCCTGGGTGACGTCCAGCTCGGTGATCTGCACGTCCACGCCCAGGTCGGCGAAGCGTTGCAGGTTGGCCTGGTAGTCACCGGCGATCGTGGTGCCGAGGTGGGACTGGAAGCCGACGCAGTCGATCGGCACGCCGCGCGCCTTGAAGTCGCGCACCATGTTGTAGATGCCGGTCGACTTCGCGTTGACCCCGTCGGTGTTGTAGTCGTTGTAGCAGAGCTTGGCACCGGGGTCGGCCGCGCGGGCGGCGCGGAACGCGGCCTCGATCCAGTCGTTGCCGGTGCGTTGCAGGTTGGAGTCACGGCGGGCGCCGCTGCCGCCGTCGGCGAACGCCTCGTTCACCACGTCCCACGAGTGGATCTGCCCCCGGAAGTGGGTGGCCACCTGGGTGACGTGGTTGATGGCGGCGTTGCGCAGGTCGCCGCCGGACAGTCCCTGCGCCCATCCGGGCTGCTGGGCGTGCCACAGCAGGGCGTGTCCCCGGACCGACATGCCTCGGGATCGGGCGTGGTTGACGATGCGGTCGCCGGCGCTGTAGTTGAACACGCCCCGCTGCGGCTCGGTCGCGTCCCACTTCATCTCGTTCTCGGCGACGAGGCTGTTGAACTCGCGGTTCAGCACGTTCATGTACGTGGTGTCGGAGAACTTGTACGTCCCGACCGCCGCGCCGAAGTAGCGGCCCCTCTCCGCCGCCGAGGTGCCCAACGTGGTGCCGGCGCTGGCCGCGCCGGCGGGCACCAACGCCGCGCCGGCCACCAGCAATCCGACCGTCAGTACACGCAGCGCCGGGGCGAAGGACCGCCGCCGAGGACCGCTCGGATGTCCGAGATTCTTCATGCTTCCAGCACCTCCACAGTCGCGTCGCGTCGATGAGTTAGCGCTAACACAACCGGGCGGCTGACGCCCTCGCCGGATGGAAGACGGGAGACGAGGGGACGCTACGCATCGATGAAGGTGAGATTGCCACAAAGTTACGGAGCACTCAAGAAGCTCTTTTCCGCGACTCACTAACTTAGACGTTTTCCTATGTAGATGGCCTAGCGGCAAGTCGATGACAGCGTTTTCGACCCCCCGACCCCGCCGTCAAGAGATCCACCGAAATAAATGGCTAAAGCCGCCGGGATCCGCGATGTTCACGCGAACATCGAGTGCACATGGACCGCCCCGGCCGGGCACCGGGAAGCCACCCGGGCCCGGCAGGTGGGACACCCGCGGGAACAGCGCCACGCCACCGGCGAGGTGAGCGGCTCAGCGCGGGCTGAAGAGGTGGTTACCGAGCAACTGCTCGCGTTGCTCCTGGGCCTCGGGACGCAACCGACCGCCCCGGGTGAGCATCACCATGCCGTGCAACAGGCTCCAACCGAGTTCGGCGAGCGTGTCGTCGTCCTGCGCGGCGGCGGACGCGGTCAGCGCCGCCCGCAGCTCGCCGAAGGCCGCCGCGACGGTCTCCGGCACCTCCTCGGCCCCGAGGGTGAGGTCCGGAGTGTGAGCGAACATCGCGTCGTAGATCTCCGGATGCGCGTAGGCGAAATCGAGATATGCCGCCATCACCGCCGGCCACACCTCGGCCGGGCAGTCGACCGCCGTACGGGCAGCGGTCAGCGCGGCGGCCAGGTCGGCGAAGCCCCGCACCGCGACGGCGGCGACCACCGCATCCCGGTCGGCGAAGCGTTCGTAGAGGGCCCCGAGGTCGACATCGGCGCGCTCGGCCAGCCGGCGGGCGGTCACCCCCGCCCAGCCCTCGGCCTCGGCCAACCGCCAGGCGGTGGTGACGATCGCGTCGCCGCCCGGCTCACCGTCTCCGTGCTCTGCTCCGGACACCCCGCCGAGGGTAGTCGCGGTGCCGCCCGGTGGACCCCTCGCGACGGAATGGCGACTCTGACCCGGCCGGTCAGCGCCGCAGCGTGAGGATGAGGTCGGCGACCAGCGCCGACCAGCCGGTCTGATGCCAGGCACCGAGCCCGGCGCCGTTGTCGCCGTGGAAGTACTCCGGGAAGGCGATCAGGTCCCGCCAGTCCGGATGGGTCTGGAACAACTGCGCCGCGCCGTAGATCGGCCGCCGCCCCCAGTCGTCGCGGGTGAACAACGCGATCAGCCGGGCGGAGAGATCGTCGGCGATCTCGTCCAGGGTCTTCTTCACCCCGGAGCGCGTCGGGTACTCCACCTGGAGGTCCTCACCGAAGAACGCCGCGTAGTCGCGCAGCGCGCTGATCAGCAGGAAGTTCGTCGGCATCCAGATCGGGCCACGCCAGTTGGAGTTGCCGCCGAACAACCCACTGGTCGACTCGGCCGGCTCGTAACCGACGCAGAACTCCTGCCCACCCAGGGTCACCGCGAACGGCTTGTCCAGATGCGCCCGCGACAACGTCCGCAGGCCGTACTCGGAGAGGAACTCGTCGGTGTCCAGCATCCGGGCGAGCACCCGGACCACCTGCTCCGGCCCGCACATGGACAGCAGCCGCTGCTGCCGCCCGTCCGGGCCGATGCGTCGGGCGCCGACCACCGAGGCGTACTCGGGGCGGTTGGTCAGGAACCAGCGCAACCGGGCACCCAGCTCCGGCAGCCGGTGCAGGGTCCGCGCGGGCAGCCGGGTGACCGCCGCCAGCGGCAGCAACCCCACCACCGAACGCACCTTCAACGGCACCTTCGTCCCGTCGGCCAGCCGCAGCACGTCATAGAAGAACGCGTCCTCGTCGTCCCAGAGCCCCTGGTCGTACGCGGCCGCGGCGATGTAGGTGAAGTGCTCGAAGAACTTCGTCGCGGTGTCCACCCAGGTGCGGTCGTGCTCGGCCAGCACGATGGCGATGTCCAGCAGGTTGAGCGCGTACATCGCCATCCAGCCGGTGCCGTCGGACTGCTCCAGCACCCCGGCCACCGGCAACGCCGCCGACCGGTCGAACGGGCCGACGTTGTCCAACCCGAGGAAACCGCCCTCGAAGACGTTGTTGCCGCCGGTGTCCTTGCGGTTGACCCACCAGGTGAAGTTCATCAGCAGCTTGTGCATCATCCGGGCCAGGAAGTCGTGGTCCCGGCTGCCGTCGATCTCGAACACCTTCAACGCCGCCCAGGCGTGCACCGGCGGGTTGACGTCGCCGAACGCCCACTCGTACGCCGGAATCTGCCCGTTGGGGTGCAGGTACCACTCGCGCAGCAGGAGCAGCAGCTGGTCCTTGGCGAAGCCGGGGTCCACCCGCGCGATGCTCACGCAGTGGAAGGCCAGGTCCCAGGCCGCGTACCAGGGGTACTCCCACGGGTCCGGCATGGAGATCACGTCGAAGCTGGTCATGTGCCACCAGGCACTGTTACGGCCGTGTCGGCGCCCGGCCGGCGGCGACGATCCCGGATCGCCCTCCAACCACCGTTTGACATCGAAGTGGTAGAACTGCTTGCCCCACATCAGCCCGGCGATGGCCTGCCGGGCGATCAACGCCTCGTCGGCGCTGGCCTTGGCCGGGATCACCCCGTCGAAGAACCGGTTCGCCTCCGCCCGCCGCGCCCACACCACGGCCTCGAAGCCGTCGCCCAGGTCCGCCGGAGGCGAGTCGACGGCACCGGGCGGCGGGGCCGTACGCGTCAGCCGCAGCCGGATCTGACGCTGCCCACCCGCCGGCACGTCCAGCACGTAGTGCAGCGCGCCCTTGGTGCCGGTCAGCTCCGGGTTCACCGTCTCGGCACCGTCGACCACGTGGTCGTTGATGCCGTCCTTCGGGTACGGCGTCCGGCTCGGCAGCCCCCACAGCCGCTCGGCGTTGGTGTCGTTGTCGCAGAGCAGCGGGGTCGGGTCGCCGTCGCCTTCGAGCCGGACCTGCCCGAGCACCCAGTGCTCACCGACGAGCCGGGCACCCTCCCCGACGATCTGCGGCACCCGGTCACCGCCGGGCAGTCCCCAGGCCCAGGTGTTGCGGAACCACAGGTGCGGCAGGACGTGCAGCCGCTCGGCCCGGTCCCCCCGGTTGACCACGGTCACCACCATGCACAGGTCCGTCGGGGTGGCCTTGGCGAAGTCGACGGTCACCGCCCAGTACCGGTCGTCGTCGAAGATGCCGGTGTCGACCAGCTCGTACTCGGTGTCGTCCCGTCCGCGCAGCCCGTTGACCGCGACCAGCTCGTCGTACGGGAAGGCGGCCTGCGGGTAGTGGTAGCGCCAGCGCATCCACGAATGGGTGGGCGTGGAGTCCTCGTACCACCAGTAGTCCTTGACGTCCTCGCCGTGGTTGCCGCCGTCACCGCCGAGACCGAACATCCGTTCCTTGAGGATCGGATCCCGCTCGTTCCACAGCGCGAGGGCGAAACAGAAGGTCTGTCGGTCGTCGCACACGCCCGCCATGCCGTCCTCGGACCACCGGTAGGCTCGGGACCGCGCGTGGTCATGGGGGAAATAGTCCCAGGCTGTGCCGTGCTCGCTGTAGTCCTCCCGTACCGTCCCCCACGCCCGCTCGGACAGATAGGGACCCCATGCACGCCAGTCCTGCTCGCCGGCATCGGCCTGGGCGAGCCGGACCCGTTCCGCGTCGGGGGCCGGGGCGGAGGACGAACCGTCAGTGATCACCTTTACATCTTCGACGCCGCTGGGGTACTTCACCACAGCGGCCATTGTCGTCGTGTCGTGTTACACCTCGCCGCCGGTGGAGGAAAGTTGATCGAGATTCGCTTCGGCTCGCAGGTCTGCGGAGAGCTGACCAGCGCCGCCGGCCGCGAGTGGTTGGTGCCCGACGGCCTCGGCGGGTACGCCATGGGCACCGTCGGCGGGCTGCGCACCCGCCGGTACCACGGGCTACTGGTGGCGCCCGGAGACACCCCGGCCGCCCGCAAGGTGGGGCTGGTCAGCCTCGACCCGGCGGTGCTGCTGCCCTCCGGCGCCCGGGTCCGCCTCGGCGCGCACGAGTGGGTCTCCGGCGACGTCGACCCGCGCGGCTTCGAGCTGCTGGAGCGCTTCGACCTGACCGACGGGCTGCCCCGGTGGCGGTGGCGCATCGGTGACGTGGTGATCGAGCGGGAGCTGGCCATGCTGCACGGCCGCTCCTGCGTGGCGGTGGTGCACCGGTTGATCAGCGGCGGCCCGGTCGAGCTGGAACTGGCGGCAGCCTGCACCTGGCGCGACGCCCACGGCGAGCGGCGCGCCGACGGTCCGCCGCTGCGGATGGACCCGGTCGACGGCGGCGCGGTCATCGAGGGCGCGTACCGGCTGTCCGGGCCCGGCTGGTCCCCGCAGGGCCACTGGTGGCGGGGCGTCTACCACCGTGAGGAGGCCGCGCGCGGCCTGCACCCGGAGGAGGACCTCTGGTACGCGGGCCAGTTCCGCGACGCCCTGCGCCACCCCGGCGACACCGTGTCGGTGCTGGCCTGGGCGCAGGACGCGGCTCCGACACCGCCACCGGCCACCGAGGTGGTCGCGGCGGCCCGCCGCCGCAACCGGGAGGTCGTCGCGTCGACCAAGCCCGCCGACGACGTCGAGGCCACCCTGGCGCTGGCCGCCGACGCGTTCATCGTGCGCACCACCGACACGCCCGTGGACGTGGTCGCCGGCTACCCGTGGTTCGGTGCCTGGTCGCGGGACACGATGATCTCCTACGAGGGCCTGTTCCTGCGGACCGGCTGGGCCGATCGCGGGCGTGAGCTGCTGCGCGCGTACGCGGCGACGCTCTCCGAGGGGATGCTGGCCAACACCGCCGACACCGGCCGGGTCGAGTACAACACCGTCGACGGCACGCTGTGGTTCCTGCACGCGGTCAGCCGGCACGTCACCGTCACCGGCGACACCGACCTCGGCGACGAACTGCTACCGGCGCTGCGCGGCGTCGTCGACGCCCACCTGGCCGGCACCCGCTACGGCATCGCCGTCGACCCGGCCGACGGGCTGCTCACCTCCGGCGCCCCCGGTGCCGCGCTGACCTGGATGGACGCCCGCGTCTACGGGGTACCGGTCACCCCGCGCCACGGCAAGCCGGTCGAGGTCAACGCGCTGTGGATCAACGGGGTGGCCGGGGTCGCCGAGCTGGCCGACCTGGCCGGGCAGGACTCCGACGGGCTGCACCGACTGCACGAACGGGCCGCCAAGGCGTTCCGGGACCGCTTCCCCACCCCGTCCGGCTGGCTGCACGACGTGGTCGACGCCCCCGCCCCGGCGTACCCGCTCGGTGGCGCGGCCTTCCACGACGACGACCTGCTGCGACCCAACCAGCTCCTGGCCTGGTCGTTGCCGTTCGCGCCGCTGGAGGCGGACCCGCGCGCGGTCGGCCTGGTCGGGGCCGGGCTGCTCACCCCGCTCGGCCCGCGCAGCCTCTCGCCCGACTGCCCCGGCTTCATCGGCCGGCACCGGGGCGGACCGGCCGAGCGGGACAGCGCCTACCACCAGGGCACCGTCTGGCCGTGGCTGATCGGCCCGTACGCCGACGCCAGCCGACGCGCCGGTCTGCCCGTCGACACGCTGTTCACCGGGTTGGAGGCGCACCTGACCGAGTACGGCCTCGGGTCGGTCAGCGAGACCGCCGACGGCCGGGCCCCGCACATCGCCACCGGCTGCCCGTTCCAGGCATGGTCGGTCGCGGAGTTGCTGCGCGCCCGCCGGTGACCCGGGTGGTGGGGCACCCGCGCGGGCGCCCCACCACGTCAGCCCAGGCCCACCGGGTCAGCCCAGGAACACCGGCTCAGCCCAGGCCCGCCGCCACGGCGGCCTGACGGCCACCGACCACCGGCAGGGTGATCCGGGTGCTGTCGAAGTGCACGGTGATCTGCGACCGGGTCTGCTTGGCCCGGCTGCTGTAGCCGGAGTAGGAGCCGAGCAGCACCACCCCGATCTGGTGGCCGGTCTCGAAGACGTAGTCCTCCGGCATCAGCGGCACGTCCACGCCGTACTTCGCGCCCGGCACCAGCGGCGTCGACACGAACAGCGAGTCGAGGTTCAGCCCGTCCACGACGCCCTTGGTCACCAACTCCTGCGGGTTGCTCGCCACGGTCTTGACGGTCTGCCGGTAGCAGCCCTCCTCCGCGTACCCGCCGAAGGTGGCCGCCTCGCCCCAGCAGTCCTCGGTGCTGCGGGTCTGGATGCCGTCGCCGCTGGTGCTGAACCGCTCCCGGGTGCCGTAGTCGACCAGCAGCCCGGCGAAGCTGGTGTCCGTACCGTCGACCGACGCCTTGATCCGCACGATCGGCGTACCGGAGATGTGCAGCGGCGCCGTCAGCGGCGCGGAGAGGAACACCAGGCGGTTCTCGGTGTTGGCCGACGAATCCGACGGGTGCCGGATCGCGGTGGCCTGACTCATCGTCGGGGTGTCCCGGAACGTCGCCGAACGGTTGCCGGGGCCCGAGCGCACCGACAGCCCACCAGGGCCACCGTCGGTGCCGGGTCGCAGGAACACCTGGGTGGGTCGGCTGCCCGGCAGCGGCCAGTCGGCGTGCGTCTCCCAGACGTCCGGCAGCCGCTCGACGTCGACCGCCGGCTCCCGCATGATCCCGTTGTCGATGCCGTGCAACCAGAAGTCGAACCAGCGGTGCAGGGTCCGCACCCACTCGGCGCGGCGGAAGTCGAACGGGTCGATGTGCCCGGTGCCGGTCAGCCAGAGCTTGCGCGTCACGTTCTGCTCGGCCAGCGCGTACCACCACTTGCTGAAGTGGTCCGCCCGGACGTTGTCGTCGTTGATGCCGTGCACCACGAAGACACTGGCTTTGACCTGGCCCGCGTGCGGCAGGTAGTCCCGTTCCGCCCAGAAGTCGTTGTAGTCGCCGGTGGCGTCGTCGCCGCCCTGGCCGAGTTGGGTCCGCACCGGGGCGCAGTACTGCCGCCGGTCCGGGTTGGTGACGTTGTTGGCCAGGCTGCCCGAGTAGTTGTTGGCCCGGGTCACCAGCCCGTTGCTGCGCGAGTAGTCGTACCAGTTGGAGATCGCCGAGATGGGCACGATGGTGGTCAGCCCGTCCACACCGGTCGCGGCGGCCGCGTTGGCCAGCGTCCCGTCGTACGACTTGCCGATCATGCCGGTCCGGCCGTTGTGCCAGTCGGCGACGACCTCGTTGCCCTCGGCGTCGACGCCCTTGCGGCGGCCGTTGAGCCAGTCGATGCCGGTCGGCGCGCTGATGTTGTCCGCCCGCCCGCCGGTCACCGGGCAGCCGGTCGAGTTGTTGGTGCCGATCATGTCCAGCAGGATCACCGCGTAGCCGCGCGGGACAAAGTAGTTGTCGTAGAACAGCGGCCAGCGGTCGTTGAGGCCGTCGCCGTCCAGGTCCGCCTTGCACTCGCTGTCGTTGCCCCGGCAGACCGTCGAGAAGTACGGGCTGGCATCCATCACCACCGGCACCCGCAGGCCCTGCTCACTGGCCCGGGGCCGGATGATGTCCATCGCCACGACGTCGAGCGCGCCGTCGGCGTCGGTGTCGACGTCGGAGGTCACGAAGATCCGTTCGCGGATCGCGTCGGCGTACCCGAACACCGGCTGGGTGACGCCGTCCGCGACGACCGGTCCCGGACCGGCGGACACCGGCTGCGCCGTCGCCGGGGTCACCGGCAGCACGGCCGCGATCACCGCGACCGCCACCGCCGGAACCCACCATCGCCTCGTGGTTCGCATCCTGCTTCTCCTTCCCGGCACCCGACGTCGACCGCCGCACACCGGAGCTGGCGGGCGGACCCAGGGCCCGTCGGTACACCGTCCGAATAGAACCTACGAAGCCGGACGTGGCAGGTCATCCGACACCTGTGGGACATACCGACGATCGACTCCTACGAATGTCGTAGAAGCGCGGGGCGCGACCCCACCGCACCCGGGCGACCCGTCCGCCGCGCACCCGCCGGCAGCCCTTTACACCACCGCAACGGCTACGTCTCCGCTGGTTATCCAGCCCCGACCAGGATTGGTCCCGATCCAGCCGCGACACCGACAGGCCCGCCGGGGGGCCTGATGCCGGCCGCGCGGGGACAACTCCAAGGGGGCGCGTATGTCACCGAACGCCGACGTGATCGACATCAACGCCGCACGCTCGCAGCGGGTGCTGATCCTGTCCTGGGAGTACCCACCCGTCCTCGTCGGCGGGCTCGGCCGCCACGTACACGCCCTCTCCGTCGCCCTGGCCGCCGCCGGCCACCAGGTCACCGTCGTCACCCGCCACGCCGACGGTGCGCCGCTGGAGGAACACGTCGACGGCGTACGCGTCGTGCGCGCCGCCGAGGACCCGGTCACCTTCCCCCTGGCCACCGGCTCCCTGCTGGCCTGGACCATGGCGTTCAACCACACCCTCACCCGCGCCGCCCTGCGCGCCGCCGACACCGACGACTACGACGTCGTCCACGCCCACGACTGGCTGGTCGCGCACACCGCGATCACCGTCGCCGAACACCTGGATCTGCCGCTGGTCACCACCATCCACGCCACCGAGGCGGGCCGGCACCAGGGCTGGCTGCCCGAGGAGATGAACCGCACCATCCACGGCGTCGAGCACTGGCTCAGCAACGCCTCCACCCGGCTGATCGCCTGCTCCGGCTACATGCGCGAGCAGATCACCACGCTGTTCGACGTCCCCGCCGGCCACGTCGACGTGGTCCCCAACGGCGTCGACGACCGGGCCTGGCGGGCCCGCCCCCGCGCGGTCGCCACCGCCCGCGCCCGCTTCGCCGGAGACGGCCCACTCGTCGGGTACGCCGGCCGGCTGGTCTACGAGAAGGGCGTGCAGCACCTGGTCGACGCCATACCCGAACTGCGGGATCGGCACCCCGGGCTGCGGGTGCTGATCGCCGGAGACGGCCCGTACCGGGGCGAGTTGGAGGAGCGCATCGGGCAGCACGGGCTCGGCAGCACCGTCCGCTTCACCGGCTTCCTGGACAACACCCAACTCCCGGCGGTGCTCGGCGCCACCGACGCCACCGTCGTCCCCAGCCTCTACGAACCCTTCGGCATGGTCGCGCTGGAAGCCGCGGCGGCCGGCGCGCCCCTGGCCGTGGCCCGCACCGGCGGCCTGGCCGAGATCGTCGAGCCAGGCGTCACCGGCGTGACCTTCCCGCACAGCGACCCGTCGGCACTGGCCGGCGCGGTCGGCCGACTTCTCGGCGACGAGGTCTTCGCCCGCCGGGTCGCCCGAGCGGCCCGCACCATGGTCGGTCGGCGGTACGGCTGGGCCACCATCGCCGCCCGCACCGCCGAGACCTACGCCGTCGCCCGCCGCGAACACGGGCCCACGCACTCCCGACACCCCGCCGTCGACCCGTCGCCGCGCCGCCGCACCATCACCATCCCCGACGGCAACCTGCTGGCCGTGTGAGGGGACGCCGGCCGACCGTCGAGACACGCGCGCGCGAAATAGGTGATCCCCGATCCGCTGGCTAATGTGTACGCCGGACGGTGGATGGGGGACACGTGCGAGCGTTGATCGCCGGCCGGTACCGACTGCTCGACCTGGTCGGTCGCGGCGGGATGGGCACCGTGTGGCGGGCCGACGACGAACTGCTGCACCGGCAGGTCGCCGTCAAGCAGGTCGTCCTGCCCGCCCGGCTCGGCGGTGACGAACTCGACCACCTGCGCGCCCGTACGCTGCGCGAGGCCCGCACCGCCGCCCGGCTCAACCACCCCAACGTGGTCCGCGTCTACGACGTGGTCTCCGACGGCGGCACACCGTGGATCGTCATGGAGTACGTGCCCTCGCGCACCCTCCAGGACGTCCTCGACACCGACGGACCACTGCCCCCGCAGCGCGCCGCCCGCATCGGCCTCGCCCTGCTGGACGCGCTGCGGGCCGCCCACGAGGCCGGCGTCCTGCACCGCGACGTCAAGCCCGCCAACGTGCTCCTCGCTCACGACGGCCGGGTGCTGCTGACCGACTTCGGGCTGGCCGTCTTCGACGGCGACGGGGCGATGACCGGCGCGGGCACCATCCTCGGCTCCCCGCAGTACGTCGCCCCCGAACGCGCCGCCGAGGGCGTGTCCAGCGCGCCGGCCGACCTCTGGTCGTTGGGTGCCACCCTCTACGCGGCCGTCGAGGGCCGCTCACCGTACGCCCGCAGCACCGCCATGGCCACCCTCAGCGCGCTGGCCTCCACGCCACCGGACCCGGCCCGGCACGCCGGACCGCTCTCGGCGGTCCTGGCCGGGCTGCTGCGCCGCGACCCCGCGCACCGCGCCGACCACCCCGAGACCCGCCGCCGACTGCTCGCCGCAGCCGGCCCCGACGAGACCCCACCGCAGACCGGTGACGAGACCGCTCCCCTGCCCACCGAACCGGACTCCCCCGGCCCCACCTCGCACGACCCCGCATCCGGACGCCGATCCGACGAGCGGGCGGACGGTGACCGGGCCGCTCCCACGACCGAGAAGCGGGACGCCGCTCCCGACGACCGGGACGACCTGCCGGACGAGCCCGCCCCACTCGAACTACCGACCCGCGCGGGCGACCCGGATCGTGAGCGGAGTGCGGTGGCGCGGCCCTGGGCGCTCGCCGCCGTCGCCGTCCTGGTGGCGATGGCCGCCGGCATCGGCACCGCGTTGACCGTGGTGGGCACCGGCGACGACCACCCGGACGCACCCCACGGGGCCACCGAATCGTGGCCCGGGACGGCCCCCTACGAGGCCGGCGGCCCGGACCCGGGACCGGGCGGACCGGGTCCGGGCGGCCCGGGTCCGCGCGACGGACGACGTCCGCCCCCACCGCCACCGGGCGGGCTGGTACCCCCGCCGCTGCCCTGCGTGCGGCCCTGGGTCGACGGCGGGCCGATCGAGACGGCCACCCCGGCGACCGACGACGAGACGTTCCGGCCGCCGACCGGCTGGGCCTGGCACACCGACCGCAGCGGCTTCCGGGTGGCCGTGCCAGAACAGTGGCGGTACTCCCGCGACGACGACGTGGCCTGCTTCCAGGATCCGGCGACCGGACGCGCGCTCACCGTCTCCCGGACCACCGACACCAGCCTCGGTCCGGTGGCGCGGCTACGGGCGGTCCGGGACCGCGAGCTTGCCGCCGGCACCCTTCCCGGATATCAGGAGTTCCGGCTCGGCCGGATGGGCGACGCCACCGCGTGGGAGTTCGGCTGGCTCACCCCGCACGGCGACCGGCTCCGCGCCACGCAGATCGTGCCGGACGGGCGGACCCGGGACCGCGCCTGGACGCTCGGCTGGATCACCCACGAGTACGACTGGGAGCCCTCGACCGCCCAGTTCGCCACCATCCGCTCCGGCTTCCGCCCCCGCCGCTGACTCCCCGGCGTCCGGGTCACCGGCTGTCCTGGAGGATCGACGGAGGCGGGGTGGGGTGGCCCGGTGCGCCACGCCGCTAGGCTCGGGGGCGTGGAACGGGAACGGCACGACGACACTGACCGGCTGCGAGTCTCCGACCGGGAGCGGGAGGAGGTCGTGGAAGTGCTCGGCAAGGCGGTGACCGAGGGCCGGATCACCCTCGACGAGTACACCGAGCGGGCCGGTGCCGCACACGCCTCGCAGACGCGGGGCGAGCTGGCCCGGCTGACCACCGACCTGCCGGATCACCCCGGCCGTAGCGTGCAGCCGGTGGGCGGGCACGCCCCGACCCCGGAGAAGCTCCTGGCGGTCTTCGGCAGCGACGTCCGCAAGGGCGCCTGGGCGGCACCGGAGCTGATCGAAGCACGGGCCGTCTTCGGTGACTGCCGGATCGAGCTGCACGAGGCCCAGCTCTCCGCCCGGGTGACCCGGATCGACGCGGACGCGATCTTCGGCAGCGTCGTCATCGTCGTGCCGGAGGGCACCGACGTACGGCTCACCGGCAGCGCGGTCTTCGGCGACAAGAAGTCGAAGCTGACCGGGCCGGTCACCCCCGGTTCCCCGGTGATCGAGGTGACCTGCCGGGCGATCTTCGGCGACGTGACCGTCCGGGCGCCCCGCAAACGCTGGTGGAGCTGATCACTTCCTGCTCGCTGCCGCCCGGGCCCGCCGGACCCGCCGGTCATCGAACCAGAGCGCCAGCCCGACCCGGCCCCGATAGGCGGCGATCCCGCCCCAGACCAGGATGATCAGCCCCGTCCACCACCAGAACCGGCCGCCCACCCCACCGGGCGGACTCGCCTCCCGCACCCGACCGCTCTCGATCACACCGTCGGCCACGTCGATCGCGAGAATCTGATCCGGAGCGGTCAGCACGGTACGCGGCTCGGCAGCACCCGGAGTCAGCGCGAGCACCCGAACGCCCCGCACGCTGCCGGACGAGGTGCGCTGGTCGATCTCCAACGGCTGGTCGAACCGGGCGGGCGACAGTGGGTTCGGGATGAAGCCCGCGACCAGCGCGGACCCGTCCGGTCCCCAGCCGAGCAGGCGGATGGTGGTCACGTCGGAGACGGCCGGCAGGTCCAGCGCTGCGGCGTCGCGGCCGGTCAGCGGATCCACCCGCCGCAGGTGCCATTCACTGCTGTCCACGCGACGGGTGGCCAGGGTCAGCCACCGACCGTCCGGCGTCCACGCTCCCTTGCCGGCCAACGTGGATTCGTAGGGCAGCGCGAACGACGACAGCCGCGTACCGTCCCGCGCGGCCACCCAGACCGTGTTGCCGACCTGGTAGGCGAGCCGGTCGCCGGCCGGCGTGAACGCGACCGGGTGAGCGAAGATCTGCTGGTGGGCCGCCTCGCGCACGCGGGTCCGCTCGCGCCCGTCGACCGAGACGATGCTGAGCACCGACCGCAGGCTCGACCGTTGCGCGTCGACGAACACGAGGTCCACCATGGCGATGTGCCGGCCGTCCGGTGCCCACCCCGCCGGGTACGCGAACGTGACGTGCTCCGAGGTGCTCTCCACATGCCGGGTGCGACCGGTGACCAGGTCGATGACGTCGACACCCGGCCGCTCCGGATCGTCGGCGGACCGGGCGATGTACCGGCCGTCCGGGGACAGCAGCACCTTCTCGCCGGCCGGCGAATGGGCTCCCATCCGCAGGATCCGATAGCGATCGGAGTCGGCACCGACCGCCCCGACGTAACCCGTCGGGTCCGGCCCGTTCAGCCGCCCTCGTTCCCCGCTGAACAGGACGGCGGCCGGGCCGAGGCGCGGTCGGTCGGTGACGTGCAGCGCACCGATCGGCGGGAGGCCGATCCGGTCCGGCAGCACACCGGCAACCCCGTCGGCCGGGTCCACGCTCGGGGCGCGCCCCACCGGCGCCACTGTCACGGCGAGCGCGACCAGGGCCAGGACCAGCGCTGCCGCGCCCCGGTTCCGGCGTCGGGTGCGTCGTGCGGTGGCCAGCGCCCGCTCGTACACCGGGTAGACCGGCGCGTCCTCCGCCGTGTCCCGCAACGCCTCACGCAGTCGGCTGGTCACCGTGCACTCCTCTCGGCCGTGTCGTCGACCAGGTCGGGGGCGATCTGCCGGAGCCGCCGCAATGCGTCATGGCCATGCCGCTTGACCGTGCCGACCGAACAGCCCAACACCTCGGCGACCCGCGCCTCCGTCAGGTCCTCGTAGAACCGCAACACGATCACCACCCGCTGACGCGGAGTGAGCTGCCGCAACGCAGCAGCGAGGCTGAGACGCAACGCGCTGGCCTCGGTGCCGTCACCGGCCGACCGCTCCGGCGGCTGCGCCTCCAACCGCTCCACCAACCGACGCCGCCGCCACCACGACACCTGCTGGTGATACATCACCCGACGCACGTACGCCTCCGGGTCACCATCGGCAACCCGCCGCCAATGCCGATACGTCCGCGCCAACGCCACCTGCAACAGATCCTCGGCAAGTTGGTGGTCCCCGGTCAGCAGATACGCCGTCCGCGACAACCCCGGCGAACGATGCACCACGAACTCGTGGAACGACTGGACCATGCCCACCCCCTCACCGCTCTAGAACGTCAGAGGGCACACCGATGGTTGGGGTCGATGGTGACGGGCCGGTCAGCGGCCGGTGGATCCGTCGATCCGTTCGCGGAGGATGTCGGCGTGGCCGGCGTGCCGACCGGTCTCCTCGATCATGTGCACCAGCACCCACCGCATCGACGGCGCCGGTCCGCGTCGAGGCGGTCGCGGGGCGGGATGGGACAGGTCCGGGCAGGCGTCGATGACCTGGTTGGCCCGCTCGACGGTGGCCCGGTATTCGGCGAGTACGCCCTCGACGGTGTCGTCGGCGGACGGCCGCATGGTCGCCCGCCAGTTGTCGACGGTCTCGCCCAGGAAGTAGAAGCGTTCGACGTGCGTGAGATGCGTGATCAACCCGAGGAGGTTGGTCCCCGAGGGCACCCCGGCCGTACGGACCTGCGGTTCGTCGACGCCGGTGACCTTGTCCGCTATCGAGGTACGCAGGTAGTCGAGGAAGCCTTGCAGGGTGGCCTTCTCGTCGGCGCCGGTCCAGGCCGGTCCGGTGTCCCGGGCGCGGGTTCGTCGTGGGCGGTCGGTCGGCACGTCCGTCACTCCGTTCCGGTGGCACGTCGGATGAGCAGGACGTGGTCGAGGACGGTCGCGACCTGCCCGGCCGGTCCGGTCGCCCGACGACGGGGCGCGTCGGCGCGCAGCACCGTCCAGTGCGCGGGGTCCAGTTCGAGGTCGGCGGCGACCTCGTGCGGGGCCGGGTGGTGGACGTCGGGGTCCTGGTTCCAGGACCAGGGGGCGGTGGAGCCGTGGTCGACGATCAGCAGGTGTCCGCCGGGGCGCAGGGCCCGTGCGGCGGTACGCAGGATCCGGCTGCGCAGCATCGCGAACGGCGTGTGGAAGTACTGGGCGGAGACGAGGTCGAACCGGCCGGCCGGGAAGCCGGTGGTCAGGTCGTGCCGTTCGGTGACGACCCGGTCGCCGAGGCCGAGCTCGCCGGCGCGGGCCCGGACCCGGTCGACGGCGGTGGCGGAGATGTCCACGGCCGTGACGTGCCACCCGTGGCGAGCCAACCAGAGGGTGTCGCCGCCGGCACCGCAGCCCAGGTCGAGGGCGTCGCCGGGACGCAGTGGCGTGGCGGTCTCGGCGAGCAGCGGGTTGGCCCGTCCGCCCCAGGTACGCCGGGAGCGGTAGTGCCGCTCCCAGAACCGAACGGCGTCGTCCGGCCCGTTCGGGTCCGATGCTTCGTGAGCGGTGCGTGCTCCGGTGGCGTCCATTGGTGCCCTTTCGTCAGGTCGGCGCGCCCGCGTCCGCCAGGACGATCGCGCGGTGCGGTGCCTCCAGCATCACCAGCACCGTTGCCCGGTTGCAATTTCTCTTGCGGATCCGCAATCATCGGGACATGGACGACTCTGCCGGGGACGTGTTGGCCGGTGTCGGGCCACGACTGCGGGCACTGCGCCGGGCGCGTCAGACCACGCTGGCAGCGCTGGCGAACGAGACCGGCCTGACCGCGAGCACCCTGTCCCGCCTCGAGAACGGCAAGCTGCGCCCGACGCTGGAGCAACTGCTGCCGCTGGCGCGGGCGTACGGCGTACCGCTGGATGATCTGGTCGCGGCGCCGCCCACCGGCGATCCGCGCATCCACCTCCGGCCGATCCGGCACGCCGGGTTGGTGCTGGTGCCGCTGACCCGGCGGGCCGGCGGCGTCCAGGCGTACAAGGTGATCCATCCGCCGGCGGGACGGGCGCCGACGACGAAACCGCAGACCCACGAGGGATACGAGTGGTTCTACGTGCTCAACGGCACCGTCCGGTTCGTCCTCGGCGATCAGGAGTTCCGGCTCGGCGTCGGCGAGGCGGCCGAGTTCGACACCCGCATCCCGCACTGGATCGGCAGCGCCGACGAGCGGCCCGCGGAACTGCTCGCGCTGTTCGGTCCGCAGGGAGAGCACGCCCATGTGACACCGGCGCACCGGACGTAGCCGGCTCGGCGCGGCATGTCGTGCGACGGTGCCGACGGTGGCTGGCCCGCCCGTCCGGTCAACCCGACGCGGGAACGGGTGAGCCGATGCGGTGCAGCGTGCCGTCCGGGTCGACGTAGGCGAACTCGCGCAGACCGTACGGGGTGTCGTGAGGCTCGCCCAGCCGGCCGTCGACACCCGAGGCGGCCCAGGCGGCATGCAGCGCGTCGGCGTCGGAGACGTACAGGTAGAGCGCCGACGCCGTGCGGGTCGGGTCGTGTTCGGCCCACTCGGTCAGGTGCCACGAGACCGAGTCCCGCTCGACGAATCCGTACCGCTCGGGCCCGGTGTGGGCGCGCACGGTGAAGCCGAGCCGCCGGTAGCGGTCCAGCGCGGCGTCCAGGTCACACACCGGCACCACCGGGGCGATCCTGTCGAAAGTGATCTCTGTGGGCATGCGGGCACCCCGTTCGGAAGCGCCGATGTGCGGCGACGACGTCCCGGAGACCGTACCGCCGGGTTACGACAGGTCGGCGGTACGCCGCGTCCCATGGCCGACACAAGCGGTTCGGTGAGCCCTTCGGCGCTGCCATACTCCCTGGTGGTCGGGCCGTTCCCCGGGCAGCGCCACGGTGCTGTCCCTTGTGGAGGCCAACGGCGCTCCCCCTGCGGCGTGGCGGAGAACTACAGTGACGTAGTTTTGGCGCTCAAGATCCCTGGGGAGGGCGAGCCGAGATGATGGGTCCGTCGCACGCGCTGTCAGGCGCGGCGGTATGGCTGAGCGGGTCCTGGGCGCTCCAGCACTTCTACGACTACGAGCAGTCGCCGCTGGCGTTGGCCGTCGGTACCGCCGTCTGCGCCGGTGCCGCGCTGCTGCCGGACATCGACCTGTCCGGCAAGGTGACCCGCAACCGGGGCGGCGCGACCGTGGCCCGCACCTTCGGTGTCTTCTCACTGTTCGTCGCCGAGGTGGTGGAGAAGATCTCGCTGGGCGTCTACTACGCCACCAAACTTAGCCGGGATCCGAAGCGCAACAACGGCCACCGGACGCTGACCCACACCATCCCGTTCACCGTGCTGGTCGGCTGGGGCACCACCACGCTCTGCGTCCAGTACGGCAAGTGGGCGGTCATCGGCATCCTGTTCTTCATGATCGGTCTGGCGCTGCGCGGCCTGTTCGACAAGTGGGCCGCGCGCGCCGGCTGGGTCATCGTCACGCTGGTCTCGGCCGGCGCCGCCGTGTTCACCGCCGTCAACCTGCCCGGTGACCGCGGCTATCCGATGATCGGGCTGGCGGTCGGAGTGGGTTCGTTCGTGCACATCCTCGGCGACATGATCACCCGAGCCGGCGTACCGATCCTGTGGCCGATTCCGATCAAACGGCGGATGTGGACACCGATCAGCCTGCCCGACAAGATCGCGATGCGGGCCGGCGGACGGACCGAGACCGTCTTCGTACGCACCGGGCTCATGGTCGTCTCGGCACTGGCCGCACTGGGCCTGGTCGCCCCCTCGGTGCTGGAGAAGTTCCACCTCGACATCTGACCGCCCGTGCGGGACGGGAACCACGCTTACTTCTCCGCCTAAGGGACGTCACCGCCAGCGCCCGCCGATCATGAAGTTGTGGCTGACGAGTCGCCCCAACACGTGGCATTTATGAGCACCACAACTCCATGATCGACGGGGAGGTGGGGGCTCCGGCGAGCACTCGGGGCCTCGACGTCGGTTTGTCATGGGGTATTGACGTGGCTGTAACACGTGACCTACCTTCTGTCGAACCGCTTAGTCGAAGCGTTTCGACGGGCTCGTGTGGGGAGGTGCCGTGGCCACCATGCAGGACGTGGCGCGCCTCGCCCGGGTCTCGGTCAGCACCGTGTCGTACGTGCTCACCGGCACCCGCCCGATCTCCCAGGCGACCCGGGACAAGGTCCTCGCGGCGATGGCCGCGCTCGACTACCAGCCCAACGCCATGGCCCGCGGCCTGGCCAGCCGCCGCAGCCGCATCCTCGGCCTGCTGCTGCCGATGGACGAGCGGGGCCTCGGCGCCACCGAGACCGCCTTCGTCACCGGCGCGGCGGCCGCCGCCGGCGCGGCCGGCTACCACCTGGTGCTCTCCCCCATCGGCGTCGGCGACCTCGACGAGCTGCGTCGGCTGGCCAGCCAGCGGATGCTCGACGGCGCGCTGCTGATGGAGGTGCAGCTGCACGACCCCCGGGTGGACGTGCTGCGGGAGGTCGGCGTACCGCTGGTGCTCATCGGCCGCACCGCGGACACCACCGAGCTGTCCTACGTGGACATCGACTTCGAGCAGACCGTCCAGGACGCCGTCGCTCACCTGGTCGACCTCGGGCACCACCGGATCGTCTACGTCAACCACTCCGCCGACACCCTCGCCGAGGGCTACGGTCCGGCTCTGCGGACCCAGGACGCGTTCACCGCCGCGATGACCGGACACGGCCTGGAACCACTGATGATCCCCGCCGAGGACAGCGCCGCCGGGGGCCGGGCCGCACTGGACACCGCGCTGCGACAGGCACCCGACCTGACCGCGATCCTGGCCATGAACGAGAACGCCGTGTTCGGCCTGCTCGGCGAGCTGGCCATCCGGGGCCGCTCGGTCCCCGACGACGTCTCGGTCGTCTCGATGGTCACCTCACCTCAGGTCGCCGAGCTGGCGACGCCCGCGCTGACCGCGATGAGCTCGCCCGGCTCCGCGGTGGGCCGGATCGCCATCGAGACGCTGCTGCGCCACGTCGACGGCGGTCGAGGCGAGATCCACCAGCAACTGCTGCCGTGCGCGCTGGAGGTCCGGGGTTCCAGCGCTCCGCCGCGCACGGCCGACACGAGTGACACGGGGGCCGGCGGCGACCAGCCGGCTCCGGACAGTGAAGCAGCCCGCCGTCGCGCTGCCACGCGACGACGGGCTTGAGGAGTACCGGCTCGATACTCAACAGGGAGACTAGCAATGCGACGATTCCGCAGCGTAGCCGTGGCGGCCACGGTGGCCGCGCTCACGGCGACGAGCCTGGCCGCCTGCGGCGGTGACGGGGACGACAGCGGGGCGAACGTCCTCAAGCTCTGGCACTACGAGAGCGCGAACAGCGCGATGGGCATCGCCTGGGACCGGGCCATCGAGATCTTCAAAGACGAACACCCCGGCGTCGAGGTGCGCTTCGAGCGCAAGGCGTTCGAGCAGATCCAGCAGAACGCCGGAATGATCATCAACTCGGCCGAGGGCCCCGACATCATGGAGTACAACAAGGGCAACGCCACCGCCGGGCTGCTCTCCTCGCAGGGCCTGCTCACCGACCTGACCGCCGAGGCCACCGAGCGCGGCTGGGACAAGGCGCTGAGCCCCAGCCTGCAGACCACCGCCCGGTACGACAAGGGAGTGATGGGCTCGGGCAACTGGTACGGCGTGCCCAATTACGGCGAGTACGTGATGGTCTACTACAACAAGGAACTCTTCACCGAGCACGGCGTCACCGTGCCGACGACGCTGGCCGAGATGACGGCCGCGATGGACACCTTCGTCGCCAAGGGCGTCACGCCGCTGGGCATGTCCGGCGCCGAGTACCCGGCCGGTCAGCTCTTCTACCAGCTCGCGCTCTCCCGTGCGGACCGCACCTTCGTGAACAACTACCAGCTCTACGCCAACCCGGTGGACTTCAAGGCCGACCCGCTCAGGTACGGCGCGGAGACCTTCGCCGAGTGGGTCGGCAAGGGCTACATCGCCAAGGACTCCGCCAGCCTCAAGGCCGAGGACATGGGTACCTCGTTCATCTCCGGCAAGGTCCCGATGATCGTCTCCGGCAGCTGGTGGTACGGCCGCTTCAAGAGTGAGATCTCCTACGACTGGGACAGCTTCCTCTTCCCCGGCAACACGATGCACGCCGGCTCCTCCGGCAACCTCTGGGTGGTCCCGGAGACCAGCAAGGCCAAGACCCTGGCGTACGACTTCATCGACATCACCATGCGGCCCGAGATCCAGGCGCTGATCGGCAACAACGGCGGCGTGCCGGTGGCCGGTGACCCGGCTGCGATCAGCGACGAGAAGGACCGCAAGCTGATCGAGAACTTCAACACCATCAGCGGCCAGGACGGCCTGGCCTTCTATCCGGACTGGCCGGTCCCCGGCTACTACGACGTGCTGGTCTCCGGCTTCCAGGGCCTGATCAACCAGTCCAGGTCGCCCGAGCAGGTCCTCGACGCGATCGCCAAGCCCTACCAGGACGGCGTCGCGGAGATCACGCGCGACTGAGCGGCGGCCGGGGCGGGCGTACCCGTCGGCGTCACCCGGTGACGCCCGCCCCACCCTGGAAGGACCTCCCATGGCAGTGCCCGACACCGTCGCCGCCCGCCCGGGGGCGACCACGTCTCCCCCGACGGGCAAGACCCCACGCCGCCCCCGACGCCCCGACGCCGGCTACTGGCTCTACCTGTTGCCCGGCGCCGTGCTGTTCCTGCTCGTCATCGGCGGCCCGCTGATCTACACCGGCTACCTCTCCCTGACCAAGTGGTCCGGCGTCGGCGACCCCAGCTTCATCGGCCTGGACAACTACCGCACCCTGCTCACCGACGACGTCTTCTGGACCTCGTTCAAGAACACCATCGCGATGATCGTCGCGATGGTGGTGCTGCCCACCCTGATCGGCCTGGTCCTGGCGGCCGTCCTGTTCGACACCATCGGACGCCGGTTCCGCCCGCGTACCGCCGCCGCCCTGCGGGCCGCCTTCTATCTGCCGCAGGTACTGCCGGTCGTGGTGGCCGGCATCGTCTGGGGCTGGATCCTGCGACCCGACGGCGCGCTCAACGGGCTGCTCGACGCCATCGGGCTCGGCACGCTGAGCCACGACTGGCTCGGCGACCCGGACACCGCCCTGCCGATGGTCATGGCCGTGATGATCTGGGTGCAGCTCGGCTACCCGGTGGTCGTCTTCATGGCAGCGCTGGAACGGGTCAACCCCGAGCTGTACGAGGCGGCGGAGATCGACGGCGCCGGCTGGTGGCGACGGTTCCGCGCGATCACCCTCCCGCAGATCCGGCCGGAGACCTTCGTGGTCGGCCTGACCTGCACCATCGCCGCGATGAAGGTGTTCGGCCCGATCTACGCGCTGACCCGGGGCGGGCCCGAGAACGCCACCAACGTGCCCTCCTACTTCGCCTACTTCACCTTCTTCAAGCGGCTCAACGTCGGCTACGGCTCGGCGATCTCGATGGTGCTGACACTGATCATCGTCGTGGTGGCGGTGCTGTTCATCCGGGCACAGAACCGCGCCGAACGCCGCGACGGAGGGCTCTGATGGCCGTCACGCTCACCCCACCCCGCACCGGCGGCCGCACCCGCCGGGTGCCCGACCGGCACCACCGGGGCGTCACCCGCTGGATCGTGCTGGCCCTGGTCACCGTCGCCGCGCTGGTCATGCTGGTGCCGTTCGCGTTCATGCTGCTCAACGCGTTCAAGTCGCCCGGTGACTACTCGACCAACGGCCCGCTGAGCTGGCCGACCGAGTTCTACACCACCGGGCTGCGCACCTACTGGGAGCAGGTCGACTTCCCGGTCAAGCTGTGGAACTCGATCCTCATCTCCGGCTCCGTCGCGGTGCTCGCCGTGGTCGTCTCCCTGCTCAGCGCGTACGCGCTCGGCATCGGCCGGGTCCGCGGCCGGCTCTGGATCATCGGGCTGTTCCTGCTGGCCAACATGCTGCCGCAGGAGGCCCTGATCTATCCGCTCTACCACTTCGCCAAGGAGGCCGGGCTCTACAACACCCGCCTGGCGGTGATCATCATCTTCACCGTCATCCAGGCCGCCTTCGGCACGTACCTGCTCGCCTCGGTGCTCAGCACCTTCCCGCGCCCGCTGCTGGAGGCCGCCGCACTCGACGGGGCCGGCAAGTGGCGGATCCTGTGGCGGGTGGTGCTGCCCAACGTCCGGCCCACCATCTCGGTGCTGCTGGTCTTCTTCTTCATCTGGACCTGGAACGAGTTCCTCATCCCCCTGGTCATGCTGATCGACAACCAGACCCAGACCATCCCGGTCGCGCTCGCCTCGTTGCAGGGCGACCGGCTGATGGACGCCCCCACCACCAATGCCGGCGCGCTGCTCAGCCTCCTCCCGGCGATCCTGTTCTTCCTCGTCTTCCAGCGCACCCTCGCGCGCGGCATCACGGCAGGAGCCGACAAGTGAAGTTCACCGACGGATACTGGCAACTGCGTCCCGGGGTGAGCGTGCTGCGCCCCGGCACGGTCGAGTCGGTGGAGCCGGACGAGCGGTCCTTCACCGTCTTCGCCCCGATCGGCAGGATCACCGGACGCGGCGACACCCTGAACCGCCCGGTGGTCACCGTACGCTTCTTCTCCCCCGCCCCCGGCGTGGTCGGGGTGACCGTCGGGCACCACTCCGGCGGGCTGCCCAAACAGCCCCGCTTCGCCCTCGCCGACAGCGCCGCGCACCCGGTGCAGGTGGAGGTCACCGGGCTCAGCGCGCGGTTGACCACCGGCGAGTTGACCGTGCGGGTGGCGCTGACCGGCCCGTGGCGGGTCGACTTCCTGCGCGGCGACAAGCTGGTCACCTCCTCCACCGAACGCAGCATCGGCGTGGTCACCGACGCCGAGGGCCGCAAGTACGTACACGACCGGCTCTCGCTCGGCGTCGGCGAGACGATCTACGGCCTGGGCGAGCGCTTCGGCGCGTACGTCAAGAACGGTCAGACCGTCGACATCTGGAACGCCGACGGCGGCACCGCCAGCGAGCAGGCGTACAAGAACGTGCCGTTCTATCTCAGCAGCGCCGGATACGGCGTGTTCGTGGACCACCCCGAGCACGTGTCGTTCGAGGTGGGCTCCGAGGTGGTGTCGCAGACCCAGTTCAGCGTGCCGGGGCAGTCGCTGACCTACCACGTGATCGACGGCCCCACCCCGAAGGACGTGCTGCGCCGCTACACCGCGCTGACCGGCCGCCCGGCCCGGGTGCCGGCCTGGTCGTACGGGCTGTGGCTGTCCACCTCGTTCACCACCTCGTACGACGAGAAGACGGTCACCGAGTTCATCGACGGGATGGCCGAGCGGGACCTGCCGCTGTCGGTGTTCCACTTCGACTGCTTCTGGATGCGGCAGTTCCACTGGGTCGACTTCATCTGGGACCCGGCGACCTTCCCCGACCCGGAGGGGATGCTGCGCCGACTGCACGAACGCGGCCTGAAGGTGTGCGTCTGGATCAACCCGTACATCGCCCAGCGGTCCTACCTGTTCGAGGAGGGCCGGCAGGCCGGCTACCTGGTCCGCAACCCGGACGGGTCGGTCTGGCAGTGGGACAAGTGGCAGGCCGGGATGGCGCTGGTCGACTTCACCAACCCGGACGCGGTCCGGTGGTACGCCGACAAGCTCAAGGTGCTGCTGGACATGGGCGTGGACTGCTTCAAGACCGACTTCGGCGAGCGGATCCCGACCGACGTGGTCTGGCACGACGGGGCCGACCCGCAGCGGATGCACAACTACTACTCCCACCTCTACAACAAGGCCGTCTTCGAGCTGTTGACCGCCGAACGCGGCGAGGGCGAGGCGGTCGTCTTCGCCCGCTCCGCCACGGCGGGCGGTCAGCAGTTCCCGGTGCACTGGGGTGGCGACTGCGAGTCCACCTTCGTGGCGATGGCCGAGTCGCTGCGCGGTGGCCTGTCGCTGGCTGCCTCGGGCTTCGGCTACTGGAGCCACGACATCGGCGGCTTCGAGGGCACGCCCGACCCGGCGGTGTTCAAGCGGTGGATCGCCTTCGGGCTGCTCTCCTCGCACTCACGGCTGCACGGCTCCGGCTCGTACCGGGTGCCGTGGGCCTACGACGCCGAGGCGGTCGACGTGCTGCGCCGGTTCACCCGGCTCAAGATGTCGCTGATGCCGTACCTGGCGGCGGCGGCCGACGAGGCGCACCGCGAGGGCGTACCGGTGATGCGGCCGATGATCCTGGAGTTCCCGGACGACCCGACCGCCGCATACCTGGACCGGCAGTACATGCTCGGCCCGGACCTGCTGGTCGCCCCGGTGATGAGCGCCGACGGGCAGGTCACCTACTACGTGCCGGCCGGTATCTGGACCCATCTGACCAACGGCGCGCAGGTCACCGGCCCGGGCTGGGTCACCGAGAAGCACGGCTTCGACAGCGTCCCGGTGCTGGCCCGGCCCGGATCGGTGATCCCGTTCGGGACGGTCACCGACCGGCCCGACTACCGCTGGGCGGACGACGTCACCCTGCGCCTGTACGCTCCGGCACCGGGCCAGCGGACCCGGGTACGCGTGCCCGCGCCCGACCGTGGGTCCGGCACGGAGTTCGAGGTGTACCACCGCGACGGGACGGCCACCGCCGAGGTGGTGGCGGGCGACTCGTCGGGGTACCGCTGCGAGGTCACGGAGGTGACGAAGTGAGTGATGTCGTGTTCCCTGAGGGCTTTGTCTGGGGGTCGGCCACGGCCGCGTACCAGATCGAGGGGGCTGCCCGGGTGGACGGCCGTGGACCGTCGATCTGGGACACCTACAGCCACACACCGGGACGCACCCTGAACGGGGACACCGGCGACGTCGCCGCCGACCACTACCACCGGTGGGAGTCCGACCTGGACCACATCGCCGCGCTCGGGCTGGACGCGTACCGCTTCTCCATCGCCTGGCCCCGGGTGCAGCCCGGCGGCTCCGGCCCGGTCAACCAGGCCGGCGTGGACTTCTACTCCCGGCTGGTGGACGGGCTGCTGGAGCGCGGTGTCCAGCCGGTCGCCACGCTCTACCACTGGGACCTGCCGCAGGAGTTGGAGGACGCCGGCGGCTGGCCGGAACGGGACACCGCGCTGCGCTTCGCCGACTACGCCACGGCGATCGTCGGGGCGCTCGGCGACCGGGTGCACACCTGGACCACGTTCAACGAGCCGTGGTGCTCGGCGTACCTCGGGTACGCCTCCGGCGTGCACGCGCCGGGACGCACCGAACCGGAGGCGGCGCTGCGCGCCGTACACCACCTGAACCTGGCGCACGGTCTGGCCGGACGGGTGATCCGCGACCTGGCCCCGGCGGCGCGGCTGTCGGTCACGCTGAACCTGCACGTGATCCGCCCGGCCTCGGACTCGGCGGCCGACGTCGACGCGGTACGCCGCACCGACGCGCTGGCCAACCGGGCCTTCCTCGGCCCGATGCTCGACGGCGCGTACCCGGCCGACCTGCTCGCCGACACGGCGGCGGTCACCGACTGGTCGTTCGTGCGCGACGGCGACGAGCGCACCGCGGCGGTCCCGCTCGACGTGCTCGGCGTCAACTACTACTCGACCACCCTGGTCCGCACCTGGGACGGCGTCTCAGCCCGGTCGAGCGCGGACGGCCACGGCCGATCGGCGCACTCCGCCTGGGTCGGCGCCGACCGGGTCGACTTCCTTCCCCAGCCGGGCCCGTACACGGCGATGGGCTGGAACATCGAGCCGGCCGGCCTGACCGAGTTGCTGCTGCGGCTGCACCGCGAGTATCCCGACCTACCACTGATGATCACCGAGAACGGCGCCGCCTTCGACGACGTGGTCTCGCCCGACGGCGCGGTGCACGACGACCGCCGCGTCGACTACCTGCGCCGGCACATCGCCGCCACGCACGACGCGATGGCGGCGGGCGCCGACGTGCGGGGCTACTTCGTCTGGTCGCTGCTGGACAACTTCGAGTGGGCGTACGGCTACGACCGCCGGTTCGGGATCATCCGCGTCGACTACGACACCCAGGAGCGCCTCTGGAAGGACAGCGCCTACTGGTACCAGCGGCTGGCGGCGACGGACCGACTGGACCAGAACCCCTAAATGCTCAAATCATTTCGGCATTGGATGGGGATTATCCTATGATTGCGTCATGCTGTACCCGACGCCGGAACTGACCCAGGACGACAAACGCGTTCTCGGCGAGCTGGAGACGATGCGTGAGGCTCTTCGTTACCAGGTCGCCGAGCCGCGCCGGTGGAGCGGCCAGTTCCGCAGGACCCTGATCGCCCACGCCATCCAGGGGTCGAACTCGATCGAGGGGTATCAGGTCGGCCTCGACGACGCGGTGGCGGCCGTCGCGGGCGAGGAACCGATGGACACGAGTCCGAACACGTGGGACGTGATCACCGGATACCGGGACGCCCTCACCTACGTGCAGCAGCTCGGACGCTCCCGGGAGTTCGCCTGGCAACACATGCTTCTCGACGCGCTGCACTTCATGATGATGCGGCACGACCTCACCAAATGGCCGGGCCGGTACCGGCCCGGTGACATCTACGTCGATGAGGCCCACACCGGCCGGCGGGTCTACACCGGCCCTGACCCGGACCACGTTCCCGCCCTGATCTCCGAGTTGATGGCTTGGCTGGCGAACGGGGAGCCGGAGGTCCCGCTGCTCGTGCGCGCATCGATGGCCCACCTCAACCTGGTAAAGATCCATCCGTGGCGGGACGGAAACGGACGGATGTCACGGTGCCTGCACACCCTGGTCCTCGCCAGGGACGGCGTGCTGGCTCCGGAGTTCTCCTCGATCGAGGAGTGGCTGGGCGCCGGGCGGAACACCTACGCCTACTACGATGTACTCGCCGAGATCGGCGGCGCGACCTGGCAGCCGGACACCGACACCGGGCCGTGGATCCGGTTCTGCCTCAGCGCCCACCATCAGCAGGCCCAACTGGTTCGGCAACGAATCGACCAGGCCGCCCGCCTGTGGGATCTGCTCGACGGCTGGGTCGGTCGACACGCGCTGCCCGAGCGGGTCGTCAGCGCCCTGCAACTGGCGGCGACCGGCGGCCGGGTCCGCCGAACGGTGTACCAACACGACGAGGGCCTCACGGACGACCAGGCCATCCGTGACCTTCGGGCGCTGGTCAGGGTGGGTCTACTCGAACAGCGTGGCCAGACGCGTGGGAGGCACTACGTCGCCTCGACGACGCTCCGGGACTTGGCCGCACCGGCACTACGCCCCAAGGAGATCGTCGACCCGTACCAGCGGTAACCTGTCCCGGCCGACACAGCCAACGGGCCGATCAGACGCCGACGCGCTGCTCGGGCACGGTCAGGCCATACAGCGCCATCAGCTCGGGGGTGTCCACCCGACTGCCGTCGGCCACCGAGTCGCAGGCGATGTCGACGATCTGGTCCTTGTGCGCCAGTAGGTAGGGCCGGGCACCGACGTCGGCACTGGCCAGGGTGGCGATGCCCGACCAGTGCCGACGGCCGAACAGCATCGGGTAGCCGCGCAACCCGTTGTAGGTGGCGCAGACGAGCACGTCGGGGAAGGGCAGCGCGGTGACCCGGCGGATCGCCTCGGCGGTCAGGCCGGGCATGTCGACCGGGACCACCACCGCCGCCTCCACCCGGTCGTCGTCGATGCCGGCCAGGCCGGCGCGGATGGACGAGCCGACACCGGTGCCCCACGCCCGGTTGACCACCACCGTGGCGTGGTCCAGGTGCGCGGTGTCGCGGACCTGGTCGGCGGCGGCTCCGAGGACGACGACGATCTGCCCGCAGCCCGCCTCCGTCAGCGTGTCGATCATCTGGTCGACCAGGGGTTTGTCGCCCTGGTGCAGCAGGGCTTCGGGGCCGCCGATGCGGCGGCCACCTCCCGCCGCGATGATCATTCCTGCGATCCGCTTCAGAACCGCGCTCCCTCCAGTGTGGGACCGGGTGAGCACCGTGGCGCTGTCCGTCCCGTCCGACGCACATCGTTTGCAACGACCACGGACGGAGGAGAGTGGCGGGGCAAATCGGATAAATTAGGTAACACGCTCATCCTTCGGTGCGCGTCGGGCGTATGCCGCACCCGCCGACCCGATCCCCCTGACGGATCGGCTCAGCCCGGCACTGGCAACGCGCCACCGACCCGGATGGGACCGTACGCGTCCCGCAACCGGCCGCCCGTACGCCGGTTGGCCACCGCCACCACCTCGGCCAGCATGGACAGCGCGGTCTGGGCCAGCGAGTCCCCGCCGAGATCCAGGCCCGCCGGCCCGGCGAGCCGGTCGAGACCGGCGAGACCACCCAACCGGGCCAACCGTCGGGCATGCGTCTCGCGGCTCCCCAGCACCCCCACGTGACCGGCCCGGCCGGACAACGCGGCCCGGATCGCGCGGTCGTCGATGCGCGGGTCGTGGGTCAGCACCAGCGACGCGTCGCGAGGCCCGACCGGGGCAGCGGACAGCCACCGGTCGGGCCAGTCGCAGACCACGTCGTCGGCCGCCGGCACCCGCTCCCGATGGGCGTACGCGGGTCGCGGGTCGACCACCGTCACCCGGTAGCCCATCGGTACGGCCAGCGCGGCCACCGCGGCGGCCAGATCCGTCGCACCGACCAGCACCAGGAGCGGGCCGGGACGCCACTGCTCGACGAAGTACTCCTCGTCGGCGGGCAGCCCGTCCCGGCTCGCCGCGACCGACCAGTCGAACGGCTCCCGCAACGCGACGGCCACCGCCAGCGGACGGCGCGCGGCCAACGCGGCACCGATGGTCGCGTACACCGCGCCGGAGGGCGCCGGCGCGATCAGCACCCCCAACTCGGCGACGCAGGCGGGCGCGGCCTCCCAGGGCATCAACTCCGCGCCGGGGGTGACCGCCGCCAGGCGGGGGCGGGCACCGTCGAGCACCGCGCGGGCCTCCGCCAGCAGGGCCCCCTCCACGCAGCCACCGGAGACCGAGCCGGCCCACCCGCCGTCGGCGGCGACCGCCATGGTGGCGCCCAGCGGCCGGGAGCCGGGGCCGGTCCGCCGTACCAGCCGGGCCAGCACGACCCGCTGCCCGGCCGCGTACCGTCGCTCGACGAACGGCCACACCTCCGCCAACATCCGCCGACACCCCCCAGACGTCGTTGCGTACCTTTTTATCGCTTTCAACGACTTTGGACGTTACGGATCCGTTTAATAGCGTTAACTCGCCGGCCCACGATCCTCCGGGGAACGACCGCATGGACACCGAGATCACACTCCGCGTGGACGGCGCCGAGCACCGGCTCACCGTCGACACCCGCACCACCCTGCTCGACGCGCTGCGCGAACGACTGGGCAACACCAGCCCCAAGAAGGGCTGCGACCACGGCCAGTGCGGCGCCTGCACCGTGCTGCTCGACGGCCGACGCGCCAACAGCTGCCTCGCGCTGGCGGTGGCCCACGACGGCGCCGAGGTGACCACCGCCGCCGGACTCGCCCGCGACGGTCGACTGCACCCCGTGCAGCAGAGCTTCATCGACCACGACGCCTTCCAGTGCGGCTACTGCACCCCGGGACAGATCGTCTCGGCGGTCGCCATGCTCGCCGAGGCGGCATCCGGGTGGCCCAGCGCGGTCACCGTACGCGACCCGGACCGCACCGACCCGGCCGCGCACGGACCGGTCGACCTCACCGCCGACCCCGACGAGATCCGGGAACGGATGAGCGGCAACCTCTGCCGCTGCGCCGCGTACGCGAACATGATCCCGGCGATCCAGGAGGTGGCCCGGTCATGAGGCCCTTCCGGTACGCGCGCGCCACCGACCTGGCCGGCGCGGTCGCCCTGCTGGCCCGCTCACCACAGGCGGCCTTCCTCGGCGGCGGCACCAACCTGGTGGACCTGATGAAGCTCGACGTGGCCCGCCCCGACCTCCTGGTCGACCTGCGGGACGTCACCTCCCGGAGCGTCACGGAGCTGCCCGACGGCGGCGTCCGCATCGGTGCCGGCGTCTCCAACAGCGACCTGGCCGCCGATCCGCTGATCCGGCGTCGCTACCCGGTCGTCGCGCAGGCGCTGCTCAACGGCGCCTCCACCCAGTTGCGCAACCTCGCCACCGTGGGCGGGAACCTGTTGCAACGCACCCGCTGTCCCTACTTCCAGGACGTCACCACGGCGTGCAACAAGCGCGCCCCGGGCACCGGCTGCTCCGCTGTCGAGGGACACCACCGCGACCTGGCGATCCTCGGCGTCTCCCCGGAGTGCATCGCCACCCACCCGTCGGACCTGGCCGTGGCGCTGGCCGCGATGGACGCCCTGGTGCAGACCACCGGGCCGGACGGCAGCCGCACCATCCCGCTGACCGAGCTACACCGACTGCCCGGATCGACGCCTCAGACGGACACGGTGCTGGCCCACGGGGAACTGATCACCGCCGTCGACCTGCCTCCACTGACCTTCGCCGCCCGCTCCTACTACCGCAAGATCCGCGACCGGGCCTCGTACGCGTTCGCCCTGGTCTCCGTCGCCGCCGCGCTCGACCTGGCCGACGGACGCATCCGCGACGTCCGGATCGCGCTGGGCGGCGTCGCGCACCGGCCGTGGCGGGCCACCCGCGCCGAGGACCTGCTGCGCGGCGGACCGCCCACCCAGGACAGACTGCGCCGGGCCGCAGAGGCCGAGCTCGCCGACGCGCGACCGCTGCCGGAGAACGCCTTCAAGGTGCCGCTGGCCCGCAACGCCGTCGTGCGTACGCTGCTGGACCTGGCCGCGACGGACCGGTAGGCGACGGGCCGATCCCGCGCACCGTCGCCGAGGCTTAGAACGACCTCGACCTTTCGTCAAGGGGGTCGGCCGACTGTCACACTCCCTCGTGGTGTCCGCAGCCGCGTTCCCAGACACACGGGCTCGCCGCCAACGGTTGCCGCATGGCAGGCTGCCATGAAGGGGTGATTCCACGGAACGCCCTATCCACTGACCCCGTCTCGCTCTGGGAAGGACAAGCGTGTCACGCCGCCTCTTTACGTCCGAATCGGTCACGGAAGGCCACCCGGACAAGATCGCTGACCAGATCAGTGACGGCATTCTCGATGCCCTGCTCACTCAGGATCCGCACAGTCGTGTGGCGGTGGAGACCCTGATCACGACTGGTCAGGTGCACGTGGCGGGTGAGGTGACGACGAAGGCGTACGCCGACATTCCGTCGATCGTCCGCGAGACGATTCTGGGGATCGGCTACGACTCGTCGAAGAAGGGTTTCGACGGGGCGTCGTGTGGGGTGAGTGTGTCGATTGGGGCGCAGTCGCCGGATATTGCGCAGGGTGTGGATAACGCCTTCGAGTTGCGGACGGGTTCGTCGGAGTCGGCGTTGGATGCGCAGGGTGCCGGTGATCAGGGGATGATGTTTGG
>NZ_JBITKL010000017.1:0-136945 GCF_044460945.1 Micromonospora sp. NPDC049903
TGGTTGGTCTGGGTGTGGCAGGCGTAGATCTGGACGGCGGCGCTGTTGCCGGTGCCAGCGGCGTCGAGGCACATGTCGCCGTAGACGCGGAGTTGCTTGGTGGAGCTGTTGTAGGTCCAGGCCTGGTTGGTCTGCTTGTTGCAGTCGTAAAGCTGGACGCGGGTGCCGTTGTCCCGCGAGGAGTTGGGCACGTCCACGCACCGGCCGGACTGCGAACCCACGATCTCGCTGGCGGAGCCGGACGGAGGGTTGGTGGGCCCCGGCGTGGTGGGCGTGGGGGTGGTTCCGGGACCGGCGCTGTTCAGCGCGTCCAGGGTGGCCGTGTACGCGGCCTTCTTGTTGCCACTGCCGTCGAAGAGCAGCGGGGTGCCGCCCGAGCGCCACGAGTCGGTGTCCCGGATGCCCCACACGGTGATGCCGGTGCAGCGGGGGACCGCGAGACAGTCGTTGACCACACTGCGGTAGGTGTTGGCCTGCGAGGTGCCGGAGCCTTCGATGTCCAGCTCGGTGATCTGCACCTCGACGCCGAGCGCCGCGAAGCTGGACAGCGTGGTGCGGTAGTTGCTGTTGTACGCCGACTGGGCGTTGAAGTGCGACTGGAACCCGACGCAGTCGATCGGTACGCCCCGGTTCTTGAAGTCCTGGACCATCCGATAGACGGCCTGGGTCTTGGCCCAGTTCCAGTTGTCGGTGTTGTAGTCGTTGTAGCAGAGCTTCGCACCCGGGTCCGCCGTCCGGGCGGCACGGAAGGCCGCCTCGATCCAGTCGTTGCCGGTGCGCTGCAGGTTCGAGTCGCGCCGGGCGCCGCTGTCGCCGTCGGCGAACGCCTCGTTCACCACGTCCCAGGAATGGATCTTGCCCCGGTAGTAGGTCGCGACCCGCGTGACGTGGTTCAGCATCGCGTTACGCAGCTGGGTGCCGGACATGTTCTGCATCCAGCCGGGCTGCTGCGAGTGCCAGGCCAGCGTGTGGCCACGCACCTTCCAGCCCCGATTGAGAGCGTGGTTGACGATCCGATCCGCGTTGGTGAACGTGAAGTTGCCCTGCTGCGGCTCGGTCGCGTCTATCTTCATCTCGTTCTCGGGCGTGACGCTGTTGAACTCGCGGTTCAGGATCGTCGTGTACGCGCCGTCGCTGAGCTTGTTCGCCGCCACCGCCGCACCGAAGTACCGGCCGGACTGGTTCGCCGCCGCCGCGAGGGTGGTCTCGGCGGCGTGGGCGAGTGTGGGCAGCAGCGATGCGACGAAGACGGCGACCAGCGCGGCGGCTCCGGGAACGTAGAGCGCTCTGAGTCGACGCCTGGGGGGACGGGGCCGGGAGATCATGCTGATCCTCCACTGATGGGATGGGACGTATCTGTCACTGATCGGGTGCGCTCGCCAGAGCGCCCCGCAATGCCGGGTCCGCCGGTCGAGGCCAGGACTCACGACCGGCATCCGTGCGGTGGTGAGTCGTGTTCGGCCGTCTGATCGGCAGGTGAAGGGTGGCGGTGATCGAGTCCGTCGCCCACCAGGACGTGGTCGTGGGCGGAGGACTCCGGTGTGGACGTGTCACCCGGATGGTCGGGCCTGGTGACGGTGCGAGACACCTCCCTGGTGAGGAAGATCAATGTTAGCGATCTCATAGATCGATGACTATCAGGCTGGCAGAATGTTCCAGGGTTTTCAACCGGTAGTTTCGGAAAGGTGGCGGAAGTGTTTCGGTGAGCGCTCGTCGCCGCCACGACGCGGGTCACGAGTGCCGGAAGTAACGGTCACAGGGGTCGACTACCCTCGCCGCCGTGGACACTGCGGAGATCGATGCCCCCGTCGTCGGCGTCACCGTCTATCCCGACCGGGCCCGGGTCACCCGTCGCGGCGGTCTCCGGTTGCCGGCCGGTCAGCACCGCGTACGCGTCGCGCCGCTCCCGCTCGGCCTGCGGCGCGACTCGGTCCGGGTCGGCGGTCGGGGCGCGGCCACCGTCCTCGGCGTGGACGTGACCACGTGGCGACAGGCCCGCAGCACCGACGCGCAGGTGGTCGCCCTGGAGCAGCGCCGTCGCGAGGTCACCGACGAGTTGGCCGAGGTCGACGACGCGGACGGCATCGAGGAACAGCGTGGACAGTTCCTCACCCGGTTGGCCGAGCGGGCCGGTGGCACGTACGCCCGCGCGCTGGCCGCCGGTGACGCCGCCCCCGACGACGTGGCCGCCTTCACCGATTCGGTGGCCGCTCAGCTCGCCGACTCGCGGGCCCGGCGACGGGGGCTGACCCGTCGACGGACCGAGCTGCGGGAGGAGTCGGCGGCGGTCGGGCGCGACCTCGACGCCCTGCACGGCAAGCAACAGCCGGACCGGCTGGCCGCCGAGGTGATCGTGGCGGTCGAGGCCGACGACACCGACGTCGAGCTGGAGCTGACCTACCTGGTGGAGGGCGCCCGGTGGCAACCCTCCTACGATCTGCGGCTGGTCGACGAGACGATGACCGTGACCTGGTTCGGGATGGTCAGCCAGAGCACCGGTGAGGACTGGCCGGAGTGCGACCTTCGTCTCTCCACCGCCCGGCCGGCGGCGACGAGCGGCGTACCCGACCTGTCGCCCTGGTATCTGGACCGGCTCCGGCCGCCACTACCGCGCATGGCGCCGGACATGGTGGCCGGGATGCCGGCGTTCGGCGCGGCGCCGGCCGCCAGCTCGCCCCGTGCCGCGCCGCCGGTCCCGCAGAGGCTGCGGGAGAGCGTCGCCGAGGTCGAGCAGGGGACCATTGCGGCCACCTACCGACCGGCCCGGCCGGTGGCGGTGCCCGCCGACGGCAGCACCCATCGGGCCACCATCGCCGTGCTGGACCTGCCGGCCCGGCTGGACCATGTCACCGCCCCGGTCCGCGCCGCGGAGGCCCACCTGCGGGCCACGATCCGCAACACGTCGGAGCACGCGCTGCTCGCCGGCCCGGCCGCGGTGTTCCACGACGCCGACTTCGTCGCCTCCACCCGGCTGCCGATGTGGGCGCCGGGTGAGGAGACCGAGGTGGCGCTCGGGGTGGACGACCGGATGCGGGTGGAACGCAAGCTGTACCGACGCGCCGAGACCAAGGCCACGCTCGGGTCGACCCGGCGGCGCGAGGTGGAGTACCGGATCACCGTCGACAACCACACGTCCCGCCCGGCGACCGTCGAGGTGCGTGATCAGCTTCCGGTCTCGCGGGACGAGGCGGTGGTGGTACGCGAGACGACCGTCGTACCGCCGCCGGTCGAGCGGACGGAGCTGGGCGAGGTGACCTGGCGGCTGGCGCTCGCGCCGGGCGAGAGCGGCGAGATCGCGCTGGGCTTCCGGGTGGACCTGGCCAAGGGGGTCGAGCTGACCGGCTGGCGGGAGTAGGCGCTGCCCGGTCTCACGGCTGCGGCCGGCGGCGCACGACGACCTCGCCGACGTCGTCGCAGGGCACCGTCGGCTCGCCGTGGACGTGCAGGTGTGCTCGGGTGTCGGTCTGGTCTGCCGCGAAGAAGTCACGTTCGACCGCGAGCCAGTCGAGCCACGCATCGCGGTGCTGTTCACCGTCGCGCGCGATGCCGCGCCGCAGCCGCGATGCTTCGGGGGCGTCCACCCAGATCCGGTACGCGTAGCGGTCCGCCACCGCGCGCCGGGTGGACGTGACGCCCTCCACGATGACCAGGGCGCCGGCGGCGGTCGTCACCCACTCGCCGGTGGCGACTCCTGCGGTGTCGGTGGCCCAGTCCCGGGCCCGGAAGTGGGCGTTCCGACCGCTGGCGAGGGGTACCAGGACGTGGTCGACGAAGTAGTCCCACCACGCGGGGTCGTCCCCCCAGGTCCAGAACTCGTCCACCTCGACCAGGACTGCGTCACCGAGCGCTGCCAGCCTCTTCGCCACGGTGCTCTTACCGCTCGCGCTCGGGCCGTCGATCCCCAGCAGTACGGGGGCGCCGCCATCGGCGTGGTCGCGGGCCTGCGACAGCACGTCGACCAGGCGGACCCTACGTGTCGTGACGTCGTCCAGGCGTTCCACGTCGGAGAGTGTAGGACGCCGGGCTCAGGCGAGAAACGCGACCGCGAGGTGGCTGCTGAGTGCGAGCGCGGCCAGCCCCGCCAGGACACTGCCGACGGCGTTGGCGATGGCGCGCAGCGGCGCGCCGGTCTCGGTCAGACGGACCGTCTCGACGGAGAAGGTCGAGTAGGTGCTCAGCGTCGCGCACAGTCCGGGACCGATCAGGTGCTGCAGGGCAGGGGGCACGGCGGTCGCGGTGCCGACGCCGGTGAGGACGCCGAGGCCGACGCAGGCGAGGAGGTTGACGGTGAGGGTCCCCCACGGGAAGGCGGTGCCGAGCCGGGTCTGGACGGCGCGGTCGATCAGGTAGCGCAGCGGTGCGCCGACGAGGGCGCCGACGATGACCATCAGCCAGTTCATCCGGCGTCTCCGTCTCGGGTGGGGCGGGTCGGGACGAGCAGCCGGGTGAGCGCCGCCGCACCCCACACGGCAGCCAGCGCGGCCAGGAGGGTGACGGCGAGGTAGAGCACCGCGATGCCGGCCCGTCCGCCGTCGATCAGGTGCTGGGCGTCCAGCGCGTAGGTGGAGAACGTGGTGTAGCCGCCGAGCACGCCCGTGCCGAGGAAGGGCCGCACCAGTGGATGCGCGGTGCGCCGTTCGGTGATCAGGACCATGAGCGCACCCATCACCGCGCAGCCGGTGATGTTGATCCAGAACGTCGTCCACGGAAACGCGCCGGGCGCGGTCGGAGACAGCACGACGGCGCCGTAGCGGGCGCAGGCGCCGAGTACACCGCCGGCCGCGATCACGGCGAGGATCTCGAACCGTCGCGGTACTCGGCCGGTGCCGGGCGGCCACGGGGGGACGTCGACGTCGGGATCGACCGGTGCGCGCGGCGTGCCGGGAGCGGCGGGATCGCGGTGGTGGTCACGCGGCACGGACACGGGCTCCTACCTGGTCGGTCTCCACGCCCGGGCGTGGGCGTGCACGAGGGTCATCAGGTAGGGACCGTTGGTGGCCGGGAACGGCACGGTTCGGGTACGGCGGGCCCCACCGCCGTGCGGCCGTCTCGGAAGACGGCTGCCCCTCCAGGCTACCGCTGCGCGCCACCGGGGCAGGGGCCACGCGACCGGGAGAGAAGCCGCTCCACGATCAAGCGGTCGACACGGTGCGTGACGAGCTTCTCGTGTGGCGCTCTCGCCTGAGATTTCGGATTCGTCGCACCAAGTGGGTTGTTCAGGTACTTCATGGTCGCTATCTCCTCGGTGCCCGGTGAGCGCGACGGGGCGTCCAGGGGGCTTTGGCTACTGTCTGTGTTGAGAGCCTGTCGCTCGCACCTCTTGACGTTGTAAAGCGCCTCACAGTAGCGTCCCATATTAAGCAACCGAGACCACAATATGAGCCGCTGAAGTCTGGGGTAGCCATGAGAATGCGCGTAACGGCCGCGGCCGCCGCCCTGCTGATGACCGTCGCCATGGCGGCGTGTTCCGAGAACCAGTCCTCCGGCGAGTCCGGCGGCGACAGCGCCGGCCCCACCCCCGCCGTCAACTTCGGCGTCGGCGTCGACCCGGCGTACTCCCCGATCTATCTCGCCGACCAGGAGAACCTCTTCGACCAGGCCGGGCTCGACGTGACCGTCACCCAGTACCAGGAGGGGACCGGCGGGCTCGACGCGATCCTGGCCAAGCAGGGCCAGGTCACCGCCAGCACCGAATCCAGCCTGCTCAACCGCGCGACCCGGGGCGACATCAAGGGACTCGCGGTCTTCTCGCAGTCGCCCAGCTTCATCAAGCTCGTCGCCCGCTCCGGCATCACCGACGTCGCCGGCATCAAGAAGTACGGCGTCGTGCCCGGCACCGTGAACGAGTACGCCACCAACAAGGTGCTCGACAGCCGCAACATCGCCCGCGACACCGTCGAGTTCGTCAACGCCTCACCCGCCGAGATGCCGGCGCTGCTGCAGCGCGGCGACGTCGACGGCTACATCATGTGGGAGCCGTGGCCCTCGCGCGGCGTCGCCAACGGCGGCACCGTGCTGCTGACCAGCGGCGAGATCGGATACGTCTACAACCTCGTGATCGGCGTCGACGGCGCCTGGTACGAGGGCAACAAGGAGACGGCCAAGAAGGTCGTCGACACCATCGCCCAGGCCTGCGAGCAGCTCACCGCCGACCCGGCCAAGGCCGGCACCGTCACCGAGACCGCGATCAAGGTGCCCGCCGCCGAGGCCCAGTCCCTCCTCGAAGGCGTGCAGTGCCAGGTCCGCGACTTCACCGACGAGGACATCCAGCGCTACAACGAGATCGCCCAGTTCCAGCAGGACAGCAACATCGTCAGCCAGAAGGCCGACCCGGCGACCGTCATGATCAGGGGAGTGGCGTGAACCGTACCGGCTCCCCGGTGTCCGTGAGCGACGTCGACATCCGGTTCGGCGACTTCGTAGCGGTCCGCCAGGCGAACCTGGACATTGCCGCAGGGGAGTTCGTCTGCCTGCTCGGCCCCAGCGGCTGCGGCAAGTCGACACTGCTCAACGCGATCGCCGGATTCGTCACACCCGTCGGTGGGGAGGTGACCTGCGCGGGCGCGCGGGTCACCGGCCCCGACGTCTCCCGCGGCGTGGTGTTCCAGAGCGCCGAAGCGCTCTTCCCGTGGCTGACGGTCCGACAGAACGTGGACTTCGGCCCGCGCATGCGCGGCGTCGCCAAGGCCCAACGGGCCACCGACGTCGACCGCTACCTGGCCATGGTCGGCCTCAGCCACAGCGCCGACCGGTTCCCCGGCCAACTCTCCGGCGGCATGCGCCAGCGCGCACAACTGGCCCGGGTGCTGGCCAACGAACCGTCGGTCGTGCTGATGGACGAACCCTTCGGCGCCCTGGACGCCCAGACCCGACTGGTCATGCAGGTCGAACTCGACCGGATCTGGCGGGAGACCGGCGCGACCATCGTGTTCGTCACGCACGACATCGGCGAGGCGATCCTGCTCGGCGACCGGATCGTCACCATGACCGCCGGCCCCTCGGCGGCCATCAAGAACGTGTACCCGTGCGACCTGCCCCGACCCCGCGACCTGACCGACCCGGCCAGCGCCGCACTCTTCCGCGAACTCCGCGAGGACATCGGCGCCGAGGTGGCCCGCACCCTGCAGGCCCAGGGCCTCGACGACGGACACGACGGTCGGCAGCCCCCGACACCCGACGGCGCTGACAGGAAGGCACGACGATGAGCGTGGACCTGCGCGCGGTGCCGGAGAAGACCAGCCGCGACACGACCGGCCCGGCCCGCCGACGCACCAGCCGACCTCAACTGACCCGGATCGGCCTGTCGGCCCTGTCGGTGCTGCTCGGCGTCGTCATCTGGGACCTGGTCAGCCGCAACTACACCGCCTTCTTCCTGCCCTCACCGCTGCTCACCTGGCGTGGCGCGGTCGAACTCATCCAGGACGGCACGCTGGCCAGCTCGATCAGCGCCTCGTCGACCCGGATCCTCACCGGCTGGGCGCTCGGCGTCGTCATCGGCGTACCGGTCGGACTGCTGATGGGCTGCGTACCGTGGCTGCGGCTGATGCTGGACCCGTACATCCAGTTCTTCCGGTTCGTCCCGCCGATCGCCTTCGTCACCCTGGCGATCATCTGGCTCGGACCGGGCGAGGCGTCGAAGATCGCGCTGATCTTCTACACCACCGTCTTCATCGTCGCGCTCAACACCCTGGCCGGCGTCCTGTCCGTCGACGAACTCCGGCTGCGCGCCGCCCGCGCGCTCGGCGCCAACGCGGTACGCACCCTGGCCTCGGTGGTCCTGCCGTCGACGGTGCCCCACGTGGTGACCGGCGCGCGGCTGGCCATGGGCAACTCCTTCCTGACGATCGTCTCCGCCGAGATCGTCGCGGCACAGAGCGGCCTCGGATCGCTCATCTGGACCGCCCGCAACTACGCCAAGACCGAGTGGGTCTTCGTCGGCATCATCACCCTCGGCCTGCTCGGCTACCTCTTCGACTGGATCCTGCGGGCCGTCACCAGCAGGACCCTGCGCCGCTACGGCGTCACGTTCTGACCCGCCCGGACCTGACGGCGCGCCGCTGCCGGCCGCCGGAGCCCGCGCGCCCACCACTATCGAAAGGCTCGCCATGCTGTGCATCGGCGTCGACATCGGTGGCACCTTCACCGACGTCATCGTGTACGAGCCGGCCACCGCCCGGCTCGCCGAGGCCAAGACCCTGTCCACGCCCGACGACCCGGCCGCGGCCATCTTCGAGGGACTGGCCAAGCTCGGCGTACGCCTCGACGAGGTCGACCGCTTCGTCCACGGCACCACCCGGGTCACCAACGCGCTGCTGGAAGGCTCCGGCGAGCCGGTCAGCGTGGTCGCCACCGAGGGCTTCCGCGACGTCCTGGAGATGGGACTCGGGCACCGGCCGCAGCTCTACAGCGTCAAGGAGGCGGGACGTCCCCCGCTGACCCCCCGTCGCCTGCGGCACGTCCTGCCCGAGCGCATCGGCGCCGACGGCAGCGTCGTGCGGCCACTGGACACCGCCGCCCTCGACAGCGTGCTGGATCGGGTGGCCGCCGCCGGACCGAAGGCCGTGGCCGTCTGCCTGCTGCACTCCTACCGCAACCCGGCCCACGAGCGGGCCGCCGCCGCCCGCCTCGCCGAACGCTATCCCGACCTGGTCTGCACCATCTCCTCGGACGTGGTGCCGGAACAGGGCGAGTACGAGCGCTTCGCCACCACCGTGCTCAACGCCAGCGTCCGCTCCACCGTCTCCGACTACCTGCGCGGGCTCGGCGACACTCTCGCGACCGGCGGCTACGCCCACCCGCTGTCGATCATGACCAGCAGCGGCGGCGTCGTGTCCACCGAGGAGGCCGGCCGGCTGCCGATCAACCTGGCCCTGTCCGGCCCGGCCGGCGGCGTCGCCGCCAGCGTCCACGTCGCCGGCCTGGCCGGCTACCCGAACGTGATCACCTGCGACATCGGCGGCACCAGCACCGACGTCTGCCTGATCAAGAACGGCACCCCGTTGATGACCAACGACGGGACGATCGCCGGCTACCCGAACCGCACCTTCCAGGTGGAGATCAACACGATCGGTGCCGGTGGCGGCTCGATCGCCTGGCGCGACCTCGGCGGCGAACTCCGCATCGGCCCCCGCAGTGCCGGTTCCACCCCCGGCCCGGCCGCCTACGGCCGGGGCGGCACCGAGCCGACGACCACCGACGCCCACCTGCTCGTCGGCCACCTCGACCCCGAGGAGAGCCTCGGTGGCGAGGTACGCCTCGACGTCGCCGCCGCCCGTACGGCCATGCACCGCCTGGCCACCGAGTTCGGCCTCGACGACCTGGAACTGGCACACGGCATCCTCACCATCGCCACCGCCAAGATGACCAGCGCGATCAAGGAGATCTCGGTCGCCTGCGGCCACGACCCCCGGGACTTCGTGCTGATGCCCTTCGGCGGCGCCGGCCCCATGCACGCCACCGTGCTCGCCGACGACCTGGGCATCCGCCGGGTCCTCGTGCCACCGGTACCGGGCAACTTCTCCGCCCTCGGCTTCGTCACCGCCCAGGCCCGGCACGACTACGTCCGCACCGTGCTGGTGCCGGCCGACGAGACCGGACTCGGCGCCGTCCGCGCCGTGGTGGCCGAACTGCGCGACACCGCGCGGGCCCAACTCAAGGCCGAGGACGGCGTCGAACCCGACCAGGTCACCTTCGGCCTGTCGGTGGGCATGCGGTTCCGGGGCCAGTCCTTCGACCTCGCCGTCCCCGTCGAGGAGCTACCGGCCACGGCCGAGGACCTGGTCGCGGCCTTCCACGCCGCCTACGCCGACCGGTACGCCTACGCCCGCTCCGGACACCCGGCCGAGATCGTCAACTGCCGGCTGACCGCCTACGGTCCCCGACCCGCCGTCCGGTTCGCACCTCCGGCCGGCACCACCCCGCAGCCCGCACCGACCCGCGTCTACGGCGCGCAGGGCTGGGTCGACGCCACCGTCCACCGCCGCACCGACCTGGCTCCCGGCCGCACGGTGCCCGGTCCGGCCGTCATCCGGGAGAGCGGCAGCACGACCGTGGTCGGCGCCGGGTGGACCGCGACCGTCGACGACCACGGAAACCTGCTGCTCGTCAAGGAGTGATCCGGTGACCAACGCCCTCGACGCCACCGTCCTGGACCACGCCGCCCAGCACCCGGACCGCCCCCTGTACGCCTTCGACCAGGACCGGCCGGTGTCGGCGGGGGAGTTCGCCGACCTCGTCGGCCGACGGGCGGCCACGCTGGCCGCGCTCGACGTCGGCCGGGGCGACCGGATCGCCGTGTGGGCCGAGAACAGCCTCGACTGGCTGGTCCTGCTGGCCGCCGCGGCATGGCGGGGCGCTGCCCTGGTGACCCTGCATCCGGGGCTGAGCACCCCGGAGCTGACCACGGCACTGGCCCGCAGCCGTCCCCGCCGACTCTTCGTCGCCCGTCGCCTCCGCGACCGCGACGGCGCCGCCACCGCCGCGCAGGCGCTCGCCGCACTGCCCGGCTCCGCCCGCCCGTACGGCTGGCACGTCCTCGGCGACAACCTGGCCGGGATCGGCGACGGCGCCGTGCCCGCCCCCGCCGGACACCCGGACGCCACCCTGAACATCCAGTTCACCTCCGGCTCGACCGGCCCGCCGAAGATGGTCGCGCTCAGCGCCCGCAACCTGATCGCCAACGCGCGGTGGACGGCCGACGCCGCCGGACTCGGCGCCACCGACCGGATCGCCTCACCGCTGCCCCTGGCCCACGCGGCCGGGCTCAGCAGCGGTGCCGTGCTGGCCCTGGTCACCGGGGCGCTGTGGGTGTCGGTGAGCCGCTTCCGCACCGAACCGGTGCTCACCCAGATCGCCCGGCACCGGTGCACCGTGCTCCAGGCCGTCCCGACGATGGCCACGATGCTCGCGGACACCGTGGAGGCCGCGCCGGACCGCTTCGACCTGTCGTCGCTGCGGGTCGGCTTCCTCGGCGGCGCGCCGTGCGCGCCGGCGCTGCTCGCCCGCACCCGGCGGGTACTCGGCCTGGACCGCATCGCCGTGATCTACGGGCAGACCGAGGCCGGCCCGACGATCAGCGTCGACCCCGGCGACGGGAGCTGCGGCAACCCCGGCGACACCGTCGGACGGATCGTCGCGGACCTGGACGCCGTCGTCGTCACCCCCGGCACCCGCACCGAACTGCCCGCCGGCCACGCCGGTGAGCTGCTGGTCCGCGGCGAGTCGGTGACCGCCGGGTACGTCGACGACCCGGCCGCCACCGAGGCCGCGATCACCACCGACGGCTGGCTGCGCACCGGCGACCTGGGCGCGCTGGACACCGACCGGGTCCTCACCCTCACCGGTCGGGTCAAGGAGCTGATCATCCGGGGCGGCGAGAACATCAGCCCGGCCGAGGTGGAGGCGGCCCTGCTCGACGACCCGGCCGTCGCCCAGGTGTGCGTACTCGGCCTGCCGTCACCGCGCTGGGGCGAAGAGGTCGCCGCCCTCGTCGTCGCCGCCCCGGACACCACCCCCGACCCCGACCGGCTCACCGGGGCGGCCGCCGCCCGACTGGCCCGACACAAGGTGCCGACGCTGATCCGTACCGTGCCGGACCTGCCGTTGCTGCCGTCCGGCAAGGTCGACCGGCGCGCCGCGCTCGCCCTGCTCACCGGTGAGGAGCAACGCTGATGCAGCTCGGCTCGTGCTTCCTGGACTCGTTGACCGTCACCAGCTTCTTCGGCAACGCCGAGATGCGCGGCGTGTTCAACGACCGCCAACTCATGCAGTCCTGGCTCGACGTCGAAGCGGCCCTGGCCCGCGCGCAGGCCGGCCTCGGCGTCATCCCCTCGTCCGCGGCCCAGGCGATCACCGACGCGGCCCGGCTCGACCGGCTGGACACCACGGTGCTCGCCGCCGACGCCGCCGACACCGTGCACCCGCTCGTGCCGCTGGTCCGGGCACTGACCGCCGCCTGCCAGGGCGACGCCGGCCGCTACGTCCACCTCGGCGCCACCACCCAGGACGTGATGGACACCGGATTCGTGCTGCGCGCTCGGGCCGGCCTGGACATCGTCTCCCGTCAGGTCGACGAACTGGTCCGCATCCTGCGCCGGCTGGCGCTGCGACACCGCACCACCCCGATGGCCGCCCGCACCCACGGCCAGCAGGCGTTGCCGACCACGTTCGGCCTGCGCTGCGCGGTGTGGCAGAGCGAACTGCAACGACACCGGGCCCGTCTGGCCCAGATGCGCGAACGACTGCTGGTGACCAGCATGGGCGGCGCCGCCGGCACCATGGCCGGCTACGGCCCGCAGGCGTTCGCCCTGGAACGCGCCGTCGCCGACGAACTCGGTCTCGGCGTCGCCGACACCCCGTGGCACGCCACCTCGGACCGGTTCGCCGAGTGTCTGATGGTCCTCGGACTGGTCGCCTCCAGCGCCGAGAAACTGGCCCGCGAGATCTATTTCCTCGGGCGTACCGAGGTCGGCGAGGCCCACGAACCGCAGCGCGCCACCCAGGTCGGCAGCAGCACCATGCCGCACAAACGCAACCCGATCCGCTGCGAGGCGGTGATCGCCGCCGCCGGTACGCTGCGCGCCCAGGTGCCGCTGGCGATGCAGACCATGGTCGCGCAGGACGACCGCGACATGGGCGTCGGCATGACGCTGTGGAAACTGCTGCCGGAGTGCTTCATCCTCATCGGCGGTGCCCTGGAACGGCTGGTCGAGGTCTTCGGCGACCTCGGCGTCGATCCGGACCGGATGCGCGCCAACCTCGACCTCACCGGTGGGCTGGTGCTCTCCGAGGCGATCATGCTCCGCCTCGCCGACCCACTGGGCCGGGAGCAGGCCCACCACCTGGTGATGCGGATCGTCCGCGACAGCCTGGAGCAGAACCGGCCGTTCGTCGACGTGCTGCGCGCCGACCCGCAGGTGGCCGCCGCCCTGCCCGGCCCGGAACTGGCCGGGCTGCTCGACCCGCTGTCGTACGTCGGCCACGCCGCCGCGCTCGTCGACCGAGCCCTCCTGACCTCGGAGTCACCATGACCACTGATCAGTCCGTCCTGCTGCACCGCTCCGGCCGGTTGGCCCGGGTCACCCTGCACCGGCCGCTGCGGCGCAACAGCTTCGACCTCGACATGCTCGCCCGCTTCGAGGACGTGCTGCACGACCTCGGACGCGACCGCACGGTGGAGGTGGTGGTGCTCACCGGCGAGGGCACCGCGTTCTGCGCCGGCACCGACCTGCGCGAGCTGGCCGACCTCGACCCCGAGACCACCATGCACGTCCAGCGGCGCACCGCCGACCTCGTCGAACGCTGGTACCGGCTGGACCAGACCACGGTCGCCGCCTTCAACGGCCCGGCCATCGGCTCGGGCGCCGTCCTCGGGCTCGCCAGCGACCTGCGGGTGGCCGCCGACAGCGCGTTCTTCACCTTCCCCGAGGTGACCTACGGCATCCCGCTGACCTGGAGCGGCATGGCGATCCTCGCCGACCTGGTCGGCGCCGACCTGGCCAAGCGCTGGCTGCTGCTCGGCGAGCGGGTGGAACCCGCCGAGATGCTCGATCTGCGCCTGGTCACCCGGGTGGTCGCCGCCGACGACCTGCCCGCCGCCGTGGACGCGATCACCGACCGGCTGCTGGCCACCTCGGTGGTCGGCCGCACGATGACCAAGCGTGCCGCCCGGCTGGCCGGTCCCCGCTTCGACGCGGCGGCCAACGACTCCTTCCTCGGCGCGCTGAGCGTGGCGTTGCGCCCGCCCGGCGGCTACCTCGACGGGGACGCGCGGTGAGGGTGTTCGAGGCGATCGCCGACGCCGTCGTGGCGCACGGCGTCGACACCGTCTTCGGTCTGCTCGGCGACGCCAACATGTACCTGGTCGCCGACCTGGCCGAGCGGCACGGCGTCCGGTTCGTCGCGGCCCGAAACGAGAACGCCGCGGTGATGATGGCCGACGGGTACGCCCGCACCACCGGCCGCTGCGGCGTCGCCACCGTCACCCAGGGGCCGGGACTGGCGGTCGCCGGGGCGGCGCTGACCATCGCGCGGCAGGCCCGTACCCCGCTGGTCCTGATCGCCGGCGACACTCCGCCCGGCGACCCGCTGCACGTGCAGCACTTCGACCAGCAGCCGTACGCGCTGGCCACGGCGGGCACGTTCGTCCCGGTGCACACCGCCGGCACCGCGATGCGCGACGTCGGGCTGGCGTTCCGGGCCGCCCGCGAGCTGACCGGCCCGGTGGTGCTGAACGTGCCGATCGACCTGGCCGACGAGCAGGTTCCGCAGCACCCGCCCGCCCCGGCGCCGATGGTGCCCCGCGCGCCACGACCACTCGCGCCGGACCCCGCCGACGTCGACGCGCTGGCCCACCGGCTCCGTACGGCGCACCGCCCGGTGCTGCTCGCGGGCCGGGGCGCCGAACCGGCGGCGGCCGCGATCCGGGACCTCGCCGACCGCAGCGGAGCCCTGCTCGCCACCACGCTGATGGCCGCCGGTCTGTTCCGGGGGCACCCGTACGACCTCGGGGTGGCCGGTGGGCTGTCCCGGCCGCTGACCCGGCGGACCCTGGCCGAGGCGGACCTGGTGGTCACGTTCGGGGCCGGACTCAACCGGTGGACCGCCGACCACGGTGCGCTCTTCCCGGACGCGGTGCTGGTCGCGGTGGACGTCGACCCGGCCGCGATCGGGGCCCGCTGGCCGGTGACGGCCGGGGTGCTGGGCGACGCGGGGGAGACGGCGCAGGCGGTGTCGGCGGTGCTGACGCCGGTACCCCGACCGCACTGGCGCAGCACAGACCTGGCCGCCGAACTGGCGGGCGCCGACCCGTTCGCCGGCCTGGACATCGAGTCCCGGCCCGGCCGCATCGACCCCCGGGCCTTCATCCGGATCTGCGCCGAACGCCTGCCCCGCCAGCGGACCACGGTGGTCGGCGTCGGTCACTTCGGCGGCTGGCCCAACCTGCTGTTGGACTCGGCCGCCACCGACCGGTCCTTCCTCGCCCCGTGGGAGTTCGGCAGCATCGGCGTCGGACTGCCGTTCGCGGTGGGCGCCGCCGTCGGCCGTCCCGACCGGCCGGTGGTCGCCTTCGAGGGCGACGGCAGCCTGCTGACCGGTCTCGGGGAGCTGGACACCCTGGCCCGGGTCGGCGCACCGGTGCTGCTGGTGCTCCTGGACGACGCCGCGTACGGCGCGGAGGTCCGCAAACTCGCCCCGCGCGGGGTCGACCCCGAACTGGCCCGTTTCCCCGAGCGGGACCTCGCGGCCGTGGCCCGTGCACTCGGGGTGCCGGCGTGGACGGTCACCGACGAGGCGGGTGCCCGGGCGGCCTTCGACGAGGTGCTGCCGTTGGCCGGGCCGGTCCTGCTCCACGTACGGATCCGTGCGGACGTCGTGCAGGAGAAGTTTTGACCGGGTCAGTCGCCCCAGACGTCGCCGAAGCCGTACCCGAGTTGCCGGGACAGCTCGTCGGCGGTGCGGCGGGCCGCCTCGGCCAGCTGCGTCACCCGGGCCTCGTCGAGGCGGAAGATCGGGCCGGAGACGCTGATGGCGCCGGTGACCCGGCCGTGGCGGTCGCGCACCGGCGCGGCCACGACCCGCAGTCCCTCCTCGCTCTCCTGGTCGTTGAGCGCCCAGCCCTGCTCGCGGACGGTCGCCATCCGGGACACGAACGTGTCCAGGTCGGTGATCGTGTGGGCGGTCAGCGCGGTGAACGGCGCGTCGGCCAGCGTGGCGCGCAGCGCGGCGTCGTCCTGGTCGATCAGCAGGGCCTTGCCGGCGGCGCTGCACCACAGCGGGATGCGTCGGCCCAGCCGGGAGACGAGCTGCAGGTTGCGGGTGCCCTGCACGACGTGGATGGAGATCGCGTCGAGGTCCTCCAGGACCGACAGGTTGACGCTCTCGCCCTCCTCCTCGGCCAGCCGGTGCACCAGGGGGCGGGCGAGGGTGTGCAGGTCCAGGCCGGCGAGGTAGCGCGCGCCGAGCTCGAAGACGGTGACCCCGAGCCGGTAGTTGCCGTTGTCCTCGTTGCGGTGCAGGAAGCCGGCGTCGGCCAGCGCGCGGAACAGTCGGCTGGCGGTCGACTTGTGTAGGCCGAGCTCGCGGCTGACGTCGCTGACCTTGCGTTCGGCGTCGTTGCCACGGAAGGCGAGCAGCACGCTCAGGGCGCGGTCGAGCGCCTGGGTGCCGGACTCGCGGGGCGTCGGCCCGTCGTCCGGGCTGGTGTCAGTGGCGTACGACATCTTGCTTCCCACCTTCTCGGTTGCTAGGTTTCATAATATAACCCTAGGACCACATTATGGTCCAGCGCGTTATGGTCCACCCCAGATGGCCCACCCACGGTGGCCCACCCCAGATGGTCCGTTCTCCCACCATCGGGATCGAGCCGGAACCAGTGAGGCATCCGCATGACTGTGAACCCGATCGACCTGGAAGTCGTCACCGAAGGTCTCATCTCGATCGTCCGGGAGATGCGACAGACGATCTTCCGCACCGCGCACTCGCCGGTGATCGCCGACGCACAGGACTTCTCCTGCGCCCTGTTCGACCCTCAGGGGCAGATGGTCGCCCAGGGCCGGGACATGCCCGGCCACGTCATCGCCATGCCGGCCTCGGTCGCCGAGATCTTCGCCGACTTCGCCGACGAGATGCGCCCCGGTGACCTCTACATCGTCAACGACCCCTACCGCGGCGGCAGTCACCTCAACGACGTCACCCTGATCAGCCCGGTCTTCGTCGACGGAGAACTCTTCCTCTTCCCCTGCGTCCGCATGCACTGGGCCGACATCGGCGGCATGACCCCGGGCAGCGTCTCCGGCCAGGCCACCGAGATCCTTCAGGAAGGGCTGCGGATCCCTCCGATCAGGCTCATCGAGCAGGGACAACCCAACCGGGCCGCGTTCGACATCGTCTTCGCCAACGTCCGGATGGCCGAGGAACGCCGCGGCGACCTCGAATCCAGCATCGCCGCCTGCCACACCGCCGAACGCCGCCTGCGCGAACTCGTCGCCCGGCACGGCACCGACCTGATCCTGGAGTCCGTCGCCGCCAACATGGACCGCACCGAGCACCGCCTGCGCACCATGATCCAGGCCCTGCCCGACGGCACCTACCGCTACGAGGACTACCTCGACCTCTACACCGACGGACACTACGACGCCGCCATCGTCCGCTGCGCGCTCACCGTCGACGGCGACGAGATCGAGGCCGACTTCCGTGGCTCGTCGACCCAGGTCGCCGCCGTGGTGAACTCCTCGCGGGCGATGACCGTCGCCGGCGTCTTCATCGCCGTCAAATCGGCCCTGGACCCCGGTGGCCTGGTCAACCACGGCGCGTTCCGGCCCCTGCGGGTCCACACCGAGCCGGGCACCGTCGTGCACGTCAGCTACCCGGCCCCGGCCAACGCGCACAGCGAGGTCCGCAAGCGCGTCATCTCGGCCGTGATGGCCGCACTCAGCCAGGTGGCACCCGACCTCATCGCCGCCGACCAGTTCGGCACCACCTTCCAGAACCTCATCGGTGGCGTCGACGAACACACCGGCCGGCCATACCTCTACTACGACTACCCGGCCGGCGGCAACGGCGGGTTCCTCGAATCCGACGGCCCCAGCGCCATGAACCCCGTCGACCTCGGCGACATCTCCACCATCCAGTCCGTCGAACGGTTGGAGACCGAGATCCCGATCCTCGTCGAGTCCTGCGAGCTGCGCACCGGCTCCAGCGGCGACGGCGCACGCCGAGGCGGACTCGGCAGCCGCCGCGAGACCCGGCTGCTGGCCAGCGGTGGCGCGTACTCGGTGCAGACCGACCGCACCACCGTCCCGCCCTACGGTCTGCGGCATGGCGGCCCCGGCGCGCCCACCGTGACCCACATCCGACGGTCCGACGGCGAACGCGTCGACTTCGCCACCCCCGGCAAGGTCGCCGGCTTCCCGATGCGCACCGGCGACCTGCTGGTCATGGAGTCCGCCGGCGGCGGAGGCTGGGGCGACCCGCTGGACCGGCTGCCCGAGCACGTCGCCGACGACGTCACCCAGGAGTACCTGACCGCCGCCGAGGCACGACAGCGCTACGGCGTCGAACTCGACGCCGACGGCCGGGTCGACCCCACCGCGACCGCCGGCACCCGGGAACGGCTCCGCGACCAGCGACGCTGGCTGCGGACCACCGTCACCACCCAGCCGGCCTACACCGGCCAGCGCGGCCGGCGACGCCTGGCCTACGTCGCCCCCGACAGCGGGCTGGCCGAGGACACCCTCGTCGAGGTCCACGGCGGACATCCCGCCCCGCTGCGGGCCTGGATCCGACACGACACCGCACTGGCCGCCGACGAACTCGCGCTCGACGACGACGGGCTGCAGATCCTCGGCACCGCCCCACACGACCGCTCCCACGTGCGGGTACTACGCGGGGAAGGACGCTCATGAGCAAGGTCTTCCGGGTGCCGGTGACAACGGCCCGGGGTGGTGCCACCACCGCCGGACGCACCCCGCCACCGACCACCCCGACGCGGCGGTGCGGCATCGTCGCCGGCTGCCTCAGCCCGCACCCACCCCACCTGATCTACGCCGAGAACCCGCCACAGAACGAACCCCGCTCCACCGGCGGCTGGGAGACGCTGCGCTGGGCGTACGAGCGCCTGCGCACACGCATCCGCGAGGTCCACAAGCCCGACGTGCTCATCGTGCACGCCCCGCACTGGATCACGATGGTCGGTCACCACGTCAACTGCGTGCCCAACCCGCGCGGCACCTCCGTCGAACCGATCTTCCCGCACCTGTTCCGTTACCACTACGACTTCCGCACCGACGTCGAACTCGGCGAGGCCATCGCCGAGGAGGCCAACGGACTCGGCCTGGTCACCCGCACCCTGCACGATCCCCGCGTACGCGTCGACTACGCCACCATCGGCGCCCTGCACCTGGCCAACCCGGCCTGGGACATCCCCGTGGTCTCCCTCTCGGCCAACAACAACCCGTACTTCTACTCCGACGCCTCCCTGGAGGAGATGGAAGTCCTCGGCGAAGCCACCCGACGGGCCGTCGAAGCCACCGGCCGCCGCGCCGTCCTGCTCGCCTCCAACTCGCTGTCGCACCTGCACTGGCACGAGGAACCGGAGCTGCCCGAGGACATGGAACGGGAGCACCCCTACAACAACCACCAGTACCGCTGGGACATGAAGCTGCTCGAGGCGATCCGACGCGGGCCGACCGCACCGCTGCGCGAACTCATCCCCGAACACATCGAGGCCACCGCCAGCGAGACCAAGGCCGGCAGCCTCACCTGGATGCTCGCCGCGATGGGCTGGCCCAAGGTGGCGGGCGACGTCCTCGGCTACGGCACGATCATCGGCACCGGCAACGCGGTCGTCGAATGGGTACCCGAGGGGGACCACCATGGCTGACCGGACCGGAGTCGTCGCCGGCGCGCTGCTGCCCGGCATGCCGCACCTGCTCGCCGGACACGCCGCACCGAGCTGGTCGGCACTGGCCGACGCCGCCCGCGACGTGGGCGCCCGGCTGCGCCGACTCGAACCCGACGTGGTGCTGCTGCTGTCCACCCAGTGGTTCACCGTGCTGGGCCACCAGTTCCAGTGCGACCCCAACCCGCGCGGCCAGCACGTCGACGAGAACTGGTACGCCTACGACTACGGCCTGCTCGACTACGACCTCCGCTTCGACGTCGACTTCACCGAACGCTGGGCCGCCCGGGTCCAGTCCGACGGACTCCAGGCCCGACGGACCCGCTACGACGGATTCCCGATCGACACCGGCACCATCGTCACCTCCGCACTGCTCGACCCGGAGCGGAGACTGCGCTGGGCACAGGTCTCCTGCAACCTTTACGCCGACGCCGACACCCTCGCCACCGTCGGACGCGCCGGCGCCACCGCCGCCCGCGACGCCGGACTGCGCGCCGCCGTCGTCGTGGTGACCGGGATGTCCTCCGGGCTCATCCAACAGTGGATCGAGCCCGACCAGGACCGCATCGGCGCACCCGCCCACGAGCAGTGGAACACCCGGATCCTCGACCTGCTCACCGCCGGCAAGATCGACGAAGCCCTCACCGTACGCGAGGAGTTCGCCCGACAGGCCCAGGCCGACAGCCAGTTCCGGGCCCTGGCCTTCGCCGCGGGCGCCGGGGCGAGCACCGGCCCGGCACACCTGCACGCCTACGGCCCCATCTGGGGCACCGGCGGCGCCGTCCTGTCCTGGAACCTGCCAGACCACCACTAGAGGAGACAGCATGCGGAACACAGCCGTGGGCTTCGTCGAAGCCGAAGGCTTCACCCCGATCTTCGACGCCGTCGACGCGATGGTGAAGGCCACCGAGGTCGAGGTGACCAAGGTCGTCCGGCTCGGCGGCGGCATCATCGCCGTCGCCGTCCGCGGCGACCTCGCCACCGTCGAGGAGGCCGTCGACATCGGCGAGGAGACCGCCCGCGCCAAGAGCCGCTCGGTGCGCTCGATCGTCTTCGCCAGCCCCTGCGACGCCGTCAGCGCGCTGGCGGCCGACCCCCAACTCGTCGGCAACTGACAGCCGGTAAGGAGATCCAGACATGTCCTCCGACATCGCCATCGGCATCGTCGAGACCCGCGGCGTCGTCGCCCTCTCCGCGGGCATCGAAGCCATGATCAAGACCGCCGACGTACGCTGCGTCGGCGTCGAACGAGTCACCAGCGGCTACCTTGCCGTCGCCGTACGCGGCACCCTCGCCGCCGTACGTCAGGCGGTCGCCGCCGGCGAGGCCGCCATCCGCGCCCACGGCGACCTGCGCAGCTCGCAGGTCTACCCGAAACCGCACCCGACCACCGCGGCGCTGCTCGACAACCCGGAGACCGCCCGGATCCGCGAGGTCATGGCCGGCCTGCGCGGAGAAGCCTGATGGTGCTCGGCGAGGTCGTCGGCAAGGTGTGGGCGGACCGCATCCTGCCCTCACTCCAGGGCCGACGCCTCGTCCGGGTCCGGGTCCGGCCCGACGGCCCCGAACTGGTCGCCGTCGACCCGCTCAACGTCGGCGTCGGCACCACCGTACTGGTCGTCACCGACGAGGCAGCCGCCTCGGTCACCGGTGAGTCCACCGTCGACGCCGCCGTGGTCGCCCTGGTCGCCGAGTCCGGTACCGCCGAAACCCCCGAACCCGCGCCCACCACGTCCTGACCGAAAGGCACGCCTGTGATGACCGACGGGCTCTGGTCCCCGAGTCTGCTCGCCGGCCGACCGGCCGGCGAGCCGACCGTCCTGCCGAACTTCGTCGACGGCGTGTTCGACACGTCCGGCCGGCACTTCGCCAAGATCTCCCCGGTCACCGGCGAGACCATCCGCCACGTCGCCGAGGCCGACCGATCCACGGTGGACGCCGCAGTGGCCGCCGCCCGCTCGGCGCTGCGCGGACCCTGGGGACGCATGGGGGAGCGGGAGCGGGCCGCGGTGCTCTACCGGGTCGCCGACGAACTGGAACGCCGCTTCGACGACCTGGTGGCGGCGGAGGTCGGCGACACCGGCAAGTCCATCTCACAGGCCCGCACCCTGGACATCCCCCGTGGCGCGGCGAACTTCCGCGCGTTCGCCGAGATCGTGTCGACCGCCCCGACGGAGTCCTTCACGACCCCGACCCCCACCGGCGGCCGAGCCCTGAACTACGCCGTGCGCAAACCGGTCGGCGTGGTCGCCGTGATCGTGCCCTGGAACCTGCCCCTGCTGCTGCTGACCTGGAAGGTCGCACCGGCCCTCGCCTGCGGTAACACCGTGGTGGTCAAACCCTCCGAGGAGACACCGTCGTCGGCGACGCTGCTGGCCGAGGTGATGGCGGCGGCCGGAGTGCCCGACGGCGTCTTCAACGTGGTGCACGGCTTCGGACCGGACTCGGCAGGGGAGTTCCTGACCCAGCACCCGGACGTCGACGCGATCACCTTCACCGGAGAGTCGGCCACCGGACAGACGATCATGCGGGCGGCGGCCGACGGCGTGAAGGCGGTCTCCTTCGAACTGGGCGGCAAGAACGCCGGCCTGGTCTTCGCCGACGCCGACCTCGACGCCGCGATCGAGGGCTCGGTGCGTTCCTCGTTCACCAACGGCGGCCAGGTGTGCCTCTGCACCGAACGACTGCTCGTGCAGCGACCGGTCTTCGACGAGTTCGTGACCCGGCTGGCCGCCCGCGCCGACGAGCTGACCTTCGGCTGGCCCGCCGACGAGGCCACGGCGAACATGCCGTTGATCTCCCACGCCCACCAGGACAAGGTGCTGGGCTACTACGACCTGGCCCGCACCGAGGGCGCCACCGTGCTCGCCGGCGGCGACATACCGACCTTCGCCGACGCCCGCGACGGCGGCGCCTACGTCCGGCCGACCGTCCTGACCGGCCTGGGGCCCGACGCCCGCGTCAACCGGGAGGAGGTCTTCGGCCCGGTCTGCCACGTGGCGCCGTTCGACGACGAGGACGAGGCGTTCGACCTGGCCAACGACAGCGACTACGGCCTCGCCGCCACCGTCTGGACCCGCGACGTGGGCCGCGCCCACCGGTCCGGCACGCGCCTGGAGACCGGCATCGTGTGGGTCAACACGTGGTTCCTGCGGGACCTGCGCACCCCGTTCGGCGGAGCCAAAGCCTCCGGCGTCGGCCGGGAGGGCGGCGTCCACTCCCTGAACTTCTACTCCGAACTGACCAACGTCTGTGTGGACCTGTCATGAGTGATGTCGCCCGGGCCGCCCGAGTGCTGCGGACCGCCTACGAGACACGTACCCCCGTCGCGCCGCTGCGCGGCGACCTCCTGCCGGTCGGCGACGTCGACGCCGCGTACCAGGTGCAACAGGCACAGGTCGCGCAGTGGGAGGCGGCGGGCCGCCGCCGGGTCGGCGCGAAGATCGGCCTGACGTCGGCCGCCGTCCAGCAGGCATTCGGCGTCTACCAGCCCGACTTCGGGGTGCTCTTCGCCGACATGGCGGTCCCGGACGGCACCGAGATCGACTCCGGTCGGCTGCTGCAGCCCCGGGTGGAGGCCGAGGTCGCGTTCGTGCTCGGTGCCGACCTGCCGTTCGCGCAGGTGACACCCGCCGACGTGATCCGGGCCACCGACCACGTCCTGCCCGCCATCGAGATCGTCGACTCCCGGATCACCGGCTGGGACATCTCCATCGTGGACACCGTCGCCGACAACGCCTCCTCCGGCCTGTTCGTGCTCGGCAACCAGCCCCGCTCGCTGGCGGACGTCGACCTCCGACTGGCCGGGATGGTGCTCGAACACGCCGGTGAACCGGTGTCGGTCGGGGCGGGCGCCGCCTGCCTCGGTAACCCCGTCCACGCGGTGGCCTGGCTCGCGCAGACCCTGGCCGGCGCGGATACGCCGCTGACCGCCGGTGACATCGTGCTGTCCGGGGCACTCGGACCGATGGTGCCGGTCACCCCCGGCGCCACGTACGAGGCGCGGATCTCCGGCCTGGGCTCGGTCCGGGCCTGCTTCAGCCCGGGGGAGTCGGCATGAGCACCGGAGTGGCCGTGATCGGGCCGGGCAACATCGGCACCGACCTGATGATCAAAGTGTTGCGCCTGTCGGAGTCGCTGCGGATGACGGCGATGGTCGGCGTCGACCCGGACTCCGACGGCCTCGCCAGAGCCCGCCGGCTCGGCGTGGCCACCACCGCCGACGGGATCGACGGGTTGCTGACGATGCCGGAGTTCGCCGACGTCGGGGTCGTCTTCGACGCCACGTCGGCCGGATCGCACCGCCGCCACGCCGCACTGCTGCGCGAGCACGGTCGCCTGGTGGTGGACCTGACCCCGGCCGCCGTCGGCCCGTACGTGGTGCCGCCGGTCAACCTCGACGAGCACCTCGACGAGCCCAACGTGAACATGGTGACCTGCGGCGGGCAGGCGACCGTCCCGATCGTCGCCGCCGTCGGCCAGGTGACACCCGTGCACTACGCGGAGATCGTCGCGTCGATCGCCTCCCGGTCGGCGGGCCCCGGCACCCGGGCCAACATCGACGAGTTCACCGAGACGACGGCACGCGCGATCGAGGTCGTCGGCGGCGCCCGCCGCGGTAAGGCGATCATCGTGCTGAACCCGGCGGAACCACCGATGATGATGCGCGACACCGTCTACTGCCTCTGTCCCGACCGGGACGTCGACCAGGACGCCGTCACCGCGTCCATCGAGGCCATGGTCGCCACCGTCGCCGGATACGTGCCCGGCTACCGGCTGAAACAACGTGTCCAGTTCGACCACGTCGACACGTACGTGCCCGCGCTGGGCACCCGGTTCACCGGCGTACAGGTGTCGGTGTTCCTGGAGGTCTCCGGCGCCGGGCACTACCTGCCCGCGTACGCCGGCAACCTCGACATCATGACCTCCGCCGCACTCCGCACGGCGGAACGGATGGTCGCACCCCGCGCCGACCGGAAGGTGCCGGCATGACCAGGCTCTATCTCCAGGACGTGACACTGCGCGACGGCATGCACGCCGTACGGCACCAGTTCACCGTCGACCAGGTCCGCGCGATCGCCGCCGCCCTCGACGCGGCCGGGGTCGCGGCGATCGAGGTCGCCCACGGCGACGGACTGGCCGGTTCGAGCGTCAACTACGGGCACGGCGCCGCATCCGACGCGGACTGGATCGCCGCGGCGGCCGAGGCGGTCACCACCGCGAGACTGACCACCCTCCTGCTGCCCGGCATCGGCACCATCGCCGACCTCAAGGCCGCCCGCGACCTGGGCGTGACCAGCGTACGGATCGCCACGCACTGCACCGAGGCGGACATCTCCGCCCAGCACATCGGATGGGCCCGCGACAACGGCATGGACGTGTCCGGGTTCCTGATGATGGCGCACATGAACGACCCGGCGGCACTGGCGGCGCAGGCGAAACTGATGGAGTCCTACGGCGCGCACTGCGTCTACGTCACCGACTCCGGCGGTCGGCTGCTGACCCGGGACGTCGCCGAACGCGTCGACGCGTACCGCCAGGTCCTCGACCCGGCCACGCAGATCGGCATCCACGCGCACCACAACCTGTCCCTCGGCGTGGCCAACAGCGTCGCCGCCGTGGAGCACGGCACCACCCGGGTCGACGCCTCCCTGGCCGGGCACGGCGCCGGCGCCGGCAACGCACCCCTGGAGGTGTTCGCGGCCGTCGCCGAACTCCACGGCTGGGACCACGGCTGCGACGTGTTCGCGCTGATGGACGCCGCCGACGACCTGGTCCGGCCGTTGCAGGACCGGCCGGTCCGGGTCGACCGGGAAACGCTGAGCCTGGGCTACGCGGGGGTCTACTCCAGCTTCCTGCGTCATGCCGAGCGGGCCTCGCAGCGCTACGGGATCGACGTCCGCTCGATCCTCGTCGAACTGGGCCGTCGCCGCATGGTCGGCGGACAGGAGGACATGATCGTCGACGTCGCCCTCGACCTGGTCGCCGCCACCGACCGGACCACCGCGACCGGAGGAGACCGATGAGCACCACCGACCACCTCGCCCGACGCCTCGACGCCGCGGCGACCAGCCGTACCGCCATCCCGCAGCTCGGCACCGACACCGCGCTGGACGTACCCACCGCCTACCGGGTGCAGCAGGCCGTGGTCGACCACCGGCTCTCGCGCGGCGAACGTCCCGTCGGACTGAAGCTCGGGCTGACCAGCCGCGCCAAGATGGCACAGATGGGCGTCGACGAGGTCATCTGGGGTCGGCTCACCGACGCCATGCACATCCCCGACGGCGGCACGCTCCGACTGTCCGCCCACATCCACCCCAAGGTCGAACCGGAGGTCGCCTTCCTCGTCCACGCGGGTGTGATCACGGCGGTCGCGCCGGCCCTCGAGGTGATCGACTCCCGGTACGTCGACTTCCGCTTCACCCTGCCCGAGGTCATCGCCGACAACACCTCCGCGAGCGGCTTCGTCCTCGGCGCCTGGCAACCGCTGCCGGACGGGATCGACAACCTCGGCGTACTGCTGGAGGTGGACGGACGCTCCGTCCAGATCGGATCCACGGCCGCGATCCTCGGCGACCCCCGCCGGGCGCTCGCCGAAGCGGTCCGGCTCGCCGCCGCCAGCGGTGTGGACCTGGCCGACGGCGCGATCCTGCTCGCCGGTGCGGCCACCGCCGCCGTACCGCTGCGGGCCGGATCCCACGTCCGGGTCACCGTCGACACACTCGGCACCGCGTCCCTGCGGGTCGCGTCGTGACCCCACACAACGAGAACGGCGCCCGACGCGACCGTCGGCCCGACGGTGTGGTGCCCGGCATGGCCACGCCGCGCGGCCGCTTTCCGCACGTCAAGGTCGCCGGCGACCTGATCTTCGTCTCGGGTACGTCCAGCCGACTGCCGGACAACACGATCGTCGGCGCCGCAGCGGACCCGATGGGCGTCACCGACCTCGACATCCGCGCGCAGACCCGGGCGGTCATCGACAACGTCCGCGACATCCTGCGCTCGGTCAGCGCCGACCTCGACGACCTCGTCCAGATCACCACCTACCTGGTCAACATGAACGACTTCGGCGGCTACAACGAGGTCTACGCCGAGTACTTCGACGAGACCGGGCCCACCCGCACCACCGTCGCCGTGCACCAGTTGCCCCATCCGCACCTGCTCATCGAGATCCAGGCGGTGGCCCGACGACCGTCCTGACCTCGACCGGGCGGGTGACCTCGTCGGGCTTGCCGGGCCGGCCGTCCCGCAGCCGGCCCGGCACCCGAGCGGTCAGGTGAGGGTGCGGCGGGCCCAGGTGCGGAAGTCCGTGGTGGGCAGGCCGAGCGCCTGGGCGATCTCCGGTCGAGCGGGGGTGCCGTTCTCATTGATCTGCTCGACGACCTTGACCATGAACGGCGGCAGGCCGCGCGTGACCGCTTCCTGCGGGGTGAGGACCGGCGCGGTGACGGCCCGGCCGGTGACCTCGCTGAGGATCGCGGCGACCTCGGTCATGGTGCGCATGTCACCGGCGAGTTCCACCTCCTTGCCGTCCAGCGTGCCCGGTCCGGTGAAGGCGGTCGCCGCAGCCGCACCGATGTCGTCCACGGCGATCCAGGCGATGCGGGTGTCCTCGGCGAAGCCGGTGACGATGGTGCCGCTGGACGCGTCGCCGAACAGGAAGGACTTTTCCAGCAGGTTCTCCATGAAGGTCGCGGGCTTGAGGACGGTCCAGCGGGCGAACCCGCTGCTGCGGACCAGTTCGTCGATTCCTGCCTTGCTCTCCCAGTAGTGCCGGTCCCAGCGGCCCTCGGCCCAGCCCGGCTGGTTGCGGTGGAAGTCACCGGCACCGGCGACGCTGCTGTGGACGAACTGCGGCACCCCGGCCCTGCGGGCGGCCTCGACGAGGTGCCGCCCTCGGCGCAGCTCGGCATCGCCCTGCAGATCGGTGAGATCCGGGAAGGGGATGGAGAAGACGCCGTCCGCTCCGCGCGCTGCGGCGAGGAGCGAGGCGGGATCGTCCAGGTCGCCCCGGACCAGTTCGGCTCCTCGGTCGCGGAGGGCGAGTGCGGCCGCGCTGGTGGTGTCGCGGACCAGGGCGCGTACCGCGACGCCCCGGTCGAGCAGTGCCCGGGCGGTCGATCCGCCCTGCTTGCCGGTGGCGCCGATGACAAGGACGGCCATGTCTCCTCCTCGGAACAAATGGGGTGGCACCCCACTTCCTGTCGGTTACGATATGGGGGGACACCCCACTTATTCAAACGGCAGGCGATGAGAGCTGACGCACAACGCAACCGCGCGCTGATCGTCACGGCGGCCAGCGAGGCGGTCGCCCGGGACGGCGCGTACGCGTCGCTGGAGGAGATCGCCCGAGCCGCCGGCGTGGGCTCGGCGACCCTGCACCGGCACTTCCCGTCCCGCTGGGCGCTGCTGGAGGCGGTCTTCCACGACCGGGTCGAAGCGCTCTGCACCCGCGCCGGGGAGCTGTCGACCGGGCCGGACGCCCGCCAGGCACTGACGACCTGGCTGTGCGAGCTGGCGGTCTACAGCACGACCACGCGCGGCCTGGTCACCTCCCTGCTCAAGGCGCCACCGGAGAGCGAGTCCTGTTCCGCGATGCTCGTGGCGGCCGGTGAACCGCTGCGGCGACGAGCCGCCGAGGAGGGGACAGTGCGGGCCGACGTCGAGATGATCGACCTGGTGACCCTCGTCAAGGCGATCGCACTGGCGGCGGAATCGACGAGCGCGGCCGAGGCGGAGCGGCTGGTGCGACTCGCCCTGGAAGGAATCAGCCCGTCCCGGCAGTGAACCCACGCAGAGGGTGGCGACGCCGCGTGGTGTCGCGTCAGATCGCGGCCAGGGCTTTGGTGACGTTCCACTCGGCGAGGTCCCGCATCCACTGGCCATTCGGGAAGTCGGTGTCCGCTATCCGAAGGGGTCCCTCGATCAGCGACAGGACCTGAGCGAGCCGGTAGACACCCTTCTTGCTGCCACCGGTCAGGCCACCCCGGAAAGCCGCGGCCGTTCAGGCGTTCATCAGTGAATGGCGCAGATGTCGTATGGCGTAATGGGCGCGCGACTTCACGGTCCCGGCGGGAATGCCGAGCGCGGCGGCGGCCTCGTCGATGGAATGCCCATGCACGTACAGTTCCAACAGGACGGACCGGTGGGTCGCGCCGAGTTCACCGACTGCGCGCCGCAGCGTGAGCGACGCGATCGCCGTCTCCGCCGCGTTGACCGGGTGCGCGAGGTCCGCCTCGGCGAGGCCGACCTCGACGGGCCGTCTCTGCCGTCTGCGGTACGCGTCGATCGCGAGACGCCGAGCGACGGTGAACAGCCAGCGCCGTTGCGGCTCGGGGCCCGGGGGCATCTGGTCGAGGCTGCGCCAGGCCCGGAGCATCGTCTCCTGTAGCAGGTCCTCGGCGGAGCAGGGTGACCCCGGTGGTGTCAGCCTCCGCAGGTAGTGCAGCAGCACGCCACCGTTGTCGCGGTGTAGTTCCCGCATGAGATCCTCGGTCGCGGTGACTGTCGACATCGAATTCCCCGTCCGTTCCCAGAGCGTCCGGAGAAGCCTACGAGTGGCCTGTTAATTTCTACTGCATTGTCATTCGATTATCCTCTTTGCTGCTCGGGTAATTGCGCGGAAAGGGCGTCGCGCAGTCCCGCTCGCGCCGTTATGCCGAGCTTCGGGAAAATGCGATAGAGGTGGGCGCCGACCGTGCGATGGGAGATATAGAGGCGCTCGGCGATCTGCTTGTTGGTCAGGCCGCCGGCAGCCAGTCCGGCGATCTCCAGCTCCTGACTGGTGAGACCGGCGAGACCGACTGTCGACTGCTCCGCGACGACCGGCCGGTAGCCGGTGGCGCGCAGCTCGGCCGTGGCGCGGGCCAGCCACGGCTCGGCGCCCATGGCGGCGAAACCGTCGCGGGCGGCGAGGAGATGGGTGCGGGCGGCCGACGGATCCCGATGGCGGCGCAGCTTCTCGGCGTAGGCGAGCCGGATTCGCGACGCCTCGAACAGCCAACGCTCGGTAGCCGGGTCGTCAAGGGTCTGCGTGAGTCGAGCACCGGCGTCGTCGCTGTCGAGCACGAGCGCGTCGACGCCGTGCTGCAACAGCGTCATGCGGCTCGACAGGGCGGCCACGTCCGCCTCGCGCATGGCGTCGGCGTGTGCCCGGGCCTCCGTCATGCGCCCGGTGCGGACGGCGGCCTCCACCAGGTCGAACATCAGATAGGTGCAGTTCGGCACGTACCGGGCGAGGACACCGGGAGAACTGGAGGCGGCGGCGTGCCGGTACGCGGACTCGAAGTCGCCCTGTGCGGCGGCGGCCAGCGTACGCGGGTGATGGGCGATGGCCGCCGCTCCCGCGACCCCGCGCGGCAGCGCCCAGTGGGTGATCTCGTCGGCCAGCTCGAAGGCTTCGCCGGACCGGCCCCGGCCGGCCGCGACGATGGCCCGGTTGTACAGGAAGTACCACGTCAGGAACACCAGACCGCTGTCGCCGCACACCTGCTGCGCCTCGACGGCCAACGCCTCCGTCTCGTCCCACCGGCCGGTGAGGAAACCGTCCAGGCAGAGATGCATCATGGCGGCCAACTGCCGCCGTGGCGCCCCGCCGTCGCGTCCCTGCCGCACGAGCCGCCACGAATACTCACGGTTCTCGCCCAACCGGTCGAGATAGACCGAGGCGGTGCCGATCCGCATGGCCCGGGTCAGATCCTCCTCCTCGGGCAACGACGCGATCAGCGCTTCCAGGTCCGGCAACGCCGCGGCCCCGGTGCGTACCGGATCGGGGAAGGTCCGGCTCAGCACCGACAGGATGTCGGACGGACCCGGCCTGAGCATCCCCAGCAGCCGATCGAACACGGCCCAGTGCTCGGGACTGCCGGCGTACCAGGACAGCAACAGCAGCGTGTGCATCGCCTCGTCGAGCGCCGCATCGTCCGCCCGCCAGCCGTGCTCGCCCGTCTCGATCGCGCCGGCGAGCAGACGGTGTGCGGTGTGCACGTCGCCGTCACCATTGATCATCAGTAGGGCCGCGGCACCGGCGGCGTGCAGCGCACCGGCCGCGTCGACGCTCGTCTGGCGCGACCGGGCGAGCAGGGTGGTCGCGTCGCCGGAGCCACCCGCCTCCGCGCCGATGTACGCCGCCTGCGCCAGTCGCCGTGCGCTGCTCTGCGGAGTGGCGCTCAGCTCGGCCGCGCGCATCAGTGCGGCGATGGCGGCCAGCGCGTCACCACGCTGCATGACACGATGGGCGGCCCGCTCCAGCTCTGCCGCCACCGCCTCGTCGGGCCCGGCGGCGGCTGCGGCAAGGTGCCAGCTCCGACGTTCCGGATCGCCCGGCAACGCCCCAGCGATGGCCAGGTGAGCCCGACGCCGCTCCTCGTGCGTGGACGACGCCACGATCGCCGACTGGATGAGGGGATGCCGGAAGGTGATGCGACCGGTCGCGTCGTCGACCCGTACCAGTTGGGTTCGTTCGGCCGGTGCCAGATGGGTGAGGTCGGTCATGCCGCGCAGGACGCGAAGCTCGCCGCTGCCCTCGAACGTGGCGAGCAACAGCAGCAGGCGGCTGGGCTCGGGCAGACCGGCGATGCGGTGGGCGAAGCCGGCCTGGAGCCGGTCGCTGAGCGGCACCACGTCCGTGAACGTCGAAGGCTGCGCCGGACCGGCCAGGGTCGCCGGCAGTTCGACCAGGGCCAGCGGGTTGCCCCGGGCGAGGTCGAGCAGGCGTCGCCGGGAACGCGGCGCCATGGTGGGGAAGTGCGAGTCCACCAGCCGGGTGGAGGCTTCGGTGCTCAGCGGCTCGACGGCGACCTCGGTGAGGCCACGGCGGTCGAGGAAGGTCTCGGTGCCGGTCCGGAAGGCGGCGATCACGCCGACCGGTGACCTCGCCACCCGTCGGGCGATGAAGCCGAGCGCGACGGCGCTGGACCGGTCGACCCACTGCACGTCGTCCACGATCAGCAGGACGGGCGCCTTCTTGGCGACGGTGGTGAGCAGGGACCGGGCGGCATTGCAGACCAGTAGCGCCGCAGGCGTCGGGCCGGAGCCGAAACCGAGCGCGACGGTGAGCGCGTCGCGCAGCGCCGGGGGCAGCCGCCGAATCTCGGCGTACAGCGGCAGCAGTAGTTGGTTGAGCGAGGAGTAGCTGACGTCCGCCTCGAACTCGGAGCCGGACGCCCGCAACACCTGCAAGCCGGCCGCCTCGCCCAGGTCCGCCGCCGCGTCCAACAACGCCGACTTGCCGACACCGGGCTCGCCGTGCACCAATCGGACATCCCCGTCGCGCTGCACCGACTCCAGGAAGCGGCCGATGCACGCCAACTCCCGCTCACGCCCGAACAACAGCTCATGTGATGACGTCACACCGAGCACTACGACCGTGGGCGGCCAAGGTTCAGTCGCCTCGCTGACAGCTCTAAGCTGGGAGCGTGATCATAGACCGCTCGCAATGCTGATGAGGTCCGAGAATCCGCAGGACGGTCCGCTCGTACGCTTCGCGGTGCTGGGGCCGGTGCAGGTGTGGCGCGGCGCAGGCGAGGTCGACCCGGGCTCACGCCAGCAGCGTCTGATCCTCGCCCTGCTCCTGGCGCGGGCCGGTCGCCCGGTCGGCATCACGGACTTCGTCAAGCTGTTGTGGGGCGAGCGGCCACCCCGGAGCGCGGTGAACATCGTGCACCTCCACCTGGGCACCCTCCGTCGGTTGTTCGAACCCGGCCTGCGCCCCCGGGCCCCCGGCCGATGGCTCGTCGGCGACGCGGCCGGCTACCGCATGGTGGTCGACGCGGACGGGCTGGACCTGCTGCGCTTCCGCGACCTGGTGGGCCGGGCGCGGGCGGCCGACGATCCCGCCCAGGCGTTGACGACCTACGTGGAGGCACTGCACCTGTCTCGCGGGCCGTGCGGCGGCGCACCGGACCTGCTCGACCATCCCGTCGCCGACTTCGAGGCGGTGGACAACGAGTACGCCGACGTGGTCGGCGAGGCCACCGACCTGGCACTGCGTGCCGGAACGGCCCGACTGGTGCTACCGATGCTGCGGCGCGTCGCCACGCAGCGCCCACTGGACGAAGCCGTGCAGGCCAGGTTGCTCCGCACGCTGTCCGAGGCCGGGCAGCAGGCCGAGGCCGTCTCTCTGTACCAGGAACTCCGCAGCCGCCTGTCCGACGATCTCGGAATCGATCCGGGCCGGGAGCTCCAGGAGGCGTACCGGACCGTGCTGCGGCACGGTGTCGACGCGACACCGTTGCCCGCACTGCCCGACGAGGGCCCGCCGCCGGGCGACTCCTTCGTCAGCCCGGCCCAGCTACCGCCGGATCTGCCCCACTTCACGGGCCGCCGGGACGGTCTGCGCCGGGCGCTGGCGCTCATCCACGGCCGCGCCGCCGCCGGTGCCCTACGTATCATGGTCTTCGAGGGCATCCCCGGCATCGGCAAGACCAGCCTGGCGACCCGTCTCGCCTACCAACTGACCGACGAGTTCCCGGACGGCCAGCTCTACGCCGACCTCAGAGGTCTGGACCGGGACGCCGCGTTGGCCCCGGGAGAGGTGCTGCACTCGTTCCTGCACGCGTTGGGCATCCGTGGTCCGGACATCCCTGCCGGCGACCTGGCCCGATCCGGGCTCTACCGCAGCGTCCTCGCGGAGCGTCGGGTACTGATCGTCCTGGACAACGCCCGCGACGCCGACCAGGTCCGGCCGTTGCTGCCCGGTGCTCCGGGAAACCTCGTTCTGGTCACCAGCCGCCACTGCCTGTCCGGTCTCGCCGCGACACACGGAGCGGACGTGCTCGCGCTCGACGTCCTGTCGGACGACGACGCGCGCGAGCTGCTGGTCTCCCGCGTCGGCACCGCGCGTGCCCTGGCCGACCGGCAGGCGCTGGACGAGATCGTCGAGCGCTGTGCGGGACTTCCGTTGGCACTGGCCCTGGTGGCCGCCCGGACCCTGGCCCGCCCGGGACACCGGTTGTCGGCCGTCGCACGCGAGCTGCGCGACGCCCAGGGCAGCCTCGACGGATTCGACGTCGGCGATCCCGACAGTGACCTGCGCGCCATCTTCTCCTGGTCTTATCGGAGCCTCAGCCCGTCGGCCGCCCGTCTCTTCCGTCTGTTGGCCCTGCATCCGGGCCCGGACGTCACGCTTCCGGCGGCGGCGAGCCTGGCCGGTCTCGCGGTGCCGGGGGCCGGCGAGGTGGTCGACGAGCTGTTGTGGAGCAGGCTCATCACGGAACGTCGGCCCGGTCGGTACGGCGCCCACGATCTGATCGCCGCGTACGCACGGGAGTTGCTGCACGAGAGCGACTCCGACGCGGAAAGCGACGCGGCAGCGGACCGTCTGCTCCGCTATCACCGGCGGGCCGCCTACGCGGCCAACCGCTACCTCAACCACGAGATCGACGCGGATCCGCCCGCCGCGCAGGAGGGCGTCGTCGACGAGAACCCGCAGGACGCCCGCGAGGCCGCCGAGTGGTTCGCCGCCGAACGTGAAGTGCTCAAAGCCGTGATGCGTCAGGCCATCGACCGAGGCCGGGTGTACGACGCCTGGCAGCTCGAACTCACGGTGCAGGGCTTCTACCAGCGTGACGGCTGGTGGCAGGAGTGGGCGACCGTGGTCCGCGAATGCCTGGAAGCGGCCGAGAGCGCCGGTGACGCGAACGGTGCGGCGAACATGCTGCGCAGCCTGGCCGGAGCGCACTTCTCCCTCGGCGACAGCGCCTCCGCACTGACCCTCCTGGAACGTGCTCTTGTGATCTTCGTCGAGTTGGGCAACGCGTCCCGCGAATCGCTGACGCTGCGCAATCTCGGCGAGGTCAGCTTCGCGGTCGGTGACTACGACCGATCCGTCACCTGTCACCACGAGGCGCTGCGGATCGCCGAATCGCTCGGCGAGCAGGTGTCCCAGGTGGATGTGCTGTGCCGTCTCGCCGACACGCAGTACGAGCTCGGTGATCGCGCGGAGAGTTTCGAGACCATCGGCCGTGCGTTGGCGATGAGCGAGCAACTCGCCAACAGTGCCCGCCGCAGCGAGTGCCACCTGCGGCGCGCGAACCTCCATCTGCGCGAGCGGCGGTACGCCGAGTCCCTAGCGGACTGGACCGCGGCCGACGAGCTGTCCACCGCCGTCGGCGGCCGGGTGCTCATGGTCCGGGCGAAGCTCGGCCTGGGGGACACCGCCTATGCGCTGGGGGACTGGCACGCCGCCCGGACGGCGTGGCTGGCGGCGCTGAGCCTGAGCAACGAAGCGGATCGACAACAGCAGGCCGCCATCCGACGCCGCCTGGATGTAAGGAAGGGCCCCCTGCTAACGCCTGGTGTATAGCAGGGGACCCCTCCTCACCTCAGAACGAGTACGCCCGGAAGGACTGGTACTTGCCGGCGGGGAAGGTCCGGAACGTGCCGAGGTTCCACTGGAGTCCGGTGCAGTTGGGCCCGCTGAACGCGCTGACCTGCTCGACGATACGTTCTCCGGTGAGCGAGGCGGCGGTCGGCGGCATGGCCAGGCAGGTGCCGTCGGGCTCGGCGACGTGCAGCAGCAGCGTCGCGAACGTGCCCTCGAAGATGCTCAGTCCCGAGGGCGGGACGTCGACGGCGGCCTGCGCGGGCTGAGCGAACAGACCGACCGTCGCGGCGATGCCGGCCACGGTCAGCCCCGCGACGGTACGAATTCTCCGGCCCATGGTGTTGCCTCCCTGGATCGAGGTCCGTGTGGCGTGGTGTGGGTGCGCCACGGTCAGCTTGTCGCGGGAACACCGGGACCGGCAACGGTGCTGATCGATGACTATCGTGACAGAATTTGATGGTCACCTGCGTGAACTTCCTGCGGCCGCGCACGTAGCCCACCCGTCCATCACGCGGTGTTGCGCCGGAACCACGACTGGCGGCACGGTGGGAGACCCGACCGTCCTCGCCTGACGGGGCGGCGAGCCCGGACCACTGAGGCGGCGCAGCGTGCCGGGACATCCGTCGAACGACTTAACCGAACCGTGGGCCGCCCTCGACTGACGGGCGTGTGTCGGTGAGTCGTGCTCGCCGGCAGCAACCACCGAGAGCGGACTATCCCGGCGAAAGGACCCGTCGTCCCGGGTCTCTTCCGCCCCGCGCCGACCTCCACGGCAGGCGGATGACTGATTCGGCGAGCGGCCCGCAAGCCGATCGTGGATTCGTCAACGGTCGCCGTAGAGCCGCCACCATCCAGGTCGAGGAGACACGTCATGAAGCCCACCATCGTTTTGATCCACGGCGCCTTCGCCGATTCCGCCAGCTGGAACGGCGTGATCAGTCGCCTGCAGGCCGCGGGACACCGCACCATCGCGGCCGGGAATCCGCTGCGCAGCCTCTCCGGGGACGCCGCCGCGGTTGCCGACCTGCTGGCCACGATCGACGGTCCGATCGTGCTGGTCGGCCACTCCTACGGCGGCGCGGTCGCCTCCAACGCCGCGACCGGCAACGACAACGTCAAGGCCCTCGTCTACGTCGCCGCGCTGGCCCCGGACAAGGGCGAGAACGTGCCCGACCTGACCGGAAAGTTCCCCGGCGCCACCCTCGGCGAGCACCTCTACCAGGTGCCTCTGCGCGACGGCACCGCCGACGTCTACGTCCGCCCGGAGAGCTACCACGAGCACTTCGGCGCGGACCTCACGGCGGAGCAGGCGGCCCTGGACGCCGCCACCCAGCGGCCGTTCAACACCACCGCCCTCAACGAGGGGTCCGGCGAGCCGGCCTGGAAGACGACCCCGTCCTGGTTCGTCTCACCGGAACGGGACCTCGCCATCCCGATCGAGGTGTTCCGCTTCATGGCCGAGCGCGCCAACGTGCGGGAGGCCGTGGAGGTGGCCGGCGCCTCGCACGCGCTTCCGGCGTCGCAGCCGCAGGCGGTGGCCGACGTCATCCTCCGCGCCGCCGCTTCCGTCTGACCACTCCGTCCGTACCCGAGACCCGGCCCGCTCGGGCCGCTCCCGATCGAGAGGATCCACCCATGAAGATCAACCTTCCGTTCCTGTCCAGGCGCATCGCTCCGTGGACGGCCGTCGCCGCCGGTGTGGCGGTGGCCGCGCTGGTCGCCGGCTCCGCGCAGGCGGTGGCGGGGCACCGACCCTGGGCCAAGCCCACGGTGGTGCTGGTCCACGGCGCGTTCGCCGACTCGTCGAGCTGGAACGGCGTCATCACGCACCTGAAACGGGACGGCTATCCGGTGGTCGCCGCCCCGAATCCGCTGCGCGGCCTGCACGCCGACGCCGAACACCTGCGCAGCGTGCTGGAGAGCGTGCGGGGCCCGATCGTGCTGGCCGGTCACTCCTACGGCGGATCGGTGATGAGCGAGGCCGCCGACGGCGACACCGACGTCAAGGCACTGGTCTACATCGCGAGCTTCGCCCCGGAGCAGGGGGAGAGCACCTCGGCTCTGGCCGCGAAGTTCCCCGGCGGACAACTGGGCCCGGCCCTGGACTCCGTGCCGGTGTCGATCCCCGGCGCTGGCACGGGCACCGACCTCTACATCAAGCAGGACCAGTTCCGGCGGGTGTTCGCGGCCGACGTCCCACAGAAGGTCACCGACCTGATGGCCGTCACCCAACGACCGATCACCAGTGCCGCGCTCGACGACACCGCCACCCGGACGGCGTGGAAGTCCATCCGGTCCTGGTTCATGGTGACCACGCAGGACCTGGCCATCCCCGCCGACTCGATGCGCTTCATGGCCAGGCGGGCCGGGTCGCACACCGTCGAGATCACGGCCTCGCACGCGGTCACGGTCTCGCAGCCGAAGCCGGTGGCCGACCTGATCGACACGGCGGCCCGCGCCACCACGCGCTGACCGGTCCATGCTGTTCGCGATACCCGTGCAGTCCGGCGGTGCGCTGAGGTCAGCGCGCCGCCGGCCGCGTGCCGGGCGGCACTGCCGAGGTGGGGCCGCCCGGCTCAGCTGCGCAGGAAGGTCACCCGCTCGGCGGTCTCGGTGAGTTGCAACGCGAGATCGTCCGAGCCGAGTTCGGTGGGGTCGTCCCCGAGCGCGTCGGCGATCGCCGCACCCAACCCGGCCACCGGTACGGTCCGCAGCGCGCCCAACGGCAGCGGACCGACCGGCGTCGGGGTGGCCGTCACGCCACCCAGGGCTCGCAGCGTCTTGCCGATCGTGCCTTCGCTGAGCTGCTCGACGGCGAGGTGCTGACCCTCCGGCGGCTGGTGCAGGTCCAGCCGGGCAAGCTCTCCCTCAAAGAGGCAGAGCAGGATGTCCGGCGTCAGCCGTGCGGTGCGCCAGGGCGTCAACCCCCGGGTGCCGGCCGGGTCGGCGTACGCGTCGACGAGCAGCCCCGGGTAGCCGGGCACGATGGCCGACCGGATCAGCGCCCCGGTGACCGTCGGATACTCCAGCGGCGGCGGATCGTCGGCGTCCCGCTGCGCGTCGGCCGGACCGAGCCGCCCGATGCTGGTCGCGCCGTCGACGAGGTGACGGATCCAGCGTTGGTCGAGACCGACGAAGCGGATGCTCTCCACCGGGAGCAGCTTCTCGTCGGGCAGCAGATAGGGCAGGGGCACACCGTCCAGTTGCGCGAGGTTGCGCAGCCAGGTGAGCAGGCCCTCCGGCATGTCGGTGTCCGCCGCCGGGACGGCCAGCGGGTAGTCGACCGGAACGGTCTGCTTGGCGGCGATGTCCCGGCGACGCCGCCAGGCGTAGAGGCTGCTGCTGATGTCGGTGCTGCGCAGCGCGAGCAGGCGACCGAGCTGCCACGCCGCGGCGTGGCTGACGTCGAACATGCCGACGTCGGTGTGCAGCCTCAGCAAGGCGTCCGCGCTGCGGGCCGGGGTGACCGGCTCTCCGTCGGTCGCCCCGGTGCTCAACGGTCCCCGGTACCAGCCGATGCTGCGGCCACCCTGGCGCAGCCGGTGCCGCAGCGGCACCAGCCCCTGGGCCAGGAACCCGTTCGCGGTCGCGTTGCCCACGTCGGGCAACCGCAGGTCGCCGCCGTCGGAGGCCAGATCCCGCACCAGCCCGGGAAACGAGTGGTCGGCGCTGACGCAGGCGAACCGCCAACTGGCCAGGCTCACCAGCGGCACGGTGGAACCGCCGGTGCCACCCCTGCCCGGATGCGGCAGGTCGAGCCCGGGGGCACCGAGTCCGTCGGCCCGGAACCGGTGTTCCAGCGACACCAGGTGCACCGTGCTGGTCGTACCGGCGCCGGGCAGTCGGTTGCCGACGACCACCGCCGCGTCGGGGTCGGCATCCGACCCGGTGCCACCCCGGACGTGGGCCAGCAGCCGCAGCTCGGCGTACGCGGGCATCAGGCTGGTCAGCAGAGCGGCGGGTACGTCGATCACGGTCACCGGGTCGTCGGCGGAGTCGTGTCGCTCCAGGACGGTCGCCTGCTCGGGCAGTCTGCCCTCCCGGGTCAGCGCCCCCACCGTGGTGGTCCGTGGCTGCGGCTTCTCGTCCTCGTCGAAGAGCAGCAGCGCCAACCACGGCGGACGGTCGTCGCCGCCCCCGCCCGGATCGCGTTCCCAGGGCAGCGACGGTCGGTCGAGCACCACGTGCGGCAGCACGTTGCCGTGATCGCCCAGGCTGCCGTCGGGCGGGAAGACCGCGCGGATCGCGGTCGGTGGCAGGGCGAACCGGTCGCCGCCGACGCTGAACCGGCGGCTGGTGCCGAACGACTCCGTCGCGGAGCCGACCGCGACCGCCTGGGTCACGGTGATGTCGTAGTCGCCGGCCTCCAGCGCCGGGCGGCGGTGCGCGGCGAACGTGACGGTGTTGTCAGACATGAGCGGCCACCCGGGGGATCTCGTGGAACTGGCTGATGTCGAAGCCGGTCAGGTCGACCGACGCGTCGGGCAGCAGGTCCGTCAGCAGTCCGGCCCGGGCAGCAGTCACGGTGGGCGCCGTCATGCTGCCGACGATCAGCTTCGCGCGTTCGGCGTCGCTGCCGTCGAGATCCGCCACCGCCGCCGGGGCACGCAGCCGGATCGCGTCGGAGACCTCGAACAGGGCCGTGTCGGCCTGCACCGCGCTCCGGTCCAGCCACGCCGGCTCGGGCGTCGCCGTCGGGCGGGGTGTGATGGTGTACCCGGTCAGCAGATCCGGCGTCAGCGCCGGGTCGGTCGGCGACGGGGTGAGCCGGCCACCCCACAACGCGTTCGGCAGCCGCTTGACCACCGGCTGGTAGTCGAACTGGTCCTCGGCCGGGACGCCGTCACGGGTGATGGTGATCCGGTGGGTGGCGGTCGCGTTCCCGACGGCCACCCCCATCGGGCCGACCCCGAACCGGGTGCTGCCCGAGTCGGCCGGCAACGCCGCCTCGGCCGTGCCGGTGCCGCGTCTGCCCCTGCTGCTCGGGACGCTGCAACCGTGCGGACACCGCGTCGGATTCGCGTCTTGTCCCGTGCCGCGACCCGCACACGAGCCGGTCGAGGCCAGGCCCGCTGCGGTCAGAACGTGGCGATCGGGTTGACCGGGCTGCCGGACGTCCCGGCCAGGCGGATCGGCGCGACGGCGAGCTGGAAGTCCCACTGACCGAGGTCGGCGGCGGTCGTCGCGCACGCCTCCAGGTCGCAGTTGTCGAGCAACCACAGACCCATCGCGACGAGGCTCACGGCGTGCACCGGCATCAAGACGTCGTCGTATCCCGACGGCTGGACATCCTGCGGAGTGTCCGCGCCGATCAGTGCGACCTGGCGCTCGTGCAGCCACGGCAGGCAGGACGCGTGCCAGCCGGCCTGGGTGACACCGCCGGCCGTACCGCCCTCGTGGCGGACCCGGCCACGGCCGGTCCGCAACAGCACCGCGTCGCCGGACCCCACCCGTACGCCCTGCCGGCGCTCGGCCTCCTCGAGATCCTCGGGGAACACGACCTGCCCCGGCTCCCACGATGGCACGTCCCGGGCCCTCGCCACGTCGAGCAGGACACCACGGGTGACGATCCCGTTCGCCGCCGCCGTGACGGCCGCCCACGCCGACCCCGTCGCGGCGTCCACCAACGCGTGCGACCGCCCGTTGTACATCACGCCGTCCCAGAAGATGTGACACGGCGAGTCGAGGTGGGTGACGGTGTTGCCGTGGAACGAGAGGCTGAGCCGCTCGGACGAGAAGCCCCAGCGCCGGTCGGCGTGGAAGGCGGGCGGCATGTTCTCGGCACCCGGCATGTCGGCGGCGCACGGGCACGCCGTCGTCGACCGCTCCATCTCTCCCGGCACGGCGACCTCCCACGCGCACGACACGCTCCGGCCGTGGCGTACGGCCCGCGCCGCCGCCAACCGGACGTCGTCGATGATGTGGTTGAGCGTGCCGAGTTCGTCGTCGTCGCCCCACCGACCCCAGTTCGACAGCGTGTCGAAGTACCCGAGCACGTCCTCCTGGGTCGGCACCGGCCGCTCTGCCGTCATCGAAGCATCGACTCCTCCGGTCACGCGGTCGCCGGACACCGCAGGCAGGCTATCCGGTCCCTCCCGCACACCTGCCACACCGCGCCGGGAGGGACGACTCAGTGGACCGTCCGGTGTCGTACGAACAGGGACGTGCCGGGTGCGCGAAGCGCTCTGGCGGAGGCGCTCGCCGGTGTGGCAGCATCGGCAGCGGTCATGAGTGTCAGCGTCAAGGCCCCGGCCTGCTGACCGGCAACCCTCGTACATCCGCGGTGGGGTGCCTCCGGGTGAGGACCAGGCCGTCGGCGATCGCCGGCGGCAAGCGCGGACCCACACGGGTCCACCGTCACGAAGGACCAGTGTGCCCACGATCGCTCCTGCCGTGCTCGGCGACGACCTTCCCGTCCGGCTCTCCGACGGCACCACCGTCGCGTACGCCAACCTCGACTACGCCGCCACCGCACCCTGCCTCACCGCGGTCGCCGCCGCGGTCACCGAACTGTTGCCCTGGTACGCCAGCGTGCACCGGGGCGCCGGCGCCGCCTCGCGCCGATGCACGCTGGCATACGAGCAGTCCCGCCAGACCGTCGCGGACTTCCTCGACATCCGGCCGGACGACCACGTGATCTTCACCCGGAACACCACCGACGCGATGAACCTGCTCGCCCGGGCCCTGCCACCGCACACCACCGTGGTCACTGGGCCGGCGAACACCACGCGAACCTCCTCGCCTGGCCGAACGTGCACCGACTGCCGGTGCCCACCGACCTGCCCGAGGTGACGTCCGAGCTGACCCGTGCACTGGCCGACCTGGGCAGCGGGCGGCCGGTGCTGGTGGCGGTCACCGGCGCGTCCAACGTCACCGGAGAGGTCTGGCCGATAGCCGAGATCGCGGAGATCGCGCATCGGCACGGCGCGCGGATCGTCGTCGACGCCGCCCAGTTGGCCCCGCACCGCGCGGTCTCCATGGCCGACGCCGACATCGACTACCTGGCGCTGTCCGGGCACAAGCTGTACGCGCCGTTCGGCGCGGGAGTCCTCGCCGGCCGCGCCGACTGGCTCGACGCCGCCGACCCGTACCTGTCCGGTGGCGGAGCCACCAGACACGTCGGCGACGAGCCCGCCGAGGTGCAGTGGCAGACCGGCCCGGCTCGCCACGAGGCCGGCACACCGAACCTGCTGGGCGCGGTGGCGCTCGCCGCCGCATGCGCCACGATCTCCGCCGCCGCGCCGGACGTACTCGCCCGCCACGAGCAGGAGCTGCTGACCCGGCTGCGCGACGGGCTCGGCGCCCTGCCCCAGGTGGCGGAGCTGCGCACGTTCGACGCCGACCACGACCGGGTCGGCATCGTCAGCTTCACCGTCGCCGACCGGCAGGCGACCGACATCACCCACCGGCTCTCCGCCGAGCACGGGATCGGCGTACGCGACGGCTTGTTCTGCGCCCACCCGCTCACCCGGAAGCTGCTGGCCGGCGCGGCCGAGCGGCTCGGCCGTCCGACCGACGGGTACGCGATCCGGGCCAGTATCGGCATCGGCACGACCGCCGAGCACATCGACCGGCTTTTGCACGGGCTACGCGAGGTCGTGACCTCGGCCCCGGAGCAGTAAGCCTTTCCCGCGGGGTGCCGTCAGGTGCTGAGGTGGGCGGCGAGGCGCAGGGCCAGCGCCGCCAACGTCAGCGTCGGGTTGGCCGCCGGTGAGTTGGGAAAGACGGACAGGTCGCAGACGTACAGGTTGCGGTGGCCGACGACACGCAGGTCCTCGTCGACCACCCCCGGCCGCTCCCGGCCCGGTGTGCCGCGACCCATCCGCATGGTGCCGACCTCGTGCGATACGCCGCCGAGCGGAGCCCAGAGCTGCTCGTACACCTCGCCGCCGAAGGCGGACACGACGTCGGCGGTGATCTTGTCGAGGGTGTCCTGGACCTGGTGGGCGCGCGGGCTGGGATGGATGCGGATGGTGGGCAGCGCGGCGGGCTTCACGCCGTCCGGCCGGGTCTCGGTCCGGGTGACGGCGTTCTGCTCGACCAGCGGCGCCTCGACCATGAACACCAGCTCGCCCGGCATCTTCCCGTCGACGGTGGCCAGGTTCGCGCTGGTGAACTCCAGGGCGTTGACGAAGCGGAACTGGTTGAGGTTCGCACCCAGGTCCAGCGTGACGCTGTACGGATGCGCGGGGTCGGTGTCGGTGACGTCGGTGAGTTGCCGGGAGACGGTCTTGCTGGAGTCGAAGCGGCTGTACCAGTCCCCGCCCTGCCGCACCCAGAACTTGACCACGTGGATCGGGTGGTCGGTGATGCCGCGCCCGACCAGCGGATTGTCCTCGGCGAGGCCGGACGACTGCGCGACGGCGGCAGTGCCGACCGTGCCGGCGGCCAGCACCACCACGCCGTCGTCGGCCAGTCGGTAGGTGCGGTCCCGGCCGGTCAGGTGGTCGTACGCGACCACGCCGGTGACCTCGCCCGCCGCCCGCTCGACCCCGACCACCTCGTGGTTCAGGTGGACCCGCAGGTTGCCGAAGCGATCGTCCTGCATGGCCCGGCTGAGCAGCAGTTCGGCCGCCGACCAGATACCCGCAGGCACCGCCCCGGGGACCGGGCCGTAGTACTCGATCGCCATCGGCGGATCGAAGTGCCGGAACTCGGCCAACGCGGGCAACTCCCGCAGCCTCGCCTTGACCATCGTCTGGTAGGACGACGGGACCAGGGGAGTGACGCGGGTCAGTTGCTCCGCGCGGTCGTACCAGACGTCGCACAGCTCGTCGCGGACCGTCTCCGGCCAGTCGCGGAACTCCCAGCGGTGCATCCGGGGTGCCGAGGCTCCCCAGAAGAGGGTCCGGCCGCCGAGGTTGAAGCCCTGGGCGATCCGCGCCCTGGCGCTCTCGGCGTCGGCAGCCCGCCAGCGGCGTCGCCCGAAGGCACCCCAGTGGTGAAAGATGTTGGGGTACACGTCGGGACCGACCGGTTGGTACCGGGCCAGGTTGCCGGTGTGCGTACCGAACAGATAGCTGCCGGCCTCCAACAGCAGGACGCGCGGTGGTCGGCCGCCCCGCCACGACGTCTCGGCGAGTTGGTACGCCAGGGTGCCGCCGCCGGCGCCGGAGCCGACGACGATGACGTCGTAGCGCTGGTCGGAGTCCGGGTCGCCGGGGAAGAAGTGCCGGGCGACGTGCGTCTCGCCGACGAGGATGTCGTGGTGCCGTGCGAAGTGGACCCGCCCGTCGAGGCGGCAGGTCGGGGCGGTCAGGTCGGCGGCGGTCAGGTGCAGCGGCCCGTCGAGCTGGGGGTCACCGCCGAGAACGACGACGACGTCGACGCCGTCGGGATGCGCCGCCGGATCGAGCGTGGTCGTCCATTCTCCGGACGGCTCGTCGTACCGGAAGTCCTGCGTGTCGCCGCCGACGATCCGCAACCGGAGGTGGTCGTCCGGCCGCAGCGCCGGCATCCGCAGGACCACCGTGCACACCGCGTCCATGCTCACGCCCTGTCACCCCCTCTCGCTCCCGCCGGCATGCCCTCGCGGCTGTGCCGGTGATCCGTGTCCGACTGCCGCGTCCGATGGCGCCGGATTTCCTCGACGGCCTGCCGCAGCACCCGCACCTCGGTGTCGAAGATCCGCTCCAGGCGCGGCATGGCCTCCTCGTCGAACCGGGAGGACCGTCCCTTCTGCTCGTGCCACAGCATCCCGTTGCGCAACGCCACCGCGTCGGTCTGCATCGCACGGCAGTCGTCCACCAGCGGGGCCAGTGCCGGGGCGAGTTCGGCCAGGCGGACGAACCGCTCCGTCATCAGCCGCTTGTGCTCCCACAACACGTGCAGGTACCGGATGTCGTACGCCGCATCGCCGGTGAGGTAGTCGCGCAGATATCCCCGGATCGGCGCGTAGGAGTCGACACCGTACGCCCGGTCCCACTCCTCCTGGAGCATGTCGACCCGGCTGCTCGGATTGGCGCCGGACAGGTACTCCTCGAACGCGCCGCCCACCACGTGCAGCCGCATCCGATAGCTGGCGTCCGGTCGTAACCGGTAGAAGTAGACCTGGAAGCAGTCGTTCTCCACCTCGTCCAGGCTCGCGTACGCGCGGGCGACGTCGTCCTGCCCGACCGTGGTGGTCCGCAGCGACCCGTTGGCCGTGTAGCCGTAGACGGTGAAGGTGCCCTCGTCGTCGTCGACGCCGCTGAGCAGCACGTCGTGGGTCTGGTGCCACTGCTGGTAGGGCGCCCGGCCGGGCAGGTGGTGCTCGTCCAGGTTGAGATAGGGGTAGTAGCCGGCGCCGATGGAGTCGCGGCAGAGCGCGACGATGTCCCCGCCGACGCAGGCGACCCACTCGCGGCTGGTCCGGACCACCTCCAGCCACGGACTGATCGCGTGGTCATAGAGATAGAAGCCGAACGGCACCGGTGAGTCCGGCGCCTTGGGGTCGAAGGCGACGTGGATGTAGTTGCTCAGGATCCAGTCCCGGGCCCGTGCCTCGGTGGCCAGGATCGCCAACGGGAAGGCATAGAACTGGTAGCCCCGCGCCAGCGGCTCACCGAGCGGTAGCTGTCTTCTCATGCCGTTGCCTCTCCTCTCAGCTACCGGTCATCTCGTACCGGTGGATGCCCATGCTCCAGATGCCGTAACCGACGCCCAGCGCGCCCGCCGCCACCAGCGGGGTGAGCCACACCAACCGGCCGTCGCCGCCGAGCAGGAACTCCACCGGGATGTACGCGGTGAACGCGAACGGCAGCACCCACGTCAGCACGGACCGCAGCACGCCCGGGTAGATCTCCAGCGGGAACGCGGCGAACTCGGAGAGCTGGTTGGCGGCGTGCATCGCGGGTTGGCTGGTGATCGTCCAGAAGGCGATCGAGGCGAAGACGAGCTTGATCCCGGTGTAGATCAGCGTGCCGCAGACGACCAGACCGGCACCGACCAGGACCATCTCGGCGTCGACGTCCAGGCCCAGCCGCCGGCCCGCGTACCCGAGCAGCGCGAACCCGACCAGCAGCTCACCGAGCGCGTCGGGCCAGAAGAAGCGCTCCGACAGGACGCTGAACAGCGGGTTCACCGGCCGGATGAGGTGCCGGTAGAAGTCGCCACTGCGGATCAGCTGCCAGGCGACCACCCACAGGTAGTCGGTGAAGAGCCGGTCGAGCCCGCGCGGCAGCAGCGCGAAGCCGAGCAGGAACAGCACCCTGTCCAGGGACCAACCGCCGACCGTGGGCACCAACTGGAAGATGCTGCCGATCAGCAGGACCTGGACGCCGACCCGGAGCAGGAAACCGACGCCGCCGAGCAGGAAGTCGGTGCGGTACGCCACCAGTCGCCGGAGGCTGACCCCGCCGAGGAACCAGGTCAGCCGCGCGTAGCGCAGCGGGGAACGGCGCGGCGCGCGACCGGGGCGGGTCATCCGCCGAGCACCTGTACGCGTCGGACGAACACCCGCCACAGCAGCGCGCACGCGCCGGCGAGCAGCACCGCCCAGCCCACCTGCCCGGCCAGGATGGCCGCCGCGTCGGGCGCGCCGTCGTACCGGCCGGTGAGCAGGCGGACCGGCGCGTACACCATGGACTGGAAGGGCAGGACCGAGGCGACGGCGGCCAGCGGTGCCGGCATCAGGTCGAGTGGTACGAGCTGACCGGCGAAGAACACCACGACGCTCTCCTTGACGATGCGGATGCCCCAGATGTTGGTGGTGACGATGCCGCAGAGCCCGACCAGCATGTTGAGGCTGAACGCGATGACCACCGAGGACGGCACCGCAGCCAGGAACAGCAGCAGGTCCACCGGGGCCGGGGACTGTAGGGGGAAGAGCACCGCAAAGATCAACAACGTGGGCAGGCCCACCATCAGCAGATTCGTGATCAGCACCGGCAGGGCGGTGAAGATCCGCATCACTGGGTAGCTGACCGGACGGATCAGCGCGACGGCGATGTCACCGCGTAGGATGTCCTGCCCGATCTCGCTGTCGACCTGGTTGGCGTGCAGCACACCGAGCACCTGGGCGGCGATCAGATAGGTGGTGATGCCCTCGATCCCGAAGCCGCCGGGGCCCGTGTCGGGGCTGGACGCGTAGACCGCACGCCACAGGAAGACCACCACGGCGGTGCTGGTCGCCGTGGTGGCGAGGCTGACGAAGAAGCTCGCACGGTACTGCAGGGTCGCCTGCAGGCCGCTCACCGCGAACGGCAGGTAGCGGCGCAGACGCAGGGAGGGGACGCCGACCGTCATTCAGCCGTGCTCCGCGCCGGCTGGCGACCACCGTAGATCTCCCGCAGCACCGTCTGCAGGTCCGGCTCCGGCGCGAAACAGTCGGTCACGTCGAAGCGGTGCAGCACCCAGGTGAGTACCTCCCGGGCGGTGAGCCGGTCGACGGGAAAGCTGATCGTCACCCGCCGCTGGTCGTCGATGGAGACGCTGGTGCCGGTCAGCGCCTCCTCGATCCGGGCCGCCACCTGTCCCGGCGACTCGTCTCCCCGGTGGTCGAAGTGCACCGCCCGATGGCGGGCCGTCCGCAGCAGCGCCGCGAGCGTGCCCTGGTGCACGATCCGGCCCTGGTCGACCACCAGTACCTGGTCGCAGATGGCGGAGATGTCACTGATGTCGTGGCTGGTGAGGAAGATCGTCGTGCCGTGTTCCCGGTTGATCTGGTTGGCCAGGGCCCGGACGGCCTCCTTGAGCACCAGGTCCAGACCGATCGTGGGTTCGTCCCAGAAGACCACGGCGGGGGTGTGCAGCAGGCTGGCGGCGATCTCCGCGCGCATCCGCTGACCGAGGCTGAGCTCCCGGATCGGGGTGTTGCCCAGCGCATCGATGTCGAGCACGTCCCGGAACAGCGACAGGTTGCGCCGGTAGGCGGCCTCGTCGATGTCGTAGATGTGCTTGAGGATCCGGAAGGAGTCCGGCACCGACAGGTCCCACCACAGTTGGCTGCGATGGCCGAACACGACACCGATGTTGCCGCTGTTGCGGACCCGCTCGCGGTACGGCTCGATCCCGTCGACCGTGCACCGCCCGCTGGTCGGGGTCGTCACGCCGGTCAGCAGCTTGACCGTGGTGGACTTGCCGGCACCGTTCGCCCCGAGGTACGCCACCCGGGTTCCGGCTGACACCTCGAAGGAGACCTCGTCCACCGCGGTCACGGTGGTGTGACGCCGGCTGAACAGGGTCCGTAGACTGCCCAGCACGCCCGGCTCGCGCTCGTACCGCCGGAACGTCTTGGAGAGCCCCTCCGCCCTGATCACCGCGCGTCGACCCGGCCGTGAACATCCGTCGTGACAGCGGATCGGCCCGGTCGAGTCAGCATTGCCAGACGATATGGGGTGGCCGTCGAGCGGGCAATACCCATTGATCGTCGTTCCCGGTCGTGGGTGACCGGCGTGAATTGGTTGATCACGCCCTCTGTTATCGTGACTCGATGCAGGCGGACGCGGTGATCGCGATCGACGAGGCGGAACGGATCGCCCACGCGACCGGGCAACGGGTGGTGGATGCGGTCCGCGTCCGGCGTGGATATTCCAACAACCGACGGTGGCTCGCCCGGCTCGACGACGGCCGCACCGTCTTCGTCAAACACGCCGACGACGAGCCCGGCGCGATCTGGCTGCGCCGCGAGCACGCCGTCTACCGGCAGTTGCACGCGCCGTTCATGCCGGAGCTGCTCGGCTGGTACGACGACGGTGAGCTGCCCGTACTCGTGCTGGAGGACCTCTCCGACTCGACCTGGCCGCCGCCCTGGTCTCCCGAGCAGCTCCGGGCGGTCCGGGACACGCTCGGTGACCTGGCGGCCCGCCCCGCCATCGACGGTCTGGTCCCCGCCTCGCACACCCAGTACGGCCAGGGCGGCTGGCCCGAGATCGCCCGCGACCCGGCGCAGTTCCTGGCGTTGCGGGTCTGTTCCCCGCAGTGGCTGGACAAGTGCCTGCCCACCATTCTCGACGCCGCCGACTTCACCGGCATGGACGGCGACTCGGTCACCCACCTCGACGTCCGCAGTGACAACCTCTGTTTTCGCGGCAGCCAACCGGTGCTGTTCGACTGGAATCATGCCGCCCTCGGCAATCCGCAGTTCGACCTCGCATTCTGGCTGCCCAGTCTCACCCTGGAAGGCGGGCCGCAGCCCGCAGAGGTGCTCACCGAACCCGACCCGAGGGTGGTCACCCTGGTCACCGGCTTCTTCGCCAGCCGGGCCGGTCTGCCGTTCCTGCCGAAGCTGCCGCTGGTCCGCGAGTTCCAGCTGCGCCAACTCCAGGTCGCGCTGCCGTGGATGACCGCGGTGCTGGGGCTGCCCCCGGCGGAGTCAGTCGACTGAGCTGCCGGCCCGGTGCGCCAGGATCTCCTCGGCCCGGGCCCGGCCGCGCAGCACCGCGTCGTCCGAGTTGATATAGAGCCACTCGCCGAACCGGCCCGCACAGTGGATCCGACGCTGCTGGAACTCCGCCAGCAGATGCGCGCGCGCCTCGACGGTCGCCGACGTCTGCACCGGGTACGCCCGAGGCACGGTGACCACACTCGCGGCGCTGACCTGGTCGTCGGCCCCGGCGATGCCGATCCGCCGTAGCGCGGCAAGCACCCGCTCCGACAGGCCCTCCGGGTCGACCCGTTTGTGCGCGGAGAAGCTCACCTCGGCCTGGATGCCGAAGCACGAGCGTGCGCGCAGCTCGGGGTTGGAGTTCGAGTTGAGCACCAGCTTGTGGAACGGGATGTCGGGATCGGCGCAGTACACCCGCTGCATCTCGGTCATGGCCGGCCGGTCGAAGACCAGGTTCACCAGATAGAGGCTGTTGTGGCGCAGTTCGTTCGCGGCGTCCCGGCAGCAGTCGTCGAGACCGTCGGTACGCCGCACCAACTCGTCCAGCGGCATGGTGGAGACGAGGTGGTCGTAGCCGATCGTGGCGCCACCCTCGACCCGTACCGTCGACTCCCCGGGGCGGACCTCCACGACGTCATGCCGCCGGATCCGGTCGCCGACCGTACGCAGGAAGCCCTGGTAGAGGTTGGCGAAGCCGCCGGTGGCGGGATACCGCACGACGGCGTTCGGGAAGTCGGAGAAGCGGTCCGGGCGCAGCGCCCCGCCGACGATCGCCGCCACGTCCGGAGTGACCACCCGGTTGCTGGTCCAGCCCGGCGCGATGTCCGTCAGCGGAAAGGCCCACAGCTTCTCGTTGTAGGGCAGCAGGAAGCGGGCCGCGATACCGGGCCCGAAGGTCAGCTCGATCCACTCCCGTAGGTTCGCCGGTGGCGCGGCGAGCGGTTGCCGACGGGCGGCCTCGTAGAGGCCCACCAGGCACTCCTCCACCACCTCCGACGGTAGCCCGTGCAGGTGGCTCTGGAAGGGGTACCGGACGAAGGTGTCGTGGCTGTGCACCCACGCCTCGCGGGGCTGCGCGAACACCCCCGGCTCGCAGAGTTGCTCGACCAGGTCCCGGACGTAGTCGTGCTTGGTGAAGAAGGCGTGCCCACCGAGGTCGAAGGTGGCGCCCCCCAGGTCGAAGGAGCGACAGAGGCCACCCGGCTCGTCCTCCGACTCCAGGACGGTGTACTCCTCGTCGCCGAGGTGATAGGCCGCTGACAGACCGGCCGGTCCGGCTCCGATGATGACGATCATGTGTCTCGTCCCTCCTGCCCGACCGGTGCCGGCCGTCGTCTCGTCATGGCTGCCACCGGGGCTTGCGCAGGTAACCGTCGGGCGAGGCGATGGCGAGCTGGAACCAGCCGGAGACCAGGGTCGGGTCGAGCCGGCAGTCCAGGACGTACGGCCCCTCCGGGCGGGCGATCCAGTCCCGGATCGCCACCAGGTCGGAGACGTCCCGGACCACCGTCCCGGCCGCCCCCAACGCCCGGCCGACGGCGGCGAAGTCGGTGGTCGGGAAGAGCGCGTCGGTGATGGGCAGGCCGCGCATCTCCAACTCCCGTGCCTCCGCGCCGTAGGCGCTGTCGTTGAGCACCAGCAGCAGGATCGGCAACCGGTGGCGGACCGCCGTCTCCAGCTCGCCGAGGGCCATCAGCGCGCCGCCGTCACCGACGGCGGCGACCGTGGGGGCGTCGGGACGGCCCACGGCGGTGCCGACGGCGGTCGCCAGACCCAACCCGATCGACTCGAAGTCGAACGTGCTGACCCGTGCCCGGGGCGCGGCCACCCGCAGGTGACCCACCGCGTTCCCGGCCGCGTGGCTGCTCTCCTGCACCACCGAGCGGTGCGCCGGCAGCCAGGCGTCCAGTGTGGACAGCAACTCGGTGAGGTCGACGAAGCCGGGTGCCGGCGCGCCGGTCGCGGGTGCCGGGGACGGCGGCGGCGGGTCCCACGGGCCGGTCCGGAACCCGGTGGCCCGGTGTCCGCCGCGCCGCAGTTCGGCGGCGAGGGATCGGGCGGTGGCAGTGGTGTCCCCGGTCAGCCGGACGGTGACCGGAGCCGAGGCGCTACGCCGGGGATCCAGCTCGCAGTGCACGATCTCCCGCACCTGCGGGAAGAGGTGCCCGCCCCGGGTGGTGTACCGGTCCAGCCCGGTGCCGAACGCGATGATCGTGTCCGCCGTCGCACTCAGCTCGGCGGCGTACGCGGTGCAGTGCGCGCCGAGCAGTCCCACGTTCCACGGCTCACCGGCGAACAGCCCGTCGGCGTGCAGGGTCGTGCCGAGCACCGCGCCGGCCCGCTCGGCCAGCTCGATCAGCGCCGCCCGGGCCTGCGGCGCGAGCGCGCCACGGCCCGCGACCAGCACCGGTCGACGGCTACGCCGGATCACCTCCACCGCGGCGTCCAGGGCGGCGGCGTCCGGGAGCGGGTGCGGTGCCGGCTCGGGCGGCCCGACCGGTTCGACCAACGTCTCGACCGGCTGGCGTTGCACGTCCAGCGGCACCGTCAACACCACCGGCCGACGCTCGTGCACGGCACGCCGGGCCGCCTCGGCGATCTCCGGGCCGATCCGGTGCGGCGCGTCGAGCCGACGGTGGGCGACCCCGGCCGCGTCGAGCAGCGGCGCCTGAGCCAGGAACTGCCCGTAGTCCCCGTGCGTGGTGACGGTGTCCCCGGCGAACAGCAACAGCGGCGTCTGGCCCCGTGCGCTCTCCAGGATCCCGGTCAGCGCGTTGCTGAAGGCCGGACCGACACTGACCGTCGCGACACCGAGCCGACCGGTGCTGCGCGCGTACGCGTCGGCCATGGTGACCGCGTTCGTCTCGTGCCGCGCACCGATGTAGCCGATCCCGTGCCGGTGCACCATGTCGAGCAGGAAGCCCATGTTGCCCCGGCCCATCAGGCCGAAGACGTGCCGAACCCCGAGCCGGTGGACCGAGGCGGCGATCGCTTCCTGCACCCGCATTCAGGACTCCCTGACATCGAGGCGGACCGGCCGCAGGGCCGTGGGCGGCTCGGCCCGGACCGGGCTCGGAGGTCTTTGCGAAAGACAGATCTCGATATGATTGACCCTATGATCCATTCCGAGAAGCTGTCAACGACGGCCCCGACGATCCGCATCGGCGACCGGATCAGGGAGCTGGCCGCCCGGCATCCCGAGCGAACGGCGGTCACCGTGCCGGACGCCGTCGGGACCCCTTCGCTGACCTGGGGCGACCTGGACCGGACCAGCGACGCGGCGGCCGGTCGACTGGCAGCCGCCGGAGTGGGCCCCGGCGTGCTCGTCGCGGTACGCCTGCCGATGGGCCTGGAGCATGTGGTGGCCACCCTGGCCGCCTGGAAGCTGAGCGCCACCGTACTACCGCTGGACCCCGAGTCGACCGAACGGGAGTTCGCCGTCCTGCTCGACACCGCTCACCCGGCCGTGGTCGTGGCCACCGCACCGCACGACGCGGTGACCACCGTCCCGGCGGCGGAGCTGTGGACGGCACCGCAGGTCGACCCCGCGGCGTTCCCCGCCGGCACCCCACGCTCCGCACACGCCACCGGCGGCAGCACCGGACGTCCCCGGATCATCCTGCGCCGACCCGACTGGGTGTACGCCGCCGAGGACTTCCCGTCGGCCGGGGACCGGGCGGTGGGCCTGGACGTCGGGCAGGTCCAGCTCGCCATGATCCCGCTGCACCACGCGGGGTTCACCAAGCTCTACCACGGCCTGGCGCTCGGCCACACGGTGGTGCTGGTGCCGCAGGTGGTGCCGGCCCGGATCCCCGAACTGATCGAGCGATTCCGGGTCAACTACTTCATCATCGTGCCCAGCCTGATGCGTCGGCTGCTGGCTGTGCCGGCACTGCGCGAGGTCGACGTCTCCTCGGTGACCTGCGTGCACCAGAGTTCGGCGGGCGCCCCGCCGGAGCTCAAGCGCGCCTGGATGGAGGTGTTTGCGCCGGAGACCCTCTACGAGGGCTACTCCAGTCAGGAGCGCATAGGTGCGCTGTGGATCCGGGGCGACGAGTGGTTGCGGCACCCGGGCAGCGTCGGGCGACCGGTGGACTGCGAGGTACGGGTTTACCGCGAGGACGGTGGCGTCGCGGCGGCGGGCGAGGTGGGGGAGGTCTTCCTACGCTCCCGCTTCACCCGGCAGCCCAGCTATCTCGGCGACGGGCCGGCCCTGCCCGAGCGCGACGGCTTCATGAGCCTCGGTGACGCCGGCTTCCTCGACGAGGAGGGCTACCTGCACATCGTCGGTCGGCGCGCGGAAATGATCAACGTCGGCGGGGTGAAGGTCTATCCGGCCGAGGTGGAGGAGGTACTGCGTCAACATCCCGGTGTCGCGGACGTGGCCGTCGCCGCCCGTCCGCACGCCGTACTCGGGCAGGCCGTGCACGCCGTGGTGGTCCCGGCGGTCGCCGCCGCACCACCGGCGAAGGCGGACCTGCGACGGCACTGCCAGCTACTGCTCTCCACCGCGAAGATGCCGCTGACCTACGAGTTTCGGGAGGCGATTCCGCACACGGACACCGGCAAGCTACGCCGGTCCACCCTGGTCGGGTCGACCGTCGACACCAGCGGCTGACCGCGCCGGCGGGACCGGACCGTCCGGCCGGACGATCCGGTCCGCCAACCGTTGCAGGTAGCGCGCGTCCAACGGCACCGGCGGCGGCTGGTACCTCGGATAGCCGTGGTGGTCGCGCCCGGTGCAGGCGGGAATGCCGGTCTCGGCGCAGAGCGCGGCCCACTCGGCCGTGGCGTGGCTGTCGTGCCGGGGAGTGTGCACCTCGATCGCGTCGAGCAGCGGCAGCACCGCCCGCATCCGCTCCGGGCTGCGGGACCGTCCCGGGTGCGCCCACACCAGCAGTCCGCCCGCGTGGTGCACCACCTCGGCGATCTCCACCGGCTCCGGCATCCCCGCGTACGCCTCGGGAGGCTGTCGCGCCAGCGCGTCGTCGATGACCTGCCAGACCTGCGGGTGGGTCGCCCGGCCGGTCCGGATCACGTCACGCGCCACACTGTGCGGCATGACGAGGGCGGCGCTGTCGTCGTACGCGGCGCTGTCCGGCACCGTCAACCCGGCCTCGCGCAGCGCCGCGCGGGCGGCCAACGCGTCCCGTCGCCAGATCCGCCGGTTGGTGGCCAGCAACGCGGCCAGGTCGGGGTCGTCAGCGCGTACGCCGTGCGCCAACAGGTGGTTGTCGTGCCGCACCGGAGCCGCCGTGATCTCCACACCGACCACGTAGGACAGACCGAGCTCGGCGGCCCGGGCCGCTGCGGCGGCGGTGCCGGTCAGCGTGTCGTGGTCGGTCAGCGACACCAGCTCGACACCGGCGCGGGCCTGCACGGTGACCAGCTCGGCGGGACGGTTCCAGCCGTCCGAGAGCCGGGAGTGCCCGTGCAGGTCGGCGATGACGCCGGTCGGCTCAGTCGGCACGCAGGTGCCATTCCGCCTGGGCCCGCACCCCGTCGCGCAGCCCGACCCGGGGCGTCCAGCCCAACAGCTCCCGTGCCCGGTCGATGCACCCGCCGGTGCGGGACACGTCGCCCGGGGGCGCCCCGCCGTCGCGCACCGGTACGGACCGGCCGGTCACCTCCTCGACGAGCGCGATCAGGTCGGTCAGGGACCGTGCCGACCCGCCGGCCACGTTCAGCACGCTGCCGGGCGGCACCGGACGCGTCCCGGCGGCCAGCGTGGCGGCCACCACGTCGTCGACGTAGGTGAAGTCGCGCAGTTGCCCGCCGCTGCCGTAGACCGGGAACTCCCGGCCCGTGGCCAGGGCGTCGAACATCCGGTGCAAGGCCATGTCCGGTCGTTGCCGGGGCCCGTAGACGGTGAAGTACCGCAGCACCACGGTGGGGACCCGGCGCAGGTCGGCGTAGACCCGGCACAGGTGCTCCGCGGCGAGCTTGGTGACGCCGTACGGGCTGACCGGCCGTGCCGGTGCGTCCTCCGGCGTCGGCCATCGGTGCCCCTCGCCGTACACCGAGGAACTGGAGGCCATCACGACGCGGGGGGCCGGGTCGGTCGCGGCGGCGGCTTCCAGCACCCGCTGGGTGACGAGCACGTTGTGCGTCACGTAGTCGCCGAACCCGTTGCCCCAGGAGGTCCGCACACCGGGCTGACCGGCCAGGTGGAAGACCACCTCCACCCCGTCCAGCAGGGGAGCGGCCGGCGTACCGGCGAGGTCGACGGTCGTCAGCTCGAAACGGGGGTGGTGGCGGACCGCGGCCAGGTTGGCCAGTTTCGCCGTGGGCGGATAGCCGGAGGTGAGGCAGTCGACGCCGCGTACCTCGTCGCCGCGCGCGAGCAGCCGCTCCACCAGATGGCTGCCGATGAAACCGGCCGCTCCGGTCACCAGGACGCGCATCAACGTCCTCGACGTCGGTGTCGCCGACCGTTGTAGATCGAGATCATCGGCATGATAATAGTGGAATCTATCGATGCCGTCGACCAGTCCCGGCACGCCGGACCGAAGGATCGGAGCACCGTGGGCGAGCAGCCGTACGACCACATCGTCTTCGTCTCGATCGACACGCTGCGCGGCGACGCGATCGCCGCCAACCCGCTGAACCTCTGGCGTCGACGCTTCCCGGACCTGGCGGCACCACCCACCGCCGTCCTCGACGACCTCGTCGGCCGGGGCGCGTTCTTCCCGAACACGATCACCGCGGCCCCCTACACCGCCGCCGCGCACGGCGCGCTGCTCACCGGCCGCTACCCCCTGCACAACGGCCTGCACGAGTTCTACAACGGCCGGCTGCGGGCACCGTCGATCTTCACCCACGGCAGGCGGGCCGGCAAACAGACCATCATGAAGGTCGACTTCCCGATCATCCTCGGCCCCGAACTCGGCTTCACCGGGGACGTCGACGTCTATCTCGACGAGGACGACGACGCCTTCGTCGACGCCGTCGCCGCCTCCGAGGGCTGCGTCGCGTTGGCCCACTTCGGCGGCGTGCACATTCCCTACGGCTTCCACAACCTCCGCTTCGGCGGCCAGGCATTCCGCGACAAGGTCGACGAACTGGAGGCGATGCTGCCGGCGGAGAAGCCGGCGTTCGTCGACCGGCTCGTGGAGAGCCACCGCGACCCGGAGGACGCCGAGCTGCTGTTCCGCTACAAGCGGGCCGCCGGCCACCTCTACGAGACCGGCGCGTACGACCTGCTGATGCAGCTCTACCTGGACGGTGTCGCGCACTTCCTGACCACCCGGCTGGAACCCTTCCTCGACCGACTCACCCGCCGGGTCGCCGCCGCCGGTCGACGCATGCTGCTGGTCGTCTTCAGCGACCACGGCGAGGAGTTCGACGAGCACACCAACGGGCACTTCAACTCGATGGCCGAGGCGGTGCTGCGGGTGCCCGTCGTCCTGGTCGGTGACGGCGTCGCCGCCGGCCTGCACCGGCACCGGATCCGCACCGTGGACATCGTGCCCACCGTGCTCGACCTCGCCGGTCTGCGCCCGGACCCGGACGACGCCCTGGACGGGCGAAGCCTGGCCGACGCGGCCCGGGGGACCGGTGGCCCGCCTCCCGACGCGGAGGCCCTCGCCGAGGCGTACACCTCCGACCTCGGCGAGTTCATCGCCTTCCAGGAACGGCAGCGGGCCGGCGAGGCCCAGGGCCCGCTGCGCCACGTCCTGGTCGGGCAGGCCGCCTATCAGGGCCGGCACCGTCTCGTTCGAGTTCCCCGCAGGTACCGCAAGTCCTACGCCGGCATCGACGAGGTCCAGACGGCCTGGGTCGAACGGTTCGACGACGACCTGGTGCCACACGTCGATCCCACCGCCAACGACCGCGACCTGCGAGCACTACTGGACGCCTACACGCTGGCCCGGAGCACCCCGGAGCCGGTGCCCGCCACCGTCGACATCCGCGCCCAGCTCCGGTCACTCGGGTACGCGATCTGACCGGTCCCGGCTGGCGCGTACCGCGACCGGTTCACCCGGCCGGGCGCGCCACCGGGGCCGGGTGCGCCGACACCCCTTCCCGTGCCAACTCGTCGAGGATCCGCGCGATCCTCGGCCGGGCCCGACGCGGGTCCGGCTCGGCCGTGGGCAGCATGGCCAGGCGCTCCACCAGCTTCTCCAGCCGGAAGTTGGTCCGGGCGTCACGCCAGGGGATCAGCGGCGTCTCGTAGTCCTTCTGCCAGAGCAGGTGGACCGCCGTGTCGCTGCCCCACCGCACCTCCTCCAGCGTCTGCCGCCACAACTGCCGGGCCTGGTGGATGTCCATGCCGTGGTGCCGCCAGGAGTAGTCCGGCGCCTCCGGGTCGTCGACCTCGATGCCGAGCTGCTCGGCGTCCTCCCAGACCGGCATCGTCTCGTCCTGGAGCGAGAAGATGCTCAGCGTGAAGTGACCGGCGTACTCGTCCCGCAGGAACGTGGCCGTCTCGCCGAAGTCTTCCGGCGTCTCCCCGGGATAGCCGAGGATGAACGAGCAGCGGTAGCCCAGGTCGCTGCGGGACAGCAACTGGAAGGCGCGGCGGTTGGCGGCGGCGGTCACCTGCTTCTTCATCAGCGTCAGCGTCCGGTCGCTCATCGACTCGAAACCGATCGACAACCACCGGCAGTGCGCGGTGAGCAGCCGGTCGACCGTCTCCGCGTCCCGGATGGCGTTGGCCCGGGCGAACGCCTCCCACCCGATGCCCACCTCCGGCAGCAGGTCGAACAGTTCCCGCAGTCGGGTCGGTGGCACGGTGAAGGTGGAGTCGGACGCCCTGATGTGCCGGGCTCCGTTGACCTCGGCGTATCCGGCCCAGTCGGTGGCGATCTTCTTCGCCGACTTGTACCGCCACTTCGGCGAGGCGGCCGGGAACGAGCAGAACTTGCAGCTGAAGGGGCACCCGCGCATCGACTCGTACGGCACGATCGGGCGGCGCCCCCGCATGGTGGGCGAGGGGTGGACCTCGATGTCCACGTACCGGAAGTCGGTGTGCGCGATGCGACCGTCGTCGGTGCGTACCACCAGGTTCGGCACGTCGCGCCAGTCGCCGCCGCCCGCGACGGCCCGCAGCAGCAGCGGCAACGCCTCCTCCGCGTCGCCGCGTACCACGCAGGTGACCTCCGGGTGGGCCGCCATGATCTTCAGGTACTTGAGGTTGCTGTACTGGCCGCCCAGCACGATCGGCACCCCGGGGTAGCGGTCCGCGGCCCACCGGATCGCCCGGGACATCGAGCGGTGGTCCCAGATGAAGGTGGTGGACAGGAGCACCACGTGCACCTGGGACGACGGGGTGACCGGCTCCCGGTCGCCCTGCCACACCCCGGACAGGTCGAACGCCTCGTAGTCCGTGGCGGCGGCGTCGAGGATGGACTCCAACGTGGCCGTGGTCAGGTGCGGCACGGGCGCGGCGGTGATCCCGTCGAGCCCGTCGATCCGCAGGGAGCTGGATCCCCGTCCGCGCGCCGGACGCAGCAACGGGTGTCGGCGGCCGTCGCGTTCGAACCCCAGGTCGGCCAGGGTCAGGTCGGGGTAGTAGTCGGTGCGGAGGCGGTCCACGCTGTCCGGGTCGAACAGCGTGCCGCGCAGCACCCCCTCGTTCATGAAGGCCGGGCCGAGCCCTGACAGCAGCAGTGCGGTCATCGCGTTCCTCTCGACGGTGGTGCGCCCGTCGGGTCGATGACGGGCGCGCCGGCAGCGGAGGGTCAGCGCACGAAGCGGTCGGTGGGGTCCTCGTGGTGCGGCAAGCAGTACGGCGGCTCCAGCAGCGCCTGCTGACGGGGACTCAGGGACTGCCGTAGCTCGGCCGCCCAATCCAGGTAGACCTTGCTCCACGCGAGATGCCCCGGCGCGTACTTGAACATCACCGACCGACGTTCGTGATCGGCGTGCCAGGGATGGGTGCCGTGCGCCATCGCCCCGTTGAAGACCAGCACGTCACCGGCGGCCATCGGCACGTGGTGCACCGCCTCGGCCCGGTAGTCCCAGGACTTCGGCAGCGGGTGGTTGCTCTTGTGACTGCCCGGGATGCACACGAAGCCGCCCTGACCGGCCAGCATGTCGGTCAGCGCCCAGCTGACCGTGATCACACCGTTGGCCATCCGGCCGTGGTGGAAGTGGTAGAACTCCGACTGGCCGTCGGCCTCGAGCGCCCCGCCGTGCAGGGGCAGGCCGGTGGTGCCGGCCCGCATCCGGATGCCGTAGTAGCGGTCCAGTCGGGGCCGGTTCAGCAGTGTGGTCACGATCGGGAAGACCCGCTCGTGGTCGAGCAGGTCGGTGAAGGCGGGTCCCCAACTCAGGAAGCCGGAGAAGATCTGATCGGCGAACGTGTCACCGGGCGGCGGAAGCTCCTGGCCGTCGATGATCCGATTGACCTCGCCCAGTTGCTCCGGACCGAGCACCTCGCGGAGGACCACGAAACCCCGCAGGTCGAACAGAAAGCGCTCCTCATCGGTGAGCACCTCGTCACATCCTCTCCCGAAACGCCGCGACAAAGATCGATGGTAGACGAAGTCCGAAGTCGGCACGACAGTTACCGCCGTGGATATCTTGCTCTTGCCTCGGCCCCCGCGAAGCGCTGTAGGATCCGCCCTCAGAGGGATGCGGACGGCCCACGGCGTCGCGTAGCCGCCACGGCCGGACCGGCAGGATCGGACGCTCGGGGAGGTTCCCGCTTGGATCCGGAGTTCGTGCCACCGGGACTCGACCTCACCCAGAACCGGCGGGCCCTGGCGACCATCCGGGACGCCATGGAGCAGACCATGGGGCTCGCCGCGAGCGTCCTGGTCCGGATTCCCGCCACCGCGCAGAAACTGGCGCTGTCCCGGGAGATCTGGGCGCTGGCCCAGAGCGCGCAGCTCATCGACGAGCGGATCGTCACCCTGCGCACCAGCACCTCCGACGGCGTCACCCCGGACACCGCACGGATACGCCTGCTCAACCGCCTGACCCGGATACCCGACCCGGAGCGGCAACGGACGGCACTGGTGGGTGTCTGCTACCCCGACCTGCGGGACCAGGTGTTCGCGCACCGCTCCCGACTGCTGAGCGCCGCCGACGAGCCCACCGTCGCGTGCCTCACCGACGTGTTGCACCGCATCGACGTGCTGCCCTACGAGCCCACCCTGCGGCAGGACGTCCTGTCCCGGCTGCCGACCGAACCCGTCGCGGACACCCCCTGCCCACCCCTTGCGGTGATCCCGACACGGCCCGGACGCGAACCCGACCTGCGCGAGGGGCGGGCGGTGCCCCCGGACGGACCGGGCCGGTACGGCACGATCCTCTACGACATGGCGTACCGCATCGAGCTGTGCGCGACCGAGGTGTGCGCGGCGGTCCTGGCCCACCACCCCGAGGCGCCGTGGGGCCTGCGCTACGACCTCGCCAAGCAGATCCGGGACGAGGCCCGCCACTTCGAGCTGTTCATGCAGCGCGCCCACGAGTGCGGGCTGAGCCCCGGCGACCAGCCGGTGCAGTACGAGGTGTGGGACAAGTTCGCTCTCGGCCGCGACCTCGCGGAACGGCTCATCATCGAACAGCGGATCGGTGAGGGCGCGGCGCTGGACAGCGCGGAGAACGTGCACCGCCGGCTCAAGGCCGACGGCGAGGACCACATCGCGATGGTGTTCGAGTACATCACCGCCGACGAGGTGACCCACGTGGCCAACGGCAACCGCTGGCTCCGGCATCTCCTGGGCAGCGAAGAGGCCGTCCAGGAGGCCGAGGAGCGGGTGTACCGACTCCTGGAGGAGAACGACGCCGGGGCGCCGTACAAACACCCGATCAACGCCGACGCCCGCCGGCTCTCCGGCTTCAGTCCCGCCGAGTTGGCGCGGCTACGGCGGCGGACCGGGAACGCGGACCACTGACCGTCTGCGGCGGCGGATCGGCCGGCCACCACCGCTCCAGCACACCGGCCACCCCGTCCTCGCTGTTGGACCCGACCACCTCGTCGGCGACCGCCCGCACGTCGGGATGCGCGTTCGCGACCGCGTACGACCGCCCCGCCCACTCCATCATCGGCAGGTCGTTCGGCATGTCACCGAAGGCGATCACCTCGGACCGGTCGATGCCGAGTTCCTCGGCGAGAGCGGCCAGCGCGGTGGCCTTGGTGACGCCCACCGCGGAGATCTCCATCCGAGCGTCACCCGAGCCGTGGGTCACCACCGCGAGGTCCCCGACCGCCGGCCGCACCAGCGCGAACATCGCGTCCGCGCCGAGTTCGGCGTGGCGCACCAGGAGCTTCACCGCCGGGCGGGCGAGCACCACCGTCAGGTCCACGATGCTCACCTCGGGCAGATCGATGTCCCACCGGGGCCGGTACCCGGGCTCGTGGACGAACGCGTCACCGTACTCGGCCGCGAACGCCGCGTCCGGCAGGATGCGCCGGATGTTCTCGGCGACCGCCCGCAGGCACTCCACCTCCATCGGGTACGACCGCAACACCCGCTGTGTCGGTACGTCGTAGAGCATCGCCCCGTTCGCGCAGACCACCGGCCCACGGTGCGCCGTCTGGGCCAGCACCGGACGCAGCCAGCGCGGCGGACGGCCGGTGACCAGGGCCAACGGCGTGCCCGAGCGGGCCACGGCGGCGAGCGTACGACCGGTGCGGGCGGAGACCGTCTCGTCCGGGCGTAGCAGGGTCCCGTCCACGTCGGTGGCGATCAGGCGAGGCGTCATCGTGCTCCCTCCCGGCCGGAACGGCGGCACCACGGTCCCGCCCCGGCGTCACAGCCGTCCGGGCAGCACCACGCCGTAACCGGACAGTCGAAGGTGTATCGCACCGACCAGGATGATCGCCAGCCCGCCCAGCACGGCGACGTCCCGAGCGGTCATCACCGGAGTGCGGTAGCTGGTCCGGCTGCCCCGCACGGTGAACCCCCGGGCCTCCATCGCCAGCGACATCATCGACCCGTGTCGCAGCGCATAGACGATCAACGGCACCACCACGGGCAGGAGCTGGCGGACCCGGCGTACCGGATTGCGGCTGTCCGCCACGAAGCCCCGCGCCGTCTGCGCCTCGATCACCGTGCCGGTCGCGGTGACGAACGCCGGCACCAGGCGCAGCGTGGTGGAGACCACGAACGCCACGGTGTACGGCAGCCGCAGGTGCACCAGCCCGACGGTGACGTCCTCGGTGCTGGTGCAGGAGACGAAGAGGGTCCCGACCATCAGCACGACGACGAAGCGCAGCGCCGCGGCGATGCCGTACAGCAGCGCCTCCCGGGTGACGGTGACCGGACCCATCGTGAACAGCGTGGTGGTGCCGTCGATGGTGAACTGCCACAGGACGACGTTCACCACGAACACCAGCAGGTACACGTTGCGGAAGCGGCGCAGGTTGCCCAGGCACCCGGCGACGGCGGAGAGCCCCAGCACGAGCAACCCGACCACCGCCACGTAGCGGGGATCGTTGAAGGCGAACGGCAGCCCGGCCAGGGCGAGCAGGCCCAGCAGCTTGGCCCGTGGATCGAGGGCGTGCACCGGTGACGACCGGTGGAGATAGAGGCTCTGGTACACGTCTCACCCGCCCACTCGGACGGCGGCGGCGAGTTCGTCGACCGTGAGCGCGTCCACCCGCAGCTCGTCGGCGAGGTCCACCACGGGCGGCGGCAGCACCGACGCGGCGGCGAGCACGTCGCGACGCCGGAACACCACCTCGGGCGGCCCGTCGAGGACGATGCGCCCGTCGGTCATCACCACGAGTCGGTCGGCGTACTCGGCGACGAGGTTGGCGTGGTGGGTGACCATGACCACCGTCAGGTCGGCCCGATTGAGGCGGCGCAACAACCGCATGACCGACTGCTGCTGCCGTTCGTCGAGGCCGGTGGTCGGCTCGTCCAGCACGATCACCCGAGGACCCATGGCCAGCACCGCCGCCACGGCCAGGCGCTGCCGGTCACCCTTGCGCAACAGGAACGGATCGGTCCGGCGCAGCTCGGTCAGGCCGACGTCGGCCAACGCGGCGTCCACCCGGTCGCGTACCTCGTCGTCCGGGAGGCCGAAGTTGCGCGGACCGAAGGCGATCTCGTCCGCCACGGTCGCCGAGAAGAGCTGGTGGTCGGGGTTCTGGAAGACGTAACCCACCTGGCGGGCCACCTCGGCCCGGGGCAGCCCCCGCAGATCCCTGCCCAGCACGTCGACCTGCCCCGCATCGGGCACGAGTAACCCGCTGAGCACCTTGGCCAAGGTCGTCTTGCCGGACCCGTTGCGCCCCATGATGGCGGTGAACTGTCCCTCGTGGATCTCCACCGACACGTCGCGCAGGGCCAGCGTCCGACCGTCGGGATACTCGTGGTCGAGGTGCCGCGCGCTGACCACGGCCGGTCCGGGCACCGCGCGCGCCCGGGCGGGCCCCGCCGAGGGACGCAGTGAGCCGATCAGCGGCATCGCCTCGGCCACGGTGAGGGCGATCTCGGGCAGCCCGAGCCGGTCGCACACGTCGGCGACCTGTGGTGGCCGGACCCCGTGCCGGCGCAGAAGCGCGGGGTCCCGCAGGACGGTGTCGGCGGGGCCGTCCACCGCCACCCGGCCCGCCTCCAGCAGCACCACCCGGTCCGCACCGGGGCCGCCGGGCGGGCCCAGCACCGCCTCGGTGTCGTGTTCCACCAGCACGAGGGTGCGCGGCCGTCCACCCCACCAGCGCGCCGCGCGGATCACCTCGATGCGGCTGGCCGCGTCGAGGTCGGTGGTCGGCTCGTCCAGGATCAGGATCTCCGGTTCGAGGGCCAGGGCAGCGGCCAGTGCCAGCCGTTGCTTCTGGCCGCCGGAGAGGGTGGCCGGCTCCCGGTCGCGCAGCTCGGTCAGCCGGAGCAGGCGCAGGTAGTCCTCGACCCGCTGGCGCATCTCGGTGGTCTCGACCGCGAGGTTCTCCAGCCCGAAGGCGAGTTCCAGGGCGACGCTGGTGGCGAAGAGCTGACTCTCGAAGTCCTGGAAGACGATGCCGATGTGCTGCGCCACCTCGGCGGCGGTCAGCTCGGCGAGATCCCGGCCGTCGAGCTGCACCGTGCCCTCACGGCGTCCCCGGACACTGCGCGGGATCAGGCCGGTCAGCGCCATGGCGAGGGTGGACTTCCCGGCGCCGGCCGCGCCCAGCAGCGCGGTGAACTGCTGGGGTGGCAGGCGCAGGTCCACCCCGGTCAGTGCCGGGGTGGGGGACCGCCGATAGGTGAAGCCCAGTTGCTTCGCGGTCAACGAGGAGGACATCGTCCCGTCAGAGGAGGGCCGCGCCGAGGAGCACCGCCACGAAGGCGACGCCGACGACCGGGGTGAGCAGGTCGGAACCGCCGAGCTGGAGGCCGACGAGCCAACCGGCGATGCCGCCGACCGCGACGAGCGCCGTGCCCAGCAGCGCGCGCGGCCCTCGGCCCGGTGGCTGGTCCAGATCCATGATCTCGTCCCAGGTCACGCCCATCGCCCGTACCCGCCGGTGCAGGAGGAGGTACAGCAGGCCGCCGACCCAGTTGCCGATCACGAAGTTCGCCGCCAGGGTGACCGCGACCACCCGGAACGGCACGAAACCGAGCAGGTCGAGGCCCCAGGCCAGCACGACCGCGCTCGCCGCCGCCGCGACGACACCGATAGCCAGGTAGGTCAGCACCGGGCGGACCCGGTCGCCGGCCGGTGCGTCCTCGGTGTCGGCGTCGAGCTGCGCCGGACGGGGACCGAAGCGGGACCAGAGGGTGAAACCGAGGTATCCGAGCAGGGCGTTCGACAGGAAACCGAATACCGAGCCGAGTGCGAGACTGCCCGTGAACAGGTCACCGACAATGTTTCCGATGCCGAGGCCCCATGCCCCGGCCGGACCGAACAGGATTCCGAAAACCATCGGGAAGATGGTGCGGATCGAGAAGCTGAGGACGCCCGGCACCAGATCGATGCTGAACGGCGACAACGCGATGTACGCCGTCGCGTACAGGGCGGCAGTGACGGCCGTGAGGACCACCATCTGCGGGTATTTCCACATCAGGATGCACGACCGCATTACGCCCCCCTAAGCCGATGGCGACGAACATAACGCCAACGATGATCACCGTCAACGTGTCAACGGCGGGCCACTTCCGTGGTCGTCAATGCATGCATCGATCAGCTACGATCCCCAGACTGCCCGTAGCCAGCGAGGGGGTTCTCGTGGACCGGCCCAGTGTCCTTTTCGTCTCGCTCGACACCGTCCGCGCCGACGTCGCGTATTCCGGGAAGTTCCCCGGCGTGGAGGGGCTCCGCCGCAGGGGTGTCACGTTTCGCCAGGCCGTGTCTTCCTGCCCGCTGACTCCGGTCAGCCATGCCACGGTCTTCACCGGGCTGCAACCACCGAACCACGGCATCCGTCACCTGTTCCGTGAGCAACTCCGCGCCGACGTGCCCACACTGGCCGAGCGACTGCGCGAGGTCGGCTACCGGACCGGCGCCGTGGTCTCCTGCCCCGGTCTCAACAAGTGGTACGGCATCGACCGCGGCTTCGACTTCTACGACGACGAGATCCCGTTGCTGCCCGACGGGCGGGACCCCCTCGCGGTGGGCGACGTGAAGCTGCGCGGGCTGGCCCTCAAGCGAGCGCCGATGGTCGCCGAGCGGGCCGGCGACTGGTTGGCCGAACAGAACAGCCCGTTCTTCCTGTTCGCCCACTTCTTCGACGCGCACTGGCCGTACGAGCCGCCGGAGGACGTCGGCGTGGCCGTCGACAACCCCTACGAGGGCGAGGTCGCCTACAGCGACCACTACCTCGGGGTGCTGCTCGACCGGCTGGCCGCCGCCGGGCACGACATCGACTCGATGCTCGTCGTCTGCTTCTCCGACCACGGCGAGGACCTCGGTGGCTGGTACTCCAACGACCACGCGGGGGAGCGGGGGCACCCGTACGAGGAGGGGCACGGCTGCCTGCTGCACGACGCCACCCAGCACGTGCCGATGATCTTCTCCGGGCCGGGGGTGCCGACCGGCCGGGAGTTCCACGAGCAGGTGCGGCTGGTCGACATCATGCCCACCGTGCTGGACCTGCTGGGACTGCCGGCGACCCCCACCGACGGCGAGTCCATGGTGTCGTTCTTCCGGGACCTGACCGGCACCTCCCGGCCCGCGTACTCGGAGACCTACTTCCCGCAGGAGAAGCGCGAGGCCAGCGAGTACCGCGAGTTGCGGGCGCTGGCGTCGGTCCGCACCGACGGCCGCAGCAAGACGATCTGGCAGCCCGTGGAGGGCGGCGCCGTCGACTGGTACGACCTGACGACCGACCCGGACGAGTTCCACCCCGTCCCGTTGGTGTCCCCGACGGTCGCGCCGCCCGCTGTCCCACCGGTGGTGGACTGACGCGCACGCGGTCCCCGGCCGACGGGGCAGAGACGCCCCTCGTCGGCCGGGGGCCGCCCGCGCGTCAGTCCCCGGCGGGGCGCCCCGCTGCGATCTCGAAGAGCATCCGGTCGATGATCCGCCCGTCGGTCTGCTCCACCGCGTGCAGCCGACGGAACTCCGGCGACATGGACCGGTACACCTGGCGGATCGCCTCCCTGGCGTCCTCGTCGATGGCTCCGTTGTCCGACCAGACGTCGACGTCCTCGACCGAGACGTACCCGCGGGTCTCCACCTCCACGCAGCCCGCCTCGCGCAGCAGGTCCGCGAGGTCGCCCGGCAGGAAGAAGTGTCGACGCACCGGGTTGCGCAACCGCAGGATCTCGAAGTACTCGTCACGGTCGGCGGTGCCGTAGGCGCAGAGGTTGATCAGGACGACCCGGCCGCCGGGCCGGGTCACCCGGGCCATCTCGGCGACTGCGGCCGGCAGCTCCATGAACTGGATGCCCTGCCGGCAGACCGTGATGTCGAAGGAGTCGTCGGGGAAGGGCAGGTCCTCGGCGGGGGCGAGGACGAGGTCGTCCAGCGACGGCCGGGCCTGCTCCGCCATGGCCGCGGTCACGTCGACGCCGACGAGTCGCGCCACCCGGCCGCTGAACAGCCGGGAGACCAGTCCGGTGCCGCAGGCCACGTCGAGCACCTCGTGCTCCGGCCCGGGCGTGGTCAGGTCGAGAACCAGGCGGCCGAGTTCGGTGTCCGTGCACCAGGCGCTGGAGCGGTCGTAGCCCTGCGCCCGTGCGGTGAAGTGGTCGACGACGTCCTGATCGCTAATTGTCACTGCTCCCCCTGTCGTTTCCACAATTCGAGACCGGCCGCGCCGGCGCGGGACCGCTGTGCGGTAGCGCGCGGCGGCGATGAGGAGCCCCCGCAAGGCTTCCGAGCGGCCCTGCCGAAGGCCCACTGACATTGACGTTGGACTCTAGACGGGTGATGGTCGACGCGTCTATAGTTCTGACCACCGGGCCTGGTGAGCCGGGCAGTGATGTGCCTGGTCAACGTTAGACGGCGATTCGGGGGACCGCTCCCGCACCCTTTTCGGCAAACTGAATCCCGATATCGAATCCGGCGCTTTCCGCTCCGGTCGGCAAATGCTCAGAATCATTCGGGGGAGTGGAACGGCATAATGAGTGCGCTCACCGAGGAATTGTTCGACGAGATCCGCGCGGCCTTCATCGCGGAAGCATCGACCGTCCTGCGTTTCCAGTACTTCGCCCAGGTGTCCGAGATCGAGGGCTCGCTCGACTCCGCCCGGCTGTTCACCGAACTCGCCGAGAGCGCGGCCTGCGTGGCACACGGGCATCTCGACTTCCTGCAGGCCGTGGCCGACCCGGCCACCGGGCGGCCGCTGGGCGACACCGACCTCAACCTCGCCGCGGCGCTGAGCAGCGAGACGGAGGCCGCGACCGCCCGCTACCCCGCGCTGGTCCAGCAGGCGCACGAGGAGGGACTGGCCGACGTCGCGAGCTGGCTGGAGACCCTGCGCGCCCTCAAGCACGCGCACCTGGCCAAGCTGAGCGCCGCCCACGAGGCGCTGCGCGGCGTACCGGCCGGGCCGCTCGGCGAGCCGGTCGCCGGATGACCACCGGCCCGCAGACCGCCGATCAGGAAGTGAGCCAGCCGATGGAGTCCACGCAGGCCGCCCCGACACCCGCCGACACCAGGTACGACGCCAGCACGATCAAAGTCCTCTCCGGCCTCGACGGAGTACGCCGACACCCGTCGATGTATATCGGCTCGGTCGGTGTGGCCGGCTGGCACCACCTGGTCAGCGAGCTGGTCGACAACGCGGTCGACGAGGCGGAGGCGGGACACTGCCGCGACGTCGAGGTCGTCCTGCACCGCGACGGCTCCTGCTCGGTCGGCGACGACGGCCGGGGCATCCCCGTCGACCCGCACCCGGAGCACCAGCGCCCGGCGGCCGAGGTGCTGCTGACCACCCTGCACTCCGGAGGCAAGTTCGAGGCCGGCTCCTACCGCACCTCGGCCGGGTTGCACGGCGTCGGCCTCTCCTGCGTCAACGCCCTGTCCGAGCGGCTGGAGCTGGACGTCTGGCGCGACGGCGCCCACCACCGGCAGACCTACGCGCGAGGTGCGCCGATCGGCGACCTCGCGCGGGTCGGCGCATCAGACCGCACCGGCACCCGGATCCGTTTCCTCCCCGACGAGACGGTCCTGGAGACCGCGCAGTTCTCCGCCGCCCTGATCCGCAGCCGGCTGGAGGAGGTCGCCTTCCTGCACCCGGCGCTGACCCTGCGGCTGCGCGACGAGCGCACCGGGGAGGACGTCCGGCTCAGCTACCAGTCCGGGGTGGGTGGGTTCCTGCGGCACCGGCACCGCGACGCGGTGTGGGTGCACCCGGACCCGCTGGCCGTCCGGCACGAGACCGACGACCTGGCGCTCGACGCCGCCTTCTGTTGGACCGAGGGCTACACCGAGGACATCCAGAGCTTCGTCAACACCGTCCGGACCGACCACCACGGCACCCACGTGGACGGCTTGCGCGCCGCGCTGGCCGAGGTGATCAACGAGTACGCGACCAGCCGTGGCCTGCTCGACCCGACCGCGGGAGAACGGATCACCACGGTCGACATCCTGGAAGGGCTGGCCGCGGTCGTGGCGGTCCGGATGCGCAGCCCCCGCTTCGACGGACAGACCAAGAAGCGGTTGCAGAGCAGCGAGGTCGCCGGCTTCGTCCGCGCCGCCGTGTCGGCCGAGCTGACCCGACAGCTGGCGCTCGACGACGACCTGGGGCAGCGGCTGGTCAAACGGACGCTCGACTCCGCCCGCGCCCGCCTCGCCGCCCGGCTGGCCAGCCGCACCGCACAGGTCCGGCGTCGCCGCATCGAGGTCGACTACGCCGTCTACCAGCGCCAGTTCGGCATCCGCTCCCGCAACTGGCACGACTCCTGCTCCTGGCTCACCGACGAGGGACTGCTGGCCCAGCACGCGGCGCTGTGCGACGTCGCCCCCGATGCCCGGATGCTGGACGTCTGCTGCGGCAGCGGAGTGGTCGGCAACGCCTTTCGGGGCCGCGTCGGCGAGATGATCGGCCTGGACATCACCCCGGAGATGGTGGCGCTCGCCTCCACCCGGCTCGACAAGGTCCACCAGGGCACCGTCTACGACCTGCCCTTCCCGGACGCCAGCTTCGACCTCGTCGTCAACCGCGAGGTCCTGCACCTGCTGCCGAACCCGGAGAAGCCGGTGTCGGAGGTCTTCCGGGTCCTCAAACCGGGCGGGCAGTTCATCGTCGGCCAGATCGTCCCGTACGCCGACGAGGACGCGTACTGGATGTTCCGGATCTTCAAGAAGAAGCAGCCGTTGCTGTTCCAGATGTTCCGTGAGCCGGACTTCCGGCGGCTCCTGCTGGGCGCCGGCTTCACCGACCTGGCGATGGAGGAGTACCTGCTCTGGGAGTCGATCGACAAGTGGATCGACACCCACGAGACGACCCCCGCGGCCCGCCAGGAGATCTACCGCCTGTTCTACGACGCCCCGGCCCAGGTGCGCGCGGTGCACCCGTTCGAGGTCGCCGCCGACGGATCGGTACGCGACCAGTGGCGCTGGTGCGTGTACTCGGTACGGAAACCGGTGTGTTGACCGGCACCGCGCCCGGGCTCGCCGGTAACGCCCACCTGGCGGACCGGCTGACCGAGCTGCGCCGGCTGCGGCGCCCTGTGGTGCGGGACTTCACCGGCCGGGTGCGGGACCTGGTGGTGCTGGCCTCCAGCTCACGCAGTGGCTCCAGCATGCTCGCCGAGATGCTGCGCCGCACGCCCGCGCTGCTGCACCTGCGCGCGGAGTTCAACCCGTACCTGCGGCTGGCCGGCCTGGTGCCGCCGGCCAGCGGGACCGGCTCCGACCAGCTCGACGCCGCGCACCTGGCCGCCCTGCCGCCCGCGCGCCGCCGGGTCTTCGACGAGGAGCTGTCCCTGGACGTCGGCCGACCGGACCCGACGGTCTCGCCGGAACAGTTCCTCCTGGACGCGGCTTGGCGGTTCACCATCCAGTGGCCGACCCTGGAGATCGACCTGGCCGACTGGCTCGACACGGCCCGCCGGGTGCTGGCCGAGCTAAGGTCGCAGCCCGACTTCGATCCCGCCTGCCTGTCGCACGCGGCCCGGTTCCACGCCCGGCTGCACGCCGCCCTCGCCGTGCGCGGCGTGCCCGTGCGTACCGGCTACTACGACATGCCACCGCATCTCGCCGGACCGCCGTGGCGGCAGGACGTCCGGGGTGCGCCCGGCGAACTGCTGGTGGAGGAGCCGCCCTTCGTGCTCACCGTCGGTTGGCGCTACGCCACCGCACACGACCTGGCCACCCGCCCACTGGTGATCAAGACCCCGAGCAACGCCTACCGCCTGGGCTTCCTCCGTGCACTGTTCCCGAACGCCCGGATGCGCGTGCTGCACCTGACCCGCAACCCGGCCGGATCCATCAACGGACTGTACGACGGCTGGCTCTATCACGGCTTCCACGCGCACCGGATGGACCGGCCGCTGAACATCACCGGCTACGGGCGGGACCGGCCCGAGGACCGCTGGTGGTGGAAGTTCGACCTGCCGCAGGGCTGGCAGGACTACACCCGGGCGCCCCTGCCGGACGTCTGCGCCCTGCAGTGGCGCTCCTGCCACCGGGCGATCCTCGACGACGCCGCCGCGCTGCGTCTGCCCTACCTGCGGGTGCGGTTCGAGGACCTGGTGCGCACTCCGCAGAGCCGGGCGGGCGTGCTGACCCGGATCACCGACTGGCTCGGGGTGCCGATGGACGGGCCGCTCCGCGCGATCGCGGCCGACGGACTGCGGGACCCGGTGGTCGCCACCGCGCCGCCGCAGCCCGGCCGGTGGCGGCGGCGGGCGGAGCTGGTGCGCGCCGCGATCGGGGGACCGGAGCGGCGACTGGCCGAGGAGCTCGGATATGACGACGACGAATCCTGGATCTGAGACCACGCCGCCGCCGCGCCCCAGCACCCTCGGCGGTGCCGGCTGGTCGCCCCGGCCGACCAGTCACGAGCAGGAGGTGGCGGACGGTCGGCTCTGGGCCCGCTGCGGCTACCGGTCGGAGTCCGCGCCGCTGCGGGCGGTGCTGCTCGGCTGGCCACCGGAGAGTCTGGCGCGGATCACCGATCCGGCCGCCGCGCTGATGACCGCGCCGGTGGACCTCGACGCCATGCGCGCGGAGACCGAGGCGGTCGCCGCCGCGTTCACGGACGCGGGCGTGCAGGTGGTGCTGGCCCGCCCGGCGGCGGACACGCCACCGAACTTCGTCTTCACCCGTGACCTGTTCGTCGCCACCCCGGCGGGCGTGGTGGTGGGCCGCACGGCCGCCGCGCAACGGGCCGGCGAGGAGCGGTACGCCGCCGCCGCGCTCGCCGCCGCCGGATACCCGGTGCTGGCCACGGTGGCGGGCACCGCCACGTTGGAGGGCGCGGACGCGCTGTGGCTCGACCGCGACACGGTGATGGTCGGAGTGGGGTTCCGGACGAGCGCGGGCGGAGCGGAGTGTCTGCGGCGTGTCCTGGCCGACCAGGGCGTGCAGGTGGTCACCGTCCGCCTCGGTCCGGGTGTCCAGCACCTCCTCGGCGCGGTGACCTTTCTCGACGAGCGGTTGGCGGCGGTGCACGCCGCCGCCGCGACCGACGAGCTGCGGGCGCTGCTGCGCTCCCGGGACGTGCGGCTGGTGGAGTTCGCGCCGGACGACGAGTTGCTGCGGCGACGGGGGATGAACCTGGTGGCGCTGGGTCCCCGGAGGGTCCTGATGCCGACCGGCGCGCCGGGCGTCCGCCGTCGTCTGGAGGGCGTCGGCGTGACCGTGACCGAGGTCGGCGTCGACCAGCACGTCCGTGCCGCCGGGGCACTGGGCTGTATGACGGGCATCCTGCATCGGGCGGACTGACGGGCGCCCTGCCCGGGGCGGACTGAGCACGGGAGCAGCGACGTGGGAGGCGAGATGACCACATCAGCGTCGGAGCGCAACGTCGGCGGGGAGCCGGCCGAGGAGCCGCTCGTCCGCCTGGAACGCTGGCACGCCACCTGGCCGGAGGACGACCCGCACGCCAACTTCCGCGACGAGGTGATGCGGTACGGCATGCTGGACCCGCTGGTGACCCTGCGCGGGATGTCGCGCAACCTGGGCATCCCGGTCGGTGTCCTGGCCCGCTACGTGCTGGCCCGCTGGGCGACCGGCGGCAGTGAAGGGCTGTTGGAGATCGGCCCGGTCATGGTGCGGCGACTGTGGAAGCCGATCGCCGAGGCGGAGGCCGCGGACGACGACGCCCGTCGGCTGGCCGCGTACCACCAGGTGCGTCAGATGATCTCGTGGCTGAAGGTTCCCCTCGACGATCCGAGTGTCTATCCGGTGGCCGGTGAGTCCGGCCCCGGAGACGACGAGACGCCTCTAGATCGACAAAGCTCGATATAATTGTGCTCAATCGCCGGGCGTCCCGACCGGACGCCCCCGGCGGCGACGACAGGAAGGTCTCAAGTCATGCCTCGTGTCCTTTCCCTCGCTCCCGAGCTGTACGCCAACGCCACCGACTCCGTCGACCACCGCTACCAGGAACAGATGCGGGAGCAGGACAAGACGCCGGTACCCACCGACCCCACCCTGCCCCGGTTCACCCTGGTCGTCGGCCCGTCACCGTTCACCATGCCGCGTGGTTGGGAGTTCTTCCTGACGTCCCCCTACGAGGGGGCCTCCTACATCTCCACCGTCCTGCACAACGCCGGCTACCCGGTGCGCATCGTCGACGTCCGGTACACCCCGAACCCCCTCCAGGCCGCCTACGACCAGATCATCGGCCAGACCGACGTCCTGGGCATCTGCACCTTCGAGGACAACTTCCCGTTCTGCAACGAGCTGATGGCCATGGTCCGGGACAACGCACCCGAGATCCCCATCATCTGCGGGGGCTCGCTGGTCACCTCGGTGCCCAACCTGTTCATGGAGCACACCGCCTGCGACATCGCGGTGATCAGCGAGGGTGAGATCACCATCCTCGACCTGATGGAGAGCTACGCGGCCGGCCGCTGGGCACAGGACCTGCCGACCATCCGCGGCATCCTCTATCGCAGCCCGGAAGGCGTCGTGAAGCGCACCCCGCCGCGTGGACAGATGATGGACCTCGACGCGTTGCCCCGGATGCGCCTGGAACTGTGGCCGCAGGCGCAGAGCCCGATGGGCCTCCAGCCGCAGATCATCTCCTCCTACAGCCGTGGCTGCAAGATGGACTGCTCCTTCTGCTACCGGACCACCCCCCAGGTACGCGCCAAGTCACCCGAGAAGATGGACGCCGACCTGGCCTGGCTCAAGAGCCGCTACGGCATCGAGTTCAGCTTCTTCGTCGACCTCACGTTCAGCTCCCACCGCCGGCAGACCATCGAGATCTGCGACGTCATCAAGGACCACGACCTGCGCTGGACCTGCCTGACCCGGTGCGCCGACATGGACAAGCCCAGGATCGACGCGATGCGGGACGCGGGCGCCGACATCATCCTCTACGGCGTCGAGTCCCTCGGCTCCGAGGTGCTGCGCGAGGCCCGCAAGGGCAACTCGGAGAACATCACCGTCCGGGCCATGCGGACCACGTTCGACGGCGGCGTACGGTTCGGTGCCCTGCTCATCGTCGGCCTGCCCAACGAGAGCGAGGAGTCGCTCAACCACATGGTCGAGTTCGCCGAGACGTACAACCACGTGACCCGGGTCAAGTACCTCTCCGCGATGCCCGGCACCACCGTCTACCAGCAGGCGCTCCAGTCCGGCCTGATGCGCAGCGAACTGGACCACGTCAACTGGCTCTCCATCGAGCAGGCCCTGCACGAGGACGAGTTCCTCAACGTCAGCGGACTGTCCGAGCAGGCCTGCCGCGACGCCTACAAGCGCGTCTACGACGCCTACCAGCCCGGCCCGGTGATGGACTTCCAGCACTGGCCCGAGAACTTCACGCACTTCCACCCCAACCCCGACGACGGGCTGACCCGCTCCACCTCGTACGCCGGCTCGGGCTGGCGGGCGCAGGCCAGCTCCGCGGGCGCGCCGCTGGTGCCCGGCTCCGAGCGGTACACCCTGGACCAGGTGGCCTCGCCGGAGGTGGCCGCCGCCGGAAGCAGCCTGATGGCCTGCGGTGCGAAGAAGGTGACCGGAGGGCTGGTCACCGCCGGCGCGGCGTGACCACGGACGGCACCGGGCGGAGCGGGCGCACCCGGAGCCCGGTACTCATCATCGGCACCGAACGCTCCGGTTCGAACCTGCTCCGCCTGGTGCTGAACGCACACTCCCGCATCGCCGTCCCGCACCCGCCGCACTTCATGCGCTACCTGGCCCCGGTGGCCGACTGTTACGGCGATCTCACCGACGAGGGCAACCGGCGACGGCTCGTCCACGACGCCTGCCTCCTGCTCGACCGGCACATCTCCCCGTGGCCGCACCGCGTCGACCCCGACCTGGCGGTGGCCCGGGCGAGTCCCACCCTCTTCGGGGTGGTCGCCGAACTCTACGAGCAGTACCGCGAGGCGGAGGGAAAGGCCCGCTGGGGCTGCAAGAGCACCTTCATGGTCGACCACGTCGCCGACGTGCTGGCCGAGTATCCGGCGGCCCGGTTCGTCTGGCTGGTCCGCGACCCCCGGGACGTGGCCGCCTCCGCCCGCCGCGCGGTGTTCGGGCACTGCCACCCCTACCTCACCGGGCAGCTCTGGGCCCGGCAGCAGACCTCGGCCGCCGACGCGCTGGCCCGCCACGGCTCCGACACGGTCCACCTGCTGCGCTACGAGGACCTGGTGCGGCAGCCCCAGGACATGATCACGGAGCTCTGCGCCTGGCTGGGGGAGTCGCCGGAACCCGCGCTCTTCGCCCACGACCGCACCCCGACGGCCCGGGCCCTGGCCGGCCTCTCGGAGTCCTGGCGCAACGCCGGCCGACCGGTCACCGCCAGCAGCGTCGGCACCTGGCGCAGCCGCCTGGCCCCCGCCGAGGTCGGCCTGGTGGAGGCCGCCGCCGGGCCGATGATGGCCGAACTGGGCTACCCCGCCGACGCCGCCGGGGCCGCCGCACCACCCCACCCGGCCCTGCTGCGCCTGCGCGAGGGCGCCCTGCGGGCCGGCGTCGAGTACCGATCGCTGCGGCAGGACCGCAACGCCGTACGCCGGTGGCGGCGCGACGCGACCGTGCGCTGGATCCACACCCGTGCCCGCCTCACCCGCCTGGGCGTGTAAGGAAGGGTCCCCTGCTAACGCCTGGTGCATAGCAGGGGACCCTTCCTAACCCCAAGCCAGCACCGGCGACCGGCACCGGAACCGGCACCAGCAACCGGCACCGGCTACGCCGGTCAGCGTCGTCCGGCGTAGCCCGCCAGCACCTCCAGCAGCGCGTCGGCGTGCCGCTCGAAGGTGTACTCCCGCCGCCGGGCCAGCACGTCGGCACCGAGCCGGTCCAGTCGCGCCCGGTCGTGCAGCACGTCGGCCAGGTCGTCGTACCCGTCGAACAGGAAACCGATCCCCTCCTGCCGCACGATGCGCTCCATGGCCTCCTGGCCGCCGCGCTGCTGCGCCACCGGCAACCCGGCGGCCAGGTACGGCACCAGCCGGTTCGGCCGGTTCATCCGCTGGAAGCCCACCTCGTGGGTGCCCTGCGCCACCACGTGCATCAACCCGGCGTCGTACCGGGACCACTCGGCGACGAACCGCTCCGGCGGAATGTGGTCGTGCAGATGCACGTAACCGCTCTCGGCGAGCCGGGCGTACTCGGCGCGGGCGTGGGCGTTGTCCACACTCCAGATCGACTGGGCGTTCGGGCCGATGTACTTGCCGCCGTAGATGTGCACGTGGACCCGGCGGCGGCTCAACGCCGCACACAGCTCGCGGATGTCGGTACGGCCCCGGGTGCTGGACACCCCACCGGCCACCAGCAGATGCGGCTCTGAGTCGCGGGCGTGCAGCTTGCCGGTCAGCTCGTCGGTGAAGTACCGCGCCGGCAGGTAGTCCGGGTCCAGCAGGTGCGCCGATGCGTCGCTGACCCCGTACGCATCACGGAAGTAGTCCAGCGACTCCTGGTTGATGTAGATCTGCCCGGCGGTCTCGGTCAACGCCCGCCGCTCCAGGTCGGCCGACTCACAGAAGTGCTCCTTGTGGTGCCGCACCACCGGGCCCACCCCGGCATCGAGCAACTCGCCGAGCAACTGCAACGAACCGTCCCAGACGTTCTTCAGGCTGTAGACCACGTCCACGCGGTGCTCCGCCGCGATCCGGGTCAACTCCGCACCGGCCGGCCCCGCCGGCAGCCGGTACTGCGGCACACTCGACGGCAGCACGTCCGGAGTGGGCCGCTGCGCCGGTGCCGGCATCGTGACGTACGTCAACCGGTGCCCCCGCTCGGCCAACGTCAGGATCCGCTCCGGGTACCGGCCGAGTCGCCCGGCCACCAGGATGTTCACGCCGTTCCCTCCGTCGGGATCGACTCCGACCCGCCCGCACCCGACTCGCCCGGACCCGAGGCGTCGGCCGCCGCCGGTGCGTCGATGCCGAGACCGGCAGCCACCGTGCACAGTTCCCGCCACGTGGCGTCGGGCAGCACCACCCCGTCGGTCGACGCCCGGGCGCGCTGCTCCGGCTCACCCGGCACCAGCACCTCGCCGGAGTCCGGGTCGGCCGGCACCGCCTTGAGCCGCCGCACCGTCGCCTCGACGAAGTCGTGCAACCGTTCCGGTGGTCCGAACCGGGCCGGGTCGACGGCGAGCACGAACAGGCAACTCGACCGCTCGGCACCGGCGAACCGGTCACCGTCGCTGAGCCCGACGGCGAGCAGTTCGGCGATCACCGCGAGCGCGAAACCCTTGTGACCCCCGAACGGCAGCAGGTACCCGCCGGTGAAGAAGTCCTCCAGGCGGACACTCGGAGCGCCCTGCGCGTCCAGCACCCACCCCGGGGGCACGCTCTGCGCCCCGGCGGCCCGCGCGATCTGCAGCTTCCCGATGGAGACCATGCTGGTGGCGAAGTCCAGCACCACCGGGGGCTGGCCCGCCGCACGCGGGATGGCCCAGGTGAGCGGGTTGGTGGCCAGCGCGCCGTTCGTCCCACCGTGCGGCGCGACCTTCCACGGCCCCTGACCCTCTCCGCCGGTCAACAAGCCGATCAGGCCGGCATCGGCGATGCGCTCGGACCAGCCGCCCAGCCGCCCGGTGTGGTGCGCGTGCGACATCACCACCGCCGCCAGTCCGCTGTGGGCGGCCTTCTCCACCACCAGATCGACGGCGTACCGGGCGGCCAGGTGACCGAAGCCGCCCGCGCCGTCGACCACGGCGGTGGCGGGCGCGTCGTCGACGACGAAGGGCCGCGCGGTCGGCTTCAGCCGGCCCTGGGCGATGTCCCGCAGGTACGACGGCAGCTTGAGCACACCGTGCGAGCCGTGCCCGGCCAGGTCGGCGCCGATCAGCGAATCGGCGACGACCTCCGCGACGTCGTCCGGCGTGCCGGCCTGACCGAGCAGTGCGAGTACCAGTCGACGAAGGTCTGCGACGGCGATGAGGGCCATGGGCGTCCTGTCGGATGTCGGGTGTCGAGGCACAGCCTTCTTAACCCATCACCGGCCCACCCGGCAATCCATCCCCATGGATGAGCACGATCGACCCTAGTCGACCCCTGATCAGCCCCGACCGGCGGTCGCGTCGGCCTCCTGTGGGGTGAGCAGCGCCCGAACCTGGTCGGCACCGAGCGCCAGCAACAGGGTCGGCAGCCGAGGGCCGGTGTCGCGGTGCACCAGGAGCTGATACACGAGACTGAAGAACGCCCGCTGGGCGGCCCGCAGCTCGGGAGTGGGCGCGGTGTCCAGCGGAAGCCCGAGCTGCCGCTTCGGCACCCCGTAGACCAGGGTGGTCAGCCCGTCCAGCGTCCAGTCCTCCGTCAGCCCCTCGGCGAGCAGCCGCAACCCCTCACGCTGCACCGGGTCGAGGGAGGCCAGCAGCTCCCGGTCCGGCTCCGTCCGCACCTGCGTACGCTCCGCCGGCGCGACGTGCGTGGCGACCCAGTCCGCCGCGCGGTCGAGCCGGGGACGCACCTCGTCCAATGAACCCACCGGATCCTGCGGCGTCATGTCCCGCAGGATCCGCAGCGTCTGCTCCTCGGTGCCGGCGGTGATGTCGTACACCGACGCCAGGGTGCGGAAGGACATCGGCCGCGCGGTCTGCGGCAGCTCCACCTCGGCCGTACGCAGCGAGCGGTCCAGCACCACCGCGTCGACCTCCGACGCGGTGCCCGCCCGAATCCGCCCCACCAGGGCGTCCCACTCGTCGTAGAGCCGGCTCACCTCCTGGTCGAAGGCCACCGTGATGGACTGGTTCGGCCGACGCCGCACGTACAACCAGCGCACCAGGGCCGGTTCCAGGATCCGCAACGCGTCGTCCGGCGTCGGGGCGGCACCGGCGGAACCGCTGAGCTTGGCCGCCCCCTTGGTGCCGACGAACGAGTAGCCCCGATAGACCGGCGCCTTGCCGCCGTACACCCGGTCGACCACCTCGCCGCCGACGGTGTAACTGGAGCCGGGGGAGGAGTGGTCCACGCCGGCCGCCTCGAACAGGACCTGCTCGTACGCCCACCGCATCGGCCAGTCGACCTTCCAGACCAGCTTCCCCGGATCCTGCCGGTCCAGCCGGGCCTGGTCGGAGTGCCCGCAGGCGCAGGTGTAGCGGATCTGGGTGGTCTCGTCGTCGAAGGACACGATCGTGGTGTCGTCGCGCCGGCAGACCGCGCAGTAGACCTTGTACGGGTAGTAGGTGTCGTCGGCGGTCAGCCCCTCCTCGGACTCACCCTGGTCGACCTTGGTGCGGTATCTGCCCAGCACCGAGCCGATCAGCTCCCGAGCCCGCATGGCCGTGACGACCTGCTCGCGGTATCGGCCGCTGGTGTACATGGCGGTCTGCGAGATCTCGTCGACGACCACACCGAGCTGACGCAGCGCCGCCCGGAACGGGGCCTTGAAGTGCTCGGCCCAGTTCTCGTGCTCCCCGCACGGGTCCGGCACCCCGGTCAGCGGACGGCCGACGTACTCCGCGAAGGAGGGGTCGACCCCGGCCGGAACCTTGCGCAGCCGGTCGTAGTCGTCCCAGGAGAGCAGATGCCGGCTCGGCAACCCACGCCGCCCCAACTCGTCGGCGACGAAGTGCTGGACCATGATCTCGCGCAGGTTGCCCAGGTGGATCGGCCCGGATGGACTGATCCCCGAGGCGCAGACGAGCACCGGTGTCCCGGGTCGGCGCTCCCACTCCGCCACCACGTCGTCGGCCACTCGCGCCACCCAGTCGCCGGCATCAACCTCAGCCACCGAATTCCCCTCCAGCCGTGTCGGCCCACCACACTAGTGCCGGCACACCGCCGTTGTCCGGACGCCTCACGAACACGCTGAGTCGTCGGCGCGCCGGACCCGCCGTACGGCCGGACGTGGTCAGTGGGACCCGGAACGGCCGACGCCGACGACCTGACCCGCCTGCCGCATGTCGAGATCGCCGACCGCTGCGGCGACCAGCAGCGACTCGATTCCGGCCAGCATCCGCCGGGCGTCCTCGACTCCCACGTACGCGGTGTCCACCCGCAGCTGCAACGCGGCCGCACCCGGCGCGTCCGAGACACTGAGGAACACCGTCAGGTCCTGCTGGTCCCAGCCGGTCACGTACGCGATCCGGGTGTCGCGGCACAGCGCGGCGAGATCCTCGGCCAGCTCCTGCGGGTCGGACCGCACCTGCGGCAGCCCCGACCACCGCTGCTGCTCCCGGGCGTCGTTGAAGAAGACGCCGACCTGCGGCACGAACCCCCGGCGCGCCGCCACCCGCTGCCGCGCCTCGGCCAGCTCGGCGGTGTCGTGGTTGCCGTGCTGATAGGTCAGCAGGGCCTGCCGGTAGCAGCGGGTGACCAGATCGGCGAACGAACCCGTCCCGACGTCGACCCGGAACAGACCGTTCTGCACCACCGGGCCGATCATCGTCTGGAGTCGACGTTCCACCCGCCCACCGACGATCAGGGTGAGGAACACCGGATCCACGCCGGTGTGATGGGAGACCACCGCTGCCTGGGCGGCGAGCAGGACCGCGCTGGTGCTCACCCGTTGTCGGTCGGCGAGCAGCTCCGCGGCCACCGCGACGGCCGACGACTCGATGTCGACCTGCACGATCCGCGGCGTGTGCGGCGGATCGGACGACGGCGGCACGAGTGACTCGGGCACCTCACCGAGCAGGTCCTCGCGGAACCGCACCGCCCGCCGGCTGCGCCTGCGTCCCGGCTCGCTCGCCTCGTACGCGGCCTGATCCAGCGGCTGCCACCTCGACTCGACCGGCTCGACCGGCACACCCGCCAGAGCGTCGCGCAGCTCCGCCTTGAGCAGCGCCAACCCGCTCGCGTCGACGGCCGCGTGCGAGACGTTCAGCACCAGCGCGGCGGGTGTCTCGTCGGCCAGGACCAGGGCGAACCGCACCGGCCACTGCCGGGCCAGGTCGAACACCGTCGCGGTCATCGCCGCGACCAACTCCTTGGCGTCCGCTGTCACCCGGTCGGGCGCCGCCGACCAGACCGGCACCGTCAGGGTGCCGGACCCGTCCACCTCCTGCCGCAGACCCGTTGCGCCCATGACCAGCCGGGTGCGGAGCACGTCGACGCGCGCGACGGCCTCCTCCAGCGCACGCCGCACCCCGGCGACCGTGACACCCTGCGGAACCGGCACCATCTCGCGCATCGTGAAGCTCTGCGGCTGATCACCCAACCAGTCGATGACGTCCCAGATCTCCCGCTGCGCCCAGGTGGCCGCCGCCTGCGCCTGCCGTGCCTCTCGCACCGTCACCACGAGATCGTGGCCGGGCTTCCTCTCCATACCGGGATCCCCCGCTCCGGTCTGGGCGCCGGCACCACCTGTCCGGCGATGCCGCTTATGGCCGGAAGGTAGCCTATGAAGCCACTTCGGCCACTGTCAATATCGTCGGACGTCGCGGTGCCACACGGCACCTCCGGTCCATCGACGGCGGGCCATACTGGTTCCGCCCGCGATCGCGGGCGGCCCCGACTGGAGAGCGAGATGACTGAGCTGAGCCCCTCCGCCGCACCGACCGACACCGAACGCCGACTCGTCACCGAAGTGGTCGAACCCCTCCTCGGATTCACCCCCGACGAGATGAGCCAGGACCTCATCGCGCTGGGCGCCGACAGCATGCAACTGGTCCACATGCTCGCCCAGGCGGAGGACCTCTTCGACGTCGAACTCTCCGCCGTCGAGCTGATGGACAACGTCAGCGTCGCCGGGCTCGCCGCGCTCATCGACCGTCAGCTCGCCACCGGCGGCTGATCCTCACCGGACGGACCGTACGCGCGCGCCTGCATCAGGTACAGCTCCGCGTACAGCCCACCACTGGCCAGCAGATCGGCGTGTGACCCGGACTCGCGCACCGTGCCGTCCTGGAGCACCACGATCAGATCCACCATCTGCAGGGTGGAGAAGCGGTGGGAGACGAAGACGGTGATCCCGCCACGTCGCTGTGCCCGCTGGGCCGACTCGGCGTACCGGACGAAGATCGCATGCTCGGCGGCGGCGTCCAACGCCGCCGCCGGCTCGTCCAACGCCAACAGGAGCGGCTCGGTCCGCATCTGGGACCGGGCCAGACCCAACGACTGCCACTGACCACCCGACAGCTCCTGCCCGTCGGTGAAGCCGGTGCCCAGGTAGCCGTCCAGCCCACCTTCCACCGCGTCGACGACCCGCTGCGCCCCCGACGAGTCGATCGCCCGACGCACCGCCTCCTCGTCGTCGATCCGCTGCACCGCGCCGATCCCGACGTTCTCCCGCAGCGTCAACTCCAGCCGGGCGAAGTCCTGGAACATCGCCGACGTCCGTGACCGCCACTGCGCGGCGTCCACCTCGTCCAGTGGCACACCGTCGACGAGGATCCGGCCCTGCGTCGGCCGGTACAGGCCGTACAGCAGCTTCACCAGCGTGCTCTTGCCCGCACCGTTCTCACCGACGATCGCCACGGTCCTGCCCGCCGGCAACTCGAAGGTCACGTCCCGCAACACCGACCGGCTGGCCCCCGGATAGCGGAAACCCACCCCCTCGAACCGGATGCCCTCGCCGAGCCGGGTGGGTGCCGCCGACCCGGTCGACTCCGACGCGCCGTCCGGCACCGCACTGGCCGCCCGCAGCCACTCCAGCCGGCGTACCGTCGTGCCGAACCCCTGGAGCGTGCCGAGCAGCCCCAGACCGTTGGCGACCTGCAGACTCACCTGCACCGCAAGCGTCACCGCCAACACCACGTCGCCGACGCTGCCCCGACCGTCGGCGACGTCCCGGACCACCAGCCAGAGCGCCGCGCCGTAGCTGAGGGCGAAGAACGCCTGCCCGGCCGCACGGACCGCCGCCCCACTGGCCTGGGCCCGCCAGACCGTCGACGTCACCGCCGCCATCGTGGCCTGCTGACGACGCACCAGGTCCGGACCGGTGCCGAACAGCCGCAACTCCTTCACCGACAACGCCGAGGTGGCCACCTGCAACAGGTGCTGCGAGCGCCGGATCCCCTCCGCCGTCTCGTCCTTGGCCCGATCCACCAGCCGCTGCGCCCGCCGCGCCAACAGCACCGGCGGCACCGCCGCCAGCGGCAGCAGCGCCAACCAGGGATTCAACAACCCCAGCAGTACGGTGGTGACCACGAGCTGACCGACCACGCCCGCCAGTTGCAGCAGCCCCTCCACCGGGACCTGCATCGGCGAGATGTCGTCCCGCACCACCTGCAGTTCGTCGGCGAACCGGGAGTCGTCGAGCTGAGCCAGGTCCACGCTGCCGTTGGCCCGCTCGATCAGCTCGCCGTGCAGCTTCAACTCCATCAACTCGGCGAGCTCGAAGTACTGAAGATGCGCGAAGTGCGCCATCATCAGCTCGACGACCAGCACCACGGCCACCGCCGCCGCCAGCGTCACCGCCACGTCCGTCTGCGCCGCCAGCGCCGCGTCGACCAACCGACCGAGCAGCACCGCCACCATCGGCGAGGCCAGATAGCCCGCCGCGATCATGACGGCGGCCAGTCCGGCCCGCCGCCGGTCGGTCCGCAGCGCCAGCACCACCAGGAACCGGGCCGCCCGCCCCAACCCGCTCATCGGCCCGCCTCCGCGTCGGCGAACCGGTCGGCCTGCAGCCGGAACAACGTGGCGTAACCGCCCCCGGCGGCCACCAACTCGTCGTGGGTGCCCTGCTCCTGCACCACCCCGTCGGCCACCACCACGATGTGGTCGGCCCGACGGACCGTCGAGAACCGGTGCGAGATGACCACCGTCGTCAACCCCCGGCTGATCTCCAGGAAACGGTCGAAGAAGTCCACCTCGGCGCGGACGTCGAGTTGGCTCGTGGGCTCGTCCAGCACGATCATCGACGCCCCCGCGGCGACCTTGCGCATCGCCCTGGCCAACGCCACCCGCTGCCACTGCCCACCGGAGAGGTCCTGCCCACCGGCGTAGCGGCTCGACAGCGTCGTCCGCAGACCGGCGTCCAGCCCCTCGACCACCTCACGCGCCCCAGCCCGATCCAGCGCCGCCCACAGCGGCGACTCGTCGTCCGGGTCGGCACCCGCCGCCAGGTCGACGTTCTCCGCCGCGCTCAGCTCCAGCCGGACGAAGTCCTGGAACACCACCGCGATCCGGGACTGCCACTGCGTCACGTCGTACTCGCGCAGATCCCGCCCGTCCACCGTGATCCGGCCCGCCACCGGGTCGTACAACCGGGTCAACAACTTGACCAGCGTGGTCTTGCCGGCGCCGTTGAGCCCGACGATGGCCGTCGACCGGCCCGCCGGCAACGTCAGATCCAACCCCCGCAGGACCTCCGCACCCTGCGGGGCGTACCGGAACCGCACCTGCTCGAACCGCACCTCCCGCTCCGGGCGGTCGGCCGCCGGCTCACCGGTGACCGGTGCCGCCAGCGCCGCCCGCGACCGGGCCGACCGCGCGAAGTCGGTCATCGCCTCGTACGACTGGAGCCCGTACTGCGTCGGCACATCGCTCTCCGGGAAGTGCACCCCGAAGCGGATCGGGATCAGCGCCGCCTGCACCGCCAGCCCCAGTTCGAGCACGCTGAGCCGCCCACCGGCGGCGGCCTGCGCGATCAACACGAAGACGATCGCCGCCCCGACCAGGCCGACCGCCGCGTACCCGAGGAACGGACGCAGATTGATCCGCCGTCGGCCCGCCCAGAACTGCCGCAGGTAGTCCAGGTACTCCGAGCGGTGCCGCTCCCGGACCCAGCCGATCAGGCCGAACACCCGGATCTCCTTGGCGAACGCCGCCCCCGCCGCCATCGACCGCACGTAGGACGCGTGTCGCCAGGTCGGGAACAGACCCTTCAAGAACGCCCCGAACCGTCCCAGCGCCCCACGTTGACCGAAGCGCACCACGAGCGCCGTCACCCCGGCCACGGCCGCCGCCCACGGCGAGAGCGCCACCCAGAGCACCACCACCGCCCCCGCGAGTTGCCCGTACCGGGGCAGCAGCGCCAACGCACCCGCGGCGGCGTCACCCGGGGTCGGCATGGTCCGGCCGAACGCCTCCCGGGCCCGACTCAGCCGATCCAACTCCGTCGCGTCCTCCAACGCCGAGATCGGCGCGTCCACCAACGCCGAGGTCATCAGGCGGCGGGTGCACCAGGCGTCCACCCGCCAGGTCACCAGGTGCCCCAACGCCGTCTGCGCCGGTGCGAGCACCTGCTGGAGCAGGAAGGCCAGCGCGGCGAGACCCAACGCGAGCACCGTCGCGCTCCACGCCTGCTCGTCGCCCCCGATCGCCTCGGCGAGCCGCTGCACCATCACGCTCGTGGCCACGATGAACCCGATCGGCAGCAGACCGAGCAGGACGTTCACCACGAGGGCCGCGCCCAGCGTCGGCACGCCCGCATGCGGGAGAAGACGGGCGATGGACAGCCAGCGGTCCAATCGGGAACGGGCACCGCGCCACACCGCCGAGAACCGTGCCATCCGCATCCGAACCTCCGCAGGCGTCGATCGTCGGCCGATCATATCGACGGTCGTATCGATGTGTCGGTGTCGGCTTTGCCTCGCCGTACGCCGCCCTGGTCACCGGTCGAACGCCGGGGATCGTCGACGGGGGAGGGCCGGCAGCTCTTGTGGGGCAGGATGTGTGCGTGATCCTGACGGTCCCCGCGAATCCGATGCGCCCACGCCAACCCGACGACCACTTCACGGCGGAGGCGCAGGCGGCACGTGCCCTCGGATTCACGGTGGCGGTGGTCGACCACGACGCGTTGGCCGGAGGCGGGGACGCGCGCCGCGCGGTCGCCCCGGTCCAGGGCCCCGGCACGGCCGTGTACCGGGGCTGGATGCTGCGCAGCGAGCAGTACGCCACGTTCGTCGAGGCGCTCGCCGAGCGCGGCGTGGTGCTGCGGACCGACGGTGCGCAGTACCGGCGGGCGCACGAACTGCCCGGCTGGTATGCCGCACTCGCTCCGGTCACCCCGCCCTCGGTGTGGACCACGGGCGCGGAGCGTGCCGACTTCGACCGCGCCCGTGCCGCACTGGGCGCGGGACCGGCGGTACTGCGCGACTACAGCAAGTCGATGAAGCACCACTGGGACGAGGCCGCGTACATTCCCGACCTCGCCGACGGCGCGGCGGCGTGGCGCGTCGCGCGCCGGTTCCTGGAGTTGCGCGAGGACGACTTCGTGGGCGGATTCGTGCTGCGGCGCTTCGAACACTTCACCTCCGCCGAGGTCCGCACCTGGTGGGTCGACGGCGAGTGCGTCCTGATCGGACCGCACCCCGACAGCCCGGACGCTGCCGCGACGGCCGAGGTCGACCTGGCATCGGTCGCACCACTGATCGCCGGGCTCGGCCTACCCTTCGTCACCGTGGACCTCGCGCTGCGCGCCGACGGCGTGTGGCGGGTCGTCGAACTCGGCGACGGCCAGGTCAGCGACCGACCCTCCACCGTCGCACCGCAGGGGCTGATCGCGGCCCTGTTCACCCGGGACCGGTGACCGGCGGTACGCGCCGACAGGTGCGACAGCCGACCGTACGTCGACAGCGGACGCCTGCTATCCCGCTGTGACGTATTGCCCACGTCCAAGGCCGACGGATTCGACAGCCGACATCTACGGTTGGGCCATGCGCACCGATGGCGGCGTGCGGGACTGGCTCCGTGAGCACGGCGCGGAGCGGATCGCTCATCCCGGCGGCACCCTGTACGCCCACCTGTGCCGAGTGGGTGAACGACTCGCCGCCCTCGGCTGCGGCAGTGACGTGGCGACCGCCGGCCTCACCCATGCCGTCTACGGCACCGACGGGTTCGATCTCACTCTGCTCGATCTGGCCGATCGCCCGGTGCTGCGCGACCTCGTCGGTGCCGACGCTGAGGAGATCGTCTACCTGTACTGCGCCTGCGACCGCAAGCGCACCTGGCCGAAGCTGGCAGAGACCGGCCAGGTGTTCGACCGCTTCACCGGGCAGGTGCTGACGCCGGACGCGGCGCGCCTCCGGGCGCTGGTGGACCTGAGCGTCGTCAACGAACTGGACGTCGTCGAGCGCGATCCTGCGGTGGCGGATAGGTACGGCTCCTATTTCCGGGACCTGTTCGCCTCCTGGGTGCCTCTCGCCTCGGCGCCGGTCGTCAGCGACGTGCAGCGGGTCCTGCGTCCGTGACGAACGCGCCGTCGACCGTACGCGTGCGAGCCCTCTATCCCGGCAGCTTCGACCCCTTCACTCCGGGGCACATGAACGTGGTGAGCCGGGCACGTGACCTCTTCGACGAGGTGGTCGTGCTCGTCGCCGTCAACAGTGTCAAGCATCCGGACACCGACGAGGTGCAGCGCGCCGCCGCCGTGAGGGCCGCACTGCCGGTCGAGTGGACCTCCGTGACCGTGGCGGCCTGGAGCGGCCTCACCTCCACGTACTGCCGCGACCACGGGATCGGGGTGATCCTCCGGGGCGTACGCAACACCAGCGACCTGCAGGCCGAGTGCCGGCTCGCGGCGATGAACCAGTCGTTGGGCGTACCCACCGTGTTCCTGCCCGCCCAGCCCGACCTGGCTGCGGTCTCCTCGACCGCGCTGCGCACGCTCGGCGGCCGGGGCTAGCTTCGGGGAAGAACGGTGATGGCCGCGACGGCACTGTTGACGACGGTGGCCGTCACGGTGCGGGTCACGGCCTCCGCTGCGGCGGTGGCGCCCCAGTCGCCCTGTTCGAGGTCCTTCGCGCGCTTGATCACCGGCGACGTCCACGGGATCTCGTGATCGAACTGGGGGAGCGTTCCACTGGCGGAGAGCAGTGCCGCGAGCGCGGCGACCCGGACCGGCGGCTCCGCACCTTCCACGAGGACCTCACGGACCTCGGCCAGCAGGCGTGCCCGCCGGTCGGTGTCGCCGTCCCGCAGGGTCGTGGAGCGGAACAGACCGAGCACGGTGCGCGCTTCCTCGCGGATGTCGCCACGTCGGACGAGTCGGTCCAGCACCGGCTGGCGCAGGCCGGGGCCGATCGCCGCCAGGACGGTCTGCGCGCTGCGGGGCTTCTCCGAGACGTAGTCCCAGGTCGAGCGCAGGAGGTCGTCGGAGGGTACGTGGTCCGCGACGCCGCCGATCCGTCCCTTCGCCGTGGTCGCCAGGTGACCGCCGAGCGCGAGGTCGGCGAAGACGGCCCCGGCGAGTACGTAGAAGAGGGTGTTCTCTCCGGCGATGGTGCCGGACCGGGGCTGGAACAGGAGCAGGAGGAGATCCTCGGCCAGGGTCGGCGGGTCCGAGGGCTTCCAGGTGTCGGCGGTCATCGGCGGGGCTCCCAGCGGAAGAGTCGGGTGGCGAGGGCGACGGCGACGGCGACCCAGCCCAGCGTGGGCGCCAGCAGGAGCAGGGAGTCGGCCACGGCGACGCCGCCGTTCCACGCGTTCATGGTCAGCTCGGTGGCCGCGCCGCCGGGCAGCAGCCGCTTGAGCCAGGCGAGGTCCGCCGTGCCGGTGATGCCCACCCAGCTTGCCACGGCGATCACGCCGAGCGTGACGGGAAGCGTGGTGACCTGGGCGTGCTCGGGGGAGTTCGTCAGTCCTGCGGTGGCCAGCGCCAGGCCGACCATCATGGCGAGGGTGGCGATGGTCGCCACCACGAGCAGGAGGACGTCGGAGGGCTGACCGGCGACGACGGCCAGGGCGATGAGGATGGCGGTCACCTGCACCACGGCGAGGACGACGACGGGAAGCAACAGACCGGCGAGGATGCCGGTGTCGCTCTCGGCGGTGGAGCGCAACCGCTTGAGGAAGAGGTTCTGCCGCCGCGAGGCGAGGGTGGTGACGGCGGTGGCGTAGAGCCCGAACGCGGCCACGGTGAACATCACGATCGCCGCGATGTAGCCGAGGCTGCCGATGGCCGCGAAGGTCTCGTGCTGGCGGACGAAGAACACGCAGACCGCGACGGGGACGATGAGGCTGGTGATCAGGACCAGCCGGTTGCGGAAGATCTGGATCAGCTCGCTGGACGCGATGGACAACACGGTGACACTCCTGTCTAAGGTGCGGTCAGTTACCGAGGGCGCGGAACACGTCGTCGAGCCGGGTCGGTCCGGCTGTGAGGTCCCGCAGCTCCACGGCCTGGTCCTCGGCCCACCGCAGCAGCAGGTGCAGGTCCTTCTGGAGGGCGAAGGTCTCGGCCACGGCCGTGCCGTCGGCGTCGACGACCGCCGGCAGCGGCAGCGCCGGCACCGCCGTGGGCAGGGTGAAGCGGATGACCGCCGGCAGGGTACGGGTCAGCTCCGTGACGCTGCCCTCGCGGTGCAGACGGCCCTGGTGCATCAACCCGATCCGGTCGGCGCGCTGCTGCGCCTCCTCCAGGTAGTGCGTGGTGAGCACGATGGTGGCACCGTTCTCCCGCATCCGGTCCACTGTCGCCCAGACGTCGTCGCGGGACTGGATGTCCAGGCCGGTCGTCGGCTCGTCCAGGAACATCAGCTCGGGGGTGCCGTAGGCGGCGGTGGCGAAGTCGAGCCGCCGCTTCTCACCGCCGGAGAGCTGCGACACCCGCCGGCCGGCCCGGCCGGTGAGGTCCACCAGGTCGAGTACCCGGTCGACATCGTCCGTGCGCCGGGTGAGCCGGCCGACCAGACCGACGGACTCGCGAACCGTGAGGTCCGGGGAGAATCCGCTCTCCTGGAGCATCACGCCCATCCGGGGACGTACCGTGCGGCGGTCCTGCGGGCTGTGCCCGAAGACCCGCACCGTGCCGGAGGTCGGCTTCCGGTGCCCCTCGACGACCTCCAGGGTCGAGGTCTTCCCGGCCCCGTTGGTGCCGAGCAGTGCGTACAGTTCGCCGCGCCGGACCTGGAAGGAGAGGTCCCGTACGGCGTGGAAGTCGCCGTAGGTGAGGTTGAGGCGTTCGACGTCGATGACTGGGGTGCTGGACATGCATCCATGACAGCGCGGATCGTCGGCACCCGTCAGTGCGCGCACGTCATGACCGGATGTGACGTGGTGTCACTGGTCGGGACCGGTCACTGCCGGATACTGGGATGGTGACTGCAAGATCGGCGCGCTTCACCGAGTCGACGCGGGGACGGCTGCGTCGGATCAACCTCATCACCTCGCTCCCGCCGGTGGTGTTCGCCGCGCTGCTCCTGCTGTACCTCGACTCGCGTACCTGGTGGCACGCTCTCGTGCTGGCCCCGGGGGTGGTGGCGGCCCTGGTCGCCTTCGAGCGGTGGACCGCAGACGACCTCGCGCGGGTCGCCCTGCCCTGCCTGATCGTCGCGGCAGCGGTGTGGCCGCTCGGTGCGCTGGTCACCGGCAGCCCGAACGCCTGGTGGGGGGTCTGCGCCGTGGGCTCCCTCGCCCTGCGCGAGGTGCGACGGCGCGTCCTGGCGGCGGTCGCGTTGTTGGCCTACGTCGCCGCCGTCGGTGCGACACGACTCCTGGTGGAGCGGGACGACGTACGCCAGGTCCTGGTCGCCTACGTCCTCGTCCCGGCCGCCCTCACCGTCGTGGTGACGCTGATGACGGTGGTGGGGGAGCGGTTCTACGACCTGATCCGGGAACTCGAACAGACCCGGGAACGCGAGGCGGAGTTGGCGGTCGTACGGGAACGGTTCCGTTTCGCCAGCGACCTGCACGACATCCAGGGCCACACCCTGCACGTGGTCAAGCTGAAGATCGCGTTGGCGCAGAAGCTGATGGTCCGCGACACCGCGCGGGCGGAGAAGGAACTGCGGGAGACGTACGCGCTGGTCAGCGACACCATCGCGCAGACCAAGGAACTCGCCCACGCGTCTCGGCGGCTCAACCTCACCGCAGAGATCGAGAACGCGAAGAACCTCTTCGAGGCCGCCGGCATCCGGGTCCGGGTGACCCGGGAGGGGGAGGTCGACTCCCGGGTCGGTGAGCTGCTCGGCCAGGTGTTGCGCGAGACGACCACCAACATCCTGCGGCACGCGCAGGCGACCCAGGTCCAGATCACCCTCTCCGAGTCGGGCATCACCATCGTCAACGACGGCGTGACCGGGGACGGACCCGTTGAACTCAGCGGGCTGTCCGTTCTCGGCAAGCGGGTGGCCGACGACGGAGGCGAGTTGACCGTGCACCAGCGACAGGGGCGGTTCCGGACCGCCGCGACGTTTCCGCCGGTTCCCGCCGGCACCCCCTCGACCGTGGGCAGGGACGAGCGATGACCACCATCGTGCTCGCCGACGACGAGGTGCTGCTGCGGTCGGCCCTGGCCGCACTGCTTCCCCTGGAAGGGGACATCACCGTCCTGGCCGAGGCGCACGACGGCCAGTCCGCCGTCGAGGCCACCCTGCGGCACCGGCCGGACGTTCTCGTCATCGACCTGGAGATGCCCGGCGTGGACGGCCTCGGCGCGGTCGCGCAGATCCGGCGTACGCTTCCGGACCAGGTGGTCCTCATGCTGACCCGGCACGCCCGTCCCGGCGTGCTGCGCAAGGCGCTGCGGCTCGGCGTCCAGGGCTTCGTCAGCAAGTCCGCCGAGCCGGCCCACATCACCTCGGTCGTGGCCACCCTGCACGCGGGCAAACGCTGGATCGACCCGGACGTGTCCGCGCTGGCCATCACCGAGGACTGCCCGCTCACCGAACGGGAGGCCGACGTGCTGCGGGTCACCGGCGAGGGTTACTCGGTCGCCGACATCGCCGTCCGACTGCACCTCGCGCCCGGAACCGTCCGCAACTACCTCTCCAACGCGATGCGCAAGACGCAGACCCGGACCCGTCACGAGGCGGCCCGGTACGCCCGCGAACACGACTGGCTCTGAGCGGTAGGGCCGCCGCACGCATGAAAGGAAGGGACCCCTGCTAACGCCTCGTGTATAGCAGGGGTCCCTTCCTAACATCCGGGTCAATGGGTGAGTCGGAGCCGGGCGAGGACTTCGGCGACTTCCTGGGTCTCCTCGTGCTGCGGGCCGTAGACGACGCAGAGGTCATCGTGCAGCGGCCGCAGTTCGTCGACGGCCTCCGCCGCCTTACCTTCGGAGAGCAACAACATGCCGATGTTGCGGCGTAGTTCGAGAGCGGTGGGGGAGGCGTCGCCGGAGGCGGCGCGTACGTGGGTCAGTACCTGCCGGAACTGGCGCAGTGCGGTGGTGGCCTGGCCGAGTTCGGCCCGGCAGTGGGCTGCCTGGCGAAGGCACTCCAGGGCGTCCTCGTTGGTGGGACCGGCGGTCCGGGCGTAGGCGGCCGCGAGGGCGTCGAACTCGGGTAGCGCCCGTCGGAAGTCTCCGCCGATGACGAGGATGGCGGCTCGCCGGGAGCGCAGCGCCAGTACCCGGGGACTCTCGGCGCCGAGGGCGGCGCTGGCGGGGCTGATGACCTGTTCGAGCACCTCGGCCGCCTGGGTGAAGCGTTCGTCGTCCAACAGGTCGTCCGACTGGGTGACCGCTGCTCTGATCGCGTCCCGCACGTCGGTCCGGAGGATCGCCGCCGGGTCGGCGGCCGGCATCTCACTACGCGGTGTCGGCACCACGGGCGCGGGCTCAGGCCGACGACGCGGCATGTTGGGTCGCCGGTACACCAGCGTCGGATCAGGCATGGTGTGGCGTGTCGGGTCCGAGACGGCGGGTGCCGACCCGGGCAGGGGCAGGAAGGGCAGCAGCCGCTCGTAGACGTCGTAGGCCTCTGCGGGACGGTCCTCGGGAGCCTTCGCCAGCAGTTCGAGGACCAGTTCCTCGATCGCTGCGGGAACGTCGGAGCGGAGCGTACGCAGGGGCGGAGGCGGCTCGGTGACGTGCTGACGCCACAGTTCGAAGTCGCTGCTGCCGACGAAGACCCGGTGCCCGGTGAGGAGCTCGTGCAGGACACAGCCGAGGGCGTACAGGTCGCTCTGTGGCGTGATCTGCACACCCTGGATCTGCTCGGGCGACATGTAGTGATGCGTGCCGATGGTGCTGCCGGTCGCGGTGAGCCGGGTGACGTCGGTACGCAGGATGGCGGCGATGCCGAAGTCGAGGAGTTTGACCGCCCCGTCTGCGGTGACCAGGACGTTGTCGGGCTTGAGATCACGGTGCACGACAGGGATGGCGTGGGCGTGGGACAGGACGGTGCAGATCTGCGCGGCGATCGCGGCGGCCCAGGTGGCCGGTAGCGGCTGCTGCGGGTCGATGAAGGCTCGCAGGGCAGTGCCCCGGACGAACTCCATCACCAGGTAGAGCCGGTCGTAGGAGCGGTCGAGCACCGCGTCGTACACCTGGGGCACGCCGTGGTGCTGGATGCGTGCGGTCACGCGGGCCTCGCGGCGGAACCGCTTGGCCAGCTCATCGGCCTGTTCCGGGCTGTGTACGGCGTCGGGGCGGATGAGTTTGATGGCGACCTCACGGTCGAGGACGCTGTCGTAGCCGCGCCAGACCTGCCCCATCCCGCCGGCGCCGATCTCCTCGACCCGCTCGTACCGGCCGGCGATCGGCTCTGCCCGCATCAGGCGGCCTCGTCGTCGACGACTCCCTCCTGGCGGCGGATCAGCCGCCAGGCGGCGCTGCGGGCGCTGCGGTTGAGCGAACTACGGAAGTCGGACTGCGGCCCGTGGTAGCGGCGGCCGAGGTCGGCGGCGCTCTCGAAGTGGTCCATCATCTTCTCCTCGAAGACCGGGATGAAGACGTGGCCGAAGTTCTCCTCGTCGTTGGCGACGGCGGCCTGGCGGACCTTCGGCTCGGCCATCGCCTCGTTCAGCGGCTTGACCACGTCCTCGTCGGTGAAGCTGGTGCCGAACCGCTCGTTGAACCGCTCGATGAGCGCCGAGAGCAGGTTCTTCTCCGGCTCAGTGGCCCCGCCGGAGCCGTCGCCGAAGCCCTCCATCTCGGCCGCGCCCTCCGGGGCGAGGCTGATGTCGTGCTGGCCGGTCTGCTCCACCCGCAGGTGGCTGAGGTCGACCTCACCGATGTCGACGCCACCGTCGCCACGTCGGGGCAACCGGTTGAGCAGATGGCGGCCATAGAGGTAGAGCCGTTCCAGCTCCGTGTCTCTGTACGGCACGATCTGGGAGAGGAAGCCGTACTTGCGGACGTAGTCGGTGAGGTCGGCGCGGAACTCCTCGGCCGCCTCACCATCGGCCTCGTCCTCCCCGTGGAGCAGCTCGTCGAAGCGGTCCACGGTGGGCTGGAGGTGCCGATAGAGCTCGGCGTGCAGCTTCTCCCACTTCGCCGCGTTTCCGGCGGCCTGCTCCTCGGCCGCCAGGTACGCCTCCACGAACGCCTGCATCTCCGCCTCGACCAGCAACCGCGCGGACATCACCCGACTCTGCGCCGTGTAAAGCAGGTTCGGGTCCGAGGGCAGCGTCTCCGCCTCCTCGAAGTACGGCCGGAACGCCTCCTTGACATCTTCGGCGTCGTTGCAGAAGTCCAGCACCGCCAGGTCACCCTGACTCTTGCGGTCGGCGGTCCGGTTGAGTCGGGACAACGTCTGCACGGCCGAGACACCGGTGAGCTTCTTGTTGACGTACATGGTGGTGAGCAGCGGCTGGTCGAAGCCGGTCTGGTACTTCTCCGCGACCACCAGGATGCGGTATTCGCGCCGGCCGGCGGCGGTGCCGGCGCGGCCGGTCCGGTCGTCGGCCCGGGTGTAGGCGAACGCCTTCGGCAGGTTGCTCTCCGCCAGCCCGCCGTTCTCCTTCGACTCGGTGACCTCCTCACCCTCGTAGCTGAGCGTGCCGGAGAACGCGACCAGCACCCCCGGGTCGGGGTAGTCACGGTCGGCGAGGTACCGCTTGATCGCCCGGGACATCTGCACGGCACTCTGCCGGGAAGCGGTGACGACCATCGCCTTCGCCCGACCGCCGAGCCGCCTGGCGGTGTGCGCGCGGAAGTGTTCGACGATGATCTGTGCGTGCTGGGCCACGGTGGAGCTGTGGGTCAGCGCGTACCGGGAGAGCTCCTTGTTCGCCTTGGACGAGTCGACCTCCTTCTCGTCCGGGTTCTCGTTGACCAGCTTCCAGTACGTGTCATAGGTGACGTAGTTGCGCAGCGGGTCGAGGATGAAGCCCTCCTCGATCGCCTGCCGCATCGAGTAGGTGTGGAACGGGTGGTACTTGCCGTCGGAGCCGAGCGTGCCGAAAAGCTCCAGGGTCTTGGCCTTCGGCGTGGCGGTGAAGGCGAAGTAGGAGAGGTTGGCGCTGCGCTGCCGCTTGCGGACGCTCGCCGCCAGCTTCTCCTCGGCGGTCCGTGGCCCGGCGGCGCTGGTCGCGCCGGCCTCGTCGGAGTCGGCGTCCAGGCCGAGGTCCCGCAGCACCCGCCGCACGTCGGTGGCGGCTTCGCCGGCCTGCGAGGAGTGCGCCTCGTCCACGACGATCGCGAACCGGCTACCGCGGATCTCCGTGGGGTTGCGTTGGAGGTAGTCCTTGAGAGCCGGCCAGGTCGCCAGCGTGACCGTGACGATCTTGCCGGTCTCCTGCGAGAGCGCCTTGGCGAGCTGCTCCGACTTCGCGCCGTGCCTCTCGTCGATCTTCACGACCAGTCCGGCGGTCTGTTCGAAGCTCCCCACCGTGTCCCGCAGTTGGGAGTCCAGGTTCCGCCGGTCGGTGATGATGAGGACCTTGTCGAAGACCGGGGTGCCCGGCGTGACACCGGCGGCGAGCGCGTCCGGGTCGAGCGCCGCCGGATCGTTCGGGGTGTGCAGCGACGACAACCGGTGCGCGAGCCAGGCGATGGTGTTCGACTTGCCCGAGCCGGCCGAGGCCATCACCAGATAGTGGTGCCCGGCGCCATGCCGGGCCGCGTGCGCGGTGAGCCGCTTCACCGCGTGCCACTGGTGGTAGCGCGGAAAGATCAGCGTCTTTCGGGTACGACCGTCCGCGCCCTTCTCCTGGTGCAGGTGCACGAAGCGTTCCAGCAGGTCGAGCCAGTTGTCCCGCTGCCAGATCTCGTCCCACAGATAGGAGGTGGCGTACCTGCCGTATCCGTCGGCCGGCGGGTTGCCCTCCCCACCGGGGCGTCCCGGGCCCTCGCTGCCGGTGTTGAACGGCAGGAACCAGGTCTTCGCACCCCGCAGGTGGGTGGTGACGAAGACCAGGTCCGGGTCGACGGCGAAGTTCGCCACCACTCGGCGGGAGAAGATCAGCTCGGTCGGGTCGCGATCGGTGCGGTACTGCTCCTTGGCGTGCTCGACCCCGGAGCCGGTGAGCGGGTTCTTCAGCTCGGCGGTGGCCACCGGGATGCCGTTGAGGAACAGCGTCAGGTCGAGCCGATGGCCCCGGTCGGCCTGTTTGGTCGCGTACGCCAACTCGCGGACCACGGTGAGCCGGTTGCGCCGGTAGTCGGCCAGGATCGCCTCCGACTCCACGAACGACGGCTTGAAGTACGCGAGCCGGATGCGTACCCCGTGGTCCTTGACGCCCTTGCGGAGCACGTCCAGCAGACCGGTGTCGGCGATCGCCTGGTCGAGCCGCTTGGTGAAGCCGCGCTGGGCGGCGTCCCGGTCCCCGCCGTAGTAGGTGACCAGGTCCTCCCATTCGTCGGGCTGGGTCGCGCCGATGAACATGAACAGCTGCGCGGTGTCGAGACCGAGCTCGGGACGGTAGTCGGCCGGGTCGCCCTCCAGCCAGCCGTCGCCCAGCAGGGCCGCGAGGATCGCGTCGCCGAACGCCGACTCGTGATGTACCGCCATCTCGCCACCCCCACCACCGGATCCGGGCGCTCTCCCTGATCCATTCGTCGGAGCCTACTGAGAAGCGGGCGTACCGCACAGTCATCCGGCGACGACGGCGCGGCACATCGCCACGCGGCTCTTTGTGTTGTCCCCGCCGGCCGGGACGGGCGATGGGGCCGCCTTCGAAAGAATCGACCCGACTTGTCTGTCGGAAACCCGGTTGTGGCGTTGTCGACGACGTCACGTCCGGTACCGTGCTGCTCACCGCAGGAGGCTGGCGCTCACCGGGGCGTGTCGGTCCCCGCCGACAACCGCGCTGCGCTGACCAGGAGCGCCATGCGTGGACGTCCAGAGCCACGCCGAGGAGTCGGTGAGATGTGTGGCATCGCTGCTTCATACCCGGTCGACGACGCTTTCATCACCGCGGCGCTGCGTGCCCAGGCGACACGCGGACCGGACCAGACCGCCAGCGTCGATCTCGGGTTCTGTGCGCTGAGCGTGAACCGGCTGGCGATCAGCGGACTTGACGACGGCCACCAGCCCCTCAGTTCCGCTGACGGGTCCGTCGTCGTGGTCTTCAACGGGGCCATCTACAACGCCGACCGACTGATCGAGCGGCACGGTCTCACCCCGCGCAGTGGCAACGACGGCGAGATCATCCACTTCCTCTATCAGCGGTACGGTCTGCGCTTCGCCGACCATCTCGAAGGAATGTTCGCGATCTGCCTGGCGGATCTGCGGCGCCGGGAACTCGTGGTGGCCGTGGACCAGGTCGGCATCAAACCGCTGTACTGGTGCGACACGTCGCGGGGCCGGTACGTGGCGAGCACCGTCGCGGCGTTCCCGCCCGAGCTGCGCCGACAGGTCCGGCGGGTGCCACCCGGCACGGTGTGGAGCACCTCCGGCGAAGGGCGACGAATCGTCCATGAGTACGCCCTCCGAGGGACCCTGGGTGACCTGCTGACAGCCTCGGTCGCCGAGCAGATCCCCGGTGAGGTCCGGTGGGGGTGCATGCTCAGCGGCGGAGTGGACAGTTCACTGATCGCCCGCCTCGCGACCGAGTCCGTCGGGGCAGGTGCGGTCGAGACCTTCACCTGCGGCACCGGATCCAGCACCGATCTGACGGCAGCGCGGCAGGTCGCGGAGATGCTCGGCACCAAACACCACGAGGTCATCGTCGACCCCGACGAACTGCCGGAGATCGTCGACCGGGTGGTCGAGGCCACCGGATCCTTCGAGCGGTGGACGGTCATGGCGGGGGTCGGGACCTACCTCACCGCGCGTGCCGCCCGTCAGGAGGGGACGAAGGTGCTGCTCTCCGGCGAGGGCGCCGACGAACTGTTCGGCGGGTACGACGAGTTCCAGGACGTGCCGACGCCCTACCTCGACTCGATGCTGTTGCAGTACCAGGCGGATCTGGGCGTGTCGGAGTGCCTGCGGCTGGACCGCTGCACCATGGCGCACGGCGTCGAGGTGCGGGTGCCGTTCCTGTGCACCCCGGTCATGCGGCACGCGCGGGAGCTTCCGGTCGCCGACAAGATCCGCACCGTGAACGGCGTACCGGTACGCAAGTGGGCGCTGCGCGAGTTCGCGCGGACGCTGTTGCCGGCGCACGTGGCCAACCGGCGCAAGGAGGAGTTCACCAACGGTTCCGGGTTGACCGCCGAGTTGCGCCGGATAGCGGAGGCGATGTTCCCCCCGGCCCGGGTTGCCGAAATCGTGGCAGCCCACCCGTCTTTTCCGATCGACGACCCGTTCTCCGCCTGGTTCTTCACCCGATGGTGGGAAGCCGACGGGAACAGCCTCGGCGACAATTGGCAGTCCATGGTGGACCGAGGGCTGTTCCGTCAGCAATGGTCGGTCTACCACCAGCCGAACGGCCGTGACTTCGCGCTGTACCGCTCGGCTCCCGCCTCTCGGAAAGGTAACGCGGAATAACGTGAAGTTCCTCGACGACGACGCAGTACGCGCAGCGCTCGACGAGGTCGACGTGCTGACGGCCATCGAGGCCGCGTTCGTCGGTCTCGCGGCGGGCGACACCGTGCAACCGGGGCAGTCGGTGGCGGTGCTGCCGGGCGAACGGGGCGACATCATCTACTACCCCGCCGCAGTCCTGCGTGCCCGACACCTCGGTGTCACCGTTTCCCCCTACCTGGCACAGCTCGCCGAGGCGGGGGAGGACCCGGTGACCGCGTACACACTGGTGCTCTCGGCCGAGACCGGTCGCCCCCTGCTGCTCTGCGACTCCCGACGGCTCGTGGCCGTGCGCACCGGTGCCACCACGGCCCTCGCGGTACGCGCCCTCGTCCGCCCTCGCAGCGGTCGTGTGGCGATCGTCGGCACCGGCCCGATCGCCGAGTCGCACGCCCGGTTCATCCTGCAGGTCGGGCAGTGGGAGTCGATCCGCTTCTATTCACCGTCGATCAGCGGAGCCGGGACGATCGACGCGGCTGCGGCGGTCCGGCGGGAGGCGCTCGCGGCGATCGACCCGGCCGTCGGCTTCGCGACCTCCGTCGAGGACGCGGTCCGGGACGCCGACGTGGTGATGCTCTGCACCTCGTCGTCGACTCCGGTCCTGGATCCGGACCTGGTCGCGCCGACCGCCCTGATTACCGCGGTCGGCACGGACGGTCCCTCGGCGCACGAGATCCCTCCGCGCTGTCTGCCCGATCTGGACGTCTACTGCGACTACCGGGTGACCACGCCGGAGTGGGCCGCAGACATGGTGCTCGCCCGGGAGCAGGTCGGCTGGGAGGCGGCGAGCATCATCGCCGATCTGCCCGAGCTGCTGTCCGCACCTGCCGTGTCGGGGACGGGGCGGACCCGCTACTTCCGCTCCATCGGCCTCGGCCTCGAAGATCTCGCACTGGCGGGCCTGCTGGTGTGACGGCGGCTCGTGAGGTGGGCCTCGACCTGCTCCTCGGTGCGGGGCTGACGGAGCAGGAGCGGATTGTCGCCATGACTGCGGCGGTCGACCTCGGACCGGGTTATCCGCAGCTGTCGCTGCCCACCTGGCTGGTGGACGTGCTCACCGACGAGGCGACGATTCGCCGGACGCTCGCCGTGGACAGTCTCAGTCCGCACCGGCCGGACCGGATGTCCTGGGAACGCGAACTGGTCGCCGTGGTTCGTGGTTTCCTCGGGATACGCGACGACGCCGGGATCCACGGCTTCGTCACCTTCTCCGGCAGCGCGGCCCTGGACCGTGCCATCCGGGCGGCGTTGATCGAGGGCGGCACGCTGTTGACGACGAACCCGTCCATCGACATCGCCACGAAGATGACCGTGGAGGACGGCGCGGCGCGCGTGCGCTACGTCGCCAGCCAGCCGTTCGTCGACGAACTGGACCTCGACGAGTTCCGTGCGGCCATGCGCGAGGACATCCGAGCCGTCCTGATCACCTCGCCGCAGAACCCGACGGGCCAGGTCTTCTCGTCCGCGACGGTGGACACTCTCGTCGACGCCTGTCTGGCCCGCCGGTCGGTGCTGATCGCGGACCAGACGTTCTGCCTCTTCCCCGGTGCCGGGGGCGAGCCGGTGCCGTTGCTGCCGAACCTGGCCCCGCCGGAGCTCGACTGGATCTGCGTCTGGGACACCGGCAAGACCTTCGGCCTGCACGAGGACAAGCTCGGCTTCATCTTCTGTAGCGCGTCGTTGTCGCACCGGGTGATGTCCAGGCTGAACACCCTCCAGTTCGGCGTGTCCCGCCGTCTGCTCGCCCAGTTCGCCAACATCCTGGCCGACCCCCGCGTATGGCAGTACCTGGCGGACCTGAACCGGACCGTGCACCGCAACGCCAGGGAGTTGGCGGCCGCGCTGGTCGACACCGGGTTGCGCCCTGTGCCGCCGACCGCAGGCAGCCTCATGCTGCTCCGGCTCGACGACCGGCTGGTGATGACCGAGACGGAGCTGTCCCGGTTCCTGCTCACCGCGCACGGCATCGGGGTGGTGGACTTCGGCAGTTTCGTCCACGCTGCCGTACCCGGCGCGGTGCGGGACCACCGCTACCTGCGAGTGGCGCTGGCCCGCGATCCGGTGGTTATCGACGTGGCGGCGGCCCGCTTGCGCGCCGCGCTGGCCGACCTTCAGCGATGAGGGCGGGCCCTCCACCGCTGCAGTAGCTCGGTCTCGGCCTCCGGTGTCATACCGACCGGCTCCGGCACGGGCGTTGGCGAGGCGCACTCGTGCTGGTACAGGTCGCGGATCGTCTCGGGAAGGGAACGCGTGACGAGACCGACGCCGATCGCCCGCGCCGGGTCCGCTGCCTCCAGCACACCGTCCGGGCCGGCTCCGGGCCACAGCGGTAACGACGTGCCGTCGACGCCGGCGGCGAGCAGGAACTCCCGGTCCACCCAGGTGAGCGTCGTGTCGTTGCGGCCGACGACACCGACGATGTCCGCCAACATGGTGCCGAAGGAGACCGGAGGGAAAGGATGTGCCAGGTGGTAGGTGCCGCCACTGCCCGCTTCCAGCATCCGCACCAACCACTCGGTCAGGTCGCGGACGTCGATGAGCTGGAACAGCGCGTCCTGCGGGCCGGGCGCGAGCACCTCTCCGCCTCGGGCGATCCGCTGCACCCACCAGGTGAAGCGGCCGGTGTAGTCCAGCGGACCGACCACGTACGTGGGACGGACGATCAGCGGATCGGAGAACGTCTCGGAGGCCGCCCGTTCGCACAGGGCCTTCAACCCGCCGTACGTCTCGTCGGTCATGTCCTCGGTGGTGGGGTCGGAGAGGGCGACGAGCGGCGCGTCCTCGCGGAAACCGTACCGCTGCGGCGGGGCGTAGACCGCCGTGGAGGAGAGCAGCACGTACCGGCCGGACCGTTCACCCAGGGCTGCCCCGATCTGGCGTACCTGCCGTGGCACGTACGCGCTGAAGTCGACGGTCGTGTCCCAGGTGCCATCGGCGAGCAGCCCCAGGTCCCGGTCCCGGTCTCCGATGACCTGCTCCGCGTCCGGAAAGAGGGTGGTCGAGTGCCGACCTCGGTGGAACAGCGTCACCGAGTGACCGCGACGTTCGGCCGCGATCACGAAATGGCGGCCGATGAATTTCGTCCCGCCCATGACCAGAATGCGCATGTGATCCCGCTCAACTGTAGGTGTCAGCCGGTCGTCTCGCCGACTCGGGGAATCTCGTCTGCCGGGGGTGACGTCAGGGTATCCGTGGCCCGCTGCCCGGCAGACGCATCGGGCTCCGGCGCGGCGCCTCGAACAGATCTGATCAGAACCCACATGTACAGCGTGATCGCCACCAGCTGCGCCACGATGCCGGCCTTCACCAGCACTTCAGCGGTCGGTGTGAAGTCGGCGGGCGTGGTCGGCATCAGGTACAGCGGATAGCAGACCCCGATGACGACGATGAAGCAGAACAGCGCTACGCCTGCGCCGAGATGCGACGGTAGCCGGAAGGCGGTCAGCTCGTCGTGGAGTTCCCGCAGGGCCTCCTCGGACCGGTCGAGGTCGTCGCGGAGGCCCGCAGCCGTCGCGGCCATCGGTCCGCTCCGGAAGCCGCGCAGGCCGATCTCCAGTGCGGCGAGGGCCCCGCCCCGCCGCTTCGCCTCCTCCTGTTGCTGCGGCGACCCCGACGAGACCGACTTCGGTGAGGTCAGGTTGCCGCGCCGTCGGATCGACTCGATGGCCCGCTCGAAGGCGTCCCGGACGAGATCGACGTCGACGTCGTCGTGCGGATGTCGCACCGCCCAGCGGGCGAAGGATCGCAGGTCGGCATTCCGGTCGAGGTCGGGAATCGTGTCGGCGACGAGTGCGTCGGCTGCGCGCCGGTTCTCGACGAAGGTGAGCGCGATCTCGTGGAGATACTCCGCAGGCTGACCGACACGCAGCCCGTGCAACCGGTGCCGTACGTCGGCTGGTGGCGGCGCCTCGTCGTCGTCCTCGTAGCAGAGACGCAGCCAGGACAGGAGCAGGTCACGTAGAGCCGCATCGTTCTGTCGGTTCTGCTCATGCCACCGATTGCGCAACGCGGCAGTGGACCGCTTCCGCTCGCGAAGCAGTTCGGACATGCTGTTGCGCGCCGAACTCAGGTTCAGCAGGGCGGCGAGCACGAAGCCGCCGAGGATCGCGGCGACGGTACCGGCGACGGAGGCGACGGTGCCGAGAAACTCGTTCGGATCGGCTTCCTCGGCGTCGGTGGGTGGCGCGGAGGCTGGCGCACCACCCGGCACGGACGGCGTCGGTGGGCCGACCTCGGTGCGGGGAACGGCGCTTGCCGACGCCGTGGCATCGGCCGGTGCGGCGAGGGCCTGCGTGCCGTCGGGAAGCGACATCGGGCCGGTGAGGGTCAATGTGACCGTGGCGAAGACCGCCGCGCACGCGAGTGCCCCGGCCACTGCGACCCACACCCCGCGCACCTATGCCTCCGCACGCAAGTCGCGATCCGGTCCGGAGCGCGACTCGTCGAGCAGGCGATGAAGCGCCGTCCCGTACGCGACGACGCGGCGTATGCCGTACCAGCGGATGAATGTGACGCTCACACAGTCGGCGAAGCTGGCCCCGGTCCGACGGGCGTACTTGAACCGCTCCCAGGCCGCCTGCTGCACCACCGGGTCTGGCTCGATCACCTGCGCGAAGTCACCCCGCCAGAGACGCCACGTGAAGGTGACGGCGATCAGGGGATCGTCGTACTCGGCACAGAGCCGGGACATCTCCGCAGTGATCTGCCGGGTGGTGACCAGCGACTCCGGGGCACAGCGGGCGATCACCGCCACCGCGTGCTCGTGATGGAGGTCGTCGCGGTCGAGGAGGGCGCGCCACGCACTCGTGTCGACGAAGGTCAGCTCGGCGGTGGTGCGGAGATCCACCCTGCTCCCGTCGGTGCTCACGGCGGCTCACCTCCCGCTGGAGTAGCACGTGGTGCCATCCCGAAGCTCCTCACCGGTCGTGTCTCTCGACGACGTCACGAACGAACGAGGCCGGGTCCTGCCGGGCTGCCCGGGCCGCCGGTGATTCGACGCCGTCGAGGGCGACGAGCGACCGGAGCGCCTCCCGCCTCGTCATGGCATCGCCCGACACCGCCGGATCGGCCAGCCGGGACAGCAACCCGATGCTCGTCCGCAGGCCGAGAGCACCGAGCGCGTGCGCGCCATCCTCCAGGACGTACGGGTCCTCCTCGGTCTTCAGGTAGTCGAGGATCGCGTCGTTGGCTTCGGTGAATCCGCCGCAACCGAAGACGTAGAGGACGCAGCCCTTGGTGTAGCGGTCCAGGGCTTCCCGGTGGAGCACCTCGAGCAAGACGGGCAGCTGCGGCCGGACCAGTTCGTGGTGGGATCGCGCCAGGACGCTGAGGGGCCAGGCCGCGTCGTCGGCGAAGGGCTGGCGATCGGGTTGGGTCAGGTAGTCGACCAGGACCGCGACCGCCTCCGGTGTCGGGAACGAGCCGATGGCGTGCAGCGCGTACGAGCGGATCCACTTGCTCTCGTCGTTCGAGGTGGCGATCTGCCGGAGGATCGGGAACGACCGCTCGGCGGCGATCCGGCCGAGCGCGACGACGGCGTACTCGCGTACCGCCTCGTCGGTCTCGCGTACGGCCAGCGCCTCCAGCATCGGCAGGGCGGAGCCGACCTGACGCTGCCCCAGCGTCCACACCGCGTCTATCCGCTCGTGCGGCGATCCGTCGGTCACCATGGCGATCACCTGCCCATCGGTCACGCTGGTGGCAATCGTCTGCGGGTCCGACCTGGACCTGCTGTACTTCTCCGCCCAGTAGCCGATGTCGTCCACCACCCGGCGGGGCAGACCGCTGCTGCTGCGGTCCGTCACGCGCTGGAGCGCGAACATGAGGTGGTAGTTGAAGGCGTCGCCGTACTTGAACGCGTCCAATGTCTGGCAGATGAAGTCGTCGACCTCGGCGGGCAGGACCGTGTTGGCGTGTTCGATGCAGCCGGCGGCGAGCAGATGGTTCTCGGCCTTGCGGCAGGCCCGAACCAGCTCGGTCGAGTCGTCCAGCATCCCGCTGAGAAAGCAGAACGTCTCCCGCCAGGCGACTGCCCCGGCACCGAGCTCGGTCCGCAGGTCGGCCAGGCGGATCCCTTCCTGTGGCGGTCTGCTGAGCCACGACTTCAGGTACACCGCGGTGTAGTACTCCTGGAAGCTCTGGTGCATGAACGATCGGTGGGAAGCGGCGTCCGGTTGGGACGAGGACACCGCACCCATCGGGGGCAGGTCCAGCACCTCCCGTTGCAGGGCGCCGATGGGAATGTGCCAACTCGGGTCGAAGAAGTCCTTGGTCACGTACTCCCCGAGCTCGATCCGGGGGACGTCCACCCGTTCGTTCTTCAACCGGTACGCCAGGAAGGCCAGACATGCCTCCCGGATGTCCTCCGGGGTCTCCACCCGGTTGCGTTCGCGGGTCCGCCGGTTCAACTGGCTGAGGAACCGGGCGTAGACGGCTCCCCTGTTGCGGGGCAGGTCCCGGTCGGTGTCCGCCTCGTCGAGCAGGACGGTGGTCAGCATGCCGAGGAGCAGCGGCGAGTGGCACAGGGTCCGCAGCCGGTGGGGCAACTGCCGCCACACCTGCTCGGCGCGCTTCGGGCCGAGCCGCTCATCGAGGTAGCGCTGCGCCGACGCCGCACTGACCGGCACCACCTCGTAGCGGGCGAACGACGGCCCGTAGCTGGTGGGAAAGTCCACCGCCCGACAGGTCAGTACGCAGGTCACGTCGGCCACGTCCGGCGAGTCGATGAAGTCCTCGATATCTGCCAACGCGTCGTGCAGCTGGCTCTCGGCGACCTCGTTCAACCCGTCGAGCACCACGACACCCACCCGGCCGGGAAGCTCCTTCTCGTCCCGTGGCCAGAGGTCCGGCGCCTGCGCGCGCAGCAGGGTCCGGATGTCACGGGTGGTGGCCTGGTAGCGCTTGAGCTCGGCGAAGACCGGTAGCCGGTCCGGGGAGGATTCGACGAGGTCGAGGCAGAGCTGCTTGGCGAGCGTGGTCTTTCCCGCACCCGGATTGCCCAGCAGGACGATCCGGCGTTCCTCGCCGGTGCGGACCAGTCCGAGCAGCGACTCGGACGTGTCGGACCCGGCCAGGGTGGTGCTGCGCACCTCGAGCGGTATCGAGGATTCGACCGGGTCGTGCCGTAGCCTGCGCCGGAGGTTGGCACGGTAGGTCTCGACGCGATCGCCGTCCGGCGTCGACGCTCCGGCTGCCGTCAACAAATGCATCAACCATCCGGGACGTAGGCTGGTCCGCGACTCTCGGGCGGACACTGCGGACACCCAGGGTTGTGCCGACGGCCGGGACCGTCAATCAACCGATCATCCAGTGGGCATCGACAGCCATGTGCACCCGGATTCACGGGCGAATGACCTGCCACGATTCGCCGGCAGCGAGTTGATCAGCCGAAATCCGACACAGTCCCACCGTCGGCGGGTCAGGGCTGTCGGGTCAGGCCGACGACGGCGGCCAGTCGCGCGACGTCGGCCGGTGCGGGCCCGCGCTGGATGATCTCGGCGAGGAGGGTACGGGCGGCGGGGCGACTGCGGACCTCGGCGGGCGCGATGCTGTCGGCGTCGAGCAGTACGTGTCCAGCTCGGCCGGGATCGCCGACGTCGAGGTAGGCGCGGGCGGCGTCGACCAGGTGGGCGGCGCGATGCTCGGGTGGGAGTCGTGGCCAGCCGTCGTCGGCGAGGGCGTGTTCGTGTCGCTGGACGGCTTCGACGGTGTCGCCGAGGCGGTGGGCGGCGAGGCAGCGTGCCACCTGGACGGCGACCGCCCCGAAGCCGGTGTGGTGTTCGTCGGTGTGGTCGATCGGCCCGTCGGCGAGAACGCCGGCGTGGTCGAGCAGGTCGTGGGCGTTGCGGCGGTCGCCGTCACCGGCGGCGGCGAGCCCGGCCTGGAGGAACAGGGTGCCGCGTACGGCGTCGTCGTCCGTGGTGTCCGCTGCCGTGAGCGCGGCGGTGAGCGCGATTCGGTGGTGGCCGAGGGCCCGCAGCGCCTGGGCGACGGCGATGGTGGCGCTGGCGGCGAGGGTGGGGTCACCGGTGGCGGTGGCGACGGCCCGGTCGGCGGCGAGCCAGGCCAGGTCGGCGTGGTCGAGTTTGACGAGTACGGCGGCGGTGATCCGGTAGGTGGACGCCAGCAGGCTCCGGAGGTCGTGGGTGGCGTCGAGCAGGCCGGGCAGGGTTCCCACGAGTTGCGGGTACCGGCCGTGCTGGTAGCTCATCCAGGCGTGCGCGACCTGTCGACCGGCCTGGTGCTCCGCGACGGTGTGCTCCGGCTGGTGCTGGTAACGGGCCAGAGCGGCCCGGATCGCGTCGACACCGTCCAGACTCGGCGTCGTGGGTGGCGGCCGGTGGGGACCGAGGAGCATCTCGGGATCGAGGCGCAGCGCGTCGGCGATCTCCTGGATCACCGAATACCGGTCGAGCTGACGTACGCCGCGTTCGACCTTGTCGACCCAACTCTTCGACTTGCCGAGCCGATCCGCGAACGCCTGCTGGGTCATGCCCCGGTGCGCCCGCAGTTCGGCCACCCGTCGCCCGAGAGGTACGGAGTTGTGGTCACGTCGATGGGTCATCTGCTGCCCCCGGCCGGGGGCATGGCGTCGGTCGACTCCCCGCAGCGCGGGCACCACCGCGACTTCACCCGAAACGCGAACAGCCCAGCCAGGAACCCCAGCAGCACGGCACCGACGACCATCATCGTCACCACCTCGACCCGGTCCGGCACAGGCCGCGAGTCGGGCGAGAAGCGCGCACATGATCGTGGCAGTCTGGCTGTTCGCGCCTCGGCGTGTCGCGCAGCCGCACTGCCACAATCATCGCGATGCCTCGCCCCCGGTTGCGTGTACCGGGCCGACTTCGCACGTAGCGACCCGCGACCACGTTTCGCGGCCGCGTCGACCGCTCCTCAGGTAACTCGGTGACCTCCAAACCGTCGCAGCGCGAGGTCATCCGGAGGTCCGACACGACAGAGTCCACCTCAGGCCGACGAAGCTGCGTCGGCGCCTCCTGCCCGACGATGTCGAGCGCCACCCTGCCGGGTCGTAAGAACCACTTCCACCGCCGGCCCATGGCCCCTCCCTTCAGCTGTGCGTTGACGTTAGCGCAAGTCTTGCTAGGATTACTAGCAAAGTTAGGGTTGCTTGTCTTCTTCCTCAAGGCCGGTGATCCCATCAAGGAATGCCCTACGCCCAGCCCCTCTGGAGATCCATCCGCGATGATCTGAGGGCACGGATCCAGGCAGGCCTGTTGAAGCCAGGCGAGAAGATCCCGACCACGCGCGAACTCATGGCCCAGCACTCGACAACCTCTGCGACCGTCCGCAGGGCAGTCGATTCCATGATCGAGTCTGGCGAGCTCATCGGCCGACAAGGTTTGGGCGTCTTCGTCAATAACCCAGCGGAGCAGGATCCCTAGCCACAGGAGCCACGCCGGAGCCACGCACTGCGAAGTCTGCTGTGTCCATGAGATCGACGCAGGGACTCAGTGGGAAACCGCCGATTTGGTGCCAAATCGTCATCACCCACGAAGATGAATGCGCCACCGCGAAGTTCCGTCCTGAGGGAGGCTCCCGAATGATCATCGGTCTAGCTCAGCTGGCGGACGTCGATGTCATCATGGACGCACGCCTACATGTACTCGGCTGCGACCTCCTCTGCCTCTGCCACGAACTCATTGAGTTCGTCCGGAGTCAGCGTCATCTCTAGGAGCAGTTGTCCAAGTACGAAGATCTCGGCGGCGATCATGGTCTCGGCTGGGATGCTGTCGACCAGTTGCGGTTCACCGAGAGCGGCGCGGATGAGACCTTCCATCTCAAGGGCTGGCAGGGTGTCGCCCTCGTCGTAGCGAGCGCGGGTCGTGGCCACCCAGGCGGCTACGTCGGTCGGGGTGGTGCCGGGGCCAAAGTAACGGTTGACGGCGAGGGTGAACGCCGCACCGATTATCTGTAGACCGCCGACCCAGCCGCCACGGCCAATCTCCGCGACAAGAGTCTCGGCAGCATCCCAGTCAGCCCTTGCCAACGCCCGGACAAGCTCGCTGAGCGCCTGAACCGTCATCGCTTCAACCTCGCAATCATCCTGCCCGCCGCCATCGCGAACCACCGCGCGCCCATTCCTGCAAGCAGGCCAACCACCACAAGGTTGCCTGCGGCCTCCGCGCTGTCAATCTTCGGTCGTGGTGCGGCGCCCGGGGCGGCGGGGGTGCCAGTGCCCGTGTGGTGTGTTCCGGTAGGACCCTGGGGGCCACGAGAGACCTTGATGATCTGCTGGGTGGCCTCGGTCGCGTTGGCTGCCCGCTCCTGTAGTTCGTCGGCCTTTCGTACGGCTTGGGTGAGCATTCCCCGCATCCGTTCGCGGGTGAGGGCACGACGGTCGCTGTCCGTCAGGATCTCCTCGCCTGACGGCGGCCCGGAGGCGGCGACTGGCAGCGAAGCCGATCCCGGAGCGATGGTATTCATATACGCGCCTATGTGCCGGGCCGCGTCGCTGCTCAGCCGGGCAAGCCGGTAAGCTTTGTCGACGCCGACGCGACTCTGCATCACCGCAGCCCGGAGCTTCGGATGGTCGGTGCCTGTGCCGACCCGGGTGTAGAGGGCGTTTGCCTCGGCGGCGTCTGCTGCGGCGCGGGTGGCGCGTACCGCGATGCCGTCAAGTTGGTCCACGGCGAATCTGAGTTGGGCGATGACCTGGGCGAGCAGGCCACTCATCCCAGCACATCCCGGTACGCGCGGCCGTTGTCCTGACCGGCGGCGAGGACCCGTAAGGTCAGCTGCACCTCGCGGATGGCATCGGCGATGGCCTTGCGGGCCTGCGCTGCTTCGGTCCGCTGGCTGTCGTGCAGGGTGGCGAGCACAAGTGCGGACACCTCGTCCAGGTCCGTACCGACCCCTTCGACCGTGGTCCTGCCCTCGTCGAGGGATTGGTGCGCTTGCGTCAGGGCCGCCTTGACCTCGCCGATATTCACTGGTCAGCCAAGGATGCTGATGTATTGCCGGGCCGCCTGCGTACTGCCTTGAAGGACGGTCGCCGCCTCGATCAGCCGCTGCTTGCTCTGCTCGGCGCGGGCGATCGCCTCCGAGATCGCCGGATGCCCGGTGCCGGACGCGACCGCGCGTAGCCGGGAGAGCACCTGCTCGGTGCCCTCGATCGCGGCCCGGATCTGGCCCGTCGTCGCGTTACTCTGCGCGGCTGCCTGGGCGAGTTCGGCTTTGACTTGTTCGATGCTGGCCATGCCGTCCTCCGGTGCGCGGCGAGGGATGCTGGCGTCCTGCACGTGCCGTAGCGAGGCAGACACTATCCAACATGAATCCTCTTCCGCAGCCCCGTTCGCGTGACCAGGCGTGTAGGCGGCAGCCGGACCGACCGTTCAGCTACTCCTCTCGCTTGCCGGTCACCAGGTATGCCACGTCACGGCAGAACTTGTCGAAGGAGGATGCGTTGTGACGCGCCATCGACAGGTCGAAAGCATCCGCCAACGCAGGCTGGTCGATTCGAGGCCGGTAGCTTCCGCCGTCGGTCCGGCGGTGGCTGAGCCAGCCCTTGCAGTCGCGTGGTCGCTCGCTGTCCTCGGGGACGGGCAAACCCTCCGGCAGCCCGGCTCGACCAGCCAAGGACGGCGCTGCCGCGAGAAACCATGCCTCGAACTCTCTGTTTGCGAGAACCACGGCGATTCGCCGATCCGGCCGTACGGCCTGCGCCCGTTGAAGTAGCGCAGGTCCAGCGTCGCAGGGCAGTCGTCGTCGGCGTCTATGACGATGAGAATGCCGCCTGGAGCGCTCTGCGGCACTCGGCGGGCAAGGCTTTCCACCGCCGCTTCGAGACCGCCATGCTTGACCAACCTGCTGCGATTGGTCAGGTACGGGCGCTGGATATCCGCATCCCAGATCATCATGTCGGATATCACCCGCCGCAGTACGACAGGAAGCGCAGTCAGCTCGCCTTCCCCCTCGACCACTGACGCTATGGTCACCCGGTGGGCCGTCATCCTGCGTCCGACTCCTCACCGGGCTCGTCCGTCGTGCTGACCGGCCGCAACTGGTCCGAGCGCAGCAGTTCGCCCATGGTGGCCAGCCCGTCCGACACGATGGATCGGCTCACCGGATCGATGGGGCCGATGGTGGTCACGCCATTCTCTGCGGCGGCAATGAGCACCGCAGACAGGTCAGCCTCCTTGCGGTCGAAGAGCTCGGCGCTCTGACTGGTCGCGATGACCTGCGTCCACGTGCTTGCCTCGGTCAGTGCGTCGAAGACCACGCCTGCGGCCATCGGGTGCAGGGCGAGTTCCGGTTCCTCCAGGGCTACGAGCGGGATTCGGCCGTCCCGTGCGGGTGGCTGGAAGAGCGCGGTGAGCAGGCCGACCGCCCGGATGGTTCCCTCGGACATCGACTCGGCCCGGAATCGCTGCTCGGTGTCATCGGGACCGGTCGCGGTTGTCATCTGGGCTGCCACATAGTTCTCGCCGGGCGAGGTCGGCCCGATCGAGGTCAGGTGTGGCACGATCGCGGCAGCGTACGCGGAGGTCCGGTCTCGCTCCCACGTGCCCATTTGAGCCAGCACGCTGCCGACATCACTGCCGTTCTCACCGAGTACGCCGGCCTGAGTGTTCGGACGAGCATCGCGCAACACTCTCAGGTCGGGATCATAGAAGAACATGCTGCTCAACGCGTCGCACAACTGCGCGTACGGCTCGATGAGGCGGACTTGGCCCAGATAGGGGCCATCACGAGTGAGCCTCCGATGGCGCGGGTTGACCGAGTCCTCCACCTCCATTCCCTCAACCAGGAAACGAGCTTGCGGCGGACCGCCAGGAGGGCCGATCGTGCACTCCTCCCGCTTGATATGAACACTGTGCCCGGCCATGTCGGGGTGGCCCACGGTCAACTCGTACCGAGCCTCCCAGAGGGCATCGCCGGACTCCGACGATGAGATGAGGCACTCCAGGGCGATGGTGGCGTGATCGGTCGGCTCGGGCGTGCGACGTAGTAGCTCGTGCAGGCCGCCACGTGTCTCCGTGGAGCGGCTGAGTCCATAAGTCACTGCATCGCGGACGTAACGCAGCGAATCGATAAAATTCGACTTGCCGGCGGCGTTCAGCCCGAGAAGAACACTGAACGGGCCGAGGGTAACGTCACAGTGCCCGATCGACTTGTAGTTCTCGATCCGCACCCGGCGGATAAACGGAACTGGTCGCTCGGCTGCCTTGCTGGTCATGACACTTCAACGACTCTGCTGGCATGCAGCGACGGTGTGGGCGAGGGCCGGTCAATCGTCATGACGAAACCCCTTCCGCAACTCCACGCCCGCCGGTGGACACATCGAACTGCCCGGTGACGGCAGCAGTAATCAAGGCTTGATGCCTCTGGCGGAGGAATTGATCTGCTCGCACCAGTGCCGAACGAGCGCTTTTCGTAGCCGCTTGCGCTGCCACGATTTCCTTGACAGCTTCCCTCTGCTTAGAGAGAGGGGCGTTGGGGATGATGCAATCTTTTACTGCGGATGTGGGTAGATTATTTGCCATCCCATCGGCGCCCGAGATGCCGTTCTTTATGTGTTCGCGGACTGGGTGGCTGCGTAACATAAAAGCGATAAACCAAGGTGCTGTTCTGTTGTTGTCTATCTTTAGGCGGTAGATCTTGTCGCAGAGCAGTAGATTCGTTGATTCGTCCTCAACGACAGCGGTGCTTCCGATCAGATCGGGGGATCCGCTTGCGCGAGACACCAGTATGTCGCCACTCCTTAGGCGGTAATCCAGGCGTGGGGTGATGTGAGACGGAAGTGCTTTATGCTGACTTCTGTCGAAAGTGCCAGAGTTTACACAGCCGGCCTTTACGACGCCCCATTCGCCATCCGCTGTAGGTCGATCCTCGCACTGGGGAGACCAACCTTGCTCGATCGACTGAATGAGATGGCGAAGTCTCACGCGACCAAATTCGTCGATCAGCTTGTGCTGAATTTCAGTCAGCCAACTCGAAAGCCGAAGGTCTAGCAACTGAATTTGTCGGCTCCGCCGTCTCGCTAAGCTGTTAGTGTGATTCAATTCGGCGTCGAGGAAGGCGGCGATGCGTCGCTGTTCTTCGAGTGGAGGAATCGGGATCGGGGTCATTCCCAATTCGTCCTTCGTTACGTGCACCATCCCGATCATGCCGCTCGTCAACTCGCGTTCGATCCAGTGAGTTGCAGCCTTGAGTGCCCAGTATAGCCAATCGGCGTCACAGCCGTGAACTGAGACCTTAAAGATGTGCTGATTTAGAAAGTGCCTGCCGGATTTGTTCCACCTGAAAGGCCCAAATGACGTACCTGGGTTTCCTGACCAGGAAAAGAGAAGGTCGCCTTGGGTGACGTGATACCTCTCTCCGGGGTCGGCCTGTGAGTAGTTGAAATTGTCTGAACCGTTCAAGTTTTCGATCCGGAGGATCGGCGTTCCGGTTTCGGTCCAAGTCTCCGATTTGAAGACAAAGCCGTTCGAAAGCCTCACTAAATATTTAAGGGGTATTACGTTCCAGGAGTCGGGCGGCGAGGCCCCGTAGGGGAGTCGGCTGGATGGGTTCAGGCTCATCCCGTCACCTCGCCCAGCAGTGCCTGGATTTCGGCTTCCAGGGCCTTCAGTTCGGCGTCGATCTCGGCGAGCGGCCTTGGTGGCTTGTAGACGTAGAAGTGGCGGGTGAAGGGGATCTCGTACCCGATCTTGGTCTTGGTGTGGTCGATCCAGGCGTCGGGGACGTGGGGGAGAACCTCTCGGCGCAGGTACTCGTCGACGTCCTCGTGCAGCGGCACGTTCTCGTAGTCGCGCAGCTCCGGGTCGGGCTCGGAGTCGCCCTTGACGAGTTGGACCTCGCCGTCGGGGTCGCGGACGCCGACCAGCTCGCGCAGTGCCTTCTGAAAGGGGGCACCGGTCGGCCAGAGGACGCCGCCTTCGGCCATCGCCGAACGGATCGCGTCCCAGGCGGCCCGTTTGGTCTGCCACGAGCGGCCGACAAGTGGTTTGAGGGCGGCGGTGAACAAGTCGACGTCGAGGGCCTTGGTGATCGGCTTCGGGTCGCGTACCTGGGTCAGGGTGTCGTCGGTGACCTCGAAGCGGAGCTTGAGAGGGCGTTCGACGGTGATCCGGCGATAACCGAAGTCCTCGTTGGCGAAGACCTTCACCTTCTGGTGCAGCGGGTGCTCGGGGTCATCGGCGACGTGCAGCGCCTCGGTGTAGAGGTCGGTGATCTCGGCGATCTGGTCGGCGGTCAGGTATTTACGCTTGTCGCCGAGGGACTTGCGCATCTTGGCGAAGCGGTCGCGGGCGTCGAGCAGGACCACCTTGCCCCGCTGGTCGGGGGACTTGCGGTTGGTGAGGATCCAGAAGTACGTCGAGATGCCGGTGTTGTAGAAGAGTTGGTCGGGCAGTGCGACGATGCCCTCCAGCCAGTCGTTCTCCAGGATCCACTGGCGGATCCGCGACTCGCCCGACTCGGCGGCACCGGTGAACAGCGGCGAGCCGTTGAAGACGATCGCGACCCGGCTACCGCCGTTGCCGTCGGCGGTGACCGGTTTCATTTTTGAAATCATGTGCTGGAGGAACAGCAGCGACCCGTCGTTGATGCGGGGCAGGCCGGCACCGAAGCGGCCGCTGTCGCCGAGCGTCTCGTACTCGCCCTCGATGTCGTCCTTGACCTTCTTCCACTCCACGCCGAAGGGCGGGTTGGCCAGCAGGTAGTCGAAGCTTTCGCCCCGGTGGCCGTCGTCGCTGAACGAGTTGCCGAACTTGATGTTCTCCGGGTCCTGGCCCTTGATCATCATGTCGGAGCGGCAGATCGCCCAGGACTCCGGATTCAACTCCTGCCCGAAGACCTTGACGGTCGCCAACGGGTTCAGCGCGGTGATGTGCTCCTCGGCCGCGCTCAGCATGCCGCCGGTGCCGCAGGCTGGGTCCATCACCTTACGCACGACACCGGGCACGCTCAGCGCGTCGTCGTCCGGATTGACCAGGAGGTTCACCATCAGCTCGATGACCTCGCGCGGGGTGAAGTGCTCACCGGCGGTCTCGTTCGACTGTTCCGCGAAACGTCGGATCAGCTCCTCGAAGACGTACCCCATCTGGTGGTTGGAGACGACGACCCGGGGCTGCCCGCGCTCGTCCGTGACCACCTGGCCGTGCGCGTCCAGCTCCACCGGCCGCAGGTCGAGGTCCGCGAAGCGGCCGACCACCTGATAGAGCAGGTTCGCGCCGTCGAGCCGGCGGATCTGCTGCGGGAACTCGTAGCGGTGCAGCACCTCCTGCGCGTTCTCCGAGAACGCCCCGATGTAGGCGAGCAGGTGCTTGGCAGCCTGGCTGGAGTCGTTGGCGATCGACTTCAGGGTGTAGCCGCTGGTGTTGTAGAAGCTGTGCCCGGCGGCACGGCGCAGGAAGCGGGCCACGTCGATGTCCTGGCCGCCGAACTTGTCGTGTGTGTCGCGCACCTTCTGGCGGGTCGGCTCCAGGACGCACTCCAGGCGGCGCAGCACGGTGAACGGCAGGATCACCTTGCCGTAGTCGGACTGCTTGTAGTCGCCGCGCAGGAGATCGGCGACCGACCAGGCGTGGTTCGCCAGTTCGGTGTGCTTGCTGCTGTTCAACGCATTCCTTCCGAGGAGCCGTGCCGGGGGCCGGGGGAGACGGGTCGGTATCAGGATGTCGTGCGGTCGCCGTCGGGCGGGTGCAGCGCGCCGTCGGTGAGCCCGGCCGCCAGGGTACGGGCCGTCTCGTCGGCGAGGCGGTGGGCGATCTCGGCTGCGGTGCGCAGGGCGTGCAGGTGGCGGAACGCGCGTCCGTACCGCTGCTGCTCGGCCGGTGGCAGCAGCGGCACCCGCAGGCGGCGGGGGTCGAGGCGTACCACGCTCGTGCCGGTCGACGCGGAGTTCACGTTCTCCTCGCTGGACAGGAAACCGGCCAGGAACCACGGGTCGAGACGGTCCGGGTCGGGCCGCACCAGGTGCAGGTGACGACCGAGGCGGGTGCCGGCGTCGCGGGCGTCGGCCACTCGCGCGACGCCGGTGCCGCCGTGCGGGTGTTCGGGGAGGATGACGTCGCCCGTGCGGATCTCGATGTCGTCGGGCGACCCGGCCGGCGCCCGCAGCAGCTCCAACGCGCCGCCGCGCAGCAGATCGGCGACGCTGGCCGTACGCCAGGTCAGGGGAGCGCTGCCGACGGGCGGCCACGGCTGCGCGCCGCCGAGAGTGATCAGCCCGGTGGCGGCCCGCCGCAGTCGGGATCGCAGCTCGTCGCTCATCGCGGCGAGTTCGTCGGGTATCGACGGCACCGGGGTGGCCCGGACGTGCCGCGCGGGCGTCAGGTCGACCGTCTCGTCGAGCAGGTCGATGACGGCCACTGCCTGAGCGATGCCCGGGACGGCATCGAAGGTGTCCGGATGCCGGTCGAAGTCGTGCCACGCCGTCACCACGCGCTCGCACAGCTCGGCCCAGTCCGGCTGGGCCCGTCTGCCCGGCGAGCGACCGGAGCGGCCGGTTTCGGGGGTGGCGGTGTCGACGACCAGGATGTGCGGGGGTGACACGGCCGGCGGGCGTTCGAGGATCCACAGGTGCAGCCCGACGTGCAGGGGCGGCGCGACGCCGGGTGGGAGGGCGATGACGGCGCGCACCGCGCCGCTGCGGAGCATCTCGGCCCTGAGTCGACGGCCGGAGGCGCGTTCGGCGACGGCCGGAGGCATGAGGAGTACGGCACGCCCACCGTCCGCCAGGTGTGCGAGGCAGTGCTGGAACCAGGCGAGCTCCGACTCGACCTTCGGCGGCAGGCCGAATATCCACCGCGAGTCGTAGGCCAACTCCTCGTGACCCCACTCGCGGTCACCGTAGGGCGGGGCGCAGAGCACCGCCTCCGCCGTCAGGGCTTCGAACGCGTCGGCGCGGATGCTGTCGCCGACCTTGACGCTGACCTGGGTCGTGCTTCCGAGCGTGTGCAGGGCCAGGCGGGTCGCTGCCTGCGCTGCCTGAGCGGGCACGACATCCTGGCCGTACAAGCGCTGCGCGCCGCGTTGCGCGGCGGCGACCAGGAGGCCACCGGCGCCGCAGGCCGGGTCGAAGACGGTCACCGGGTACGCCTTGCCAGGCTCGCCGAGGAGGTCGGCCATCAGTGCGGTCACCGGCGCGGGCGTGTCGTACCGTCCGCTGGCGCTGGTGCCGTCGAGGTCGACTTCCGCGAGCACGTCGGCGGCCCGAAGGGCTCCCTCGTCGGCGACGCAGCGCAGCAGCGCGCGCAGCAGCGGTGCCTCGTCCGGGTGGTAGGTCAGGTCGGTGAGCCCGGGGATCTCGTCGCGATGCGGCTGGACCAGGTGCCGCGCCCGGCTGGGCAGCCGCCGGTCGGGCAGGTCGACCAGTTGCCGCAGGTCGTCGTCGGCCATCCGGGCGGCCGCCAGCACCAGCGGGAGCAGTCGGACCATGGCGGCTGGCGTCCCGGCGGCCCGTAGCGCGGTGCGGAGGTCGTCGGCGGGTGCGGCGGCGGGGAGTTGACCTCGCGCGGCGAGCCAGCCCTGCACCGCGTCCAGGTCGTAGGCCGGGCTCGACTCGGTGCCACCCGTGGGGGCCGGAAAGTCCGGATGACGCCGACGCCAGTTGCTGACGGTGGCGCGGGTGACACCGGCCAGCCGGGAGATCTCGGCGGCGGTCACCTGGGCGTGTCGAGGCATCGGCGTCCTGTCACTTGAAGCATCATGCTCAGGGAGCACTCTACACACCCGGATGCATGTAAACAGTTTGACACTGCTTTCACGGCGATGTGTGCTAACGTTGCTTTCAGTGAGCGGGTCGAGTGCGTCTCGGCTACCGCCGATGCTTCCCTGTCCGGGTGTCGACGCCCGGGCGCTTCACCCCCTGGCCTGAGCGGCCCCATCAGCCACCCACACGGAGGAGAACCCCCGTGACAGTCGAACCCTGCGCCGACACCGTCGACCAGCTCATCCTCGACAACCTCGACCACGCCGACCTGCCCGAGGCGGCCAAGGACCTCGTCATCGCCGCCGTGCTCGGCGAGGAGGACCTCGCCGATGCCCTCGGTGGCGGTGTCCCGCGCCGACCGGTAGCCACCGCATCGGGTGCGGACACCCCCGAGCCGATCGGGACCTACCTCGCCAGCATCGAGGTGACCGGCTTCCGGGGAATCGGGCCGACCGCCACGCTCAACCTCGTCCCCGCCCCGGGACTGACCATCGTGACCGGTCGCAACGGCTCCGGTAAGTCCAGCTTCGCAGAAGCCGCCGAGTTCGCCCTGACCGGCCAGAACAAGCGGTGGGCCGGCCGTAGCGCGGTCTGGCAGGAGGGCTGGCGCAACCTGCACGCCACCGAGAGCCCCCGCCTGCGCGTACGACTCGGGGTCGAAGGCCACCGCAACGGCGCCGACGTGGAATGCCACTGGGCACCCGGAGCGGCCCTGGACGACCGGACGTCCTTCCTGCAGATCTCCGGCGAGCGCCGACAGTCTGTCGCCGACCTCGGCTGGGAACAGCCGTTGGAGCTGTACCGCCCGTTCCTCTCCTACAGCGAACTCGGCGGCCTGCTCAGCGGACGACCCAGCGAGATGCACGACTCGCTGCACCGCATCCTCGGCCTCGACCGGCTCGTCGAGATCGAGACGCTGCTCAAGACCGCACGTCGGGAGACGGACGCCCGACGCAAGCTGGCCGCCAATCAGCTACCGGAGCTGCGCGCCGCGCTCGCCTCCCACCTGGACCCGCGTGCCCGTCAGGCCGAACAGGCGCTCGGCCGCCAGACCGTCGACCTGGACGAGCTGGCCGCGTTGGCCACCGCCGACGAACCCGGCGTCGACACCGCCACGGTGCCGCTGCGCCAGCTCGACGTCCTCGACCTGCCCCGACGCGACGCTCTGCTACGCGAGGTCGAGCGGCTCCAGGGCGCGCTACAGCAGATCGACGACCTGGCCGGCACGCCGGTGGAGCAGGCACGGGCGCTGGCCACGCTGCTCGGTGACGCCCTGCGTCACCACCTCAGCCACCCTGGCCAGCCCTGTCCGGTGTGCGGGGGTCGCACCCTGGACGAGGCGTGGGCCGAGCAGGCACAGGCGCAGCTGCACCAGCTCACCCAGCGGGCCGAGCGTCTCGACGAGGCCCACCGGATCGAGCGGGAGTCGCGTCGCGCCCTGCGGAGTCTGTTGCCCACGCTGCCGCCCGTGCTCACCCTCGACCTGGGTGCCGACGGGGTGGACACCAGCGACGCCCGGGTGGCGTGGCAGCACTGGGACGACCTGATCGGGTCGCCCGACCCGCACAAGATCGCCGCGACCGCGTCCGCGACGTTCGACGCCCTCGTCGTCGCCCTGCAGCCGGTCCAGGCCGCCGCGCGGCAGGCGCTGGAGCGTCGGCGGGCCGCGTGGCAGCCGCTCGCCGACCGGATCCGCACCTGGATCCACACCGAACGGAGCAGCCGGCAGGCGGCCCGGTCGTTCGTTGCGCTGCGCACGTCGATCAAGTGGCTCCAGGAAGTCGGCGGGAAGATCCGCAACGACAAGCTCGCACCGGTGGCAGCGGAGGCGACCGAGATCTGGAACACCCTCCGGCAGGAGAGCAACGTCGACCTCGGTGTGATCCAACTCGCTGGCACCGGCACGAGCCGTCGGGTGGATCTGCAGGTCGAGGTGGACGGCGTACCCGGCTCCGCCCTCGGGGTGATGAGCCAGGGCGAGTTGCACTCACTGGTCCTGGCACTCTTTCTACCCCGCGCCATGATGCCCGACAGCCCGTTCCGGTTCCTCGTCATCGACGATCCGGTGCAGTCTATGGACCCGACCAAGGTGTACGGCCTGGCCAAGGTCCTCCACCAGGTGGCGCAGCACCGGCAGGTCATCGTCTTCACCCACGACGACCGCCTCCCGGCCGCGGTGCGGCACCTGCAACTCGACGCCCGGGTCCGCATCGTCAGCCGCCTGGCACATTCCCAGGTCACCGTCACCGGCGACAAACACGGCGACCCCGCCCGGCGCTACCTCGACGACGCGATGGCAGTGGTCCGCGACGAGGGCATGGCAGACGACGTTCGCCGCCCGGTCGTCTGCAACCTGATCCGTGACGCCATCGAGTACGCCTGCCACGAGCGGATCCGTACTCGGGACTTCCGGGCCGGGCGGGCCGTCGCGGAGACCGAGGCCGCGATCGGCGACGCGCACGGCCTGCGACCCACCCTGGCGCTGGCCCTCCTGTCCGACCACCGGCGAACCGGGAACGAATTGACCGAGCCGTTGCGACGGCTGGACCCTACCGCCCCGCGCGTGGTCACCTCCGTCAACCGTGGGGCGCACGGTGGAAACGCCGGCGACCTCGCCGGGCTCGTGTCCGACGCGCGAACGATGGTGGGGAGGCTGAGCCAGCCGTGAGCCCGCACACCTATCTGCACTCCGCCGGTGAGCTGCTGCTCCGCCCGCCCGCCAGCATGCGCCGTTGCTGGCAACGCGGATCCGCCTGCCTGACCCGCCTCGCGCTCGAACAGGGACTGCGGCACTACTGGAACAGGGTCGCGCCGTCCGTCGCCGGCTGCCCCATGCGTCACCAGCTGCTCGTACTGCCGACCTTCGCGGGCGCCGAAGCGGCCTCGCGGGCGCGTACCGCCTGGCACGGTCTGTCCCGCGCGATGCACCACCACACCTACGAACTCGCGCCCACAGTCGCGGAACTCCGGGGCTGGCACCAGGACGTCACGGCGCTGCTACCCCACCTTGAGCGGGCCGAGTCGGGTACCTGACAAGTCAGTTCTATTCAGGACGCAATCAACCTGGCGTGCATCGTCTCTCCGTGATCCCCCGTACGGCTTCCAGAACACCTCCGAACGACCGGCAGCGTGATCTGTCACGATCCGACTAGTTTCGATGCCGGTTCCCATGACTGACGACATCACTCTCTCTGACCCTGCCAATTGGTTGTGCCCGCCCTCGGTGGCATCGATGCCACCGCCCCCTGCGGTGGCCAGGCCCGGGACGGCGTGCAGTCAGGTGCGAGGTCGCGGCCGATGAGCTGCGAACGTGTCGGTCAGATGGTCACCCCTGCCGGGCGGCGTCCGATGTAGGCGAGCCACGTCTGCGCCGCCCCCGCTACCGCTTCGAAGGGACCTCTGTTGTGAACACCGCCCCGGCGAGCCGCATCGACCGCGCGGTGCGACTGTTCGAGTTTCTCGCCCGAGCTCAACAGTCCGCCATCACGGCACCGCGCACGCTGGACGGATACGAGGTCGCCTGGACGCGGGACATGCCTCGCCATGCGGCGGTGCATTTCGCGCACTGGGACGTCGCGCCGGAGCCGGGTGACGAGATCGGACACATCGACCGGGTGGATCGGGTCCGGGTGCCGGTACCGACGCGCGAGGTGACGCGATGGTTGGACGGCGGGTACGAAGACGCGGACATCGAGCCGAAGCTGGCTCTGGAGATACCTGACCCGGAGGCCGGGCCGCCAGGCGAGGACGAAGAGCCCTCGATGCTGCGCCTGGCCGACCATCCGGGCGTGGAGCAGGCGTACCAGCGATGGCTGATCGGGTGGACGCAGTGGGCCGAGCGCGAGCGTGTCGACAAGCCGGTCCGCGACGCGTACGGCGTGCTCTTCTCGATGCAGGCCGACGCGGCCAGCAACCCGGAGGAGAGGGAACTGGTGCTCGCCCTCGGCTGCCTGGTGTGGCGTCCGGCCGATCACCCGGCGGTCCGACGGCACCTGATCACCGTGCCGGTGCGCATCGACCTGGATCCGGTCAGCGGCACGCTGCACATCGTCGCGGCGGAGTCGGTTGATCCACTGCGCATCGAACTCGACATGCTGGACTCGCACCTGACCAGGTCACGGCACATCAGTGAGGTGCGGGAGCTGGGGCGCAACTACACCGAGCACCCGCTCGATCTCGACGCCATCGGCGAACTGCTGCAACGCATCGCGCACAGCCTCGATCCGGACGCCGTCTATCTGGAGACGGAGAAGTCCGGGCGGGCCGCCACGGAGACCGCCGACGTCACGCTGGCACCCGCGATCGTGCTGCGTCGTCGCAACCACGGCCTCGTCGACGTGCTGGAGCGGATCCGCGAGCAGCTGATCGACTCGGAGACCGTGCCAGAGGGCATCCTCCCCCTGGTAGACCCCGACCACCGGCCGGCGGTGGAGACTGATCGGGCACCGGGCGCGCTGGTGGCCGTGGACGACGAGATGTACCTCCCCCTCCCGGTGAACGACCGGCAGTTGCAGATCCTCCAGCAGGTGGACCGCAACGCCCAGACCCTGGTGCAGGGACCACCCGGAACCGGCAAGACCCACACGGCGGCTGCCCTGCTCAGCCACCTGCTCGCTCAGGGCAAGCGGGTGCTGGTCACGGCGCAGACGGACCGGGCCCTCAAGGAGGTACGGGCCAAGCTTCCCGAAGCGATCCGGCCCCTGTCGGTCGCGGTGGTCGGGGCGTCGCGTGAGGACATGGCCGATCTCAAGGTCGCGGTCAACACCATCTCGCAGCGGGCCATCGACTTCGTTGCCGATGACTCCGCGCGTGCCATCCAGCACCACCTGGACACCATCGACCGCCTGCGTCGGCAGCGGAGTCTGCTCTATCGGCGGCTCGTCGACGTGCGCTCGGCCGAGGTGGTGGTGCACGAGCAGGGTCCCTACCGGGGAACGCTCGCGGCGATCGCCGCAGCGCACCGTGCCGACGCGCCGTCGTACGGATGGCTTCAGCCCCTGGTGCCCGCCAAGCCTGACGACCGACCTCCCCTCGACGCGGCGGAGATGGCCGAGTGGCTGCGGCTGTTGCGCGACCAGCGGCTGATCGCGGACGAGGTGCCCGCTCGGGACACGCTGGTCGACCCCGCGACGCTGGTGCCGCCGGCCGACTTCGCGGCGACGGTCGCTGCCGAGACCCAGGCGCGTATCGCGCACGAAGCGCACCGGAACGGACGAGAGCATTCCGCCTTCGCCGCGATTCGCGCGCTGCCACCAGCGGAGCGGGCCGTGCTGCAACAGCAGCTGCACCAGCTTGCCGACACCGCCGACGAACTCGCCCGGCGTCGGGAAGCCTGGATGGCGGAGGCCCTGGCCGACGTGGTGTCCGGCCGGGGACAGGTGTGGCAGAACCGGGCCGGTCAGGTGCATCAGCTCACCGCCCAGGCGCACCCACACGTGCAGATCCTCGGTATCACCGAGGTCAGCTCGACCGGCCCCGAACTGGCACCGCTGGTGTCGCTCGCAGCCCACCTGCGGCAACACCTTGGCACTGGCGGGAAGGTCAAACTCGCAGCCGACGGGACGCCGGCTCTGGGATTGTTGGCGGCGAAGCCGGTGAAGGCGGCACGCGATCTGTTCACCCACGTCCGCGTCGACGGCCGTCCACCCACCTCGGTCGAGACCATCGACTCCTTCCTCGCCTGGACCGAGGCTGGCCGGCTGCTCACCGCCTTGGACCGGGCGTGGCCGGCCAGCGTCGTCGTGCCGCCCGAGGACACCTTCCAGGAACGCCTCGCCTGGCACGTCACCGAGCTCGATCAGCTGCGGCGAGTGCTCGTACTCGGTGCCCAACTCGCCGAGCTGGAACAGCGCCTCGCCGCCCGACGCCTGCCGCGCCCACGATGGACCGACCTCGCCGCAGTACGCGCCTATGCGTCACTCGTCGACGCGGCGGCGGCTGACGACCTGCTGACCGTCGCGCGGGCTGCGGTTGACGCGACGGTTGCCCCCGTCGCCGCACTCGTGCACGATCCCGGGGCGTCACCGACGCTGCCCGCCCTGGCGAAAGCCGTCGCCGACCGCGACATCGACGGATATGCCGTCGCAGTTCATCGACTGGCTCGGCTGGTCGAGGTGCGCGCTCAGGTGCAGCACCGCGAGGACCTCGGCGCCCGGCTTCGTCAGCACGCCGACTGGGTGCACGATGCGATCGTCCTCAGCCCCGACGACGGAGTGTGGGACAGCCGCCTGGACGACTGGGAGCGTTCCTGGGCGTGGGCTGTCGTGGGCGCGTGGCTGGCCGACCGGCAGGTGGCCGACCTCAACCGGCTGCAAACCGAGATCAGCGGCGTCGAGCGGACGATCCGCGAGCATGTCGAGGAGCTGGCCGCCGAGCGCGCCTGGCGGCACGCCGCGTCGCCGAAACGGATCAGCGGCTCGGCCCGGGCGAACCTGCAGCAGTACGGGCAACTGGTACGCGGCCTCGGCAAGGGCACCGGGAAGTACGCCCACCTGCGGCGTGCGGAGATCCGCCAGGCTATGGATCGTTGCCGCGCCTCAGTACCGGTGTGGATCATGCCGATCTACCGCATCGCCGAACAGCTGCAGGTGCAGCCGAACATGTTCGACGTGGTGATCGTGGACGAGGCGTCCCAGGCCGGACTGGCCGCCACGTTCCTTCAGTACCTGGCTCCGAAGATCGTGGTGGTCGGTGACGACAAGCAGGTGTCGCCTGCGGCAGTCGGCGTCGACCAACAGCATCTGCGTGACCTCGCGGCGCAGTACCTCTACGACGACCCGTACCGCGCATCGTGGCAGGATCCCAAACGGAGCCTCTTCGACGAGGCCAAGATGCGCTTCACCGGCCTCATCCCGTTGACCGAGCACCGACGGTGTGTCCCCGAGATCATCAACTTTTCCAACCGCATCGCCTACGAGCCGGAGAACATCAGGCTCATCCCGGTACGCCAGTACGGTGCCGACCGTCTCGAACCGATCAAGCCCGTGTACGTCGAGAACGGCTACGTACGAGGAACGACCGCGAAGATCAATTCGCCCGAGGCCGAAGCCCTCGTCGAACAGATCGTGGCCTGCACCCAAGACTCTCGTTACGACGGGCTGACCTTCGGTGTCATCTCGTTGCAGGGGCCGTACCAGGCCAAGGAAATCCAACGACTGCTGCTGGACAAGCTCGACCCGGCCGAGTGGGAGCGCCGGGACCTGCGCTGCGGTGACTCGGCAGACTTCCAGGGATCCGAGCGCGACGTCATGTTCCTCAGCATGGTCGCGGCGATCGAGCCGGAGACACGTATCGCTGCGGCCACGAGCGAGATGTACCTCCAGCGCTACAACGTCGCCGCCTCCCGCGCCAAGGACCAGATGTGGGTGTTCCACTCGGTGCGACCCAGTGACCTCGGCAATCCGGAGGACATGCGCCATCAGTTGCTGGACTACTGCTACGGCGTGGCCAATCGACCCAGCGAACACGAAGGCGTTGTCCTGCCCACCGATGTGCCGGAAGACGAGCGGGTTGCACCGTTCGACTCGCTGTTCGAGCAGCGCGTCTACAACCGCGTGGTGGGGCGCGGTTTCACTGTCGTACCGCAGTACCCGGCGATCGGTTACTCGATCGACCTCGTGGTGGTCGGTCCGCACGGCCGGCTCGCCATCGAGTGCGACGGTGACCACTGGCACGGCCCGGACCGCTACGAGGCGGACATGGCCCGGCAGCGGGAGCTGGAGCGCTGCGGATGGGAGTTCTTCCGGATCCCCGAGTCGGCGTTCGTCGTGGACGAAGCGTCCGTGCTGGGCGAGCTGTGGGCGACCCTGGAACGGCGCGGCATCCGCCCCTCCGACTGGGTCGACCCGCTCGACGATAAAGGACCGGTTGCAGGTCCCCTCAGATCCACTGACCCGGCTTCGGCTGTGCGCACCAGCCCACCGGCCGCCACCCGCCGGGTGGAAGAACGGTCGCGACCCAGTTCCGTGGATCTCGCCTCGGGCCTGGAGTCACGACCCGAGCCCCAAGCCCGGCCGGTGCTTCCAAGCGATTCCGTTCCTGATGGGCGAGAGGCGCATACGACGAACCCGGTGGGCATCGAGACTGCCGGAGCGACCGTCGAACCACTGCGGCAATCTCTTCCACCTCGGCCGAACGCCGTCGAGACGTCGACCACGCTCGGATCAGTCAGCCTTGTGCCCTACGAGACGTATCGCGGTGCCGCGCCGCGACCGAACGACCCAGCACCCACCGGAATGCGCGAGGCGCTGCTCGCCATCGTCGAGTGTGAAGGACCGTTGATCGGTGAACGTCTGCAGACCGCTTACGTCAAAGCCGCCGGTGGACACCGCGTCACTCGAGTGACGGCCAGTGCGATCAACAAGGTCATCAGCGCTGCCGTCCGTCGAGGGCTGCTCGTTCAGGACAATCCGCTCGAGGAGGCCGGTGTTCAACCCTGCACATACCGGCTGCCCAGCCAGCCCTCACGCGTGCTGAGGACGATGGGACCTCGCACTCTCGACGAGATCCCGCCCGCAGAGCTGGCAATGGTCATGGCTACCCACGCAGAGAGGATCGACTGGGCCAATCGCGAGATGGTCTTCCGGGCGACGCTGGAAACCTACGGGCGCAAGTCCTTGACCGAAGTCGCTGCGGCTCGATTGAGGAAGATCGAGGCCCTGGCTCGCAAAACCACCATCGTCTCGTAGAACCGGCGGCTGCCCGTCGACGAACATGTCCGAGTGCCGGTCGGGAGTAAGGAAGGGTCCCCTACTAACGCCTCGTGTATAGAAAGGGTCCCTTCCTTACATCGCGGCAGAACTCGTCGGCATCAGTAGCCGCACGAGGCGATCAGCGCGGCCAGGTGGTCGAGTCGGGCTGACGTGGACGAGAGCCGGCCGTCATGGTGCAGGCTGGCGGCCAGCGGCGTACCGCTCCACCAGGCCGAGTCGGTCCGCGACACCCATTCCACCCGCAGCGTTGGGTCGATCAGGCACTGCACGCTCGTGATCACGTCGTCGATGCTGCGGAGGACCTCCTCGTCGCGGTCCTCATCGGGAACCCGTCGGGACAGCTCCAGGACGACGGCGACCGCCGTGGCGATGACGCCTTCCACCCGTTGGCTCGTGCTGGTGCCGCCCGCCAGGACCAGTGCGGCGTAGTCGTCGTACGACAGTCGGCGGTCGAACACCGCGCGAAGCAGGAATCGGCCTGCGTGGGGATCCCGCCACTCCGGCTCGCTCCGCGTGAGGTAGGCGAACATCTGCCCGGCTGACAGCCCGGCGACCGGAGGATGTGGGCTCCACGGGTCGGTGACGACCGGTGCGGCCACCGCCTCACCCGGGGGTGCGGTGTCCTCGCGGGCGGCCAGCTCACGCCGCAGGAGCACGGACATCGCGGCGAGTTCCCGAGCGGCGCGGCTCTCCGCCCACATCTCCTCCAGCACCCGGTTGGCGATCCCGCGCCGCGTGCTGTGGGAATCGGCCACCCCGAGCTCGTGGCGCACGCGATCCGAGTCGCGTCTGATGCGCTCGGCCACCTGCCACGGACCAACCTGGTCGAGCCAGGTCAGCACGCCCCCCGGGCGGCCCTCGGCGGTCATGGTCTGTTCGAGCGCGTCGAGCAGTTCAGGGCGTACGAGCCGCTCCCCAAGCTGGTCGAGAATGGCCTGCCGCTGCGGCCAGGTGTTGGTGGAGAGCCACCGAGCCAGATCCCGTGGCAGCGGTGGGCGTGCCACCGTCCGACTCGCCTCGACCGCTGCGGTCACCAGGTCGGCGGTCGGTCGTTCCCGGAACAGCTCGCGCCGACCGCCCGTGCCGCGAAGCTCCCATACGGTGTCCAGGGCCACCCGGTCCTTGTCGACCGGTGCCGGTACCCGCCGCAGGGTCACCACCGCCGCACGGTCGAGCCACGCCTCCAGCAGCGAGTCGGCGCGCAGCACCGCGACGACCACGCCACGCCCGTCCCACCAGGCGAGCCGATCCACCGCCTGACGAATCGCCGCGACGACGGAGGCGTGCTGCGGCTGTAGCGGGGGCGTGTTGACGATCACGACGTGCCGCTGCGCTCCCGCCGCCCGCACCGCCTGCGTCAGCGAGGCCAGCGCCAGCTCGTCGCGCGGTCCCGGCGGTGCACCGGCAAACCAGACCCCGTCCACGGATCTGATCTCCTCGGGCATCAGCGGGTCGTCCCGGACAGGGGCGGCGACGACGACCGCCGGACCGCCGTCCGCGCGGACCGTCGACGCGACGGACGGTGGGGCCGCCGACGTGGACGGCAGCTCGGCCGGCGTCTGCTCCGCGCCGGTCTCGACCCCGAGGGGCGCGACGTCGTCGTGCGCGATCACCACCGCCGGTTCCACGTCCACGTCCATCGACGCGATGCGCGGTGTACGCGGTGTGGAGCCCACCGGTGAGGCCGACGCGACCTCCAGCGAGGCGATGCTCGGCGAACGCCCCGGCGGTGGCGGCGCGACGTCCAGCGAGGTGACGCTGGGCGTACGCGGCGGCGGTGGCGGTGTGACGTCCAACGAAGCCACGCTCGGTGCGGGCGTCGGCGCGACGTCCGGGGCAGGAGTGGGTGGTTCCGGTGCCCTGGGCGTGACCACCTCGACCGATGCCGGGACGGGCGGGGCTTCCGTGGTGCGCATCTCGATGTTACCGACGACCCACCGGACCCCGTGGGGACCGTCGACCCGGACCACGGCGACGGCGACGACCTGGTATCCCGGTGTGCCGAGCCCGGCGGCCGACTCCATGGGGGTGCCGAACCGGAGGATCTCGCGGCGCTGCGCCGAGCCGCCGACGCCCTGACCGTGCGGCGCGTCGACCCCGAGAACCGGCACCGTCGGGCCACCGGTGTTGGCGACGTCACGGGTCAGCGGGTGGGCGTCGCCGAAGGTCATCGTCGGGATCACCGACCCGACCACGGTCGTGGTGAAGCTGTCGGTGTTGGCGTTGATGCCGTCGATGGCCACGTTGCGGCTGGAGCTGGCGGGCCGTGGGGAGAAGAGCGCGAACTGCAGCGACGTACCCGGCCTGCCCGCACGGCCCAGCAACCGGCCCACCGCGGCGGGTTCCAGCATGGTGACCCGGCCCGTGCGGGCGAGGCTGGACAGGCGGGCGAAGATGCCCTCGGCGGACGTGGAGTTGTGCAGTTGATCCTCGTCGGCCAGGGACGGGTCGACGGTCCGGATGGCCTGGGCGAGCTGCGTGACCGCGTCGAAGTCGTACACGGAGAACGGTCGGCTCGGCCGCCAGGACGGGCCGGTCACCAGGTCACGGACCGATGCCGGGATCTCCAGCTCGATGACGACCGCGTCGGTGGGCGGGGGTACGACGGAGGTCGGGGCGGAGGTGAGCAGCAGTGGCGAGACCCGCCGCTGGTCCGCGACCCGGACCCGCGGTGTCTCCGCCTCGCTGAAACGCAACGTGACCAGGGCCGCGAAGGCGCGGGACGACTCACCGACCGCACTGAGCGTCGGCAGGTTCGGCCAGGCCAGCCGGACGAGACGGCCCGGGGTGAGCAGCCCGTTGAGCGCGGCCCGGCCCACCCGGACGACGAGGGCGTCGTCCAAAGGCATCGAGCGTACGGCCACGCCGAGCGTGTAGGGGACACGGTCGAACTGGGTGGTGGCGATCGTCCGTTCCCAGGTGCGGTACTCGCGCAGCGACGTCGCGGTCTGCACACGCTGGTGCTGGGTGCCGATCGAGAGAGTCGGCTGTGCCTGGTGGCCGTGCTGCTTGGCCACCGGGGAGAAGGCGGCGCTGTTGCCGACGACCCGGGTGACGCTCTCCTTGCTCGCGCCCGGGGTCAGCAGTGAGCCGCCTTCGCCGGACGAGTGGGCCAGGATGGTGTCCAGGCCCGCGCTGGACGAGGTCGGCCTGCCTCGCCGTGCCGTGAGCTGGGTGGCGTCCTCCACCGGCTGCGCGCGGAACTCGACCTCCACCAGCCGTGGCCCGAGCCACGACCGGTGCACGAAGTGGAACGAGGCGCGGCCCTCGGGGCCGATGTTGATCAGGGTCCGCAGCCCCAGGGTGGACGTGTGGTCGGCGATCCGCGATCGGACACCGGGCAGGTAGGCGGCGTGGCCGGGGCGGGTCACCCCCGGTGCCTGGGCCTCGACCAGCGCGCGGACGTGGGTGCGCAACCGCGGACGCGGACCCCGGGGGAGCACCGCGGTGGCCACGCCGAAACCGAGCCTGCCGTGGCCGTGCACGAACCAGGAGGGCAGCGTGCGGTCGGCGATCGCGACGGTCTGCGGGTCGGCCGGCGCGACGCCGGGGATCTGCCGCAACTCCGGGTGGTTGAGCAGGTCGTTCTCGACGAGCAGGAACTCCACGGCGTCGGGTAGCTCGACCACCACCTGCCACTCGGAGAACGGCCGGCCCGCGAGCGTCCCGGCCACCACGTTGCGGACGCCCTTGGTGACCGTGATCAGATAGACGGCCTTCGCCGAGAAGCGGAGCACCGTGACGTCGTTCTCGGTCGTGACCCGGAACGCCATCGTGTTGTCGCTGAACGTCGTGCGGGTGTCCGTCCGTCTGAGATGGGTGTACGTCCCGGACGGCACGAACTGCGTGACGCTGCCGTACGTGCCGGTGAGCGTCGTCGGCAGCTCGTACCCGACGCTGTCCTCCGCCGTCTGCGACGAACCGTCGAAGGACTGCAGCCAGCTCTCCATGTCCATGACGCCGGGCGCGGGCAGCAGTCTCACGTCGGTGAGATAGCCCTCGACCGTCACCGACACGTCGGTGCCCGACACCATGCCGTGCCCGCCGATGTTCTCGGTCACGTACTGGTTGTTGAAGACCTGCAGGGCGTTGGCCACCAGGTGGTGCGGCGACAACGCCGCGTGCGCCACCTCCTGCGCCATGGTCTCCGGTCGGTCCAGCGGCTCGCCGATCGTCCGCCGCCGCAACCACGCCCACCCGGACATCGCCGTCTCGCCGAGCCATCGGGCCGTGCGACCGCCCCACGGCCAGACCATCCGGTTCTCCGGGGCCGGGGCGTCGTCACCGAGGGCCGCCACCGGTGCGATCGCGTCGTCGACCGGGAAGGCGCCGGGCATAGGGAGCGGTCGATCAGTCTCGGCCGCACCCGGCAGCCTGCGTGGGGGCCGCACCGGCTGCATCTCCAGGTCGCCCCCGACCGGCGGCGCCGCCACCTCGTCGACCGGGTACGCCCCGGGCATGCGGGGGAGTACGGCGGCGGGCTGGTCGGCGGCGGCCGTGTGGCGTCCGGCCCCGATGAGGGTTTTGACCACCGCCCGGATCACCCGGCTGCCCTCCACCCGGTCCACGTGCGCCAGGCTGGGCAACCGCAGCACCCCGTTGCGGTAGATCACCTCGTCTGGTTGGTCCAGGCTGGTGCGATCCTGGTCGGTGACACCCCGTGGTGCGGGATCCCGGTGCGGGCGGATCTCCGCCGGCTCGGCGAGCGTGCGGTAGGTGGGCACCGCCAACACGAACGTTCCGTCGGCCTCGGCCGGCGGGGGCGAATCGCCGTGGCTCCACGAGATCTCCAGGCGGAACCGTACCGGCACTCGGAACGCCTGCGAACCGTCACCGGTCGGGTTGAGGGCGTACGACTCCTGTCCGAACCCGATGTTGGTGTCGGTGATGGTGGCGGGCCGGGAGAAGCGGTTGACGCCGCCGGAGAGACCCTGCACCGGCCGATCCGCCTCGGTCGTTCCGGTCGGGTTGGTGGAGGAACCGGCGACGCCACCGTTCCAGCCGAACGGCGAACGACTACGACCCTCGCTGGCAGGCAGGGTCGAACCCGTCCAGTTCAGCGTCTGGACGTCGGGCAGGAACAGGAAGTGGGCGGCTCCTCCCTGGGGTCCGCCGGTGAAGCGGCGTTCGGCGACGATGCGCGCCTCGACACGCTGGATCTCGCCACGGACCGGGAGTTCGAAGACGATCGGGTAGCCGCCCTCGATCATCTCGTCCACGGCGCCGCGCAGCCCCACACCGGAGCGGGCCACGTCGAGCTTGCGCGCGTTCACCAGGCGCTGCACCCTGGTCGCCTCGTCGGTCAGCTTTTCCAGCGCCGACTCGTCCTCGGGCGGCAGGAAGCCGTGCTCCGTCAGCCAGGTCTCGACCGCTGCGAACAACGCGTCGTCGGCCGTGACCCGCAACGGTGTGGTGGAGACGCCGATCGAGCGGAGCTGCGCGATCTCGGGCGGTAGGTAACGCGGCGTGGTCGGTCGTCGGGCGACGAGATCGGCGGACGGCACCCGCAGGATCGCCCGGTGCGGCTCGCCGGAGCCCAGCGGCGTCTCCGGCTCGGGGCGGGCGGCGACACCGGTCGCGCGGACCAGTTCCACCTCGAAGATCACGTCGACGGCCTGCGGGATCAGCGGCTTGCGCACCCGCAGCGAGTGCGAGGTGCGCGCCCCACCACCCGATCCCAGCGTGTGCGACACCTGGTGCCGCGCACCGACCTGCCCCCGGACGGACCCGCCGGTCGGCTCGGTGTCGGGAGCGGCCGGCGACGCCGACATGCCGAGATTCGCGAAGACGTCGACGCCGACCGCGTTGGTGACCTCTGCCGAACCGTCGACCCGCAGGATCCGCAGCACGTGCGACTCCAGCACGGCGTCCTGCGTCGGTGGACCGGTGACCTCCCGTGGGACCAACGTCGTCCGCATCCGGAGATATCCGATGACGAACCCGTCGTCGTCGAACAACAGCGGCGACGGGTGGCTGCCCGTCCACGACAACGGGATGTTGGCGCGCAGGCTGTACTCGCCGAAGAACTCCCACAGGTCCCGTCTCGACGCCTTCGACAACCCGGGAAGGTGCGGCCGGAACGACGTCATGACGTCGCGGAAGATCAGGTCGGCGTTCAGCACCGACTGCACACCGAACAGGGGCACGTCGGTACGCAGGATGTCCAGCGGCGCCGGGACGAGCGGCTCCGCGTCCGGGCTCGGGGTCTCCACCAGGTGTTTCGGGAACCACACCGTCAACCGCTCGGGCGGTGGGCTCTCCAGGTCGGCCCACGGACGGCTCGCGTCGTCGCCCATGCGTAGCTGCCACCGCATCCGGTAGCGGTAGGGCCACGAGCGCTCGCGACTGCGCAGCAGCGTCAGCGCCTGCACCGCGCCGGTGACCGTCGCGGAGGTCGACGCCTGGTTGTACGTCACGGTCGGCTGCACCGTCAGCGCCATCCGCCCCAGTACGCCGCCGCCGTCCGGCGACAGCGGGTGCGAATAGGTGAACGGCACGCGTACGGTCCGCAGGTCGCTTGCGCCGCCGCTCTCCGCCACCTCCCATCCGCCGAACGCCCAGCGCTGGAGCGTGACGGGTGGGCCGTCGGGCATCTGCTCGATGTCGGGGTCCGCTTCCACCGCGTCGCGCAGCAGCACCCGCAGCCACGGGGTCCGGTCGCCGTCGGCGGGGCTCGACAGCGGCAACCCGGTCTCGCTGCGGATCCGGGGCCATTCGGTGAGCAGGTAGTCCGAGGTGAGGCGCCGTTCGAGGTCCGCGTCGGGGGGAGCGTGCGAGCCGCGCGTACCGGCCGCCGCCTTCACCTGCGCGAGCAGCCACTGGACCACGGCCTCGGGCACCGGCGCGATGTGTTCGAGTCCCTGCATGCCGTCGAACCGCGACCCGTACTGCCGTACCGCCTCGGTGATGCCCCGGCGTGTGGACGCGGGCGTCGATTCTTCCCCGGATTCGTCCTGTGGCGATGTCAACCGCTGGTTCCCCCTTCATTTCCGGCGGTCCGCGCACCGGTTCACCGCCTGAGGGCACGATCGATCGCAACGGCGAAGCGATGCGATCGAGGAATGCGCTACCCGCGCATGAGAAATGCAGGAAAGACTGCCGGAGCGAAGAAACGCGCCGCGATGTCGAAGCCACCGACGGCGCTATCGAGAAGCCGTGTGCGGCTTCGTCGTCAAGCTCAGCCGGTGGTGCCGCAGAACCAAAGGCTTTCGACGGAACGGCGTCGAATAGGACACCTGCTTGCACTCATGACGACAGGCTAGGTCCGGCGGCGGCGCGATGTCAGCAAGTGTGATCCAATGCACCCGTTAACCTATAGGCTAAGTAGGAGTTGCGGGCGCGCCTCGCCCCCGCGCTGCGCGCGCCCGCAGCAGCCCCTACGCCGCTTGGAGCCCAGGGCGCTGGACGCCGATCGGGGCCGACCGCAGGCGGCCCCGGAGGGTGCGCGCGGCCGTGCGCAGTTCGCGAACCGTGTGCGCGACCGGTGCCTCGCGCAGGACCTCCGGCGACGCCAGTGCGTAGATCCGACGCTGCGGCCAGTTGGCCAGCGGCCGGACGCGCAGCCGACTGTCGAGGTGGGCCGAGATGGCCAGCTCGTTCATGAGGGTGATGCCGACGCCGCTGGTGACGAGGTTCTGGATCGTGACATGGTCGTCCGCGGTGGCCACCAGGCGGGGTTCGAAACGCGCCGCCGCGCAGGCGGCGAGGAAGCGGTCCCGCACCGTCTCCATGACCCACGGCTCGTCGGCGAGGTCGGCGAAGTCGACCTCGTCACCGCCGGACGTCTCCCGGGCCAGCCAGTGGTCGGCCGGCACCACGACGCACCGGCGATCGGTCATCAGCGAGACGCGGCGCAGGCCACGCTCCGCGTCGGCGGTGCCCTCGTTGCTCCAGTCGCAGAGCAGGCCGACCTCGATCTTGCCGGACCGCAGGAGCTGCGCGGCCTCGGGTGGTTCGACCTGCTGCACGACGAGTTGCGGTGCGGGGTCCGCGTCGCCGTCCGGGGTGCTCCGGGCGAGCCGGTCCAACAGCCTGGGAACCAGGGTGGCGCAACTGCTCCGGAACGCCCCCAGACGGACGGTGTCGGCCCGCTGCTCGCTCATCGCCCTGAGCTCGGACTCGGCAGCCGCGAGGGCGGTCAGCACGATCTCGGCGTGGTCGGCCAGCCGGCGGCCGGCCTCGGTCAGCACGATTCCTCGTCCCGCCCGCATCGCCAGTGGCGCCCGGGCGGCGCGTTCGAGAAGCCGCATCTGATAACTGATGGCCGGCTGGGAATAGCCGAGTGCCTTGGCGGCAGCGGTGTACGAGCCATAGCGCGCCACCTCGGCCAGGATGAGCAACTGATGCGTGTCCAACACGAGCTGAATCATAAAGACCACTTATGAATGCTCGGTGACGTTTTGATTGGACGTTCGGCGGCGTCGGCCCGATGCTTTGTCCGCGGCCTGATCCGGCTGACCCTCGCTATCGGACGGTGCCAATGCATCCGTCGGCGGCACCGTCCTGTCCACGACCGACCACGAACGGCCCGCGTTCACCGGGGCACCCCCGCGCAGTCCCCGGGCACCCCTGAGGAGAGACATAGTGGAATCGTCAACCGCCCTGGCCGCTCGCGGCCGACGCCGGCCCTCGGGCCGACGGGCAGTCGTCCTGGCCACCGCCGTGGCGCTGGCCACCGCCCTCGGCGTGACCGCGGGGTGCAGCTCCGCCTCCCTGCCGGCGCCGCCCGGGACCGCTGCCGCCGACGGGGGAGCGGGTGGCGAGTCGATCGAGAAGATCCTGGCCGACGCCCCCGTCGCGGATCCGGCCGATCTGTCGGCCGGTGGTCGGGCGGCCACCATCAAGCAGGCGGGCACCCTGCGCGTCGGCGGCACCGCCACCGCAGCCCTGTTCTCGCTGAAGGACCCGACCACCGGGAAGGTGTCCGGCTTCGACGCCTATCTGGCCCAGCTCCTGGCCAAGTACATCACCGGGACGCCGTCGGTCGAACTGGTCCAGGTGACGGCCCAGACCCGGGAGCTGTTGCTGCAGAACGACACCGTCGACGCGGTGCTCGCCACCTACACCATCACCCCGGCTCGGGCCGAGAAGATCAACTTCGCTGGACCGTACTTCAACTCGGGCACCTCCATCCTGGTGAAGAAGGCGGAGGCCGGCATCACGAAGCCGTCGGACCTCGCCGGCCGGACGGTCGTGACCCAGGCCAACTCCACGGCGGTCAACACTCTCAAGCAGGTGGTGCCGGACGCGAAGCTGCTGCTGCTGGAGACCAACGACCAGTGCGTCCAGGCGCTTCGCCAGGGCCGGGCCGAGGCGTACGTGCTCGACCAGGCCATCCTGCTCGGCAACGCGCAGCGCGACCCGCAGGTCAAGGTCGTCGGCGAGCCGTTCACCGAGGACCCCTACGGGATCGGGTTGCCGCCCGGCGACGCGCAGTTCAAGACGTTCGTCAACGGATGGCTCACCAAGATCATCGAAGCGGGCCTGTGGGACCGGATCTGGAAGCTGACCGTGGGCACCGCGATCGAGGGCGAACCGCCGGCCCCGCCAGTTCTCGGCTCCGCCGCCGGAAGCTGAGCGCGATCCACGTGTCGTACGTGTCGGAGGTGGCTGGGTTCCCGCTGGTCGACGGCGTTCTCAGCCACCTCGGCCGGCTGGGAGCCGGCCTCCTGGTCACCATCGAGCTCACCGCGGCCTCGTTCGCGGGCGCCATGGTCCTGGGGACCGTGGTGGCGATCATGCGGATCGTGCCGGTGCCGCTGCTGAGGTTCTGCGCCGCGATCTACGTGCAGTTCATGCGCAACACGCCGCTGCTGGTCCTGCTGGTGCTGTTCGTGTTCGGGCTGCCCGAGATCGGGATCCTGTACGACCTGTTCTGGACGGTCACCACCGCGATGGCGATGTACGGGGCGGCACTGATCGCCGAGACGATCCGGTCCGGCATCCGGACCGTACCGCCCGGTGAGGCCGAAGCGGCCCGGGCGCTGGGCATGACCACGGCACGCAGTCTGCGCCACGTCATCCTCCCGCGCGCCTTCCGCTCGATGGTCCAGCCGCTGGGCAACATCTTCATCGCCATCGCCCTGAGCAGTTCCCTCGCCGCGGCGGTCGGCGTCACCGAACTGACCGGCGAGACCGACCTGATCAACCTGGAGTTCGCCGACGCCGGCCCGACCTTCCTGGTCAGCACGGCGCTCTACCTGATCCTGACCCTGAGCATCGGCTTCGTCACCGGGCTGCTGGAGAAGAAGGTGGCGATCGAGCGATGAGCGTGTCCGAGCAGGCCCTGTTCGACCAGCCGGGTCCCCGGGGCCGGCGATGGATCCGGCTGGCGACCATCGGCACCGCCGTGCTCCTCGTCGGCCTGTTCTGGCGGGCGATCACCGAATTCCACGCCCACGGCCAGCTCGACCCCGCCAAGTGGACGATCTTCGGGCAGTGGCCCGTGATGGCCTTCCTGCTCCGGGGTCTCGCGGCGACCCTCCTGGCCGCCGGGGTCAGCGCCGTCATCGCCGCGCCGTTGGGGTTCCTGGTCGCGCTCGGCCGGCTGTCCCGGCGGCGGGTCATCCGGTGGCCGGCGGTGGCGTACGTGGAACTGTTCCGCGCGGTGCCGATCCTGCTGCTGCTGTTCGCCTTCCTGATCCTGGCGCCCCGCTTCGGGCTGCGGCTACCGATCTTCTGGCAACTGGTCGTCCCGATCGTGGTCTCGAACGTGGCCGCCCTGGCCGAGATCTTCCGCGCCGGCATCCTCGCCGTCGACAAAGGACAGACCGAGGCCGGGCTCTGCGTGGGTCTGAGCCCGGCGGCCACCATGCGACTGGTGGTGCTTCCGCAGGCGCTGCGCCGCGTCGCCCCGGCGCTGGTGACGCAGTTCATCCGCCTGCTCAAGGAGAGCACGCTCGGTTACGTGGTGAGTTTCCTCGAACTGCTCCACGCGGGTCGGGTGCTCGGCGAGTACACGCACGCCCTCATCCAGACCTATCTCGTGATGACCCTCATGTTCGTGGCGGTCAACGCGCTGCTGTCGTGGCTCGCCGCGGTTCTGCAGCGGCGTAGCTGACCGCCCGCCCTAATACTCCAACGTCACTTCGCCTGTCTGCGCTGGTAGTGGGTTCGTCGGGCGCGGGCTTGGGATGTTCGTCGCCAGACCGACCAGTGCAGGGT
>NZ_JBITKL010000018.1:0-133980 GCF_044460945.1 Micromonospora sp. NPDC049903
GACCATCAGTGAAGAAGTTGTCGTCGACAGACTCCACCGGCAGATTGAAATGCTGCATCACACCGGGCAGGTCACAGAAACGTACGTCGACGAACGTCACGTCCTCGGTCGCCAGATAGCGCGGAAGCTCCTGAGGATCGGTGAACACGGAGCCCTCCCTCGTCCGGACATCGGCCAGCGCGGCGGCCTGACCTGCACGGTCGGCGAGCCATGACCTGACGGTACGACGACGCGCGGCTTCGCGTCGGCCATCCGCCCGGCTTCGCTCCGGCCGATCACGACGTCGCCGAGCCCGTCGTCCGGGCGGGACGACTCAGACCGGGGTCACGCGCGGCACGGCGGCCGGGGGCCGGCGGCGCGGGTACGGTGCGTCCGGCAGACCCAGCAGGGCGGTGATCGCCCGCCCGCAGCGCCGGGCCGCGTGGCCGTCGCCGAAGGCCAGGCTCTCCGTGCTCGGCGTCGGGTGGTCGAGCCGGTCCCGCACCGCGCGGACGATCCGGTCGGGGTCGGTGCCGACCAGGTCACCCAGGCGCTGCGTGACGATCTCCGGCCGTTCGGTCGCGGCCCGGGTCACCACGACGGGTACGCCGAGGCTGGCGGCCTCCTCCTGCAGGCCGCCGGAGTCGGTGACGACCACCCGGGCGGCGCGGAGCAGACCGATCATGTCGGGGTAGGGGAGCGGGTGCAGCAGGCGGACGTTCGGCGCACCCTCGACCCCGGCCCGGACCTGTGCGGCCAGGCGTGGGTTCGGATGGGTGATGAGCGCCAGCTCGACGTCGGAGTGTGTCGCGGTGACCCGGGTCAGCGCGCGCAGCACCCGGCTGATCCCGGTGCCCCAGTTCTCCCGTCGGTGCGCGGTCGCCACGATCAGTCGGCGACGCGGGTCCACCCAGGACGGTACGTGGGCCAGGCCCTCCCGCAGCAGCGTGTGCACCGCGTCCACCACGGTGTTGCCGGTGACCACGACGCGGTCGGCGGGTACGCCCTCGGCCAGCAGGTTGTCCCGTGCCGTGGTGGTCGGGGCCAGGTGCAGCGCGGCGAACCGGGCGAGCATGGCCCGGTTGGCCTCCTCGGGGAAGGGCTGTGCGAGGTCGTGGCTGCGCAGGCCGGCTTCCAGATGGATCACCGGTATCCGGTTCCAGAAGGCCACCAGCCCGCCGACCAGCGCGGTGGTGGTGTCCCCGTGCACCACCACCGCGTCCGGCCGGTGGAGGGAGAACAGACCCTCCACGGCGGTGCTCAACCCGGCAGCGAGTTCGGCGAGCGTGCCGGTGTCACGGGCGACGCTCAGGGTGGTGGCGGCGTGGAGCCGGAACGGCGCCAACGCCTCGTCCACCCGGCCGGGTTGCTGGCCGGTGTCGACCACCGTCACCGCCAGGCGTGGGTCGTGACAGAGCAGGCGTACCACTGGCGCGATCTTGACACCCTCGGGACGGGTACCGGCCAGGACCATGATCTGGCGGGGCCCCACTCTGTCACGACCCATCGGTCAGCTCCGGCGCGCGGCGCGACGGCGGTGCAGGAAGAAGCCGCCGGTGCTGGCGACGACCGCGCCGAGACCGAGGGCGACCGGAGCGCCGGCCAGCGGGATCACCGGGATGGGCGGCGCTACGGCGTTGACGCCGCAGCTGGAGGAGCCGATGACCACCGAGGCGAGCGCGCCGCCCAGGGCGGACAGGTCCAGGGCGGTGACCGTCAGTTGCCCGGTCGTCGAGCTGGTCTGGCCGTTCAGGGTCAGGTTCAGCAGCCCCGGAACGCTCAACCCGGTGTTGGGCGCCGGGTTGGCGGGCAGGCTCAGCAGCGTCGTCGGGATGCCCAGCAGGGTCGAGACGATGCGTGCGTTGACCAGGGTCGCCGAGCCGGTCGCCGACGGGCTGCTGGTCGCGGTGCACTCGGAGTAGATGGCGTCCGCTACGAGGCTGATCGTGGCGAGCCCGTTGGCGCCCAGGTTGAGGGTCACCTCGGAGCCGGGGGTCACGATGCACGAGCCGCCGGCCCCGATGGTGATGGCGCCACCGGCGCCGAGCACGCCGGCACAGGCGGCGGAGGTGCCGTCGTTGTAGGCGCGCACGGACTGTCCGAGCACACCGGCGGTGATGACCGTCTGACCGCCGAGCACCGCCAGCGGCGGGTTCGTGTTGCCCGAGATCGACTCGGTGGTGCCGTCGTTGGTGGCGCTCGCGGTGCCGGAGCTCGCCAGACCGCCTCCGACGAGGCTGATCTGCAGTGCGGAGGCGCTGGACTGCGAGGTGTCGGCCATCGCTGGTGACGCGACGGCCAGGGCCATCACCAGACCGCCGGCGATCGCCGTCGCAGCCCGGGCGACGCCGGACCTTACCTTGTGCATGTGAGATCTCTCTTTCTGTATCTGACGGTGACGTCGGGGCGGTCGAGCGGGGTGGGCTGCACCGGGGGTTGCGGCACGGAGACCGTGCCGCGCGGGCGGTAGTGCGGGCGCCGAACGGTGGCGGTGCCGGGAACAGTGGCCCTGCCCGTCACGGTGGCCCTGCCGGTGGCCGTGGCCGTGGCCGTGGCGGTGGCCGTGGTGCTGCCGGTGGCGGTAGGGGTGACAGTGGTGGTGACGTGTGCCGGTGGGGCGGGCACGTCGTCGGGGGCCGGAGTCCGATCGGCGTTCCGGGCGGTCTTCTGCCACTCCGAGCGGGAGGTGAGCATGCGGGCGAAGGCGAACCAGACGGCCACCGACTGGACGTAGCTGTAGACCCAGTGGCTGACCCCGAGGCCGATCGCGGCGGAGACGGACAGGTGCGGTTCGGAGCGGTTGCGGTAGACCAGACCCCAGATCGCGAAGGGCAGGACCCCGAAGACCACGATCAGCGGCAGTACGCCCCAACCACCCGCCGTCCACCAGCCCGTCAGGCCGCCCGGTGTGCGCGACACGTACCAGCCGAGGACGGCGAGGCAGCCGAGATAGACCGGGGTGCCGAGGAGTTGGAACCACGGTGCCGCGAGGAAGTGGGCGATCTCCAGCGTGGCCGAGTTGCTGATCCGCCGGGACTGGAGGATGGCGGCGAGATAGCGACCGCACTGCATCGAGCCCTGGGCCCACCGGGTCCGTTGGCGGATCAGGGGCCGGATCCTGGTCAGCGCCTCCTGGGCGACCCAGCTCTCCGCGCAGTACTCGGTGCGGCTGCCCTGGAGCAGGATGTGCAGGCCGAGTTCGAAGTCCTCCAGCAGGGCGCCGTGCCAGGGCGTGCCGTGTTCGGCGGCGAGCTGCTTGAGCAGCGACACCCGGGTGAACTGGCCGTTGCCGCCCATCGCCACGCTCGCGGTGTAGCGACGCAGCGACTGCATCGCGGCGATCGGCGCCCGGAACTCCATGTCCTGCAGGCGGACCAGCAGCCGGGCCAGCCGGCCCAGTCCGGTGGTCGACCGGGCGCACTGGATCATGCGGACCTCGACCTGCACGGCGGCGACCGTGGCGGTGCCGAAGTAGCGCGGGCCGGCGAGCGCGGAACGGCAGCGGGGGTCCAGGTAGCTGTCGGCGTCGAGGACCCCGAGGATGATCCGCTCCGGGTCGGCGTCCGCCGGCAGGTGCCGTTCGATCGTCTGCCAGGCGGCGTTCAGCGCGGCTCCCTTGCCCTGGACGGCGTCGGGCAGCCGGCGGGAGACGACCCGGATCCGGGGATCGGCGGCGAAGGTGTGCAGGACCGCGTCGGTGCCGTCGTCGGACGCGTCGTCGACGCACCAGACGGTGACGTCCGGCAGGTCACGCAGCAACCGGTGCAGGGTGTCGGCGATGACGCTGGCCTCGTTGCGGCACGGGATGACGATGTGCCAGTCGAAGCCGGTGTGGTCGCCGCCGTGCGAGCGCTGGGTCCGCAGGTGCAGCACCAGGATGCTCAGCACGTACGCGCAGAAGTAGACGCAGAGCAGGAACGCCGCCGTGTTCAGGACGGCCAGGGACTGGATCTCAACGGGCACCTGCGGACCTCCGTACCCGGCCGCCGCGCCCCACCAGGAAGAGGAAGACGATGGCGACGGCGATCAGCCCGACGGTGCTGATCGCCGAGCCGATCAGGACGTGGCTGCGCTGGTAGCCGACCTCGAATCCCCACAGCCGCATCGACGCGACGACGGCGGCGAGGCGCATCTGGTTGACCACCACGAGCAGCCCGACGGCCAGCGCCACCGCGACCAGACCCCGGACCAGGGTCACCCGCCGGAAGCCGACCAGCAACGCGGCCAGCACGAACGGCGGGATCAACAACAGCGCCACCGAGCACCCGGTGGAGACCAGGAAGCCGACCCAGCGCTGGTCCAGCGGGAAGATGACGGCCGCGCCGATGGAGTCGGTGTCGGCCAGCCCGATCGCGGCGACGAGCCGCGCGTTCAGCCACGCCTCGACCACCGCCACGTCGTGCCACCGCTTCAGCAGCAGGGCGCCCAGGGCCACGCCGCAGACTGCGCCGAGCGATGCCTGCAACCAACTCGCCACGGTGGACCGGGTGGTCGGCTTCTCGCTCATCTGGGCCGGCTCACGAAGGTGGCGAGCCACAGGGCGGCACCGAGCAGGATCAGTCCGATCCCCACGAGCAGCCAGGACTGAATCGCCACTCCGGTCGTCGCGAGCCCTCCGCCGATCGCCGGACCTTTCGTCGGGTACATCCGCCCTCACCTCTCCGTTGGAACGCTGCCCCTAAGCGGGCCAAAGCGAACATATCGGACACGGGAGTGCGGAGCGGATTTTCCTTCAACGTGATGGAAGTTCGCGACAGGGCCGGGCCGGCGGGGTGCGCGAAGCGGCCCGTCACGCGGTGTGTGGCGGCTGCGTCGAGGCAGCGCGAAGCGCCCGGCCACCGGCCTGCCGGTCGGGGCTGCGCGAACGCGAGCCGACCGGCCCGGCCGGGTGCCGGGCGCTACGAGATGACGAAGATCGGTGGGGTGGTGCGGTGGGTCAGTGGCCGACGCCCACCGGCTGGCCCTGACGCGGCTGGTAGGTGCGCTGGGCGCCGCCGGTGCGCCGCCGTCGGGCCTCCCGCACGGTCAACTGCACCCCCTCGGTCAGCCCGATGGTCGGACGCCAGCCCAGTTGGGCGAGGGCCTTGCTGCTGTCCAGCGCCATCCGGCGTACCTCCTGGGGGTGCGGGTGCGGCGCGTAGTGCGGATCGCAATCCACCCCGACCACCGAACACACCAGCTCGAAGAGGTCATTGACGCTGGTCTCCCGGCCGGTGGCGATGTTGAGCAGCCCGGCGCCCGGATAGTGGCAGGCGCGGGCCACCGCGTCGGCCACGTCCGCGATGTGCACGTAGTCGCGGGTCTGCTCGCCGTCGCCGTAGATGGTGGGCGGATGGCCGTCCAGCAGCGCCTCGGTCATCAGGGCCACCACGCTGGTGCCGCCACCGGACGGGCGTGGGCCGTAGACGTTGCCGAAGGCCAGCGCGGTGTACGCCATCCCGTGCTCGCGCCGGTACCAGTCCAGGTAGCAGACCCCGACCGCCTTGCTGATGCCGTACGGGCTGGTGGCCGCCAGTGGGCGGTCCTCCCGGATCGGCAGCGCGTCCGAGGAGACGGTGCCGTAGATCGCGCTGCTCGCCGCGTGCACGAACAGCCGGACTCCGCTCTGGGCGCAGGCGTCCAGCACGTTGATCGTGCCGAAGGTGTTCACGTCGGCGTCGAACAGTGGCGACTCCCGGGCGGCCTGGAGGCTGCCCTGGCCGGCGAGGTGCACCACCACCTCGGGCTTCCATTCGTGGATCACGTCGACTGCCTCGGCGGTGCGGATGTCACCCCGCAGGACATCCGACTGCGACAGCCCGCCGTACGCGGCGTCGGCGAGGTTCTCGACCCGACCGGTCGAGAAGTCGTCGAGCACTTTGACGTGGATGCCCATCAGCATCAGGCGTGCGACGACGTGACTTCCGATGAATCCGGCTCCACCGGTCACCAGTACGCGATTGGGAACCGAGCTGCCTTGCGCGGATGGCTCGGCTCCGTTCGGCGGAACTTCCATCGTGACTCCTTGGCGACGGGGTGGTCAGTTCTGCGGGCATCGGCGGTGTGACCAGCCAATTCCCTGCGGTGAGTAGGAACATTCTGACATATCAGCCTCAAAGGTATGTCGATTACCATAAACGAAAAAGCTTTGTTTTGCGGCAAATGAACTGTTTATGCCGCTGAATCGTTCATAGTGCTGTCGAGGGCATTCAGGGGAGCGCTCTGCCGCGTGGCGAGGAGGCAAGCCACATGGAGAAACCGTCGGTCGCCGTACCGTTCGACGAGAATCTGCGAACGGTGGCCCCGGAGCCGGTACGCCGACACGGTCGTGAGTTCCTGCTCAACGGTCACCGGCGCGGCTCGGGACAGCAGACGGCGGTACCGGCACGCGGTCGCGTCCGTGCGTTGGTGATCGAACCGGTGGAGACCCCCGCGCGACCGGACCGACTCAACGACGAGTTCGACGTCGTCCTCCGGCTGCCCGTACCCGCCGACGTCGAGCAGCTCACCGCGGTGCTCCGACGCCTGCGGCCCAAGCTGTTGCTGCTCAAGAACTCGCTGGACAGCATCGACGAGCCGATCGTGGCCGCCTGCCAGCAACTGGACGTGGAGATCCTGGTGCTGGCGCGGCCGGTCTACGGACTGCTGCCCACGCCCAGCCTCCGGCGTTTCGGCGGGCTGCCCTGGATCCGGCTCCGGTCGGGACCACACCGTCGCACCGGCGAACGCGTCAAGCGCTACCTCGACCTCGGCGTCATCGCGCTCAGCGCGATCCTGGTGCTCCCGCTGATCCTTGCCATCACCGTGGTCGTGTCCTTCACCGGACCGCCGTTCTATCGCCAGCAACGCGTCGGCGCGGGTGGACGGCTGTTCTCCATGGTCAAGTTCCGCACCATGCGACCCGGGGCGGAACGCGAGACCGGGCCGGTGCTCGCCCAACCGGACGACCCCCGGATCACCCGCGTCGGCCGCCTGCTGCGGCGTAGCCGGTTGGACGAACTCCCGCAACTGTGGAACGTCGTACGCGGGGACATGAGCCTGGTGGGTCCCCGCCCGGAGCGGCCCGAGTTCATCGCCGAGTGCCGGCAGTTGCCGCACTACGACCTGCGCCACCTGGTCCGGCCCGGACTCACCGGGCTCGCCCAGCTCACCGGTGGCTACGCCGCCACGGTCGAGGAGAAGCTGCGCTGCGACCTGCTCTACCTCAACTGCCGATCGCTGCGGGTGGACCTGACCCTGCTGGCGCTGACCGCCCTGGAGCTGATCCGGGGATTCCCCCGTGGCTAGCCCCGCCGGCACGGTCGGCGCGCGGCTGACCCGCAACACGCTGAGCATGCTGGGCGCCCGGATCATCATGGCGCTGGCCGGCCTGGTCTCGCTGCCCGTCGTCTATCAGCACCTCGGGCCGGAGGCGTTCGGCGTCTGGGTGCTGCTGACCGGGCTGCTCGCCATCGCCGCCCTGTTCGACCTCGGCCTCGGCTCCGCGCTGGTCCGGGAGGTGGCGGCGGCGGAGACCGAGGCCGGTGGCGCCGACGTTCTGCGTCGACTGCTCGGTCTCGGGCTGACCTGGGGGCTCGTGCTGGGCGGGCTCACCTTCGCCGCCCTCGCCGCCGGGTGGCCGTGGATCGCCCAACTGCTGCGACTCGGCGAGCTGACCCGCGACGCGTGGCACGCCACCGGGTGGCTGCTGCTCGGCGTGGTGGCCGGCGGGGTGGAACTGCCCTGGCGCGCGGTCCTCGAAGGCGTCCAGCGCTACGGCGCACTCGCCCTGGTGAACGCGGTGACAGCGGTCCTCGGCGCGGTGCTCACGATCGCGGTGGTCCGGCTCGGCGGCGGACTGGTCGCGCTCGCCGCAGCCGCCGCGTCCACCGGCGCGATCCGCACGATCCTGCTCGCCGCCGCGGCGTACCACCGGCACCGCGACCTGACGCCCCGCTGGGGCCGCCTGGCCGGACCCGACCTGCGCCGGGTCGGCGGGTACGGCCTGCGGGTCCAGGTCTCCAGCGGTGCCGCCGCGGTCAACGTGGAACTCGACCGGCTGGTGCTCGGCGGGTTCTTCGGCCCGGCGGTCGCCGGTGACGCCGACCTCGGCGCCCGCCTGCTCAACCTGCTGCGCCTGCCGCCCGGCTTCGCGTTGCTGGTGCTCTTCCCCGCTGCGGTGCGGCGTTCGGTCACCGGCGGGCGGGCCTGGCTCGACGCCTTCTACCTGACCACCGTGCGGCACCTGGCCGTGTTCCTCGCCCCGGCGGCGGCGGCGCTGATGGTCAGCGCCGACCCGCTGGTGCGGCTCTGGCTCGGACACCCGGTCTCCTGGGCCGGGGCGACCATCGCCATCCTGGCTCCGGCGTACGCCCTCAACCTGATCATGGGTGCGGCCACCATCGTCGCCCGGGTCGAGGGTCGGCCCGGTCTCGAGACCCGCTACGTGCTGCTGTCGGTCGCCCTCAACGTGGCGCTGACCGTACCGCTGCTGATGCTCGCCGGACCGCTCGGCGTGCCGACCGCGACGGCGCTGGCGGTGGTGCTCGCCACCGGGTACTTCCTGGCCCACTTCCACCGGGCCACCGCACGTCCGATCCGGCCGGTGCTGCGCACGCTCTGGCCGCCGATCGCCGCCGCCGTCGCGGCGGGCCTCGTCACGGCCGCCCTGGTCGGATCCCTGCCGGACGGCCCGGGACGGCTCGGGGCGGCGCTCGCCGTGACCACCCGCGCGGGCCTGACGCTGACGCTCGCCGCCGCGCTGCTCGTCGGCTGCGGATACCTCAGCACCGACGAGCGAGCCCGGCTGCGGTCGCTGGCCCGGCGGGCCCGCACGCTGACCCCGGGAGTACGCCGATGAGCCTCGACGTCCGCCCCACCGCCTGCCTCACCTGCGGCGACGGCCAACCGCACCGGGACGACCTCGGCGGCGTCGTGCGCCGCTGCACCGGCTGCGGGCTCGGCTGGACCGTGCCCGACCCGCACGCCGCCCCGGCCCGCTACGACCTGGACTACTTCACCGGCGGTGGTTACGAGGACTACTTCCTGACCGCGCCCCGCCGGTTCGAGGCGGGGCGGCGGTTGCGGTGGTTGTCGTCGGTGGTGCGGCCGTCGGTGTTGGTGGAGGCGGGGTGTGCGGGGGGTTATTTCCTGGAGGCGGCGCGGGGTGCCGGTTTCACGGTGACCGGGGTGGAGGTGTCGCGGGTGGCGGCGGCGTTTGCCGTGGATCACCTGGGTGTGCCGGTGCGGCAGGGGTATTTCGAGCAGGTCGCGCCGTCGTTGCGGGCGGATGTGGTGTGTGCGTGGCATGTGTTGGAGCACGTGGACGATCCGCGTCGGTTCCTGCGGGCGGCGCGGGACGTGTTGACGCCGGGTGGGTGGCTGGCGTTGGAGGTGCCCAACATCGCCTCACCCGCCGCGACCCGTCTCGGCCACCGCTGGCCCGGCCTGCAACCGGAGTACCACCCCTGGCACTTCACCCCGACCTCGTTGACCCGACTGCTGACCGCCACCGGCTTCGAGGTGGTCCGGCAGGACACCACGGTCTTCCGGTTCTACATGCCCGTCGCATACCGGATGCGACACGCGCGGCGGCTGCTGCCGCCGGACCTGATCAACCTGCGCTCGCCCCGCCTGACCCATCGGTGGCGGGGAGACCTCCTGCGGGTGATCGCCCGCAGACCGCGAGACGGACGGAACGGCTGATGAAGCTCAGAGACGACGAACTGACCACCTGCGCGCTGTGCGGCCGGGACGGCCGGGCCGCCCCGGCGCTGGACGGCGTGCTGCGCCGCTGCACCGACTGCGGCTTCCTGTGGACCGCCGGCCCCGCCGTGCCCCCCGACGAGCTGTACGACGAGGCGTACTACCTGACCGACGGCTACCAGGACTACTTCGCGTCCAGCCGGCAGCGCCGGTTCGAGGCGGGGCGGCGGTTGCGGTGGTTGTCGTCGGTGGTGCGGCCGTCGGTGTTGGTGGAGGCGGGGTGTGCGGGGGGTTATTTCCTGGAGGCGGCGCGGGGTGCCGGTTTCACGGTGACCGGGGTGGAGGTGTCGCGGGTGGCGGCGGCGTTTGCCGTGGATCACCTGGGTGTGCCGGTGCGGCAGGGGTATTTCGAGCAGGTCGCGCCGTCGTTGCGGGCGGATGTGGTGTGTGCGTGGCATGTGTTGGAGCACGTGGACGATCCGCGTCGGTTCCTGCGGGCGGCGCGGGACGTGTTGACGCCGGGTGGGTGGCTGGCGTTGGAGGTGCCCAACATCGCCTCGGCCGCCGCCAACCGCCTCGGTCACCAGTGGCCGGCGGTGGCGCCCGAGTACCACCGCTGGCACTTCACCCCGGCCACGCTGACCCGGATGCTCCGCCAGACCGGCTTCGAGGTCGTCTCGTACGACACCATCTTCTCCCGGTTCTACTGGCGACCGATGGCGCGCCTGCGGCAGGCGCGGGACCTGCTGGTCGCCGACGTCGCCGCCAGCCGCTCGCCCCGGATGCGCCACCCGCTCCTCGGTGACCTGCTGCGCGTCTTCGCCCGCCGCGACGCCACGGGGGTGACCCGATGAGCCCCGAGCACCAGGACGCGCCGCCGTCGCTGTCCATTCTGTTGATCAGTTGGAACACCCGGGAGCAGACCCGGCAGTGTCTGGAGTCGCTGGCCGCGACCGTGCCACCCGACCTCGACTACGAGGTGGTGGCGGTGGACAACGCCTCCCGTGACGGTTCGGCCGACCTGCTCGCCCGCTCGCCCCGCGTACGCCTGATCCGCAACGCCCGCAACGTCGGCTTCGCCGCCGCCGTCAACCAGGCGTACCGGAAGGCGCGCGGTGAGCTGATCCTGCTGCTCAACAGCGACGTCGCCTTCCACCCCGGCGCACTGTCCACCATGGTGTCGTTCCTGCGGGACCGGCCCGAGGCGGCCGGCGTCAGCCCGCTCTATCTCAACCCGGACGGCACCTTCCAGCAGCACTACGTGCAGCAGCCCAGCTTCGCCGCGGCACTGGCCCTGGTCACCGCGCTGCGTCGGGTCCCCGGGTTCCGGCAGGCGCTGCACACCTTCCAGATGCGCGGCCAGGACTTCAGCCGGCCCCGACGGCTGGCCTCGGGCAGTTGCATGCTGCTGCGCCGCGCGGCGCTGCCCGCGCACCACATCTTCGACGAACGGTTCCCGGTCTACTGGAACGACGCCATCCTCGCCCGGCAACTCGACCGGGCCGGTCAGCAGCTCTGGATGATCCCGGACGCCGTGGTGACCCACGTCCGCGGCGCCTCCTGCCGGCTGCTCGGCCCGGCCATCCGCTTCCGTCACCTGCTCGGCAGCATGGTCGGCTACCTGCGGCTGACCCAACCCGGCCACCGGATCGCGCTGTTCCGGCTGGTCGTCCTGATCGACCACGCGGTCAAACGGATCTGCGGACGCAACGTCCAGCTCACCCTCGCCGACCTGCGGGCCGCCCTGCGGGGTGACGTCGGCCCGCTGCCCGACGGCGACATCCGGGACTGGCTGATCGTGTTCACCCGGACCCCCTCCACGCCGGAGGCCGACCAGGCGGTGATCACCGAGTCGCTGCTCGACGACCCGGACCGGCGTCTGCTGCTGGTCGACCCGCCGGCACCCCGCCCACGCTGGCGCAGCCGGATCACCCCCATCGACGACACCGCCTGGCACCTCACCCCGCCCACGCCGCTGCCCTTCGGCGCGCGGCTGCGGACCGCCGACACGGTCAACCGGCGCTTCGCCGCTGCTGCCGTCCGGCGCTGGCTGGACCGCCAGGCCGGTGCCCGGCTGCTCCGGCTCGACGACGACACCGCCCGACCGGTGCTCGGCCGCGTCGGCGAGGACGAGGTGCTGCCGGCCGTCCGCCGGGTGCCGGTCAGACAGCGGGCCGGCCATGACTGACCTGGACAGCCGGGAATCCCGGACGGCCCCGCCCGACGCGGCGGGGACCGCCGCCGACTGGGTGGTCTACTTCAGCGCGACGCCCTGGCACGGTGGCGCACACCGGCAACACGCCCTGGCCCGGCAGCTCGCCACCGGATACCGGGTGCTGTTCGTCGACCCGCCGGGGCTCCGGGTCCGCTTCGGCACCACCGTGCGCCGGGTCGAGCCCGCCGTCTGGCACGCCGTGGCGCCCACCCCGGCCCCGTTCGGCCGGCACCTTCCGGTGGCCAACGCGGTCAACCGGCGGGTGGCGGTGGCCGCGCTGCGGCGCTGGCTGCGCGACGACCCGGCCGGCGTACGGCTGGTCTGGCTGGACGAGGACCTGGCCGCGCCCTGCGCCGACCGGCTCGACGCCGACGCCGTGGTCTACGACGCGACCGACCTGGACTGGACCTTCACCCGCCGGTGGAACCGACGCCACCTGCGCCGCAGCCTCGACCGTGCGGTCGCCGCCGCCGACCTGGTGCTGGCCTCCTCGACCGCGCTACCGACCCGGATGCCGACCGGCCGGCGCGCGCCGGTGGTGCTGCCCAACGCCTGCGACCCGGAGCACTTCGCCCCGCAGGGACCGACCGTGCCCCGCCCGGTCGCGCCGTCCCGACCGTTGATCGGGTACTGCGGAGCCGTCGACACCCGGGCCTTCGACGCCGAGCTGGTCGCCACCGTCGCCCGGGCCCACCCCGACTGGACGTTCCTGCTGATCGGCCCGAGCACCCCCGCCGGCCGGGCACCCCTGGCCGGGCTGGCCAACGTGCTGCTCACCGGCCCGATCCCGTACGCCGACCTGCCGGCGACGCTGCGCACCTGCGACGTGACGGTGATCCCGTACCGGATCGGCGGCCTGGTGGACTACGTGCACCCGAAGAAATGCTACGAGTACCTGGCGCTCGGCAAGCCGGTGGTCGCGACACCGCTGCCGGCGCTGACCACGCTGACCGAGGTGGTCCGCCTCGCCGCCGGGCCCGAGGCCTTCGCCACCGCGATCGCCGCCGCGCTGACCGAGGCGACCGCCCCGGTCCAGGTCGCCCGCCGCCGCGCGGCGGCCACCGCGAACAGCTGGACCGCCCGGGGAGAGCACCTGCACCGACTGCTCGCGGGGCTGGCCCGGTGAACCGGGTCGTGGTCGGGGCGGGCGTGACCACCGCCGGTGCCGCGCTCGGCACCGTCGTCTCGATGGCCACCATGCTGCCCGGGATCATGGCGGTGGCCGCCACCGGCGCGCTGGTGTTCCTCGCCGTCTTCCTGATCTGGCCGTGGACCGTGCTGCCGGTCGGGATCGTCGGCGGTGCGGTGGCCGGCGGACTGGTCGGCGGGGGAGACGTCCGCACGTACGTGGCCGCGCACCTGCTGCTGCTGGCCGTCGGCGCGACCGCCCTGCTGATCCGCTACGCCCTCGGCGTCGGCCGAGGCGGCCGACGGACCCCCGCCGACACCGGGATGCTGGTGGTGATCGGGCTGACCGTCGCCGCCGCCTGCTACGGCCTCGCCATCGGCAACCTGCCCACCGAGGTCGTCGTCGCCGGATACCAGATCGCCATCCTCCCGCTCTATTTCTTCCTGGCCACGCACACCCTCACCACGGATCGCCGGCTGATCGCCGCCGGGCTGCTCTACGTCGGCGTCGTGGCGGTCCTGGCCGCCATCTCGATGACCGTCCCCGGACGACACGGCGGGCTGCTCACCCTGCTCGCCGTCCCGCCCCTGATCTGGTACGCCGGACGGGCCCGGGGCTGGCGTCGGGTGGCCTCGGTGCTGCTCGCCGGCTTCTTCGCCATCGACGTGGTGCTCGCGTCGTACCGGGGGATCTGGCTCGCCGCCGCGGTGACCCTGATGATCATGCTGGTCTTCGGCGGCCGGGCGGTTCGCACCGGACTGGCCGCGACCGCCGCCACCGGCTGCGTCGTCGCCACCCTGCTGGCCCTCGATCCCGGCGTACGCGAGCGCGCGCAGGAGATCGCCACCGGGCTCGAACAGTCCGCCGGCTACCGCGCCTCGGAGTCCGTCGTCGGGTTGGATGTCTTCGCCCAGCGGCCGGTCCTCGGCGCCGGCCTCGGGCAGTCCACCACCGACGTCTACCTGGCCGACTTCGCCCTCACCGACGTCGGCCCGGTCTACCACGCCTTCTACGTCACGTTGCTGGCCAACGTCGGCCTGCTCGGGCTGGCCCTGGTGCTCTGGCCGGTGCTGCGCGGCATCCGGGGCGGACTCGTCGACCGGGACGGGGCGGCCCTGCCGTTCGCGGCCCTGTGCTGCGGCTTCCTCGGCGCGGCGGTGTTCGCCGCCCCCACCGACGGGCACTGGGAACTCGGGCTGCTGCCCGCGCTGGCGTTGCTGACCGTGCGCGAGCGCCGGAAACGAGATCCCGGACGGCTGCCGTCGCCCGCCCGGATCCCCGAGGCGGTGTCGTGATGGGCGAGGCGACGGCGATCGTGGTGACGTACAACTCGGCGGGGCAGATCGGTGCCGCGCTCACCGCGCTGCGGCAGGCCGGCCTGCCGGTCCGGCTGGTCGACAACGGCTCCACCGACCGCACCGTGGCGCTGGTCCGCGCGGACTTCCCCGAGGTCACGGTCGTGTCCGGCCAGGGCAACGTGGGCTTCGCCGCCGCCGTCAACCGGGCCGCCGCAGGTGTGCGCAGCGAGGTACTGCTGCTGGTCAACCCGGACTGTGTGGTGCCGCCGGAGACCGCGCGGGCCCTGGTCGGTGCGGTGCTCGGCCGCCCGGACGTCGGCATCGCCGGGCCACGGCTGCGCGACGCCACCGGCGGGGTGGCGGTCAGCGCCCATCCGTTCGAGACGCTCGGCACGGTGGTGGCCAGCCGGTTCGGCGGGCCGCTGGTGCCGGCACCGGTACGCCGTCGGCTCGGCGGACGACACCGGCGCGCGGCGTACGAGGCGTGCCTGCGCGGTGCCGAACCCACCCCGGTCGACTGGGTCTCGGGCGCGTGCCTCGCCGTACGCACCAGTCTCTTCACCGCCGTCGGCGGGCTCGACGAGGCGTACTTCATGTACTACGAGGACGAGGAGCTCTGCCTCCAGGCCCGCCGCCGGGGCGCCGAGGTGCTCTATCTGCCGTCGGTGGACGCGACCCACAGCGGCGGGGCGAGCAGCAGCGACCCGGCCTGGATCTGGCCCCACCTCTACCGCAGCATGCTGGTGTTCTTCAGCCGTCACCGACCCCGGTCCCGACGGGCCGTGCGGGCCGTCGTCCTGCTCCGGGCGCTGCTGGGAGTGGCCCTGGCCACCGTACGGCTGTCCCTGCAACCACGGGCCGGTGTCGCGCGGATGCGCGCCTGGACCCGGGTGGGCCGGATCGCGGTCACCCGTCTCCACATCGGAGGAAACCACTGATGCACGTACTCATCACGGTCGTCGGGGCGCGCACCGAGCACTGGATCGACCTGTTCGACTCGCTCTGCGAGCGCCCCGACCTGCGGCTCACCGTGCTGGCGGCCGACGTGTCGGCGACCACCCGCCGGGAGTTCGAGCGGCTGGGCCGGCGGCATCCCGGTTTCCGGGCGCACCTGCTGCCACATCGGCTCGGGGAGGGGCGGACCGGCCACATGGCGTCGGTCATGGTGCGCTTCGGCGGGCGGAGCGGACCGTCGGTGTCGCCGCCGCCGGACGTCGTGCACATCATCGGCGAGGCCGCGTACCTGTCCACCTGGCAGGTCCTGCGGATGTGCCGCCGGCACTGGCCGACGGCGCCGACGACCCTGTACGCCGCGCAGAACGTGGTGATCCGCTTCCCGATGCCGTTCCCGCTGCTGGAACGGTACGCGTACCGCCGGGTGGACACGATCCTGCCGATCACCCCGGCGGCGCGGCAGGTGCTGCGGGTCAAGGGTTACCGGGGCGCGACCACGACCGTTCCCCTGGGCGTGGACACCAGGATCTTCCGTCCCCGGCCCGAGCCGGAGACCGGCCGGCCCTTCACGGTCGGGTTCGTGGGCCGGTTCGAGGCGCACAAGGGTGTGTTGGACCTGCTGCGCGCGGCCGAACTCGTCGACTGCGACGTGGTGCTGGTCGGCGGGGGCAGCCTGGACGACGACGTCGACCGGGCCGCGCGCCGCCGCCCCGGACGGGTCCGCCGGTACGTCTGGACCGGCCACACCGAGCTGCCCGACCTGCTGGCGCAGATGAGCGTGCTGGTGCTGCCCGCGCTGGAGATCGTGCAGCGCAACGTGCTGCCGTGGGTCGGCATCCCGCTGCGCGAACAGTTCGGCCGGGTGCTGGTCGAGGCGATGGCCTGCGGCGTCCCGGTGGTCGGCAGCGACGTCGGCGAGATCCCGTACGTCGTCGGCGACGCCGGGCTCATCTTCCCCGCCGGGGACGTCTCCGCGCTCGCCGACCGGCTCGGCCGGCTACGCGACGACCCCGCGACGGCCCGCGAGCTGTCCGAGGCCGGTCTGCGCCGAGCGACCGGGGAGTTCGCCTGGGACCGGATCGCCGACCGGCTGGACCAGCTCTGGCGACAACTGCACGAGGAACGAATGTCTGTACCCGTCCCGGCGCGAGCCGGTCAGAAGGCCCGCGACGACGCGGACCGAGAGGTGGCCGCGTGATGCGTACCGTCGACTTGAACGACCTGCTGGACACCACCCGGCGGCGGATCGCCCTGCCGCTGCTCGGTCTGCTCGCCGGGCTGGCGGCGGCCCAGGCGGTGACGCCGTTGCTGCCGGCCCGCTACGAGGCGCACGCCTCCGTCCTGGTGGTGGCCGACACGCCCGAGGGCGACCGCCCGGCGGAGATGAGCCTCGCGCTCGCCCAGAACCTGGCACCCACCGTCGCCAAGCTGATCGGCTCGCGGGAGGTGGCCGTCGCCGCCGCCGGCCGCCTGGGTCTGCCCGAGGATGCGGTCGCCGGCAACGTGCACGGCACGTTCGAGCCCGGCCTCCAGATCGTCACGGTACGGGCCGACGCGGCCTCCGCCGGCCGGGCCGCCGCCATCGCGAACGCCGTCAGTCAGGCCATGGGCGAGCAGTTGGAACGCCTCAAGTTGGGCGGTGACACGGTGGTCACCACACGGGTGGTGGACACCGCGAGCGTGCCGACCGGACCCGCGTTCCCCAAGCCGCTGCTGAACAGCGCCCTGGGCGCGCTCGTCGGCCTGCTCGCCGGCTGGGGCGCGACGGTGCTGCGCGACCGCTTCGACCGCCGACTGCGCGACATCGCGCAGATGGAGTCGCGTCTCGGCCTGCCGGTCGTCGGCGCCCTTCCACACCTGCCGAAGCGGTTCGCCCGGCACCACGCCGCCGCGCTGTTCGCCCGCCGGGACATCGCGACCGCCACCCGGTCCACCGTCTCGGCGCTCACCGTGCTCACCACCTCGTCCCGACGTCGCCTGCTGGTCACCAGCGTGCACGGCGACGACAGTGCCACGCTGGTCAGCGCCCTGCTCGGGCTGGCCATGGCGGCCGAGCGGCGCAAGGTGACCGTGATCGACGCGGCGGTCCGGGACCCGGCCCTGGCCGGGCACTTCCCGGACGCCTCGTTCACCTGGCAGCAGGTACGGACCGGGCAGCACACGCCGACGCCGATGCCCGACCTGCCGACGCTGACCGTGCTGCCGACCGAGCCACGGGAGAGCCTGACCACCGTGCACGCCCGGGAACTCGGTCAGCTGCTCGACGTGCTGGCCGACACCGAGGACTGCGTGATCGTGCACGCCCCGCCGGTGCTGGCCGGGTGCGACACCGCGTCCCTGGCCGACCACGTCGACGGGGTGCTGCTCGTGGTGGCGGCCGGCCTCACGAACCTGACCGAGGCGACCCGGGCGGCACGGCTGGTGCGCCGTCTGAACCTGCCGCTGGCCGGCATCGTCGCCGTCGGGGCGATCGACCGGGTCGGCCAGCCCGGCGCCGACGAGGTGACACCGGCCCTGTCGGGCAACACGAGCCTGCGACCCGTGCGGCGGATGCCGTCGGGCGCGCACCGGGTCCGCGAGGTGGGCGGATTGCACCGGGCCCGGGAACTGCCGCCGGTGGCGTCCGCCGGTCCGTCGACGGCACCCGAGCCGGCCCGGCCCGGCCCGTCGCCCACCGGCGACCAGACCGTACCGGTCGAGGTGGTCACCGACGTGCGGCCGACGCCCGCCCGCGTCGACCACCTGACCCCGGCACCGCCGCGCGTCGACCACCTCACCCCCGCGCCGCCCCGGCAGTCCCACCAGGACGTCAAGGTCACGGCCCGCTGGCGCTCGGGGCCGCCCTCGCCGATCGACGACGTGGCGCCCTGGTCCACCCCGCTGGTCGCGGGCGGACGCGAGGCGGTGGGGTCGGCCCTGGGCCGTCCGTTGGCGCCGCGCGCGGAGACGTCCGGACGGGTCCACCGGTCCGCCGCGGCCCCGATCGAGCCGGCACCGTTGCGCCGCCCGGCGGATGCACCGGTCGCCCCGCAGTACGTCCGTGGCGAGCCGGTCTCCGATCTCGACCACCACCGACAGGCCACACCCGACGGTCCCCGTTGGCCGTCCAACTGAACCGCACCGAGTACCGATCAAGGAGTAACCGATGAGCGAGACGCTCACCCACCTGCCGTCCACTCTCAGCGACCCGCGGGCGATGTACTGCGACCTGCTGAAGAAGGCGCTGACCCGATACGTCTTCCAGGAGACGTGGATGCCGTACCAGCCCCGGGCGAGGTCACTGCACGGCCGGGTGTACGCCCGGTACAAGCACCTGCTGCAACGGCGCGGCCTGGAACTGGTGCTGAAGTTCCCGTTCGACGCCGACGCGCGGGCCAACGGCCGGGACTGGCCGCCGGAGGCGGACACGATGATCGGCCTGCGCCGGCTCGACAACCTGGAGCGGTGCCTGCGCGACGTGCTGGCGCAGGACGTACCGGGTGACCTGATCGAGACCGGGGTGTGGCGCGGCGGCGCGGTGATCTTCATGCGCGGCATGTTGCAGGCGTACGGCGACCAGAGCCGCTCGGTCTGGGTGGCGGACTCGTTCCGCGGCCTGCCCAAGCCGGAGGCGCACCGGGTCGAGGACGTCGAGGACGCGCTCTGGACGCAGCCGTTCCTCGCCGTCTCGCTCGACCAGGTCAAGAACAACTTCCGCCGGTACGGGCTCCTCGACGACCGGGTGCACTTCCTGCCCGGATGGTTCAAGGACACCCTGCCCACCGCGCCGGTCGATCGACTCTCGCTCATCCGGCTCGACGGCGACCTGTACGACTCGACCATGGTCGCGCTGCGCAGCCTCTATCCGAAGCTCTCCGTCGGCGGGTACGTCATCGTGGACGACTACCACGCGGTACGCGGCTGCAAGCAGGCGGTCGACGACTTCCGGGCCGAGCACGGCATCACCGACGAACTGCACCAGGTCGACTGGACCTGCCGGTACTGGCAGCGGACGAGGTGAACCGCTCAGTTCGGCGCTGACGTGGCGGACCGGCTCGCGAACCACTCGTCGAGCCGGTCCTCGCGTACCGCCGTGAACAGGGCGGCGGACAACTCCTCGTCCAGCAGCACCGACGAACCGGCCGGCGTGGTGAGGTCGGTGTCGGCGGCGGGAACGGTGACGAACCGCAGGGACGCCGCCGAGATCCGCCGGACCGCCAGCACCAGCTCGGTGAGGTCGAGTTCCCGGTCCACGGTCAACGACTCCGCCGTGGTGGTCAGCACCCGGTCCAGTCGGGCCGGATCGGTGAGCAGGCTCTCCGAGGTGACCTTCTCCACGATGGCCCGCACCACGAGCTGCTGGTTATGGATGCGACCGAAGTCGCCACCGGGCACGTGGTGCCGCTGCCGCATCAGGTCGTCGGTGTTGCGTCCGTCGAGCTGGTGGCAGCCGATCGACCACCGGGTCCCGGTGTCGGTGGAGAGCACCTCGTACGGCAGACACACCGTGATGCCGCCGATCGCGTCGACGATCTGCCGGACCGCGGCGAAGTTGGCCACCAGGACGCCGTCGATGGTCACGCCGGTGAGCCGGTGCACGGTCTCGGCCGCCAGGGAGGCCCCGCCGAACGCCAGCGCCGCGTTTATCTTGTTCTTGCCCCCGGCCCAGCTTCCCTCCCGCGCCGGCACGTCGACGTAGCTGTCCCGGGGGATCGACACCACCGTGGCGGCGTCCCGTGCGGCGTCCAGGTGCACCAGCATGATGGTGTCCGACCGCTGGCCCGGGTAGAGGCCCTGGTCCGGCTCTCCCTCCCGGGAGTCCGAGCCGAGCAGCAGCAGGTTCAACGGTCCCTCGGCCCACCGCTCGTCGTCGCGGGGAGCGGTGCCCCGGCCGAGGATGTCCTCCCGCTGTACCCGGCTCTCGTACCGGTGCTTGAGGCCGACGCCGAGCGTCACCAGCCCGGCGCAGGCGACGCCGAGCAGCGCGACCAGGGCGATCGTGGCCTTCTGCCACGTCGCGAGCCGTCGTCGGATGCTCGCCGGTGCGATGTCGTTCGTCATGTCGATCAGCGCTTTCTCGTCTCTGGTCCGCAGCTCGCGCCGGCGCGGCGACCGTCCGTCGGCCGCCCCGCGACAGACCGCGTGATCTATCAATTATCTCCTAAATGGTGCAAACAGGTGCAAAAGTGACGATGCTGCGGCCGGCGGCGGGATGAAGGGGCGGCCGGCGACGGTGGGGCGGTGCGTCGGGCGCTCCCGGACTCGCTGTGCTAATTCGTATTAGCGTCTTGACCGCCGGGTAACCACGCGCGCAGACTCATCGATCAAATGAACCGGTTCGGGGCGAGTATTCGCAGCGTATCGGCCGCTCGCCGTGGGTGACCGGCGTCCGCTGACCCGTCCCGTCCGGTCCCGTCCCCCTGCCCCCGTCGTCCATCCTGAACGGAGGGAACGATGACCCGTACCCCCGAGAGCCCCTTCACCCGACGCACGCTGCTGCGCGGTGTGGCGGCGGCCGGAGTCGCGAGCGCGACCACCGGCGTCGGCCTCGCCGTCACGTCCGCACCGGCCGCCGCCGCCCCCGCCGGTTTCCCCAACTACCGGTACGTCCGGGACGCGCTGCCGGCGTCGTTGCGTTACAACCCGACCCGCGAGTTCATCTTCCCGTGCGTCCGTGGCGTCTACGACAAGGTCAGCAACTACCTCGGCCGCTACTACCTCTACTACGCGCCGCACGACGCGCCGGGCGGCATCTGTCTCGCCTATGCCAACCGTCTCGAAGGTCCCTACACCGAGTACTCCGGCAACCCGGTCATCGACCGGGTGCTGCCGACCACGACGGTGAGCCACGTGTCGTCGCCGCACGTCGTGTGGGACGCCCCGACGCGGCAGTTCTACCTGTACTTCCACGGCGAGAACTTCACCACCCGGGTAGCTCGCTCCACCGACGGCGTCCGGTTCACCGACGAGACCCCGATCCTGTCGACCCGGCTGGTGCCGAACACCACCGAGACCTCGTACGCGCGGGTCTTCGAGCACTCGGTGGCCGGCAAGGGCAACCGGTACGTGATGGTCTTCATGGGCGCCCACACGATCGGACCCGGCACCCGGAAGATCTTCTGGGGCTGGTCGCCGAACGGTTGGAGCGGATGGCAGTTCGCGCCGAACCCGCTGGTGTCGCCCGCCGGTGACGGCCTCACCGACATCTCCGCGCCGCACCTGCTCAAGCGCAACGGCACGGCGTACCTGGCGTACCACGGCAACAACGGCAACATGTACCTCACCGAGGTCGGCAACAACTTCGACCGCGAGGTGCACCTGGGTGTCTTCCACCGGCCGATCGCCTCGGACAACGGCCGGGTGGCGTCACCGGCGTTCGGCACCGACGGCGGTGTGTCGTACATGCTCTACGAGGCCGGACCTCGGCTGAACGCCCGCATCTGCGTGGCCCGCGAGGTCTAGGGACGGCGTCGCCCGGTCCGGTGCGAGGACCGGACCGGGCGACGCCCTCTGTCAGCCCTTGAGGCCGGTGTGCGCCAGGCCCTCGACGAACTGCTTCTGCGCGATCACGAAGACCACCAGCACCGGCAGCGCCGTCATCGACGCCGCCGCGAGCTGCACGTCCCACATCGGACCGCCGTACACGTCGACGAACTGGGTCAGTGCCTGGGGCAGGGTGAACTTCTCCGGCGTGGAGAGGAACACGATCGGCTCCAGATAGAGGTTCCAGCTGTGCAGGAAGGTGAAGATGGCGACCGCGCCCAGCGCGGGCCGGGACAGCGGTAGCGCGATCCGCCAGAAGGTGGCGAACCGGCCCAACCCGTCGACCCGAGCCGCCTCCTCCAACTCCCCGGGCAGGGCGAGGAAGAACTGCCGCATGATGAACGTCGCCAGCACGCTCGGCGCGCCGAGGATCGGCACCAGGATCAGCGGCCAGTGTGTGTCGATCAGCCCGAGCTGGAAGAACATCTGGAACAACGGCACGATCGTCACCTCGCTCGGGATGAGCAACCCGGCGAGGACGACCAGGAACAACACGTTCTGGCCACGGAACCGGATCCGCGCGAAGGCGTACCCGGCCAGGGCCGCCACCGCCAGCGTGCCGACGGTGACCACCAGCGCGATGTAGAGGCTGTTGAGGTACTGCTGCCCGAACGGTTGCAGATCGAACACCCGCTGGTAGGCGTCCAGTCGGGGATCGACCGGCAACAGTTGCGGCGGGAAGGCGAAGATGTCGGCCACCGGCTTCAGCGACGAGGTGACCATCCACCAGGTCGGGAAGACGAACGGTACGGCCAGCACCAGCAGCGCCCCGTAGAGCACGAGCTTGGTCCGGGGCGACAGGTCACGACTCATGGAAGACCCACCTCTTGCGCATCTGCCACTGCGCCACGGTCAGCGCGAGGACGATGCCGAACAACACGATCGACAGGGTGGCGCCGTAGCCGAAGTGGTGGAACTGGAACGCCTGTTGGTACAGGTAGTAGACGAGCACGGTGGTCGAGGTGCCCGGACCGCCCTGGGTGAGCACCGCGATCTGCGCGAAGACCTGGAGCGAGCCGACCACCGTGATGATGGAGGTGAGCAGGATCGTCGGGCTGATCAGCGGCACGGTGATCCGCCAGAACTGACGCAGCCGGCTGGCGCCGTCCACCTCGGCCGCCTCGTACAGCTCGGCGGGTACGCCCTGGAGGGCGGCCAGGAACAGCACCATGTTCAGGCCGACGTTCTTGAACACCTGCACGACGACGACCGAGAACATGGCGCTGGCCTCGCCGCGCAACCAGTTGGGTCCGTCCACGCCGATCGTGTCGAGCAGGCCGTTGATGCCGCCGTTGTCCTGCAACAGGAAGCCCCAGACGATCGTCCAGGCGACCAGTGACACCACCACGGGGGAGAAGAACAGCGTGCGGAACACGATCGTGCCGCGCAGCTTCTGGTTGAGCATGACGGCCAACAGCAACGCCAGGGCCAGGTTGAACACCACCAGGCCGGCGGAGAACAGCCCGGTGGCCCGCAGCACCGAGCCGAGGTTCGGGTCGTCGGCGAGGGCCGCGTAGTTGTCGGTGCCGACGAAGTCGAACGTGCCGGCGAGCACGTTCCACTCGTGCAGGCTGTACCAGACGACGAGGACCAGCGGCAGGATCACGAAGAAGACGCTGCCGAGCAACTGCGGGGCGATGAACAGGTAACCGGTGAGGTGGTCGCGGCGGCGGCCGGTCCAGAACGGTCGGGCCCGGCCCGGGGTGGACCCGGCCGTGGCCGGGTCCACCCTGGTGTCCGTACGGGTCATCGTTGGCCTTACTTCGCCAGCAACGGCTGGATCTTGCCGCAGATCCCGTCCAGGACGGCCTTCACGTCCGCGTCGGCCTTCCACAGCGGGTCCAGACCGGCCCGGACCTGCTGGCTGATCTCGGCCTGCCCGGCGTGACTGGGCTTGACCACGCCGTTGGTGATCCCGTCGATGACGACCTTCTGCAACTGCTCGGGCTTGAGCTTCGGGTTCGTCTTGGCCAGCGTGTCGGCGGTCAACTGGGACTGGCGCGGCGGCGGGAAGAACTGGGCGAGCTTGGCGGAGTTGGTGGGGTTGGTGAGGAAGGCCAGGAAGTCGGCGGCGGCCTCGGCGTTCGGGCTGCGCTTGAGCACCCCGATGCCGGCCTGCCCGACCACCGCGTACGGCCCCTTCGGCCCGGCGGGCAGGGGGACCAGGTCCCAGGCGAACCCGCCGTCCTCCAGTAGCGAGGCGCGGGAGATCTGGGTGATGGTCATGGCGGCGTCACCGGCGAAGAAGTCCGCGGTGGTGCCCGGCCCGGGCAACGCCTTGTCGGTGAAGACGGCGCGGTGCAGCCGCGTCATCGCCTCGACCATCTCGGGTTCGGCGAAGCCGCACGTCCCGCCGTCCTCACTCCACGCCCGGGCGCCCCACCCGGTCCAGATGGTGGACAGGTTGCTCCAGTCCTTGTAGTCGAAGTCGCGGATCACCAGCCCGGCCTTGCCGGTCGCGGCCTGGGTGGCACCGGCCGCGCCGAAGGCGTTCTCCCAGGTCCACTGGTCGGCCTCGATCAGCTCGGCCGGGGTCCGCTGGTCGGCCTGCTTGAGCAGGTCGGTGTTGACGAAGACGCCGAACGGCGAGGTGGAGAAGGGGTACGCGTACAGCTTGCCGTCGTCCTGCCAGAGCTTGAGCGTGGCCGGCAGGATGTCGTCGTACTGGTAGCCGTCGGTCTTCTTGAGGGTCTCGTCCAGCGGCAGCAGCGCGCCGGAGGCGACGAAGTCGGGCGCCGAGTTCTCGAACACCCAGGCCAGGTCGGGGGCGTTGCCACCGGCGATCTGGGTGGTCAGCGCCGTGGTGTACGTGTCGAACGGCAGCGGATCGAAGGTGATCTGCGTGACGTCGGGGTTGTTCTGGCGGTACTCGTCGGCGATTTCGTTGAACAGGGCCAGATGCGCCTCGTTGGCCGACCAGACGGTGACCCGCAGGGTGGCCGGGCCGCTGTCCTGCGCCTCACCGCCGCCGCAGGCGGACATGGCGAGAACGCCGGTCAGCGCCGTGGCGACTACGCGTATTCCCTTTCCTGATCTCATCGTCTCTCCTCACCGGGGGGTCAGTAGCCCGCGATCTCCGGCCACCGGCGTTCGACGCCGGCAGCCGTGACGCGGTCGGTGAACTCGGCCAGCAGCCGGGGGGTGCCGCGGACCGCGCGCGGGGACTCGCCCCGCGCCAGACAGAAGTCGGCGAGCAGACCGGCGACCTCGCCGACGTTCCACTCGACCGGGTGCAGCCGGTAGCTGCCGTTGGTGACGTGCGTGGTGCCGATGTTCTTGCCGGCCGGCAGCAGGTTCTCCATCCGCTGCGGGATCAGCGCGCCGAGGGGGATCTCGAACGGGCAGGACCCGACGTCGATGTAGTTGTCGCCGCCGGTCGACGGGTGCAGGTCGATGCGGTACATCCCGACGCCGATCGAGTCGGGGTACCGCACGGCGCCGTGCGCGCCGCGTACCGCGAGGGAGAGGTCCTGCTCCACCACGGTGTACTCGGCCCGGATCCGGCGCGACTCCCGGATGTAGGGCGCCTGGGCCAGACCGGCCGGGTTGCCGGTCACGTCGCCGCGCAGCCGCAGCCCGGGGAAGCCGGTGCCGCCGTCGGGTCGCGGTGCCTCGGTCTGCAACCAGTAGAAGAGGGAGTACGACAACTCGCGTGCCTTGGCCAGGTGCCACGACGCGTTGGGCACGTCGATGACCGGGCCCTCGAAGTAGTCGATCATCGGCCAGTTGACCAGGGTGATGTCGCTGGCGTACGCACCGTCGACGAAGTTGCGCCGGGCGGCGATCCGACGGAACGTCCACAGGTTGCCGTCGCCGGGGTTGACGCGCTGGTCGGCGTTGACCAGCCACGGCTCGTCGTCCGGGTTCGGGGTGAAGCTGCGCTCCAGGATCTCCAGCGTGCGCGGGTTCGGCGAACGCCAGGACAGCAGCCGGTCACCCCAGAAGTCGGGCTTGTAGTCGCGCCAGAAGTCGTACCCGGCGGGCCGGTCGATGGTGTGATCCCCATCGACGTGGTCGATGGCGAAGCAGACCGACACGGCCTGCATGTTCATCGGCTGTGCCTCGGCCGGGGCGCTCGGCTCGCCGGTCTGCTCCCGCGACTCGAATCCGGTGACGTACTCGGTGCCGGTCAGCGGCAGCAGCTCGCCGGTCTCGGTGGCGTCCAGCACGTACGGCGCGGTGACGTCGATGCGGTCCTCGCGGTCCCGGTGCGCCAGCGTGACGCCGGTGACCCGGTCACCGTCGGTGGCCGCCGCCACCGGCCGGTACGGCTGGAGCACGGTCAACCGACCCGAGCCCCGGTACGGCGCGAGCATCTGCTCCAGCACGGCGACCGCCACCCGGGGCTCGTGGCAGAGCCGGCTGACCCAGCCGGCGCCCGGGTTCAGGTCGGTCCAGGAGCGGGAGCGTTCGGTCAGCGGGTAGTGCCGTCGGTAGTAGTCGCGGATGCCGGTGCGCAGCGCCCGGTAACTGGCGGTGGCGCCGAACTGCTCGATCCAGGAGTGCTCGTCGGGCGGGACGGCCTGGCTGGTGAGCTGCCCGCCGAGCCAGTCGAACTCCTCGGTCAGGATCACCGACCGGCCGGCCCGGGCCACGGCGAGCGCGGCGGCGACCCCGCCCAGTCCGCCGCCGACGATGAGGACGTCCGCACGCATCTGTGCCACTTGCTTCCTTCCAGTCGCGCGGGCCGCCTATCGGCGGTCGACCGCCGGATCGGGGGCGCCGAGGGTGTCGCCCTCGACGAACTCGCAGGCCAGGAGTCGTTGCTGGACGCCGTCGGCGCTGCCGTCGATGACGGCGGTCAGCACCTCGACCGACTGCCGGCCCATCTCCTCGCGGGGGATGTGGAACCCGGTGAACGCGGTGTCGGTGGGCACCGGCACCGTCGGGTCGCCGAGCGTCAGGATCGACAGGTCACCGGGTACGCGTAGCCCACGTCGGCGGGCGGCCGACTCCAGCGCCACGGCGGTGGCGAAGTCCTCCACGAAGACGACGGTGCTGCCGTCGGCGACCAGGTCGTCCAGAACGGCCTCGGCGTCGCGCGTCGGGCCGGTCAGGCGGCGGGCCGACTCCGCGTCCGGTGCGGCGGCGTCGAACCCGCGCCGGCGGTCGGCCGAGGACTCGGCGGTGGCGTCCACGCCCAGGTAGGCCAGCCGCCGGTGCCCGCGTGCCAGGGCCAGCTCGACGAGTTGGCGTACCGCTGCGGCGTAGTCGGTGCCGACGTAGGGGACCGGCCCGCCGGCGTCGTCCCGGCGGCCCACGGCGACGTACGGGTAGCCGTCGCGGTTGAGCCGGAGCAGCTCGGTCCCGTCGATCTCGCGGCCGAGCAGGATGCACCCGTCGGCCAGGCGGAGCCGGTTGTCCCGGTGGAAGATCCGTCGACGCCCGTCGACCACCGGTGCGCTGGTGAACAGCAGCAGGTCGCAGCCGACCCGTTCGGCGTACTCCTCGATGCCGAGCAGGAAGGGGTGGAAGAAGTCCCGGCTGCGGCTGGGGAACGCCGGCTCGTAGGTGAAGACGCCGATGATCCGGTTGAACCGGGAGGCGAGCCGGCGGGCGACCGGGTCGGCGGCGTACCCGGTCTCGGCGATCACCCGCAGCACCCGGTCCCGGGTCTCGGGGGCGATGCGTACCTCCGCGTCGGCGCGGTTGTTGAGCACCAGCGACACGGTCGCCTGGCTGACGCCGGCCATCCGTGCGATGTCACGTTGAGTGACGCGTCGGGGTGCAGGGGGCACGGGGGAGTCCTTCCACTGCCGCTAATGCGTATTAGCGTTCGGGCTGGGAAGGAGCTTCGCGGCTGAACCCGATCGATGTCAAGGGCCTAATGCGTATTAGCATTGACCGCTGACGCCGTGTAGCTCCCCGCTGTCCACGGAGAGCTACACGGAGCGTGACTGTTTGCTGCGTACGTGACCGGTGGCGGTCCCGCCGGTCTCAGGCCCGGCCGGTGACCAGGTACTGCATCTGGTGCTCGTGGTTCGGCGCCACGCCGTACCGGCGGTCCAGCTCGTAGATCGACGTCAGCGGGACGGCCGTGACATCCGCCAGGCCCGCCTCCTCCAGCACCGCCACGGTCTTGTCGATCGAGGTCGCGGTGGCCAGCGGCAGTTCGGCCTGTACCTGGCTGTCGTAGTGGCCGGTGAAGTTCTCCGAGGCGTTGTCGAGGCCGTTCGGGAACCAGGTGCTGTCGACCACCGCGACGAGGCCGCCGGGACGCAGCAGACGGATCCAGTTGGCCACGGCGGTCTGCGGCTCGCGCAGGGTCCACATCAGGTACCGGCTGGTGACGGCGTCGAAGCTGCCCGCCGGGAAGTCCGGCGCGACGGCGTCGCCGAGCTGGATGACCGGGCCGTCGGTGACGGCGGCGGCGTGCCGACGGGCCTCGGCGAGCATGCCCTCGGACAGGTCGGTGCCGGTGACGCGGTGCCCGAGGCCGGCCAGGACCATGGCCACCTGACCGGTGCCGGTGCCGACGTCGAGCACGTCCAGCGGCGCGGCCGGCAGGGCCTGCGACCAGATCTGCGACCAGGCCCGCTGGTCGTCGGCGAAGCGGTCGGGGCGCTGCTGGTACTCGTCGTAGGCGGGCGCGCGGCCGGTCCAGTAGGCGTTGATGCGTTCCTGCGTGGTCATGCCGCAGTCCTCTCGTCGATGCTCTGGTGGATCGGGTGGAACAGCAGATGGACGGCGCCGTCGAGGTCCAGGCGTCGGATGCCGATGCCGTAGACGGGTTCCAGGACGGCGGGGTCGAGGACCTCGTCGACGGTGCCGGTGGCGGCGACACCGCCCGCGCCGAGCAGCACCAGGTCGTCGCAGTATCGGGCGGCCAGGTTGAGATCGTGCAGCACGACGACCGAGCAGGTGCCCAGCGTGCGGACCAGGTGCAGGATCTCGTGCTGGTAGCGGATGTCGAGATGGTTGGTGGGCTCGTCGAGCAGCAGGTGGGTGGCCTGCTGGGCGAGCGCGCGGGCGATCAGCACCCGCTGTCGCTCCCCGCCGGAGAGCTGGGCGAACGCCCGCCCGCTCAGGTGCGTGGCACCGACCCGGCTCAGACAGCCGGCGGCGATCTCGTGGTCGGCCCGACCGGCCCGCTGGAACGTCGACAGGTGCGGTCCCCGGCCGAGCAGCACCAGCTCCGCCACGGTCAGGGCGGTCTCCCCGCCGGTCTCCTGCACGACCACGGCCAGCCGCCGCGCGGCCTCCCGGGCGGGCAGGGTGGACAGCGTGTCGCCGTCCACCGTGACCTGACCGGTCCGGCTGCGCAGGGCGCCGTAGAGCAACCGCAGCAGCGTGGTCTTGCCGCTGCCGTTGGGTCCGATCAGACCGAGGACCCGACCCGGCCGGGCCGTCACGCTGACCCCGTCGATGACCGGGTTCGCGCCGTAGCGCCAGGTGACGCCGGTCGCCTCGATCACGGCTGCTCCCGGAACCGCTGCACGATCCGCTCGAGGCCGTCGATCGACAGCGGCGTCGGCGGCTCGGTGAAGTTGAACAGCTGCGTCATGACCTGGCCGTTGCGGACCGCGTTGAGCTGCTGTGCGCCCGGCAGTCCGGTGAGCCCCTGCTCGACGGCCCGGGGGTCGCCGTCGCCGTAGAGCAGGATCAGCACGTCCGGGTTGCGGCCGAGCAGTTCCTCGACGGTGACCTCGAAGACCCGATCCTTGACGTCGCCGAAGACGTTGCGGAAACCGGCGGCCTCCAACTGCGGATGGGCCATGCTCCCGGTGCCGTACGCGTACGTGGTGCCGCCGCCGACGGTCGGGTAGAGCACCGCCGCGGTACGCCCGGACGAGTCGCCCGCCTCGGCCTGGACCTTCGTCATCCGGTCCTTGAGCGCGGTGACCGCAGTCGTCGCCTCGGCCTGGCGGCCGAACACCCGGCCGTACGTCTCCATCTGCCGGTAGATGTCGTCGAAGCTCGGTACGGCGGTGCTGTCCGGGCACATCGCCGGCTCCTCCAGCAGCGGGATGTCCACCGCCTCCAGGGTGTCGCGGGAGAGGTTGTCGACCTCGCCGAGGACCAGGTCGGGCTCCTGGCTGATCACCACCTCCTTGGAGATCTGGAGGTGGCCGCTGGTGTCGGTCTTGTCGGTCAGCAGCGGGATCCGGTCCAGCTCGGCCTGGGTCTCCGCGTCGTAGTACTCCTTCGGGTACTGCCCGGCGCGGGCGGTGGCCCGGTCCAGGACGCCGAGCGCGTGCAGGTACGGCACGGCGGCGCTCTTGAGCAGCACGACCCGCTGGGGAGGAGCGTCGAAGGTGACGTCCACGCCGCAGTTGGTCACCGTGACCGGATAGCCGGGACCGGCCTCGGTCGGCCCGTCGGCGGCGCCGCCGCACCCGGCGACGAGCAGCACGCACGCGGAGGCGGCGGCGGTGGCGAGGCGGGTTGCCTTCAACATCGGTTCTCCTTGACGGGTGGGCTCTTCAGGCACCGGAGGCGTGCAGACGGCGGATCAGGACCAGCAGGAAGGGAGCGCCGAGCAGGGAGGTGATGATGCCGATCGGGATCTCCTGCGGCGCCAGCAGCACCCGGGCCAGCACGTCGGCCCAGACCAGCAGGATCGCCCCGAGCAGCGCGGCCACCGGCACCACGCGGACGTGCGGCGCGCCGACGATGCGCCGGGCCAGGTGTGGCACGACCAGGCCGACGAACCCGATGCTGCCGGCGGCGGAGACCAGGATGCCGACGCTGAGCGAGACCAGCACGAGCAGCCGGAGCCGGAACCGGTCCGGCGAGACGCCCAGGGTGTGCGCGGTCTCGTCGCCGATGGCCAGGACGTCGAGTCGCCGCCCGACGACGGTCAGGTAGCCGATGGTGCCGATCAGCACCACCGCGGCGATCAGCAGCAGGGCGTTCCAGCGGGCCAGACCCAGCGACCCGAGGAGCCAGAACATCACCGACCGGGCGCCCTCGGCGGACCCGGAGGCGAAGATCAGGAAGCTGGTGGTGGCGTACAGCGCGTACCCGACGGCGACTCCGGCCAGCAGCAGCCGGATGGAGGTGACCCGGCCGCCGCTGCGCGCGATCAGGAAGACCAGCAGCGACGCGCCGAGCGCGCCGACGAACGCGCTGGTGGAGAGCGCGTACTGGCCGAAGCCGGCACCCGCGCCGAACAGGATCGCGGCGGCCGCGCCGCTGGAGGCGCCGGAGTTGATCCCGAGCAGGTACGGGTCGGCGAGCACGTTGCGGACCATGGCCTGCAACGCCACCCCGCAGACCGCGAGCCCGGCGCCGACCAGCATGCCGAGCAGGACCCGGGGCAGCCGGACCTGCCAGACGATCGCCTGCTGCGGCCCGGTCCAGGTCACCTCGCCGGGCACCCCGACGAGCTGGTGCCCGATGATCCGGGCCACCGTGAGCGGGGGGATGCCGATCGCCCCGGCGCCGACCGCGACCAGCCCGGTCAGGACCAGGCCGATAGTCAGCGCGAGCAGCCAGAGGCCGGTCCGGCGACGCTGCGCCGCCACGCCGAGCACGTCCGTCCGGCTCGTCGGCAGGGTGGTGACGCTCACCGCACTCCCACGCAAAGTCGTTGTTCTTGCCAAGTCTTTGCAAAAACTAACACCATGATCATGCCAGCGGAAGGCGGATGAGTCGTTGTTCACCCGCCGCTCGACCCGGCGTCGCGGCGCGGACATCACACCGGCGCGACGGTCGTCGGGCGCGATCCGGACGCTAGGATCCGAGACGGTACTGGTTCGCCCCGGCCGTCCGGTCGGAGCGTCGTAAGAGGGAACCCGGTGTGAATCCGGGACTGCCCCGCAGCGGTGAGTGGGAACGACCGCCGTCACACGCACTGGACACCTGTCCGGGAAGCGACGGCCAGTAGGAGACCGGCCCAGCCGGTCGCGCCCACGAGTCCGAAGACCTGCCCGTGCCGCGTGCGCAGCCGCGCACGCCGCCGTCGGCCTCGCGGGAGGGCCAGGGCGAGGCCGGTCGTCGCGCCGTGCCCTCCCCAGCCTTCCCCGGAGCCGTACCGCCGGACCTCGAGGGAAGGGAACCCTGGCGACATGACCACTCCGTTCGGCACGAGCACCGTGCTCGGCTATCCGCGCATCGGCCCGCGTCGTGAACTCAAGACCGCGGTCGAGGGCTACTGGGCCGGCCGCGTCGACGAGCCGACCCTGCGGGCCACCGCCGCACAGGTACGCGAACAGACCTGGCGTACGTTGCACGACGCCGGCCTGTCCGCGGTACCGTCCAACACGTTCTCGCTCTACGACCACGTGCTCGACGCGGCCGTCACGGTCGACGCCGTACCCGACCGGTTCCGCCGGCTGGGCCTCGGTGAGCTGGACACCTACTTCGCCATGGCGCGCGGCACCGCACAGGAACCGCCGCTGGAGATGACGAAGTGGTTCGACACCAACTACCACTACCTGGTGCCCGAGATCGGCCCGGACACCGCCTTCGCCGCCCGTGCCGACAAGCCGCTCACCGAGTACGGGCGGGCCCGGGCGCTCGGCATCACCACCCGTCCGGTCCTGGTCGGCCCGGCGACCCTGCTGCTGCTGTCCAAGCCCACCGCCGACGCGCCGGCCGGGTTCCGCCCGTTCGACCGGCTGGACGACCTGGTCGACGTCTACGCCGAGCTGCTGTCCGCGCTCGCCGACGTCGGCGTGCCGTGGGTGCAGCTCGACGAACCGGCGTACGTCGGCGACCGGTCCGACGCCGAGATCCGCGACCTCGGTGCCGCGTACGCCCGGCTCGGCGGGCTGGCCCACCGGCCCCGCCTGTTCGTCGCCGCCTACTTCGGCGAACTCGGCGACGCGCTGCCCGCGCTGCTGGACACGCCGATCGAGGCGATCGGTCTGGACCTGGTCGCCGGGCCCGGCGACCTGGACCGGCTCGCCGGCCACGGCGCGCTGCCGGGCCGGACCGTGGTCGCCGGGCTGGTCGACGGCCGCAACGTGTGGCGGACCGACCTGCGGGCCGCTGCGGCCGTCGGCGCCACCCTCACCGGACTCGCCGACAGCGTGGCCGTGTCCACCTCCTGCTCACTTCTGCACGTGCCGGTGGACCTGGCCGCCGAGACCGACCTCGACCCTCGGCTGCGCGAACGGTTGGCGTTCGCCCGGCAGAAGGTCGACGAGGTGGTCGCGCTCGGTCGGGTGCTGCGCGACGGGGTGGGCGAGTTGCCCGCCGCGCCCCCGCCGGTGCCGTGGCAGTGGCGCGACGACGCGGTCCGCGCCCGCCTGGAGGCGCTGCGGCCCGAGCACACCCGGCGCGGTCCGTACCCGCAGCGCGCCGACGCCCAACGCCGCCGCCTCGGGCTGCCCACGCTGGCGACCACCACCATCGGGTCGTTCCCGCAGACCGAGGCGCTGCGCCGGGCTCGGGCCGAGCACCGGGCCGGTCGCCTCGACGCGGCCGGTTACGCCGAGCGGATGCGGGCCGAGATCGCCGACGTGGTGGCCGAGCAGGAACGGCTCGGGCTGGACGTGCTGGTGCACGGCGAGCCGGAGCGCAACGACATGGTGCAGTACTTCGCCGAACACCTCGACGGCTTCGCCGCCACCGCCCACGGCTGGGTCCAGTCGTACGGCTCCCGGTGCGTACGCCCGCCGATCCTGTACGGCGACGTGACCCGGCGCGTACCGATCACGGTGACCTGGTCCCGCTATGCCCAGTCGCTCACCGACCGGCCGGTCAAGGGCATGCTCACCGGCCCGGTGACCATCCTGGCCTGGTCGTTCGTGCGGGTGGACCAACCGCTGGCGGAGACCGCCCGGCAGGTCGCGCTGGCCCTGCGCGACGAGGCGCGGGACCTGGAGACGGCGGGCATCCGGATCATCCAGGTCGACGAGCCCGCGCTGCGGGAACTGCTGCCGCCGCGCCGTCGGGACCACACCGCCTACCTGGACTGGGCGGTGGCCGCCTTCCGGCTGGCGACCAGCGGCGTCGCCGACGCCACGGCGATCCACACCCACCTGTGCTACTCGGAGTTCGGTGAGGTGCTGCCCGCCATCGACGCCCTGGACGCCGACGTGACCAGCATCGAGGCGTCCCGTTCCCGGATGGAGATCCTCGACGACCTGGCCACCGTCGGCTACACCCGGGGGATCGGGCCGGGTGTCTACGACATCCACTCACCCCGGGTGCCGGATGCGGCCGAGGTGGTGACCGCGCTGCGCCGGGCGGCGGCGGTCGTCGACCCGCAGCGGCTCTGGGTCAACCCGGACTGCGGGCTCAAGACCCGGGGCTACGACGAGGTCCGTCCCGCCCTGACCGCGCTGGTCCGGGCCGCCGCCTCGGTCCGCGCCGAGCTGGCCGCCGAGGGCGGGCCGACGAGCGACTCCTGACCCGGTGGCGGGGGGGCGGGGGGGGGGGGGCCCCCCCCCGGGCCGGGGGGGCCGGGCCCCCCCCCCGGGCCCCCGGGGGGCGGGCGGGGGGGGGGGGCCCCCCGCGCCCCCCCCCCCCGGGGGGGGGCCGGGGGGGGGGCCCCCCCCCGGGCGCACGCCGTCGGCAGACCGCACATCCCGAGACCGCGCGCGAGGACGGACGAACCGCCATGCAGGACACGATCACCGCCGCCGGTCGGGCACCGTCGGCGTCCCACCTGACCCTGTCGCAGATCATGGACCAGCACCACACCAACCTCATGGGTACGGTCCACGGCGGCCGGATCCTCAACCTCATCGACTCGGTGGCCGGGGTGGTCGCCGCCCGGCACTCCGACGGCCCGGCGGTCACCGCCGCCATCGACGAGACCGCCTTCCTCCGTGCCGTACGCGTCGGCGACGTGGTGCACGTCGACGCTCGGATCACCTGGGCGGGCCGCAGCTCGATGGAGGTGGCGGTGAAGGTGACCGCCGACCGGTGGGACCGGGCCGTCCCGCCGACCACGGTGGCCACCGCGCACCTGGTCATGGTCGCCGTCGACGACGCCGGGCAGCCGCGTCCGGTGCCGCCGCTGCTGCTGGAGAGCGACGGTGACCGGGGGCGCTACCGCGAGGCGGAGATCCGTCGCGAGCACCGGCTCACGCTGCGGCGGGCCCTGCTCGACGGCGCCGGAGAACCGGGATAGTTCAGCCTTTCATTAATTCAGCGGCTGCTGTACTGTCGGGGCGTGGAGGCACTCACGTACGGCGACGTCCTGGCTCGCTTCGGGCACGCCCTGTCCGACCCGGTCCGGGCCCGGCTGCTGCTCGCCCTGCGAGACGGCCCCGGCTATCCCGCCGAGCTGGCCGACCTGCTCGGCACCAGCCGGCAGAACCTCTCCAACCACCTGGCCTGCCTGCGCGGCTGTGGACTGGTGGTGGCCGTGCCGGAGGGGCGACGCTCCCGCTACGAGTTGGCCGACCCTCGGCTGGCCCACGCGTTGGGTGACCTGCTCGGGTTGGTGCTGGCCGTCGACCCGGCGGCCTGCCCGACCGCCGTCGACGACGAGTGCTGCTGATGGCCGTGCCGCTGCCGCTCGCCCCTCCGGTGGCGCCGTCGGCCGCTCGACAGGCCGTGCTGACCCGCCGGATCCGCTGGTTCGTCGCCGCGACCATCACCTACAACGTGATCGAGGCGGTCGTGGCGATCACCGCCGGGGCCGTCGCCTCGTCCACCGCGCTGATCGGGTTCGGTCTCGACTCGGTGGTCGAGGTCTCCTCCGCCGCCGCCGTGGCCTGGCAGTTCACCGGCGTCGACCACCGCCGCCGGGAACGGGCGGCGCTGCGGGTGATCGCCCTGTCCTTCTTCGCCCTCGCCGGCTACGTCGGCGTCGAGTCGGTCCGCGCCCTCCTCGGCGACGAGCGGGCGGCACACTCCACGGTCGGCCTGGTGCTCGCCGCGCTCTCCCTGGCGATCATGCCGGTGCTCTCCACCGCGCAGCGTCGGGCCGGACGGGAACTCGGCTCGGCCTCTGCCGTGGCCGACTCCAAGCAGACCCTGCTCTGCACCTACCTCTCCGCGGTGCTGCTGGTCGGCCTGGCGGTCAACTCCCTGTTCGGCTGGTGGTGGGCCGACCCCGCCGCCGCGCTCGTCATCGCCGCCGTCGCGGTCAAGGAGGGCCGCGACGCCTGGCGCGGCGACGCCTGCTGCGCCGTCCCGGCCACTCCCACGGTCGACGCGTGCGCGGACGGTTGCTGCCCGGATCGGACGGCGGCGCGATGACCGCCGTCCTCGCTCTCGTCCTCTATCTCGGTGGTCTGACGGCGGCCTTCGGCTGGCGCAGTGTCGTCCAGCGTCGCCGCACCGGTGACACCGGGCTCCGCCTGGACGCCGGACGACCCGGCTCGCCACGCTGGTGGGCCAAGCTGCTCTTCGTCGCGGCGCTGCTGCTCGGGGCCGCCGGGCCGGTGGCCGCGCTGGCCGGGTTGGCGCCGATCCGGGCACTCGACCGGACCTGGCTCGGGATCGCGGGCGCGATCCTCGCCCTCTGCGGGCTGGCCGCGACGCTCGTCGCCCAGCACCAGATGGGTGCCTCCTGGCGGGTCGGCGTCGACCCGGGGGAACGGACCGCGTTGATCACGCATGGTGCGTTCCGGTTCGCCCGCAACCCGGTCTTCACCGCGATGGTCGCCACCAGCGTCGGCCTCGCCGCCCTGGTGCCCAACCCGGTCAGCCTCGCCGCGACCCTCCTGCTCGTCGCGGCGGTCCAACTCCAGGTACGCGTGGTGGAGGAGCCGTACCTGGCCCGCACCCACGGTGCCGAGTGGGCCGGGTACGCCGTCCGGGTCGGTCGGTTCCTGCCGGTCACCGGCCGACACCGGCGGTAGCCGACGGCAGAGCCGCTCGACATCGCGCCGGCACGTGACCCGGCACGGTCAGGGTGCGCTGGCCTTGACCACGACCGCTTCCGGGGCCGGCGGTTGCTCGGCCGGTGGAAGGCGCCGGGCCAGCCGCCGGACCGCGGTGTTGAGCACGGCGATCAGCGGTACCGCGATGAGCGCGCCGAAGATGCCGTCGAGCACCACACCGGCGGTGACCGCCAGCACCACCGGCAGCGGGTGCAGCGCCACCGCCTTGCCCATGATCCACGGCTGGAGGACGTTGCCCTCGACCTGCTGCACCACGATCACCGCGCCGAGGATGCACAGCGCGGTGACCCAGCCGCCGTCCACCAGCGCGACCAGCACCGCCACCGCGCCGGAGAGCGTGGCACCGACGATCGGGATGAACGCGCCGAGGAAGACCAGCGCGGCCAGGGCGAAGGCGAACGGCACGTCGAACAGCACCAGCGCGATGCCGATGCCCACCGCGTCGATGAACGCCACCAGCACGGTGGCTCGTACGTAGGCGACCAGGGTCTGCCACGAGGCCTTGCCGGCGTCGTCGAGCCGCCAGCGGGCGGCGACCGGGAACATCCCGACGATGAACCGCCAGATGCGCTGCCCGTCGCGGAGGAAGAAGAACATGGCGAAGAGGACCAGCAGCGCGCCGGTGAAGATCTCCACCACCGTGCCGGCGGTGGAGAGCGCGCCGGTGGTCAGCGCCTGGGTGTTCTCGTTGATCCAGTTCTGTCCGGCCTGGATGTACTGGTCCAACGTGCCGTCGGAGAGGTTCAACGGCCCGTCGCGCAGCCAGTTCTGGATCTGCCCGATGCCGTCGGCCGCGTTGCGGCTGAGGTCGGGCAGGCCGGTGATGAACTCGTTGACCACCATCGTCAGCGTGCCGACCACGGCGGCCAGTCCACCGATCAGCACCACGGCGGTGGCCAGCGTCCGAGGGAAGCGGGCCCGCAGCAGCCAGCCGACGGCGGGTGCCAGCAGCGCGGAGAGCAGCAGCGCCACCAGCAGCGGCACGATCACGACGCGGATGGTGCCCATGAACCGCAGCATCGCCCAGCCGACGATGCCGATGACGATGATCCGCCACGACCAGGCGGCGGCGATCCGCAACGAGTGCGGCACCCCGGCGTCGTCGCGGCTGATCGTCGAGGGATGGGCGTCCTCGCCGTCGCCGTTGCCGGAGCGGGGTTCGGGGATGGGCCGGGCGAGTTCCTCCGCGCGGTCGGCCTGCCGGGTGCGGTCCCGGTCCCGGGCCGCGCGCACCGACGCGCGTCCCCCGTCGTACGCCCGGCGCAGTCGTTGCCGCATCTGCTCGAACCGGCTCAACGGAACCCCCAGGTGAAGATCGGTCGGTACACCGTAACGGGTCGGGCCACACCGCGGCACGGTGACCAGCGGCCGGACCCCGCCGCACCGGATTCCGCCGCCGATCTTGGCCGGTGACGGCGGGCGGGTTCGGGCCCTATCCTGGCGCTTCGTGCCCGGGTGTCCGGGCGGTGCCGCCCGAGGCGGGTCCCTCCGGACACGTGGGCTCCACCTGCCACGAGGAGGTTCCCGGGTGAGAAGGTTCGCGGTACTCGTCACCGCGGTGATGGCGGCCACGGTGGTCGCCGTACCGGCCCAGGCGCGCTCGACGTCGACCCCGACGGCGGTCACCCTCAAGCCGCCGCTGAGCGGCCTGGTCGACCGGGCCGAGCCGGCCACCGGCGCGTACGCCCCGGTGGTGGACAGCTTCGTCATCCGGGTCAACTGGAGCGACCTGCAACCGCAGCAGCAGGCCGGCACCGACCACGGCGGCGCGCTCGACACCACGGCGATCGACCAGGCGGTGACCGCCGCGAACGCGGCCGGCATGCACGCCCGGCTGCGGGTGGTCGGCGGCATCCACGCGCCGGACTGGGCGAAGACGCTGGGCGGTGCCAGCCCGATCCCGTGGTACACCAGCGGCACCCTGGCCGGCACGATCGGCCGCTTCTGGAGCGGCGAGTACGGCACCGCGTACCAGAACCTCCAGGACCGGCTGGCCGCCCAATACGACGACGAGCCCCGGATCCGGGACGTGGTGATCGCCCGCTGCACCACCGAGTTCGCCGAGCCGTACATCCGGCAGACCGGGCAGCTCAGCCTGAACCGGCCCGGCCTGGAGGCGGCCGGCTACACCGGGGCGGCCGACGACCAGTGCCACCGCGACGAGATCGACGCGCACGACGTGTGGGAGCAGACCCGCTCCTACCTGGCGTTCAACCCGTACCAGCGGATCAACGAGGTGACCTGGACCGGGTCGGTGGACATGCCGTACACCCGGCAGATGATCGACTACTGCCGCACCTCGCTGGGTGCCCGGTGCGTGCTGGGCAACAACTCGATGTACCCGGACCGTCCGAACAACTACTACGCGATGTGGGCGTACATCGCGGGCAAGGGCGGCCCGATCAGCTACCAGACGGCGACCGCCGACCTGGTCTGCGCCAACCAGGACCCGTGCCCGGCGTCGACCTGGAACCAGACGCTCGAACTCGCCCTCACCTACGGGGCGAACGCCGTGGAGCTGCCCAGGACGAAGACCGGCTACCAGAGCTGGTCCATCGCGGACGTGTCGCCGGACCACGGGTTGCAGCACTACGACGACCTGCTGGAGGCCGCCGCCGGGCCGTGACGCGGCAGCGCCGGGACGCGGCCGTGCGCGGTGCGTAGACTCCGATCCGGACGATCGCCCTGCTCACGGCCGCTCTCGACGCGCGACACGGCGGTGCCGGCGAGCTGCGGAAGAGGCTCATGACCAAGACCTACGACGTACCGCTGCTGGTGCTGACCGTGGCGACCGGGGCGATCGACGGCGTCAGTTTCCTCGCGCTGGACCGGGTCTTCACCGGCAACATGACCGGCAACGTGCTCTTCATCGGCTTCGGCCTGGCCGGGGTCGCCGGGCTGCCGGTGCTCAACAACCTGGTGGCGCTGCTGGCCTTCATGCTCGGCGCGGTGCTCGCCGCCCGGCTGACCCGGGGCGCGGCGGGCCCGGCGAAGCTGCCCCGCTCCGGCCTGTTCGTCCTGGTCGCCGGAAGCGCGTCGACGCTGGCGCTGGCCGCGCTCTGGCTCGGCACCGGTTCGCCGGACGGGATAGCGCTGCTGGTCGTCACCGGGCTGTTGGCGCTGGTGCTCGGTGCCCAGGCCGCGGCCGTCCGCCACATCGGCATCCGGGATCTCTCCACGGTGGTGGTGACGATGACGATGGTCAACCTCTCGGCCGACAGTCGGGCCGCCGGGGGCGTGGGCGCGGCCTGGGTCCGGCGGCTCGCCGCGATCGTCGCGATGGGCCTCGGCGCCCTGGTCGCGGCGCTGCTGACGCTGCGGGTCGGCGGGTCCTGGGCGTTGCTGATGGCGGGTGCGGTGATGGCGGCCGGGACGGCGATGATCGCGGCGGTCCGCCGCCGGGAGATCGCCGTCGCGACGGACGCGCGGGCGGCCGGTCCGGCCGCCTGAACCCCACCCGACACGCGGTCCGGCGACCCCACCTGCGACCCCGCCGACCGGGTAACCCTGAGCGTGCTCGGTCGACACCGCAATGCCAGCATGACGGCATGGATATCTACGAGGACGAGCGGACGGTGTCGCGGGCGGACCTGGCCGCGTGGCTGCGGCAGGTGGCGAGCCAGGTGGAGAGCGGGCAGGTCTTCTACGGCGCCGCCGGCACCATCGCCGTCGCCGACCAGGTGCACTGCGAGCTGGAGATCGAGCAGGAGGGCAAGGACGAGTACTCGATCGAGATCGAGTTCTCCTGGAAGAACCCGGCGGCCGAGGCGGAGAAGCCGAAGGCCGACGCGGAGAAGACCGACGCCGAGAAGGCGGCGGCGACCGAGGCGGACGAGGAGCCGGAGACCGAGTCCTCGACGACCGCCTAGCGGCGCGCCGATCCCGTTCGGGGAGGGCCGCCGTGACCGGCGTGGGCGGGACGACCCGCCTGTCCGGTGACGCGGCGCGCCCTCGCCGATGGCACCGGTCGGTGCGTCGTGCTCACCGCAGCCGTCCGCGCCGACCGAACCAGTCCCGCGAGACCCGGGTGTTCAGCGCCCACAGCACCCAGACCAGCAGGATCGCACCGACGCAGGTGATCGCGCCCCACAGGCCGAGCGAGGCGGCGGCCAGCAGACCGGTCAGCGCGTACGCCGGAAAGGGCGCCCACTGGCGGCGGGCGGCCAGGCTGACCGCGACCAGCGTGCACGACACGGCCATCACGGCGAAGAAGACGGCGGCACCGAGCGAACCGCCGTCGACCACCGCGCGGTGTGCGGTCGCCAGCGCGAACAGCAGCGCCAGTACGCCGAAGACGAGCACGGTGATCCGGACGGGTGTGGGTGTCGCGGGGTGTCGGAAGGTGTCGCGGTAGCCGCCGTCGTGGGCTCGTCCGACCATACCGACAACGATGGGCGTCGACACGTGACCGCGAGCCGCCACTGTCACCAATGCGACACTTCCCGGCGGCCTAAGCTTCGGGCCATGGCCAGGTACTTCGACGTGCATCCGGACAACCCGCAGCCGCGCATCATCGGTCAGGTGATCGACATCGTCCGGCGCGACGGCCTGATCGCCTATCCGACCGACTCCTGCTTCGCGCTGGGCAGCCGGCTCGGCAACAAAGACGGCATGGACCGGATCCGGGAGATCCGCCAGCTCGACAGCGGTCACCACTTCACCCTGGTCTGCCGGGACTTCGCCCAGCTCGGCCAGTTCGTGCAGCTCGACAACGCGGTGTTCCGGGCGGTGAAGGCGGCCACCCCGGGCGGCTACACCTTCATCCTGCCGGCCACCCGCGAGGTCCCGCGTCGGCTGCTGCACCCGCGCAAGAAGACCGTGGGCGTCCGCATCCCCGCGCACCCGGTCACCCGCGCGCTGCTCGACGAGTGGGGCGAGCCGTTGCTGTCGAGCACCCTGCTGCTGCCCGGTGACGAGGAGCCGATGACCCAGGGCTGGGAGATCAAGGAACGCCTCGACCACGCGGTGGACGCGGTGGTCGACGCGGGGGAGTGCGGCACCGAACCGACCACGGTGATCGACTTCTCGGACGGCGAGCCGGAGATCGTCCGGGTCGGCGCCGGTGACCCGGACCGCTTCTCCTGAGCGCACCACCACACGGCACGATCGTCAGGGGCGGTGCCGCCGGGTGGCCGACGCCTGACGGGTGGGGCGGCGCAGCACGGCGATCCGGTCACCCCGGGTACGCACCGACGTCCGCCCGCCCGGTCGACGTCGCACCGTCAGGTCGAAGGTGTGCCCGCCGACCCGTACCCCCTCCAGCGTGAGGTCCGGCAGCCACGGCGGCAGGTGCGGGTCGAGGAGGATCGCCCGCAGTGGCGCGGCCGGGCGCAGCGCCAACAGTGCCTGCACCAGCGCGACGATGGCGCTGGCCGACCACGCCTGCGGGGAACACGAGTTCGGATAGACCCCGGGGTGCGGGAAGGTGTCGCGGGGCAGACCGCTGAGCACCTCGGGGAGCCGGTGCTCGGCGAAGAGGGACGACGCCGCGAACGTCCCCTCGGCGAGCCGGTGCAGGTGGTCCCAACAGCCGTACCGGGCAAGCCCGAGGCCGATGGTGCCCGCCTCGACCGGCCAGACACTGCCCCGGTGGTAGCTGAACGGGTTGTACGCCGGGTGCGTGGCGGAGAGCGTCCGGATGCCCCACCCGCTGAACATGTCCGGCGCGAACAGCCGGTCGGCCACCACGGGCGCGATCCGCGCCGGCACGATCCCGCTGGTGAGCAGGTGCCCGTCGTTGGAGTTGACCGAGCGGACCTGCTGCCCGTCCGGGCCGAGGGCCATCGCGTAGCAACCCCGGTCCGGCATCCAGAAGGCGCGGTGGAACCGGCGACGCAGCGCCCTCGCCCGACGCAGCAGGGCCGCGCCGGTCGCGGGATGACCGGTCACCGTGAACGTCACGGCCGCGTGCCGCAGGGCGGCGTACCAGTAGGCCTGCAACTCGCTGCTCGCGATCGGGTTCGGCACCAACCTGCCGTGCTCGTCGACCACCGCGTCGTCGGAGTCCTTCCAGCCCTGGTTCTTCACACCGACCCGGGAGCGGCAGTGGTACTCCAGGAAACCGTCGTGGTCCTCGTCGCCGAACCGGTCGAGCCAGTCCAGCGCGCGACGCGTCGCCGGCAGCAACTCGCGGACCGTGTCGAGATCCCCGGTCCAGGCGTAGTACTGGCCGAGGAAGACGAGGAAGTCCGGCGCGGTGGACCAGTCGCCGTGGTAGTGCGACAGCGGATCGAGGCCGAGCGCGGACACCGGCCCCTGACGCGCCTCGTGCAGCGGCTTGCCGGGCTCCTCGTCACGCCAGTCGTCGATGCGCCGCCCGAGGTGCGCGGCGTTGAGCCGGAGACTGTCGGCCAGCATCGTCGGACCGGCGAGCAACGCCTGCCACGAGGCGGTCATCGTGTCCCGACCGAAGATCTCCTGATAGATCGGCAGGCCGGCGATCGGGGCGGTCGGGCCGGCCGGCTCGCCCAGGGGCAGCCCGGCCAGGTCCTCCGTCGCGCATCGCCAGGACGCCGTCACGTCGAAGTTGGTGCTGGTCAACCGGGTGAACTCGCGTTCCAGCCGGCCACGTGCCGCGCCGGCCAGGTCACCGGAGTCGGTGAAGCTCGACGGTGGCGCGACGAGACGTTCGCCGTCGAAGACGGGCTCGACGAGGATCTCCACCTGTCGGCGTTCGCGGGTCGGCAGCGCCAGGTCCACCTCGAAGCCGTCGTCGGCGTACCGGATCGGCTGGTCGGTGCGGACCCGGATCGCCACCGCCCGGTCCAGGCCGTCACAGCGGTACGTCAGTCGTAGCTCCCGCTCCGCCGGATCCCACCGGCGCTCGACCGTGCCGGACTGCACCCGCCGGCCCCGTTCGGCCTCGCCGGTGTCCGCGAAGTCGGCGCTTAGCTCGATCCGCAGCCGCAGCTCCAGCGGTACGTCCGCGTAGCTGAGCACGGTCAGGCGGGTCCGCAGCCCGGCCCCCACGAACCGGGCCACGGTCAGGTACGCCGCCCGCGAGGGCAGCTCGTCACCGGCGCCCAGCTCGGCGTACGACAGTTGGGCGTACCCTCCGACGGTGGCCGTGCTGAACGGCACCGGCTCCCGCCCGTCGACGGTGATCCGCTCGGTGTGCAGCACCCGGGTGTTGCGGGCGAAGAACCCCTGCGGACCGGTGCCGATGATCCGGCCCCGGACGTCGGTGACCAGGGTGCTCCAGCCGCTGGCCAGATAGAGCAGGTCGGGGCGGACGCGCAGATTGCGGACCCGGCTCATCCCGTTCCCCCCGGCCTGCGCTGGACTCCGCGTGGCAGCGCGGGGTCGTCGGTCGGCGGTTCCTACCCCTTCACCGCCCGGGTACACCTGCGGGCATGGACGGGGGAGGGTCCCGTGGTGCGGAGCCCTCCCCCGGTGGTGGCTACCGGATCAGCCGGTGAACCTGAAGTACGTGCGGTACTGGTATCCGTTGTCGAGGGTCAGCACGAACTCACGGCAGGTGCCGGCCCAGGCGGGGTCGGTCTTCCAGACGTAGTGGTACTGGCCCCTGGCGTTGGCCGACATGCGGGAGTTGCCGGGGTTGACGGCCGCCACCGGGACCGGTCGCGGCGTGACCGAACCGTCCGGGTTGACCGTCCGCAGGGTGTCGCAGTCGACCAGGCGGGAGTACGGCGAGTTGCTGGCCAGGATGTCCAGCCCCCGGTTGCTCGCGAGCTGGAACTTCATCGGTGCCGCGTCCCCGGCGGGCAGCGTGTTCAGCCCGGGCGCCGCGGTGCGGCCGACGAAGTCGCCCCGGCAGGACGGGTGCGTGTCGAACGCCTCGGTGTTGTCGTCCCGGTTGGTGGTGCCCTGCACCGCGCTGTAGCCGAGACCCCGGCGGGCGAACGAGGCCCAGAGGGTGCAGGCGTTGTCGCCGCCGGTCAGCGCCGCGTCGGCGGCGATGATGGCGTTGCGGCCGACCACGAAGCCCGGCCCGCAGCCCTGCATCTTCAACCCGTCCATGACGAGCTGCATGGCGAGGTTGTTGCCGCCGGTGTTCCAGTCGCCGTACACGTTCGGGTTCAGGCCGTGCCGGTCGATGAGGTCCCAGGTGACGTCCCAGAGGACGGCGGCCCAGCCGTGCCCGATGCCGTGCGGCGCGGCCAGCGAGGTGCCGTTGAGCCAGCCGCCGGTCTTGATGCTGTCGTAGGTGAACGGCTGCGTCTCCATGTTCCGCGAGTACGGCCGGGGGCGCAGCCCGTTGCCGGTGCGGTCCTCCTGGTACAGCACGTACGGCACCAGGCCCCGCGAGCCGTCGGCGGTGTCGAGAGCCGGGTCCAGCAGCGTGGTGATCGCGAAGAAGTCGCTCCAGCCCTCGCCCATCTGCTCGTTGCCGGTCAGGCAGTTGATTCCCGGGCCGCCGGTCAGTCGCAGCGAGATGCCGTGCCCGTACTCGTGGATGATGATGCCGGCGTCGAGGTCGCCGTCGCGCATACCCGGGTGGCTGGGGTGCTTGCGGACCGACCCGGTGACGGTGCCCTCGGCGATCGCGGCCTTGATGGTGGTGCCGTCGGCCTGGGTGACCGCCACCGCGGGGATGGTGACCGGCGCGGTCGTCATGGCACCGGTGAGCACCGGGGCGGCTCCGGCCGCGTTGTGCGCGACCACCACCGCGTCGGCGCCGAGCGACTCGGCGATCTGGGTGCGCAGCAGGTAGGTGCAGGCGGTGGTGCCGCCGTCGACCACCGCGACCCAGCCGCCGTCGGGCAGCGTGGCCGGGTACGACGAGGCGGCGCAGCCGGTGCCGCCGTGCACGAACGGGCGGGCGGACAGACCGGCGCCGGTCGGTGCCGGGCTGTAGCGCGACCAGGTGGCGTCGAACGACCCGACCCCGTCGACGACGACCTGGTTCTGGGCGCCGAACTGGTTGCCCGGCCACAGGTACATCTGCATCCGGGGTACGCCGACGCCGTCCACCGCCGGGGTGGAGAAGTTGGCGTTGTTCGAGCCGCCGCCGTCAGCGGCCTCGGCGCGGACGTAGTCGCCGCCGACACCGCCGCGACCGTAGTTGTTCGCCTGGAAGTTCCCGGACGCCTCGTCGAAGCCGTAGCGGTACGAGACGTCGTGGATGATGTTGTTCCAGTAGAACAGGTTGGCGGTGGCCGCGTCCCGGTAGCTCTGCGGGTTCTCGTTCAGGTCGAGCGGGAAGTTGAAGGTCAGGTTCGGACCGCCGTCCGGGCTGCTGCCGAAGTCCGGCGCGTTGTTGTTGTCCTGGTCCTGGTACGCGTGGACGTTGTTGCCCTGGGTGGTGGTGAACTCGGGGCCGGGCACGCCGTCGGTGTCGTGCCAGCCGTGCGGCGAGGCCAGCGCGTCCGCCGGGTTGGTCACCACGCTGCGGGGGCCGTCGTTCGGGCTCTCCGTCGGGTAGCCGTAGACGTGGTAGCTCGACCCGTCCTGCACGGGGTCGGGCGTGCCGAGTGGTGCGGAGCGCCGAGCCGGCATCGTCCGGCCGGAGACCGGGTGCAGGGTCTCGGCGAGGTCGTCCGTGTGCTCGTGGGTGGTCCAGTCGTCGGCGCCGAGCAGGTCGCCGCTCTGCGCGTCGACGGTGGCGTTCCAGAGGTGGGCGTCGGTGGCGTCGTCGATGACGAGCTGCCAGGCGAGACGGAGCCCGCTGTCGGTGGGTTGCCAGCCGAGCTTGGCCGGGATGGGCTCGGCGGAGACGCCGCTGCCGCTGACGACGGTGCGTTGGGCCGGGCCGCCGGTGCGGCTCATGACGCGGGTGTTCGTGGGCGTGGGCAGGTCGAGGGCGTCGGCTGCGGCCTCGACGGCGTCCACGGCGTCCAGGTCGGGGGCGGTGGCGTCGCCGGTCAGGTCGGCCACGAGGGTGTCGCCGACGAAGATGACGCTGCCGTCGCGGGCGACGTTGACCGTCGCGGTGGCCCCGAAGATCTCCAACTTCTCGTGGCGTTGGGCGAGGTTGACGTGGGTGACGCCGGTGTGTCGGCTGGTGTAGCTGGACAGCACGGCCAGGTCGCCGAGATCGGCGGCGGTCACGCCGTGCCGGGCCGGGTTGGCGCGCAGGTAGGCGGCGGCGATGTCCTCCGGGGCGCCCTGGTTCGGGCCGGTCAGGAAGATCTCGTTGGACTTGAGGGGTTCCTCCGGCGCCGCCGAGGCGGGTTTCGCGGCGACCGAGGTCAACGAGGCGACGAGGGCGGTGGACAACAGCAACGCGCCGCTGCGGCGAGCGCGTGACGAGCGGGGCTTTCGGGGCACTTCTGCTCCTTCGGGGGTGGAAAGGACAGCACGGAGCGCCGATCCACTACCGACGCGGCGGTCCGTCACGGGGGCGTGACGCTCGCGGTCCGGTGACGGTGCGTGTCCGTCTCCGTGCGAGGTGGATCACGTCGACGCTACGGCCCAGCTCACGACCGGTCATCCGACGGGTGTTCAAAGATTTCGATATATGACTCCTACGTCTGTCGGGTCCGCGCGCCGACCTCGGCGACGGTGCCGGCGGTCATGCCGCTCCGGGCGTAGACACTGCGTGTATAGCCCGTGTGTATAGTGGCGTTCATGTCTGTCGGTTACGCCCTACTGGGTCTGCTGGAGCAGGGCCCGCGCCACGGTTACGACCTCAAGCGCTCCTACGACGACCAGTTCGGTCGCGGTCGGTCGCTGCACTACGGGCAGGTCTACGCCACGCTCGCGCGCCTGCTCAAGAACGGTCTCGTCGAGGTCCAGTCCGAGCCCGGCGAGGGCCCGGACCGCAAGCGGTACGCGATCACCGATGCCGGCGTCACCGACGTCGAGCAGTGGCTGGCCCGGCCGGAGCAGCCCGAGGTCTATCTCCAGAGCAAGCTCTACACCAAGGTCGTGCTGGCGCTGCTGACCGACCGTGACGCGGCCGACCTGCTCGACGTGCAGCGCGCCGCGCACCTGGCGCAGATGCGGGAGCTGACCCAGCGCAAGCTCGCCGGTGACCTGGCCGACCAGCTCGTCTGTGACCACGCCCTGTTCCACCTGGAAGCCGACCTGCGCTGGCTGGAGCTGACCGCCGCCCGGCTGGACCAGCTCCGCGCGCAGGTGCGAGAGGAGACGCGATGAACCCCGCAACGGACAACCCACTGCTGGAGGCGGAGGAGCTGGTCAAGACGTACGGCGCCACCCCGGCGCTGGACGGCGCGTCGCTGCGGGTGCACGCCGGTGAGGTGCTCGCTCTGATGGGCCCCTCCGGCTCCGGCAAGTCCACCCTGCTGCACTGCCTGGCCGGGATCGTCGCGCCGGACTCCGGCCGGGTCCGCTACGCCGGGCAGGACCTGGTCGCCCTGTCCGACCAGCGTCGCAGCGCGCTGCGCCGGACCGAGTTCGGGTTCGTGTTCCAGTTCGGGCAGCTCGTGCCGGAGCTGACCTGCCTGGAGAACGTGGCGCTGCCGTTGCGGCTGTCCGGCGTACGGCGGCGGGAGGCGGCACGTCGGGCGAGCGACGCACTGGCCCGGCTGGAGGTCGACGACGTGGCGGGCAAGCGCCCCGGCGAGGTCTCCGGCGGCCAGGGCCAACGGGTGGCGGTGGCCCGCGCGCTGATCACCGGCCCTCGGGTGATCTTCGCCGACGAGCCGACCGGCGCGCTCGACTCGCTCAACGGCGAGCGGGTGATGCGGCTCTTCGTCGAGGCGGCCCGGCAGACCGGCGCCGCGGTCGTGCTCGTCACGCACGAGGTGCGGGTGGCCGCGTACTCCGACCGGGAGGTCGTGGTGCGCGACGGCAAGGTCCGTACCCCGGCGCACGTCCGATGAGCGCCGGGACGCGGCGCGGCGCGGCGGGCTGGCTCGACGACCTGGCCCTGGGCGTACGACTCAGCGTGGCGGGCGGCCGGTCCGGCTGGGCCCGACTGGCCCTGATCTCGGTCGGTGTGGGCCTCGGGGTGGTGATGCTGCTGACCGCCGCCGCCCTGCCCACGCTGGCCGCCGCGCGCGGCGACCGGGAGGCGGCACGCCTGCCGGGCCCGGTGGTGTCCGCACCCGGGCCGGACACCCTGCTGACCGTGGACGTGGAGTCCCGTTACCGGGGCGTCGACGTCAACGGCTGGCTGGTGCGGCCCGAAGGGGAGCGGACGCCGCTGCCACCCGGTGTCGACCGCCGGTTGGCCCCGGGGGAGATGGTCGTCTCGCCGGCCCTGGCCGAGCTGCTCGACTCGCCCGAGGGTGCGTTGCTGCGGGAGCGGTGGGGCGGCCGGGTGGTCGGCACCATCGGCCCCGACGGGCTGGCCGGCCCGGATGAACGACTCTTCTACCTCCACTCGGAGCAGGTGGACGAGGAGACCTCCGGCGCCCGGCGGATCGACGCGTACGGCGGCGACGGCCCGCAGGAGGCCGGGGGAGTGTCGCCGGTGCTGCTGGTGCTGGGCGTGCTGGGCCTGGTGGTCCTGCTGCTGCCGGTGATGATCTTCGTGACCACGGCGGTGCGGTTCGGCAGTGAGGCCCGGGACCGCCAGCTCGCCGCGATCCGGCTGGTCGGCGCGGACAGCGCGATGACCCGGCGGGTGGCGGCGGGGGAGAGCCTGGTCGGCGCGGTGCTCGGGTTGGCCCTCGGGGCGCTCGCGTTCCTCGGCGTCCGTGGGGTGGCCGGCGACCTGCTGCCGCCCGGGTTCAGCTTCTTCGCCGCCGACATGCGTCCGGTACCCGTGCTGGCGTTGCTGGTCGTGGTGCTGGTGCCGACCGTCGCGGTCCTGGTCACCCTCTCCGCGCTGCGGCGGGTGGTGATCGAGCCGCTCGGCGTGGTCCGGCGCGGCGGCGAGCGTCATCGTCGGTTCTGGTGGCGGCCACTGCCGTCACTGGTCGGACTCCTTCTGCTCTACCCGCTGCTCGGCGGTCTCACCGAGCAGGCCGGCGGCCTGCTGGTGGAGCTGCAACTCGCCGCCGGGGCGACGCTGCTCCTGGTCGGGGTGGTGCTGCTCCTGCCGTGGTTGGTACAGGCGACGGTACGGCGGCTGGGGGGCGGCGGCGTCGCCTGGCAGCTCGCGGTACGCCGGTTGCAACTGGACAGCGACACCGCCGTCCGGGCCGTCTCCGGCATCGCGGTGTCGGTGGCCGGCGTGATCGCCGTGCAGGGAGTGCTCGGCGCGGCGCAGACGTACAGTGCGAGCGACCTGAGTCCCGACGACGACTTCCAGGCCGTCGTCTTCGTCTACGAGCCGGGCACGCCCGACGGTCCCGCGCGGACCTGGGCCGAGGCGCTGGCCGACACGGTCGGGGTCCGGGCCACCAGCGGGGTGGCGGATCTGGGCACCGCCCCGGACGCGGCGCAGGTCCATCGGGTCTACATCGCCGACTGCGCGGCCCTGCGCCAGTACGCCGAGCTGTCCTCCTGTGCCGACGGTGACAGCTTCGCCGGCCCGGGTGGCGCGTCGACGGAGGCGGGCACCACGCTCACCTTCGACGACGACGGCACGCCGATCCGCTGGACGGTGCCGGCCGAGGTCCCCACGGTGCGGCAGTACTCCACGCTGGTCGTGGCGGACTTCCTGCTCACCCCGGGAGCGTTGGAGGTGCCGCCGGTCAATCCGAGCAGCGTGCTCGTCGCGTACGACCCGGCCGACCGGGACACGGTGGAGCGGTTGCGCAACACCGTCGCGCAGGTGGACCCGACGGCGGTCGTGCAGACGTTCGAGGAACGCCGCACCTCCTCGGTACTGGCCGGCTACCAGCAGGCGCTCCAGATCGGCGCGGTCGTCCTGCTGCTGGTCATCGGCGCGAGCATGCTGGTCAACATCCTCGAACAGTTGCGCGAGCGGCGGCGGCCGTTGGCGGTGCTCAGCGCGTTCGGCGCCCGCCGCCGCAGCCTCTCCGGATCCGTGCTCTATCAGGTGGCGATCCCGGTGACGCTGGGCATGCTGCTGGCGGTCGTGACCGGAAGCGCGGTGGCGGCCCTGCTCCAGTCGGTCGCCGGGATCTCCGTCGGCGTCAACTGGGCGGCCATCGCCGGAGTGTCCGGCACCGCCGCGGTGCTGGTGCTCGTGGTCACCGCCGCCAGCCTGCCACTGCTGTGGCGGTTGACCCGGGCCGAGGGGCTACGCAGCGAATAGTCGTCAGCGACCCGGCGGGATTCGCGGCGTGGCTCGGGGCACGCCGCGAATCCGCTTGACCTGAAGTTCGGTTGAGGTCGGAAGCTCGGCTCCATGACGACCCCGATGGATGTGACGCCGCCGCGCCGTGTGGCGGGACGGCGGGAGTGGTACGGGCTCGCGGTGCTCGCCCTGCCGGCCCTGCTCGCCTCGCTGGAACTGACCGTGACGCACCTGGCGTTACCGACGATCGGCCGGGACCTCTCGGCCAGCAGCACCGAGCTGCTGTGGATCGTCGACGTCTACGCCTTCCTGCTCGCCGGCTCTTTGATCACCATGGGCGTGTGGGGCGACCGCATCGGACGACGCCGCATGCTGCTGCTCGGCGCCGCCGGCTACGGCGTCGCCTCGGTGGCCGCGGCGTACGCCCCCACCGTGGAACTGCTGATCGTCGCCCGGGCGTTGATGGGGGTCGCCGGCTCGACGCTGATGCCGGCCATCCTCTCCCTGGTGACGGTGATGTTCGTCGACGCACGACAGCGGGCGGTGGCCATCGGGGTGGTGATCGCCAGCGTCTCCGGCGGTACGGCGGTCGGGCCACTGGTCGGCGGGTGGCTGCTGGAGCGGTTCTGGTGGGGCTCGGTGTTCCTGCTCGGCGTACCGGTGATGCTGGTGCTGCTGGTGGTGGGGCCGGCGCTGCTGCCCGAGCGGCGCGCCGCCACTGGCCGGGTGGACCTGGTCAGCGCGCTGCTCTCGCTCGGTGCGGTGCTGCCGGTGGTGTACGGGCTCAAGCGGATCGCCGCCGACGGCGTGCACCCGACGTCGCTGCTGGCGGTCGTGGCGGGCCTGGCCGCCGCTGTGCTGTTCGTCCGGCGGCAGCGCGGCCGAACCGACCCGTTCCTGGACCTCGGGCTCTTCGCCGACCGCCGACTCGCCGTCGCCGCCGCCACCCTGGCGCTCGGCATCTTCGTCCTGTGGGGATCCAACCTCGCCATCGCGCAGTACCTGCAACTGGTGCAGGGCCTGTCCCCGCTGGCGGCGGGCATGTGGACCGCGCCCTCGGCCGTCGGCGTGATCGTCGGGTCCACGCTGGCCCCACGGATCGCCCGCCGGGTCGACCCGGCCACGGTCACCGCGACCGGTCTGGCGCTCGCCGCGGTCGGCTACGGTCTGCTCACCCAGGTCGAGGTCGGCGGACTGGCGATCCTGGTGACCGGGGCGGTCGTCGTCTCCGCCGGACTGGGGCCGATGATGGCACTCGCCACCGACATGGTCGTCGGAGCGGCACCGCCGCAGCGGGCCGGCGCGGCGGCGGCGATCTCCGCCACGGCGCCGCAACTCGGCGGCGCCTTCGGCATCGCGCTGCTCGGCAGCCTGATCACCGCGGTCTACCGGCACGACATGGCCACGGCGGTCCCCGCCGAGGCCGGTCCGGAGGCGACGACCGCCGCGCGGGACAACCTCACCGCCGCCCTGGCCGCTGGCGACCACCTGCCCGCCGAGGTCGGTGAGCGGCTCCTCGCCGCCGCGCGGGAGGCGTTCGTGCACGGGTTCCGGCTGGCCGCCGTGGCCAGCGCCGTGCTGATGGCGGGTACGGCCCTGCTGGTCGCCGTCACACTACGGCGGCGCGCCGAACGCCGTCGGCAGGCTTTCGTGTCCGCCGAGTGAAAGTCGACGCCACGATGCACAGAAGTATCGACGGCTTGTGATATACGGGCTACGCTCCGAGCGAATCGTCGTCGATCCCGAGGGGTGGCCATGTCCCGTCGTACCGGAAGGCCCTCCTACCTGGCGACCCCGCCGGCCTCGGCAGCGCGGACCTCCGGTTGGTCGATCCTCGGTGCCGTCACGGCCGTGCTGGTGGTGGCCCTGGTGGGCGGGCTGGTCGGGTTCACCCTGGGACGGCCGGACGAGACGGACTCGCGGATCGCCGAGATGCGCGCGGCGGAGGTCGAACGGGACGCGCGCCAGATCGTCGAACTGACCGACCTGGCGCGCCGGACCGGCCAACAGATGGCCCCGATCCTGGTCGCCGTGCGGGAGAACGGAGAGTCCGGCCGGGCTCCCGAAGCGGCGCAGCTCGACCAGTGGCGGCAGACCATGCGCCAACTCACCGAGCAGTACGCCGACCCGCCCTCGGGCACCACCGCCACCAACGTCGCCCGGGGCGGCCTGCGCAGCGCGGTGGCCCAGGCCACCGTCGCGGTCGACTCGGTGGCCCTGGCGGCGTCCGCCCCCGACGCCCTGCGGCCCGACCACCTGGCGCTGGCCGCCCGGCAGGCCACGCTCGCCGCCACCACCTGGTCGGTGGCCGCGACGCAACTCGACCAGATCAACATCGACGCCGGCAACGGACACCAGCACGTGCACCTCGACGCCGGTGAGGCCGACGGCGCCCTCACGCCCGACGGTGCCGCGGAGGGCACCGGCGGCTGACGGGCTGTGCGCCCACCGCCGCGACGACTACCGTTGCGGGCGGCGACGGGCCGCAGACCGGGGGTGGACGAGGACATGGGTGCCGGCACGCTTCTCGCGGTCAGCGACCTGCACGTGGGCTACGCCGAGAACCGGCGGATCGCGGCGGAGCTGCGACCGCGCTCCGACCAGGACTGGCTCCTCGTCGCCGGGGACGTCGGCGACGCGTACGCCGATGTGGAGTGGACGCTGCGGACACTCACCGAGCGCTTCCACACCGTGCTCTGGGCACCGGGCAACCACGAACTGTGGACCCCCCGGCACGACCCGGTGGACCTGCGCGGCGAGCAGCGGTACCACCACCTCGTCGAGCTGTGCCGCACGCTCGGCGTGCACACCCCGGAGGACGAGTACCCCCTCTGGCGGGGCGCCGGCGGGCCGGTGGTCGTCGCCCCGCTCTTCGTCGGCTACGACTACTCGTTCCGGGCGCCCGGCACCACCACCAAGGAGGAGTCGCTGGCACGGGCGTACGCCACCGGGATCGTCTGCACCGACGAGTTCATGCTGCACCCGGATCCGCACCCGAGCCGCGACGCGTGGTGCCGGGCGCGGGTGGCGTACACCCGGCAGCGGCTGGACGCCTGCGACCCGACCCTGCCGACCGTCCTGGTCAACCACTATCCGCTGGTCCGCGAGCCGACCGACGTGCTGCGCCACCCGGAGTTCGCCCAGTGGTGCGGGACGGAGCTGACCGCCGACTGGCACGTCCGCTACCGGGCGGCGGCGGTGGTCTACGGTCACCTGCACATCCCCCGGACGACCTGGCACGACGAGGTGCCGTTCCAGGAGGTGTCGCTGGGCTACCCGCGCGAGTGGCAGCCACGGGGCGGCCGACCCGAGTTGCCGCGCACGGTGGTGTTCGGCGGCGCGCCCACGACCCGTACGCCGGACGTCGGCAGCGGGCGTGCCGGCTGACCCTCAGCCCTCGGTCCACCCGTGCCGGGTGGCGATCCGGATCACCTGGTCCCGCAGCCGGACGATCTGACCCGCGGTGAGATCCGGGGCGGCCTGGATGAACGCCTCCGTCACCTCGGCGCGCAGCGCCGCGGCGGAGAGCACGTCACAGGTGGCGTCCTCGTCGTACTCCTCGCTGCCGGCGGTCGCGACCGGGGCGGCGACCGGACGACGCTCCGACGCGACGACCCGGACGTCGTAGCCCTTGAGGCCCCGCTCGCCCTCCTTGATCTGGAACTCCACCCGGGTGCCCGGTGTGATGGCCTGCTTGCCCTCCATCAAGTCGTTGGCGTGGACGAAGACGTCCTCGCCGCCCTCCTCCGGGGCGATGAAGCCGTACCCCTTCACCTCGTCGAACCGCACCACGCGCCCTACCGCCACAGCACTTTCCCTCCGCTGAACCGCCACCCGCCGTCGTACCCCGCGCCCCGCCCACCGCCGCCGCTCACCGGCGGCGGTGGAGCGGAAGCCCTCGGTGAGTGCAGCCTACGTCCGGCGGCCGGTCCGAACCATCGTCCGGGCCGGGTCCACACCGTCCACTCAGTGCGCGTCCCAGCGGGCGAGATCGCGCAGCCACACCTGCGCCGTACTGTCCGACGGCGCCCGCCAGTCACCGCGCGGGGACAGCGAACCACCGGCGACGACCTTCGGGCCGTTCGGCATCGCCGAGCGCTTGAACTGGGCGAAGCCGAAGAACCGGCGGCAGAAGACCTCCAGCCAGCGGCGGATCTCCGGCAGGTCGTAGCCGACCCGCTTGTGTTCGGGGAAGTTGGGCGGCCAACTCCCCGCCGCCGGGTCGTGCCACGCGTGCCAGGCCAGGAAGGCGATCTTCGACGGCCGGAAGCCGTAACGCAGCACGTGAAAGAGGGTGAAGTCCTGCAACGCGTACGGGCCGATGGTGCTCTCGGTGGACTGGAGCTCCGCGCCCGGCACCAGTTCCGGGCTGATCTCGGTGTCCAGCACCGCGCGCAGCGTCTCGGCCACCTCCTCGTCGAACTGGCCGCTGCCGATCACCCACCGGATCAGGTGCTGGATGAGGGTCTTCGGCAGGCCCGCGTTGACGTTGTAGTGGCTCATCTGGTCGCCGACGCCGTACGTGCACCAACCCAGCGCCAACTCGGACAGGTCACCGGTGCCGAGCACGATGCCGCCGCGCTGGTTGGCCAGCCGGAACAGGTAGTCGGTGCGCAGCCCGGCCTGCACGTTCTCGAACGTCACGTCGTAGACCGGCTCGCCGGCGCCGAACGGATGGCCGAGTTCCTGGAGCATCAGCCGCGCGGTGGCGGTGATGTCCAGCTCGGCCGAGGTGATCCCGAGCGAGCGCATCAGCTTGTGCGCGTTGTCCCGGGTGTGCGCGCTGGTCGCGAAGCCCGGCATGGTGAACCCGAGGATGTCGCTGCGCGGGCGGCCCGCCCGGTCCATCGCCCGCGCCGCGACGATCAACGCGTGGGTCGAGTCCAGGCCGCCGGAGACCCCGATGACGACCTTCGGGTCGCCGGTCGCCGCCAGCCGCTGGTGCAGGCCGGCGACCTGGATGTGGTACGCCTCGTAGCAGTCCTGCGCCAGGCGCGCCGCGTCGGACGGCACGAACGGGTAGCGCTCGACCCGACGCCGCAGCCCGAGGTCCCGGGTCGGCGGGTCCAATCGGAACCGCACCTCGCGGAAGCCGCCGGTGCGTTCGGCGTGCGCCCGCCGGTTGTCGTCGAAGGTGCCCATCCGGAGCCGTTCCTGCCGCAACAGGTCCAGGTCGACGTCGGCCACCGCATGCCGCTCGTCGGCCGGGAACCGGTCGGTCTCGGCGAGCAGGACGCCGTTCTCGTAGATCATCGTCTGGCCGTCCCAGGACAGGTCCGTGGTGGACTCGCCCAGACCCGCCGCCGCGTAGACGTACGCGGCCAGGCAACGGGCCGACGCCGACCGGCACAGCAGTCGACGGTCCTCGGCCCGCCCCACCGTGATCGGGCTACCGGAGAGGTTGACCAGGACGGTCGCGCCCGCCAACGCCGCCTCGGCGCTCGGCGGCACCGGCACCCACAGGTCCTCGCAGACCTCGGCGTAGAGCACCAGGCCGGGCACGTCCTCGGCGGTGAACAGCAGGTCCACCCCGAACGGCACCTCGGCGCCGCCGAGCCGGATCGTCCCGCCGCGCTCGTCGACCCCCGCGCCGATCTGCCGGGCCTCGTAGAACTCCCGGTAGTTCGGGACGTACGACTTCGGTGCCACGCCCAGCACCCGACCCCGGTGGACCAGCACCGCGCAGTTGTAGACCCGGCCCCGGTGCCGCAGCGGGGCACCGACGACGAGCACCGGAAGCAGCTCCGCCGACTCCGCCACCAGGTGCGCCAGCGCCATCTCCACCTCGTCCAGCACCGCGTCCTGGAGCAGGAGATCCTCGATCGAGTAGCCGCACAGGCCCAGTTCCGGGAAGACCGCCACGGCCACCCCCTCGGCGGCGCACCGGCGGGCCTGCCGCAGGACGGCCTCGGCGTTGGCGGTGGGCTCGGCGATGCGGGTACGCCCGGTGCAGGCGGCGACCCGGACGAACCCGTGCTGGTAGACGGAGCGGAAGTTCACCGCACCATCATCGCCGAACCCGTGCCGGCCCCGGCCGGGACCCGACGCTGCCGAAAGCCGACGCGCCCGCTGTGACGCAGTCGACGCGTCTGCGCCGGTCACCAACCGTTCGCCTGATTGCACCCGCCGGGTCCGATCCTCATGATCGGACCGGCCGGGCCGCCGACACCGGGGTCCGTCGCGTTCGCGCCGGTCACCACGGTCTCGCGGCGTGCAGGTGCGGCAGCGGAGGGGCGGGGAATGAGCAGTGGCGTCGTGGCGGGTCTCGTCGGCGGGCTGCTCTGCCTGCTGGTGGCGGCCGTGCTCGGGTGGGCGATGATCGCCTACAACCGGCTGGTCCGCCGCCGCAACCAGGTGCAGGCATCCTGGGCCCAGATCGACGTGCAGCTCAGCCGCCGGCACGACCTGATCCCCAACCTGGTCGAGACCGTCAAGGGGTACGCGTCGCACGAGCGCGACGCGTTGACGGCCGTGTCCGCCGCCCGCAGCGGTGCGCTGGCCGCCGCCACCACGCCCGGCCCCACCGGTCGGGCCGGTGCCGAGACCGTGCTGACCGAGGCGGTCGGTCGGCTGCTCGCGCTCGCCGAGGCGTACCCGGACCTGCGCGCCGACCAGAACTTCGCGGCGTTGCAGGCCGAACTGTCCCGCACCGAGGACCGGATCGCCTACGCCCGGCAGTTCTACAACAGCGCGGTGCAGACGTACAACACCACCGTGCAGTCCGTGCCCACCAACCTGATCGCCGGTGCGGCCGGCTTCCGCACGCGCGACTACTTCGAGGCCGGGACGGGCGAGCGCGGCGCCGTCGGAGTCCGCTTCCCGGGCGGCGGCTCGTGATGGACCCCCGCCTCCTGCTCGACTTGGCGATGGGCCTGGGCGCCCTCGCCGGCTGGCTCCTGCTCTATGGTGCCGTCCGGTGGGTCACCCGGCCCGCCGCCGTGTCACCCGCACCGGCCACCCCGGATCTCGGCGCGGAATCGCCCGCCGTGGTCAACCTGCTGGTCAACCGCTGGTCGCTGACCGAGGACGCCGCCGAGGCGACCCTGCTCGACCTCGCCGCCCGGGGCTTCTTCGAGGTACGCCAGCCCGGTGACGACCCGATGCAGAGCACGGTGCACCTGCCGGCGTCCCCGCCCGACGAGACCGGACTGCGCCCGTACGAGCGTCTGGTGCTGGACCGGGCGCGCGGGCTGGCGGTGGACGGCGTCCTGCCGCTGACCGCGCTGACCTTCCGCGACGAGACCCGGGCCCGCGCGTGGAACAGGCGACTGCGCGGGCAGGTGATCGCCGACGCCCGTGCCGCCGGCCTGTCCCGGCGGCGCTTCGGTCCACGCGTGACCGGTCTGCTGGTCGGCGCGGCGCTGGCCGCCGCCGTCGTGGTCGGCCTGGCCGCGCTGCACCTCGCGAGCTGGCATCCGACCTCGGGCAACCACGCGTTCATCGCCGGGATCGCCGTGTTCGTCCTGCTCTCCACGCTGGCCGGGGCGTCACCGGGCGAACGTGACACGGCGCTCGGTCGCCAGGTGGCGGCGCGGTGGCTCGGTGTCCGGGACTGGCTGCGCGGGCACGAGCAGTTCGACGAACTGCCGCCGGCCGCGGTGGCGATCTGGGACCGCTACCTGGGCTATGGTGCCGCCGTCGGGGCCACCCGCCTGGCCAGCGCGGTGCTCGACCTCGGCCTGGGCGACCGCACCTCGGTCTGGTCGTCGTACGGCGGCAGGTGGCACCGGATCCGCGTCCGCTACCCCCGGCTGCTGCCCCGCTACGGCCGGTCGGTGCCGCGTCTGCTGGCCAGCGGCGCGATCGGCATCGCCGTCGGCGCCTTCCTGCTCGACGCCTTCGGCCCCACGTTCACCCTCACCCCGTCCACGGCGAACCAGGCCGCACGGATCTTCGACCTGGTGCGCAACGGCGTCACCGTGGTGGTCGTCCTGGTGCTGCTGGCCGGCGTCCACACCGTGGTCCGCACCCTGGTGGACCTCGCCACCGAACGCACCGTCACCGGCGAGGTGCTCTGGATCGAGGTGTGGCGCAGCGCCGCCCAGGGCGAGAACCGCCCGCCCCGACCCTGGCTGCACTACCTGGCCGTGGACGACGGCACCACCGACCGCACGACCGCGTGGGGACTGCCCAGCGAGTGGGCGACCCGCTGCCACGACGGCGACGTGGTGACCCTGCGGGTGCGGCCCTGGTCCCGGCGGGTGGTCGCGCTGTCCGTGGTCGGGCACGGCCGCTCCCGGCACACCACGGGCACGGTCGCCCCCGACCCCGACCCCGACCCCGACCCCGACGCCCCGCCGTCAGCCGGTGGTGGAACCGGGCCGGTCGCGCCGACGCCCCCGCCGACCGCCACGCCGTGACGCCGACCGCCGGGCCGTGGAGGACCGGTCGTCGGATCCCGCACCGTTCCCGGTCCGGGCCTCCGCCTCCCGCGCGAGCATGGTCGCCCGCGTGGCGAGCTCGTCCACCCGCTCCCGCAGCCGCCGCACGGTGACGTCGCCCGCACCGGCGTCGGAGAGCTCGCCGAGCAGCCGGGTGTAGTCGCTGACCAGTCGCGCGTAGCCCCGGCCCGTGCTGCGGGCGGAGAGCTGGCCGTACCGCTGGTCGAGGTCGACGATCTGCTGCGCCAGCCCGGCCGCCGCGGCGCTGAGCGAGCTGCGCTCGTCGGCCTGCTCGTCGCGTCGGCGTCGCCGCTGGGACGCCAGCCGCCCGGCCCGCCGCCCGGCGATCCAGAGCGACGCGGCACCGGCGACCACACCGCCGACCGCCGCGCCGGCCAGCAGGTACCGGGGCAGCGACGGGCTGATCGTCCGAGCCCCGTCGGGGACGGTGCCGGCGCGTACCAGTAGGTCGTAGTTGACCACGACGACCTTGAGCGCCTCCACCGGCTGGTCCACGAACGAGTCCACGCCCCGGCTGATGACCGTCTCCGCGACCATCGCCCGGCCGAAGTCCTTGCTGTCGCGCTGGCGGATGCGCGAGCAGCCGTAGGTGTCCCAGTCGTCGCCGTCGCGCCTCATCGCCAGCACCAGCGTGCCCTTCGCGGCCTGCCGGGTCTGGTCGCAGGCGTCCCGCAGGTCGTCGCCGGGCACCATCACCAGCACCACCAGCCGACGGTTGCCGATGACCCGCTCGGCGGCGGGCCGGTCCAGGTCCACCCCGGGCGCGACGTACGTCGACGAGGCGCGGACCTCGCGGGCGATCGGGCCGTCCAGGATCCCGCCCGACCACAGCGCCCATCCGGCCAGCACCAGGCAGGCCAGCACCGCCCAGCCGAAGGTGCTGCCGACCAGGGCGACGAGGCCGCGTCGCAGCGTGCCGGTCACGACAGCCTCCCCTGGAGATAGAGGTCGGGGCGGTAACCGGGGATGCCGGTCAGGCGGGCGGTGTCCTCCAACTCCGCCGTCGCGTCGTCGAGCAACCTGCGGACGTGCCGGTCCGGCAGTCCCTCGTCGAGCGCCTTCCGGGCCGCTTCGAGCCTGCCGATGCCCCGGGTCAACGCGGGGTTGCTGCGCGCGTCGGTGAGCAGCGACGCCTCGACCGCGAGCGCGGTGAGCCCGGCCAGCCGGGCCCGCACACCACCGCGTTGCGGGTCACCGGGGCGGGTGCCGGAGCGGCGCAGCGACCGGATCGACAGCACCAGGAAGCCCGCCACGCAGGCCGCGAAGATCCAGGGCAGGGCGGGCAGCGCCACCCGTAGCGGATCCAGCGGGCGGTAGGGCAGTGGGCGGTCGAACAGGCCCGCGTACCGGATGTCGGTCACCCGGCCCAGATAGACGCCGAGCACGTTCTGCTGCGGGTAGTCGTAGCGGCTGAGCCGGTCGCCGAAGTGGGCGTAGAAGCTGGTCGCGGCCAGCTCGGCGAAGTCCGCCGCGCCCGGACCGTGGTACTCGATCCAACTGCCGTACATCACCACCAGCGGCTGGTCCGGGAAGAGCCGGTGCAGCGCCGGACCGTACGCCGGGAGCGGTTCACCGTACGGCTGGGCGGGCAGCGCGACGTACCAGGCGCCGTCGGGGAAGGCGGTGGGCGCGTCCCGCGGCACCTGGCGCAGCGTGGCGCCCTCGGCGATGTGCAGCCCGTCGGCGCGCAGGTCGGCGGTGACCGTGTCGAGTTCCGCCGTACTCGGGTCGCGCCAGCGCACCGTGTCCTCATCGGCGGGGCGCGGCACCTTGCGCAGCGCGGTGATCAGCGTGACCAACTGGCCGGTGACGTCACCGGTGGCGAACTGGGCCCGCCAACCGGGCAGGGTGTCCGGGGTGGCCTGGAGCATGCCGCCGCTGACCTGGGTGCCGATCACCCGGATCGTGGCGCTCTCGACGTCCCGTACCCGTTTGCGTTCCTCCTCGTCCAGGCCGGGCGGTGCGACCAGGATGCGGGTGTCGTCGTCGCCGATTGCCTCCCGCACCCGCTGCTCGTCCCACCGGGCGACGGCGCCCGGCAGGCGGACCACCGGGTCGGCGTCGACCAGGGCGGTCATCTCCTCGGTGGACGGCACGGTCGCGTCGCTCAGCTCACCGGCGGAGCCCTCCTCGACCTGCCTCGACACCGCCGGGGACTGGCCGTAGCTGACGTCGATGCTCTGCTGCTGGGCGAGCAGGAAGACCGCCAGCACGACCACCGCGACGGCGAGCAGCCCCCAGCGCAGCGGTTCGGTGCGTCGGATGCTCCGGGGCGCGGTCACCGCTGGGCCTGCCACAGCTCGTCGGCGCGGCGGGCGAGGTCGGCCGCGGCGCGGGCGGCCGTGACTCCGCCGTGGTCGGCGGCGAGCAGCTCGGCCTGGGTCAGCAGGCCGTCCGCCTCGGGTACGCGGGCGCTCGTCGCGTCGCGGCTGACCGTGGCGCTGTCGATCGCGGCCCGCGCGGTCGACCAGGCCACCAGGCGGTCCTGCCGGCGCGTACGCAGGCGTGGCAGCAGGGTGGTGAGGACTCCGGCACCCAGCAGCAGCACGCCGCCGGAGAGCCAGGTGAGCAGGGATGGTGACATGTGCTCCCGCCATCCGAGGGGGGTCGGTACGGCTACCTGTCTAGCGCACCGGCACCAACCCTCCGCAGGCCACCCCTGGTGCGGGTGGTCCGGCCGGTGCCTGCGGGCGGCTCCGGCCGGACCGTGCGGTCAGCGGGAGTAGTACTCGACGACCAGTTGCTCGTCGCAGCGCACCGGCACCTCGGCCCGCTGCGGCAACCGGATCAGCCGTGCGGTCAACCCGGCCAGGTCGACATCGAGATAGGGGGCGGTCCGCTCGGGGGCGTGCGCGCCGGCGGCGGCCACCACGAACGGCGTCTTGGCGCGGCTGCCCTCGCGGACCGCGATCACGTCGTCGGGACGCAGCCGGGCCGAGGGGCGGTCCACCCGCCGTCCGTTGACGTTGACGTGGCCGTGGGTGACGGCCTGACGGGCCTGGTAGATGGTGCGGGCCAGACCGGCGCGCAGGACCAGGGCGTCCAGCCGCGTCTCCAGGTCGATCACCAGTTCCTCGCCGGTCTTGCCCGGACGGCCCACGGCGCGTTCGAAGGCCAGTCGGAGCTGCTTCTCCCGCAGGTCGTACTGCGCCTTGAGGCGCTGCTTCTCGAGCAGCCGGACCTTGTAGTCGCTCTCCTTGGTCCGCGCCCGACCGTGCACGCCGGGTGGGTAGGGCCGGCGTTCGAAGTACCGCACGCACTTGGGGGTGAGCGGGATGCCGAGGCGGCGGGAGCGCTTGATCTTCGGGCGGGACTGGTTCATCATCACCTCTCTAGTAAGGTAAGGCTAACCTAATAGGAGGTGGGGATTTGAGCAAGGCACCCCTGGCGGCGACCAGCGCCACACCGGCCGAGCGACTGCGTACGCTGCTCGCCGCTGCGGACTCGCTGCGCCTGCGGACCACCCGCCACCGCGCGGACCTGATCGGACGGCACACCCTCGACGCCGACGGGCTGCTCCGGGTGGCGCTGCCCGCCCGCGCCGAACTGGCCCGACACCTGCTCGACACGGGCGAGGTGCCGGCCCTGGTCGAGATCACCGACCTGGCGCCGCTCCCGGCCCGCCACCGGGTCCGGGCCCGGGCCACGCTCACCGGCTGGCTCACCCTGGACGACCTCGACGGCGGTGACGTGACCGCCTTCCTCGCGCTCGCCACCGCCGACCTCGTCGACGCCGACGGGGACGCCACCGTGGACCCGGACGACCTGGCCGTCGCCGAACCCGACCCGCTCGCCCCGTACGAGGCCGAGCTGCTGCGCCACCTGTACGCCGCGCACCCCGAGGTGCTCGGTGGGCTGACCCGCCTGGTGCCGGCCGACCGGCGGGACGGTGCCGGTCGGGTCCACCCGCTGCGGCTGGACCGGCACGGGATCGTGCTGCGCCTGGAGGTGCCCGAGGGCCACCGCGACGTCCGACTCGCCTTCGCCGCGCCGCTCACCGGGCCGGACGACGTCGGCGCGGGGCTGGCCGGCCTGCTCGGCGTCGAGCCCGGCTGCCCCACCTGCGTCCACCCGCACCCGTGACCGCACCCCGGCCGCCCGCCCGAACGGAGCCCGCCCATGCAACCGAGTAGCGCCGAGATCGCCCGTACGCTGGCCAGCAGCGCGACGCTCGCCACCGTGGTGGCGTACCGCGGACCGACCGCGACCGACGTGCGGCACGGTGCCGCCGCCGACGGCCGCATCCTGCTGCTGTGCCGCCGGGACGACCCGCTCGCCGGCATCACCGGCTCGGTGCTCGTGCACATCGCGGACGTACCGCCGCTGCCGTTCTCGCCGACCTGGGGCCGGTTGCGGATCGGCGGCCGGGCCGCCCCGCTGGCCGGGACCGCCGCCCGCGCCGCCGCCGACGCGGTGGCGGCCACTCTGCCCGATCCGGACCTGCTCGACGTCGGCACGGACACGGTCATCGTGGAGGTGGTGCCCAAGCGCGTCACGCTCACCGGCCGGGACCGGGACCTGCCGGTACGCCTCACCGACTACCGGGCCGCCGCGCCCGACCCGATCTCCGCGATGGAGCGACCGCTCCTGGTCGACCTGGTGGACCACCACGGCACGCAGTTCTATCCCTTCCTGCGGCGGCAGTTGGTCGCCGCCGGTGTCGACCTGCCCGTCGACTGCCTGCCGTGCCCGCTGCGGTTGGACCGCTACGGCCTGCTGGTGTCGATACCCACCCCCAGCGGCGGGACCGCCTGCTACCGGCTCTGCTTCACCCCGCCCCTGACCGGGCACCAGGACCTGGTGAAACGGTGGCACGCGGTGCTTTTCCACCCGTGCGACCGACACTGACCCGTGCCGTTTCGTCGTCGACGCCAACAGGTTGAGTCGGGGAGGGCATAACTTTTGCTATCTGAATAAAAAGATGACGGGCTATTGATGGAAGCCTCGCCGTCGCAACGATGACCTGATGCGTCGACTCCCAGCGGCTCCCCGACGCGTGGTCTCGGGCCTCCTCGCGCTCGTCCTCGCCTCGGCCGCCGTCCTCCTCGCGTCCACTCCACCGGCCGCCGCCCACGGCACCCTGGCGACGTCCACACCGGCGGACGGCGCCACCGTCGACACCGCACTGACCACGGTGGAGCTGTACTTCACCGAGCAGGTCCGGGACGACGCGTACTTCACCGTCACCGCGCCGGGCGGCGCCCGGGTCGACAACGGCTGGACGCACGGGACGCCCAAGCCGCTGGACCGCCCGGTCCGGGAGTACTTCCTGGTCGACGGCGTCTTCGAGCCACGCGAGTACGCCACCGGCTTCCCCGCGGTGCTGACCCTCGCACACCTGCCCGCGACCGGCCGCTACTCGGTCAGCTACCTCTCCGTGGCCTCCGACGGCGAGACCGTACGCGGCACCATGAGCTTCCGCTACACCGGACCGGTCACCGACGCACCGACCGGATGGCAGCCGCCCACGGACCAGCCCGCCCCGGCACTGCTCGCCGCAGCGCAGCAACACGAGACGTCCGGCTCCGGCGCGACACCCGCCGCCTCACCCGAGGCGGCCCCCGCACCGGCGACGACCGAGCCCTCCTCCTCCGACGGCGGGGACGGCGCCGGATGGCTCGCCTGGCTCACCGGCGCGGTGGCGCTCGGGGCGGCGCTCGCGGCCCTGCTCGTCCTGCGCCGCCGCCCCACCACCCGCGTCCCCGCCGGCCGGTCCCGCCCCACCCGCCCCCGGGGTGACACCCGCCGGACCGGCACCGGACGTCGACCCGACGCCAGGGCCGTCCCAGCGACCACCGCGAAGAAGCTGGCGTCGGGGCGGAAGTCCGGCAGCGGCGGAGCCAAGACGTCTACGGTGACCGCCTCCACAGCGGAAGCCGGCCGGACCTCGACAGTGGTGGCGAAGTCCTCGGCGCGCGCAAGCGCGACGTCGGCGGCCGATGCAAGGCCCTCGGCGGGCGTCCCGGTCGGTGCGCTCGCCACCACCGAGCGGGAAACGCCGGTCGTCGACCCACCGGACGACGCGGACCTGGTCCGCACCGGCCCGGGGAACCGACGCGGCGACGCCCGGCTGGTGCTGCTGGTCGGTGGGCTGGTGGTGGCCCTGCTGGCCGGGTTCGGACTGGGTCGCCTCGGCACCGGCGAGCCACGGACCACCAACACCGACGGCCAGCAGGCGGCCACCGCCGGGTCACCGGTCGCCGGAGCGATGGCGGGCGACGGACACCAGCACCCGGCCGGCACCGGACCACACACCCACCCGGGCGACGGCACCGGCCAGGCGACCGGCACCCAGGTCAGCGTGGGCGGCTACACCCTGCAACCGGTGCTGCGGACGCAGCAGGCCGGCAAGGACCTCGACTACCGGTTCCGGATCGTCGGCCCCGACGGGCAGCCCGCCACCCGGTTCGCGGTGGTGCACGAAAAGCCGCTGCACCTGATCGTGGTCGGCAACGACCTCGGCGGCTACCAGCACCTGCACCCGACGATGGCGTCGGACGGCACCTGGAGCGTCCCGCTGACCGTGGCGAAGTCCGGCGACCACCGCGTCTACGCCGACTTCTCCGTCACCACCACCGACGGTCGACAACTGCCATTGGTGCTCGGCGTCGACCACCACGTGCCCGGGGCGTACACCCCGGCGGGGCTGCCGCCGCCGCAGCGGGAGACGACCACCGGGCCGTACGCGGTCGCGCTGGAGGGCACGCCCACAGTGGGCGTGACGACGCCGCTGGCACTGCGGGTCACCCGCGCCGGTGGCACCGAGCCGGCCCGACTCGAACGCTACCTGGGCGCGTACGGGCACCTGGTGCTGATCCGGGAGGGGGACCTCGGTCTCGTGCACGTCCACCCCGAGCAGGAACTCATCGACGGTGCGGTGACGTTCTGGCTGACCGCGCCCAGCCCCGGCCGGTACCGAGCCTTCTTCGACTTCCAGGTCGACGGCGAGGTGCACACCGCGGCGTACACCGTCACCGTGGAATGACCGGTACGGCCGCCGCGCCGACCCCGGCCAGGGCGGCGCCGCGCGGGGTGTGCCAGTACAACACCTCCCGGCCCGACCTGCGCCGGGTCACCATGCCGGCGTCGCGGAGCACCCGCAGATGGTCACCGACCGCGCCCAGGGACAGCCCGGTGACCGCCGCCAGGTGCGACGTGCTCAGCGGGTTCGCCAGCCGAACGAGGATGTCCGCGCGGTGCGGACCGATGAGCCGGTCCAGCCCGTCCGGCATCGGTGGGGTGTCGTCGGCGAGGATGCCGCTGGCCGGATAGACCATGCCGAAGCGGGTCGGTGGGTCCCACAGCACCCAGCCACGCGCGCAGTGCGCCGGGACGAACACCAACTGCTCGGCCCGATCGAGCGGCAGCGGCGGTGCGGGATACTCGTTGACCTGGAGATGGCCGTCGCCGAGCCACCGCACGGCGGGCTTGAAGTCGGCGAGTACGCCCGCCCAGCCCTGGGTGCTGAGCCGGGCGGTGCGGGCCACCACGTCGGCTCGCAGCCGGCGTTCCCGCGCCGGCCACTCCGGTCGCACGGTCTGCGTCCACACCCAGTCGAGCAGGGCCACCACGTGCTCGGTCAGCCCGTCGCCGCGCAGCGGCTCGGCGAGTGGCCCTGGCCGGGCCGCCCGCAGATCGGCCCGGATCCGGTCGTCGCCGCGTCCAGCGACGACCGTCAGCTCCTCGGCGAACGTCGGTGCGGCCGTGGCAGGGGCCAGGGTGAGGAAGTCGGCGGTCCAGCGCGGCTGGAACGCCGCCGCCAGCAACACCGGCAGCAGCGGCCGGGCCGCCAGCATCCGCTGGTACGCGTCGAGGTGCGGGCGGCGCCAGGCATGCTGCCACGGTCGACGTGGGCTGTGTAACGCCCGCAACGCGGCGACGGTGTCGGTCATCGGCGAGATGACGAACCGGCTGTGCGCCAACAGATCCACCGGTACCTGCCAGACGGACATGTTTCGTCTCCAGCCGTAACTGTAGGGCGCGCGGCGACCCGCGCCGAGGATCGTCGGAGTGAGAACCTACTCGGAGCTGTTCGCCGTCCACGAGTTCCGCAACCTCTTCGTGGCCAACTGCGCCGGCATCGCCGCGCACACCACCTCGGCGCTGGCGCTCGGCTCGCTCACCTACGTCGCGACCGGGTCGGCCCTGCTCACCGCGCTCAGCATGTTCGGCGCGCCGCTGGCCAGCGTGCTCGGCAGCCTGACCCTGCTCTCCGCCGCGGACAGCCTGCCGCCTCGCCGGGCGTTGACCATCGCCGCGCTCGTCGCGCTCGCCGGCGCGGCCCTCCAGGCACTGCCGGGGCTGCCGTTGTGGGCCAGGTTCGCCCTGATCCTGACGGTCGCGTACGTCGGGTCGGTCACCGGCGGCGCTCGGTGGGCGCTGCTCAACGACATCCTGCCGCCCGGCGCGTACGTGCTCGGCCGGTCCACGCTGAACGTGAGCGTCGGCGTCATGCAGATCGCCGGTTTCGGGGCGGGTGGCGTGCTGCTGATCTGGCTGAGTCCGTACCAGGTGTTCCTGGTCGCCACCGGGCTGCGGGCCGTCGCGGTGGCGGTGACCTGGTTCGGGCTGCGGGAGCGACCGGCCCGGGCGGACGCGCCGACCTCGACGGCCCGGACCATGCGGATCAACCGGGAACTGTGGGCCGATCCGGGACGCCGCTCGCTGTACCTCAACCTGTGGCTGCCCAACGGCCTGGTCGTGGGCTGTGAGGCGCTATTCCTGCCGTACGCCGGTGACCGCGCCGGCTTTCTGTTCGCCGCCGGCGCCCTCGGCATGCTCACCGGTGACGTGCTGGTGGGCCGGTTCCTCGGGCCGGCCACGCGGCAGCGCTGGGTCCTGCCACTGCGACTGCTGCTGCCGTTGCCGTACCTCGTCTTCCTGGTCCGTCCGGGACTGCCGCTGGCGGTGCTGGCCGCCATGGTCGCCTCGATCGGGTTCGCGGCCTCGCTGCCGTTGCAGGAGCGGCTGCTGGCCCACTCCCCGCCACAGGCGCGCGGTCAGGTGCTCGGCCTGCAACAGAACGGCATGCTGACCGGGCAGGCGATCTGCGCGGCGCTGGCCGGCGCGGTCGCCGACGTGATGCCGACCCATCGAGCGGTGGCCGTGCTGGCCGCCCTGTCGCTGGCGACGACGCTGCTCCTCACCCGAGGCCTGCGCCACACCCGGCCAGAGGTGCCGCCGACCGCCGCCGAACCGGCCCAAGCCTGATGTGCTGACAGCCGAGGACGAGATGCAAGGAGGGGACCCCTACTAACGCCTGGTGAGGTAAAGGGGTCCCCTCCTTACATCCGAGCCCGGCGCGCGCGAAAGATGACGGTGGAAGAAACCGATCGGGCTCCGGATACGTCGGATCGGCATGAAGATTCATCGAAGCGGGCGGCTGGCGGTCCTTCCCCTGCTGTTGCTGACCTCGGCGGCCTGCGGCCAGCAGGGGGCCGGCGGCGCGGGCGACGCCGGTTCTCCCGAGCGCTCCTACTCGGCGGACTCCGTGGTGTTCCGGATGGACTACGTCGGCGGGTTCGTCACGCCGGCCATGCTGGCCACCCGCCTGCCCGCGATCAGCGTCTACGGCGACGGTCGGGTGATCACCGAAGGGCCGACGACGCTGCAGTATCCCGGCCCGGCCATGCCCAACCTCCAGGTCCGCACGATCAGCGCCGACGAGGTCGAGAAGTTGGTGGCGCAGGCCCGGGCGGCGGGTGTCGGGGGAGTCTCCGATCTCGGCACCCCGCCGGTCGCGGACGCCGCCTCGACCCGGTTCACCCTGCTGGGGGACAAGGGCGTCGAGGAGTCCGAGGTCTACGCGCTCGGCGAGGCCACCGGCACCGACAGCGGCCTGAGCGCCGAGCAGCAGTCGGCCCGGGACAAGCTGCGCGCCTTCGCCGAGTCCTTGACCGACCCGTCGGGCCCGCTCGGCGACACCCTGGGCGACACCACGGCGTACGCGCCGACCGCCGTCGCGGCCGTCGCCGAGCCGTGGGTGGCCGACAGCGAGGCCGGCGAGCAGCCCGAGGTGGCGTGGCCCGGGCCGGCCCTGCCCGGCACGGCCCTCAGCAAGGACCTGGGGCTGGGCTGCGTGACGGTCACCGGTGACGAGGTGCGCACGCTGCTCGGTGCGGCGGCGAGCGCCAACATGGCGACGCCGTGGACCTCCGACGGCAAGCAGTGGCGGGTCACCCTGCGGCCGCTGCTGCCCGACGAGGCGGACTGCGGCGACCTCGCGAACAAGCGCTGAATCCCGACCGGGCGGCCGGTCACCCGACCCGGCCGCCCGGCGCGCGGACCACTCGGTAGGCTGCCGCGCGATGAACAGCCCGACTCACATCCTGGTGTACGGGGTGCACGGCTCCGGCAAGTCCACCCTCGCGCAGCAGTTGGCTTACCGGCTCGGGCTGCCCTGGCACCCGGTCGACGACCTGCTCTGGGAACCCGGCTGGGTGGAGGTGCCGGTCGCGGTGCAGCGCAGCCGGATCGAGGCGATCTGCCGCAAGGAGCGGTGGATCCTCGACGGGGCCTACCACGGCTGGCGGGACGTTCCGCTGGCCCGCGCCGACCTGGTGATCGGGCTGGACTACCCGCGTGGGCTCTCCTTCCGGCGGCTGCTGCGCCGCACCGTGGACCGGCTCCGGACGGGGGAGGAGATCTGCAACGGCAACCGCGAGTCGCTGGGCAGCGTGCTCTCCTCGGAGTCCGTCCTGGTCTGGCACCTCACCGGGTACGCCCGTGAACGCGCCCGGATGCGCGCCTGGCAGCAGGACCCGGCCGGGCCGCCGGTGCTGCTGTTCGACACCCCGCAGGCGCTGGAGCAGTGGCTCGCCGCCCTGCCGCCCCGCCCGCCCGGCGGACCGCCCCGCTGACCCGCCCGCCCGGCGCGCTGCCCCGGCTCATCGAACCGCCCCGATCAGAGCCCCTGGCGGCGGGCCACGCTGATGGCCTGGGCCCGGTCGGCGACCTGGAGCTTGGCGAAGATGTTGGAGACGTGGTTGCGGACCGTCTTCGTGCTCAGTCCCAGCCGGGTCGCGATCTGCGGGTTGGTCAGGTGCGCGGCGATGAGCGTCAGGATCTCCCGCTCCCGCGAGGTGAGTTCGGGGAACGCCGGTTCGGCCCGGTCCAACCCGGCGAAGTAGCCCATCAGGCGGGTGGCGATGGCCGGGCCGAAGATCGCCTCGCCGTCGGCCACCACCCGTACCGACCGGATGATCTCCAGTCGACGGGCGCCCTTGAGCACGTAGCCACGGGCACCGGCCCGCAGCGCGGCGAAGACCGAATCGTCGTCGTCGGCCATGGACAGGATCAGCACCCGGACGTGCGGGCTCATCCGGACCATCCGCTCGGTGGCCGCGATGCCGCCCATCCCCGGCATGGTCAGGTCGAGCAGCACCACGTCGGGTTGCAGCCGGGCGAGTACGGCCAGCGCCTCCTCGCCGCTGGCCGCCTCGCCGCACACCTCGATGTCGGGACTGGTGGCGAGCAGCGCGCGCAATCCGGCCCGGAACGGCGCGTGGTCGTCAACCAGCAGGGTCCGGATCTGGTCCATCGGTCTCCTCCGTGCCGGTGAGCAGGGTAGCGGTCACCAGCGTGCCGGCGCCCGGTGTTGAGGTGACGACGCAGGAGCCGCCGAGTTCCTCGGCCCGTTCCCGCATCGAGTGCATGCCCACGCCGTCCGGCCGGTCGGTCCGGCGGCCCCGGCCGTCGTCGTGGACCTGAAGGCACAGCCACCCGCCGGACACCCGCAGCCGCACCTGCACCTGGGTGGCCCGGGCGTGTCGGCGCGCGTTGTTCAGCGCCTCCACCGCGATGCGGTAGGCGGCCACCTCGGCCGCCGCGGAGAGTTCCGGCAGCACCGGCGGGGCGTCGAAGACCACCCGGGGCCCGTCGTCCGGCCAGCCGGCGATGTGCGACCGCAGCGCCGCGATGACGTCCATGGTGTCCAGCGCCGGTGGTCGTAGCCCGTTGACCAGCCGCCGGACGTCGGCGACGGCGGTCTGCGCGTCCAGCACGATCTCCTCCAGCAGCCGCTGGGTCTGCGGACCCGGGCCGAGTTCCTGGGCCGCCTCGGCGCGCATGGTCAACCCGGCAAGCGTCGGCCCGAGGCCGTCGTGCAGGTCGCGACGCAGCCGCCGCCGTTCCTCCTCGCGGGCGAGCACCAACTGCTCGCGGGAGCGTTGCAGGTCGGCGGCGAGCGACTGGGCCCGGTCCAGGGCGCCGACCGCCTGCACCGCGACACCGATGTGCCGGGCCAGGTCGCGCAGCAGGCGCAGTTCCCACGCGCCGAGCGTGGTCTCCCCGATCCGGGGGCCGAGCAGCAGGTGACCGACGGTGTCGTTGGCGGCCAGCGGCAGCCGCACCGGGTCCGGTGGCGGGACACCCAGCCGGTACGACCGGCCGTCGACCGTCTCGATCTCCACGTAGGACAGCTCCAGCGCCTCGCGGACCGTCGCGGTGCTGGTGGCGAGTACGGCGGCGGCGTCCTGGGTCTGGTCCAGCCGCTGCCCCAACCGGGCCAGGACCGCGTACGGGTCGTCGCGTTCGCCGTACACCAGCAGGTTGACGCGGCGTTGCAGCCAGCCGCGCAGCGGCGCCAGGATCAGCGCGGCCACGGCCGCGGCGACGAACGAGACCGGCAGACTCGCCGAGGCGTCGAAGCCGGCCCCGAGCAGACCGACGACCAGCACGTACGCGCCGCCGACCGCTACCGACAGGGCGACGAACACGGCGGTCCGGCTGATCAGCAGGTCGATGTCGATGAGCCGGTGCCGCAGGACGGCGATACCGACGGCCACCATGATCAACGCGCCGCTCAGACCGCCGGCCAGGTCCCAGAACAGGTTGCCGTGCGGCCAGATGTTCGGATGCGCGTCGGTCAGACCGGCGACGAGCCGGGCGACCACCACACCGACCGCGACCGCGACCGCGTACCCGAGCCACTTGACCTGTTGGCGGCGGACGCCCCGGGCCCGGCGGGCCTGCCACACCATGGTGCAGCCGGCGGCCACATAGATGATCGCGCTGGCCAGGGTGGCCAGGACGGCGGTCAGGTCGGCGACGGGCTGCCAGCCCGGCACGCCGAGCGGGTTGATCGCGCTGACCGGGCTGATCTGTTCGTTGGCGCCGGGTCGCAGTGCCCCGCCGACCATGGCGACGACGCCGAGGAGCACCACCGCCCACACCGCCGGCCGCCACCGGGGTGACAGCAGCCGACCGTCGGGGAAGAAGACCAGAATCAGCGCCATGGCCGCGTTGCCGGGCACCCAGAGCCAGTTCTGCGGCCAGGCCAGCGCCTCGGCGAACGGCACCCGGTCGGGCGCCACCACCAGCCCGTACGCGGAGTACTGGCCGCACGCCTCCTGGAGCGAGAAGCAGAAGCCGCTGGTCAGGGCGAGCCAGCCGATCGGGTTGTCCGGACGGTGGGCGGCAATCGCCGCGCCGACGACCGCGCACGACGTCACCAGCAGCAGGTGCGACATGTCGCCCACCGAGCCGCCGTTGAGCACCGCCAGACCCACCGCGACGGCGGCCAGTTGCAGCGACGCACCGCACAGCGACCACGCGGCGCGGCGCGTCCAGGCGGGACGCGATCCGCGTACGGCTCGCCTCCGGTCGGCGCCCGCGACCGGCGCGACGGCGGTCTCTTCGGTGGTCATGGCGTCGCCGAGACTAGACCGTCGGTCCGGGTCGGCGGATCGGGCGACCGGTCCGGCACCGTCGTCGCCACGGTGGGCCGGTGCCCGCGCGTGGCCCCGCCGGTGCCGCACCATGACCCCCGCACGGTCAGGGCCGCCCGCCCGGACGCGGGCGCAACGCCAACGCCACCCCGGCGACGACCAGCCAGATCCCGCCGGGCACCAGCGAGATGTACTGCACCGGCGCGAGCTGCGTGGCCGCGATCAGCACGGCGACCACCGCGCTGAAGACCGCGAACCAGCGACTCACCGAACCGTGCCGGAGTCCGCCGACCGCGACCGCGGCGGCGGTCAGCCCGATCCCGCCCCAGAGCCAGGCCATGGTGGCGTAGATGGTGAGCTGCGGCGCGATCACGTCCGGGTCGTACTCCGCCGCCGCGTTCAGCGAGAAGAACAGCTCGGTGGAGATCCCGCCGCCGATCAGTAGCCCGACCAGCACCAGACCGACCCCACCGGCGGCGAGCGCGGGCACCAGGCTGCCGGCCGGCTCCTGCGCCCCGAGGTAGCGCCGCAGCCCGGCCGCGAAGACCGCCAGGCAGACGATGGCGACCACCGTCACCACCTGGTGCGCCCAGACGTACCCGGCGCGGTCGGCCAGGGCGGCGACGTAGTCGGCGTTGTCGGCGCGGTACTGCTCGGCGGGGGCGGTCAGGCTCGCGGTGGTGAAGATGCCGACCAGGCCGACCAGGCCGCCGAAGGCGCCGGTCAGGGCCCAGGCGCGCGGCGGGCGTACGGGTGCCGGCGGGGGAGCGCTCGACGGGTTCTCCGGCAACGTGGCGGGATGCATGGTGGTCTCCTTCTCAGGCGGACGGTTCGTCGTCCCGCAGCCTGCCGCCGGGCCGACCCGGTCCGCATGGGGCGTCGCGGTCCACCGATGCGTGAGGTTCCCGACCGGCCGGGACATCGGTCCCTGGTGACCGGGATCGGCCGGCCGGTCTGATGCCGGGGGTGGCACTGCCCGGTGCCCACCGCCCAGCCGGAAAGGACCCACACCGATGACACGCACCTCCTGCCGGGCACGAGGTGTCCCCGCGCCACGCGGCGTCACCCGCCATCGGTGGCGACCACCTGTGGTGGCGCTGCTCTGTCTGGCGCTCGTCGCCTCCGCCTGCACCGCCGACCGGGACGATCCACCGCCGTCGGGCGGGGTCGACCGTCCCGCCCTCGAAGCGGTCGCCGCCACGTTGCCGGCCGATCCGGTGGAGGCGGCCGAACGTCTGGTCACCGAGATCCACGCCGGGGACCCGGCCCGGTCGGCGGCGGCCACCGCCGAACTGCTGCGCCGCGCCGGCCACCCGATCGTGTCGGTACGCGGGCCGGTGGTGGCGATGCCCGACCAGGTGGCGCTGCACGACGCACCGGTCTACGCCGAGCTGCTGCCGCTGCTGGCCGCCGCCACCCGGGCCGGGGACCGGTACACCGTCGACCAGTTCGCCGAGCTGCTGGACGCGGTCGGGCTGACCCGGAAGAAGATGACCTTCGCAGAGGTCACCACCGCCGTCGCGGGCTGGGCCCGGGAACCGGACCACCATCCGATCTTCGTCACCGCGGCAGCCGGCGTACGGGCCCTGTCGGGGCATCGGCAGCAGGTGCTGTTCGCCGGGGCCGACCCGGACTCGGCGTACCTGGACCCGTTGCAGACGGTCCTGCTGCTCGGGCACGCCACCAGCCGTATGGTCGAGGTGGTCGACGATGCCCAGCCCCGGGCGGCGGCCCGGCCCGGCGCGCTCGACCGGTTGGTCGGCGGCGGGGTCGCGTACGCCTCGGACGGGCCGTGCAAGGCGCTCACCCGACGGTTCGGGTCGCCGCAGGACCCGGTGGCCAAGGGGATCGTCGACTCGATCAAGGGTTACCTCAAGGACAGCCTAATCAAGAATCTCTCCGACGAGGCGCAGGACCGGGTGGGCAAGGCCGACGAGGTGTGGGGCAAGTCGGCGGCGGCGGCGAGCGCGATCCTGTTGCTGCTGGGCGCCCGCCTCTCGCTGAGCACCGACAAGACCAGCACGCACTTCAAGCACACGGCGGGCAGCCGGGCCGAACACGTCCTGCTGACCGCGACCGCGACCTTCGATCTGGAGACGGCGCTCGAAAAGATCGACTGCTACGCGTTGGCCGGGGTCTCGGTGCCCAGGAGCGGACCGCTCAAGGACTTCACCGTCCGGTTCAGCAGCATCCAGCCGCAGGTCGGCACCATCCAGAAGGGCGGCACCCAACTGCTGAAGGCGGTCTCGGCGGACAGTGTGAAGTCACAACGGGGCGTCAAGACCGGTGCCGACGGCGTGGCCACTCTGGAACTCAAGCCGCCGGTCGAGGACCCGAGCGGCGAGGGCGAGAAGCTGACCGGCCAGGCCACCTACATCGCCTCGCTGGACAAGGAGAGCCTCCCGTTCGAGCTGGGCGACGTCTACGGACTGCTCAGCAACCCGGTCGGCTTCGGCGTGGGCAAGAACTTCGACCTGCTCCGGGACGTCCTGGTCAAGGCGGGCCTGCCGGCGCAGCAGATCACCATCGAGGTCACCTACCACGGGTCCGACATCGTGCTGGCCCAGGGCGCGGGCGAGGTCAACCTGATCCTCGCGAAGCTGCCCAAGGTCTACGTCGACCTGGTCAGCTGCGCCGGGCTCGCCGGGCCGTTCACCGGCACCGCCGGCTACAGCGGCGCGCAGAGCGGCCAACTGTTGCAGATGGCCGGCGCGGCGACCGGGGTGCACGTCCCGAAGGGCTTCGCCGGCAGGGACAACAGGATCAGCGTCACGCCCAACAACCAGGGCGGCCCGGAGCCCTTCTTCATCATGAAGGGCGAGGGCGGCAACCAGTTCCTCGACGGCGTCCTGCGGTTCTATCCGTTCCTGAACACCCGGGCCGAGATACTCGCGGACTACCGCGTCGGTCGGCCGGTCGGCGACGTCGAGATCCTGCTCGCCGGCAGTTCGTTCCCGTTCAGCAGGCTCTCCTGGCCGGTGGTCCGGGTGACCACCGACCCGCGATGCCCCGAGGTGAGGTACTTCCATGACGAGACGTGACCGGTGGCGCACCGGGGCGGTGACGCTCGGCCTTGCCGTGGTGCTGACGCTGACCGCCTGCACCGGCGGCGGGTCCACCCCGGACACCGCCCCCGAGGGGCGGCCGGGTGGTGGCGTCGGTGCGACCGACGACGGCGCGCCACCGGCCGCCTTCCCCGGGCTGTACCTCGCCGCCGACGTGGTGCCGGTCGAGTCGTCCGACACCCGGATCACGCTGGCCAGCGGGCGTCGGTGCCGGGACCTGTCCGCGATGCTCGCGGCCGGTCAGTGGCACCGGGTCGACCGGCTCACCTTCGGCACGCTGGGCAGCGCCGAGGTGGCCCTGCTGGCCGGCTTCGGCGGGGTCGCGGGTGACCTGCTGCGTCGGGGCGACCGGCTGGTCTTCGCCGGTCTGGAGGGCGATCCGGCCTGCACGGCGACCGTGACCGAGGTGACCCGGGCAGAGATCGGGATCGAGGGCCGGGGGCTGCCGGGGGCGTCACCGGGCTGGGTGGCGACCACCCGGTGCTACCGGTCCAAGGCCGACGGCACGCTGACCGTGAGCCTCTATTTCGACACCGAGGCCAAGGTGGGCGGTCAGGGCCAGCTCGTGCTGACCCGGTCCGGCGACCGGTATCAGGTGGACGACGACACCTCCGCGCTCACCCTGGTCCTGCTGCGCCACTCCGGGCGCTACCTGACCAGCATGTCGGCCGTGTACGCCGAACCACGCCGCCGTCCGGCCGGGCTGAGTCAACTCGTCGCCGGTGACTCGTTCCGGGCCGAGGTGACGGTACGCGACGGGACGGCCGACCGGCCCGCCGGCACCGTCGAGATCGCCGGCCTGGCCGACGAGAGCCGGGGTGGAAAGGTCACGGTGTCGCTGCCCTTCACCTGCGCCCACGTGACCGAGATCCGCTAGCCGGACGGTGGCCCCGGCCCGACAGCGGCGGGCCGTCGAGTCCGAGCGCGCGGGTGCGGAGAGGCCGGGTGTCCCTGCCGGGGGAGCGGCGGGGACACCCGGTGTCCGGTTACAGGTTCTTCTTGTTCAGCAGCAGGTTCGGGGTGCCGGAGAGGCTGCCGGTGACCACACCGCTGGTGCCGTTGGCCACGATCCAGTTGTGCACCGTCGCCTGGCTCGCGTCCCCGTTGGTGGCCTTCCAGAGGGCGGCCACCCCGGCGGCGTGCGGCGTCGCCATCGACGTGCCGTTGAGCGAGGCGGTGGTCGAGGTGGGGTACGTCGAGAGGATGCCCGAGCCGGGGGCGTAGATGTCCACGCAGGACCCGACGGAGGAGTAGCTGGCCCGCGCGTCGGTGTTGGTGGTGGCGGCGACCACCAGCGCGGCGGTGAGGTTGCGCGGCAGCCGGTCACACGAGTTGCCACCGGTGTTGCCGGCGGAGGCGGCCAGGAACACGCCGCTGTTCATCATGTTCGTCAACGCGGTCGCCAGGCTGGCGCTGTACGTGTAGTTCCAGGAGGCGTTGGCCACGGCGGGCTTGTTGGCGTTGCGGGTGACCCAGTCCACCGCACCGATGGCGGCCGACAGCGTGCCGCCGCCGGAGCAGTTGAGCCACTTCACGCCGTACAGCCGGACGTTCTTGGCGACGCCGTGGCTGGTGCCGCCGATGGTGCCGGCGACGTGCGTGCCGTGGCCGTTGCAGTCGGTGTTGTTGGTGTCGATGGCGTTGTAGGCGAACTGGGCGCGGCCGCCGAAGTCGGGGTGGTTGGCCTGGATGCCGCTGTCGATCACGTACGCGTGCACGCCGGTGCCGGTCGAGTTGTAGGTGTAGCTGCGCGACAGCGGCAGGGTGGTCTGGTCGATCCGGTCGATGCCCCAGGCCGGTGGGTTGGTCTGGGTGGCGTCGACGACGTCGTACTGGAGCACGTCCCGCTCGATGCTCACCACGTTGGCGTTGTGCGCCAGCTCGGCGACCTGCGCGGCGGTGAGGCGGGCCGCGAAGCCGTTAACGGCGCGGCTGAAGTAGGCCGAGGGGGCGGCCTTGAGCGCGCGGGCCGGCACCGTGGCGTCGGCGCCGGGCTTCAGAGTGACGACGTACGCGCCGGGGATCACCGCGACGTCACCGGCGGCCTGCGGCGTGGTGACCGGTACGGCGGTGGCCCGGTACGGTCCGCCCGCGGCCATCGCGGGTTGCGGCAGCGCGAGCAGGCTGGTGACGACGGCGGTCGCGGTGATGCCGGCGGCGAGCACGACACGACGCCGACGAGGTAGGCGTGCTTGTGACACGGAGCCTCCTTGGAAGCAGACCACCCGTCGTGGATGATCTTCGATGTCACGGAGGTTATCGGTGTGCGGACCGACATATAAGTCTGTGGATGTTACGGATTGGTACCGAGGTGGGTCGCAGGTGACAGACGCCGGGCCCTGGTCCAGGTACCCGCGCAGCGCCACGCGGCTGCGCGGCAGTCCGTGCTCGGCGACCAGCATCGAGACGTTGCCGAACTCCACCCCGTCGATCAGCCAGGGGCCGGTCGCCTGGGCCAGCGTCTCGGCGGTCACCTCGTCGGCCCGCGCGCCGAGCACCCGGGCCCGCCCGACCGCGGCGGCCCACCGCACCCTCGGATCCGGGTCGTCGAGCAGCCCGATGTCCGGCGCGGCACCGAGCAGGCCGCCGGCCACCAGCATGGACGCCGTCCCGGCTGGACCGGCCCCGGCCATCGCGCCGGCCAGGGCGGGCAGGCTGCCGGCGGCTTCCTCCGGAAACCAGGCCAGCGCGTACGCCGCCGGCACGTGCAGCCCCGGATCGGCCTCGTCGAGCAGGCGGCGCAGCAGCGGCACCCCGGCGCGTACCGCGTCGTAGACCGCCAGATGCGTGTACGCCCACAGTCGATTCCGGCCGTCCTCGGTGAGCGATTCGAGGTAGGTGTACTCGACGTACTCCTTCGGTGCCCCGTCCCCGCCGCTCGACGGCGGCGGCTTGGCGGCGAGCAGTTCCCGCCCACCCTCGGCGGCCCGACGGAACGCGGCCGCCGGGACACCGTCCGGTAGGACCGTGGCGTCCTGGCCGATCGCCAGAGCGGCCAGCAGCCCGACGACGTCCCCGCGTTCCGGGACGGCCGGATCGGCGAGCAGTTCCAGCAGGAACGGCACCGCGTACGCGCTCGCCTGGAAGCGATTTCCCTGGTGGACGATGGTGGTGTAGAGGCTGCCGAGCGTCTCCATCCGGACGTCCGGGTCGGGTGAGGTCAGGTCCCGCAGATATCCGGGCACATCGTCGGCGGCACCGTAGGCGTGGCCGAGCCGCCGCCACTCGATCTCGTCAAGCCCGTCGAGCACGCCCCATCGTCTCCCGCCTCCGGTGCCGTTCCGTCGTCGGGGGCAGCTCATCGACTCCTTGCTATGTTATCGCTCACAGGTTACCGTCCCTACGGGAGTGAGGGGCACGCGCCAGCGCGCGGCCGCGCCTGCGAATCGGCGCGGCCGAGCGCACGGCACCAGGCCGGTCGACGGGCATCCCGGCCGTACCCACCACCACGGCGCCCCCGCGCCGCCCGCGCGTCCACGCGACGCGGAATGGAGTAACACGATGTCCAGGCGTAGATCGTTCTTCGGGCCTGTGCTGCTCGCAGCCCTTCTCCTGGTGGCCGCCGCCGCGACGGCGGTGACCGGCAACCTCGGTCGCACCGCCGCCGCAGCCGAGGTCGGCACGCTCGCCGCGACCGCCGGGTGCGGCAAGACCCCGACCCTGCGCAGCGGTACGCACACCATCCAGAGCAACGGCAAGAGCCGCAGCTTCATCCTGCGGGTGCCCGACAACTACCAGAACACCAACCCGTACCGGCTGGTCTTCGGTTTCCACTGGCGCGGCGGGACGGCCACCGACGTCGCCACCGGCCAGACCGTGCAGCGGGACGCCTGGGCGTACTACGGGCTGCTGCCCCTGTCGAACAACAGCACCATCTTCGTCGCGCCGCAGGGGCTGAACAACGGGTGGGGCAACGCCGGCGGTGAGGACATCACCTTCGTCGACGACATGCTCCGGGTGATCGAGGCGGATCTCTGCGTGGAGACCACCCAGCGCTTCGCCCTCGGCTTCAGCTGGGGCGGCGGGATGAGCTACGCGGTCGCCTGCGCCCGGCCGAACGTGTTCCGCGCGGTCGCCGTGTACGCCGGTGGCCAGATCAGCGGATGCAGCGGCGGCACCGGCCGGATCGCCTACTTCGGGGCGCACGGCATCCGCGACAACGTCCTCGGCATCGCCGGTGGCCGCTCCCTGCGCGACCGGTTCGTCGGCAACAACGGCTGCACCCCGCAGAACCCGCCGGAGCCGAGCCAGGGCAGCCTGACCCACCGGACCACCACGTACTCCGGATGCGCGGCCGGCTACCCGGTCGTCTGGGCGGCGTTCGACGAGGGACACATCGCCGCCCCGCAGGACGGCGCTCCCGGTGACAGTGGCTCGCGTACCTGGCTGCCGGGCGAGACCTGGCGCTTCTTCACCCAGTTCGGCGGCACCACCCCGCCGCCGACCACCACCCCGCCCACCACGACCCCGCCGACCACCCCGCCTCCGGGTGGTGCGTCGTGCCGGGTCACCGCCACGATCAACGCCTGGAACAACGGCCTGACCGAGGACCTCACCATCACCAACACCGGCAGCTCGGCGGTGAACGGATGGTCGCTGGTCTTCACGCTGCCCTCCGGGCAGACCATCACCGGCGGCTGGAACGCCAGCTACTCGCCGACCTCCGGGCAGGTGACCGCGAGGAACGTCTCCTACAACGGCACCATCGCCCCCAACGCGTCGGTCAGCATCGGGTTCCAGGCCAACCACACCGGCAACACGGCCCGACCCGGTGCGTTCACGCTCAACGGCGCGACCTGCACCGTCGCCTGATCGTGCGGGGGCGGAGCCCGTCGGGCTCCGCCCCCGCTTCTTGGTGGCTGCCCGCCTCAACGTGGCGGTGTAGCTGTTCGCGCGTCGGCGTGTCGGGCAGCCACACTGCCACGATCAGCGATGGGCTTAGGCTGCTGTGCGTGCCGTTGACCTTTCCCGCGCATCTCGCGCCGGTGCTGGCGCTGAAGGTCTGGCGGCCACGGTGGTGCGACGGCGTGGCCCTGAGCACCGGTGCCGTGGCCCCGGACGTCGCGTACCTGGCCGCCGGGGCCGACGGTCGCACGTTCGCCGACACCCACTCCTGGCCCGCCCTGTTCTGGTGGTGCCTGCCGGTGGCGTTGGCGTACGCGGCGGTGGTCCGGTTCGCCGGTCCCGACGTCGCGGTGCACCTGCCGGGGAACCGGTGGTTCGGCTGGCGGGGCTACGCGCTGCGGGGACGGGTGCTGCCGCACCGCCTGTGGATCACGGTTGGTTCGGCGGCGCTCGGCGCGGCGAGCCACCTCGGTTGGGACTGGCTCACGCACACCGACGACTGGCTGCGGGTGCTGTTCGGGGTCGACTGGTCCCGGGTCAGCGGCGTGGCCTGGTGGACCGTGTCGGACCTGACGAGCACGGTCGTCGGCAGCGCGCTGGCGGTCGTACTCGTGGCCCGGATCGGTCGGCGCGGCGGGCGGGAGGCGGACGGCGGTGCCGTCCCGACCCGCCGGCCGGCGCTGTTCTGGGGTGTCGCCGGGGCGGCCGCCGTCGCCGGTGCGGCGTGCGTGGCGGCGCTGCCCGGTGCCGACCTGCTCGCGCCGACCGGCGTCCGGCTGTTGCACGTCGCCGCGCTGGCGCTGCTGGCCGGTGGACTGGCGGTGCGGGTCAGCTCGCGCGGGCGGCGCGACGTCTGGCGGCGTACGGCAGTGCGAACAGGTACAGGCCGGTGAAGAGCAGCAGGAACAGTGGCGGCAGGGGCAGGAGGTACACCCACTCGGCCGGTTCCTGCTGTCCCACCGCGACGACGGTGACGATGACGACGGCCACCGTGAAGACGATCGACGTCCACCGGTGCACCTGACGAACCCACGCGTTGCCCCTCACCGGAGCCTCCCTCCGGACCGAGCAGCCGCACCGGCGCTCTGCCGGTGGGTGCTCGACCGGAAGTCAGGCTATGGTCGGGCGGCTGACCTGCGCTTCTCGATTCCTGACCGGTCTGTGCACCGGTGACCGACCGGACCACCCTGCGGGCCCGGCGGGTGAGGTTCAGGGCTTGCGGCCCACCGCACCGTACGCGTCGATCGCCACCGCGTCCGGGTCCGCCGGCCGCCACAGCGGGATCGGCACCAGGCCCGGCTCGACCAGCGTCAGCCCCTCGAAGCAGGTGCCGAGCTGCTCGGGGCTGCGCAGGATGTACGGCACACCGCCGCTCTGGGCCAGCCGTTCCGCGCCGGAGACGACCTCGGGGCTGGTGTCAGTGCCGTCCCAGAGCACGAGGTGACTGCCGGAGGCGGTGGCCTCCATGGTCCGGCCGACGATGGCACGGATCACGTCCAGGTCCGGCTCGTAGCCCATCACACCCATGTACATCACCGCGACGGGCTGGTCGAAGTCGAGCGTCTTGGCGGCCTCGGCGAGGATCTTCTCGGGGTCGTGGTAGTCGGCGGGCACGTACGTGGTGACGCCCTCGGAGGTGGTGCTGGACAGCAGCGCGCGGGCGTGGACCAGCACCATCGGGTCGTTGTCGACGTAGACGATGCGCGAGTCGGGCGCGATGGCCTGGGCGACCTCGTGGGTGTTCTGCATCGTGGGCAGGCCGGTGCCGATGTCGAGGAACTGTCGGACGCCCGCCTCGGCGGCCAGGTAGCGCACCGCCTGGATGAGGAACTTGCGCGACTGCTGGGCCATCACCACGATCTCGGGGTAGACCTCCGCCACGGCGTCACCGGCGGCCCGGTCGGACTGGAAGTTGTCCTTCCCGCCCATCCAGTAGTTCCAGATCCGGGCGGCGTGCGGCACCTCGGGCTGGAGCTTCGCGGCGAGTTCGGGATCCGGGCTGGCCATGCCTAGCTCCTGTCGACGGGATCGGGTGACGGACCTGTGCTCGATTGGATCATCGTATCCAGGCTCCGTCCACTGTCGAAGGTGAACATACCGCCTCGGGCGGGAATCCCATGCCCCTCCACCTTGCCCGCAGGTGGCAGTCTTCGGGTGGTGGGAAGCCTGATGGCGCAACTGCCTGCCCTGCTCGGTGTGCTGATCGGCACCGTCGGCACGATCGTCGCCACATCGCTGGCCGACCGGTCGCGCTGGCGGCGTACCCAGACGGTGCGCTGGGACGAGCGGCGACTCGACGCGTACGCCGAGTTCGCGCGGGCGCTCAAGGAGGTGCACGCCACCTCCGGCCGGCTGTTGCCCGGATGGCGAGGGGTGCCGGTGGACCGCGAGCGGGAGCTGGCCAACCTCGTCGAGGCCGACTTCCGCCACACCCTGGCCTGGGAGAACGTACTGCTGCTCGGCGACGGTCCGACGGTGACCGCGGCACGGGCGTGGCGCGACGCGGTCTGGGCGATCGAGCGCGTCGCCCAGGGCAGGCCCACCGACGACCTGCCGGCGCTGCTGCACCGGGCCAACGAGGCCCGTGACCACTTCTACGACGCGGCCCGGAACGGCCTCGGTGTGGGCGGCGGTTCGGTCGCCCAGGCCACCCTGTTGCAGGGCCGCCTGGGCGACCGGGACCTCCCGTCCACCGCGACCCGGCCCCCCGTCGACCGCCCGGCCGGGTCGCGGTGACGCGGCCGGGTCAGCCTCCGTGGTCGTGGTGGAGCGCGCCCGGTGCCTGACCGGGCTCGACGACCACGAACTGCCCCATCATTCCCTGGTCCTCGTGCCACAACAGGTGACAGTGGTACATGTACGGCACGGTCGGGTCCGCGTACTCGGTGAACCGCATGATCAGCCGGAACCGCACCTCCGGCGGGAGATAGATGGTGTCCTTCCACCCGGCGAGTTCCGGCGCGGGTGCCCGGCCGTCCACGCTGAGCACCTGGAACTGCACGTCGTGCACGTGGAAGTTGTGCGGCTGATGGTGGCCGTTCCAGACCTCCCAGACCTCGGTGGTGTCCACCGTGACCACGGTGTCGATCCGGTTCATGTCCATCGCCTGGCGGTTGATCAGGTTGTTGCGCAGCTCGAACTGCCTCGTTGCGACAGCTGAGGAAGGATCCAGCGCGTCGATGCGCGCCAGCCGCGTCGGCAGCGCCGCCGCCGGCGTCAACCGGGTCGCCGCCCGCAGCAACAGGACGTCCAACGTGTCGGCCGCGCCGACGCTGCGCTCCCGGCCCGCCGCCAGACCGAGCTGCTGCGGGTACGACCGCAGCGTCGTCGTCTCACCCGCCGCCATCGTGACGACGACCTCCACCCGTTCACCCGGAGTGAGCAGCACACGCGTCATCTCGACGGGCGCGCGGAGCAGTCCGCCGTCGCTGGCGATCACGGCGAAGCCGCGACCGTCGGCGAACCCGAGCGAGTAGCTGCGCGCGGTCGAGGCGTTGAGCAGCCGCAACCGGGTGCGCTCGGCGGTGACGTCGAGCACCGGCCCGACCGTACCGTTGACCAGGATCGTGTCGCCGACCATGCCGTTGTCGCGCCGGGACGTCTCCAGGAGGCGACCCTTCGCGTCGAAGGTCTTGTCCTGGACGATGACCGGGATGTCGTCGACGCCGTACTCCCGGGGCAGGTCCAGCGCGGATTCCTCGTCGTCGTCCACGATGAACAACCCGCCCATGCCCCGGTAGACGTGCCGTTCGGTCTTCCCGTGCGGATGCGGGTGGTACCACAGCGTCGCGGCCGGCTGGTCGACCCGCCACGACGGTGACCAGACACCACCGGGCGGCACCATCTGGTGCGGTCCACCGTCCGCGGCGGCGGGCAGGTGCATACCGTGCCAGTGCAGCGTGGTCGCCTCGTCGAGCCGGTTGGTGAAATCGATCCGCACCGTCTCGCCGCGCCGGGCCCGCAGCGTGGGACCGAGCAGCGGCCCGTTGATCCCCCAGGTCTCCGCGTCGCCGCCGGGCATCAGGGCGGTACGACCGGCCTGGGCGGTGAGGTCGAAGACGGTCACGCCGTCGCGGCGGGTCGGTCGGGCCGGCTCGGGAATGCGCAGCGGGTTGCGGAAGTCGACCGTGCCGGAGGTGTCGATCGGCCCCCTCGGCTCGAAGATGTCGCAGCCGGCGACCGAGGCGATCGCGCCCGCACCGACCCCTAGCGCGCCGAGCCGCAGCAGGGCGCGGCGGCTCATGCCGGGGGAGGGGCGGCTCACGACAGCGCCTTTCGCTCGGCCCTGACGCCTGTGGCGCGCGGGCGTCGGAACAGGGTGATGCCGCAGAGCAGCAGCGAACCGAGGAGGATGCCGACACCGAGCGGCACGTGGATCACCAGGATGTCGGCGTACCCCATGCCGAGCTGGAAGGTCTCGGCGGCGAAGAGCAGCAGCGCCAGCACCGGTGCCCAGAGGGTGCCGCCGCCCGGACGCCACCACAGCACACCCAGCGGGATCAACGCCATCGACAACGACACGATGACGCCGCCGTTCGCGCCGTGCAGCAGCAGCGCCGTGCCGTCCCCGTCCAGGCTCCAACCGGCCAGGAAGGGTTGCAGGCAGGCCAGGGCGGCGTGCCCGACGACGCCGACGACGAGCAGCACCCGCACGATCCGGTTGAGCACCCTGATCCGGGTCGAGGGCTCAGGCACGCGTCGCCCCCGGACCGTACGGAGACTCCGGCAGCTGCGGGACGCGATAGGCGTACTGCTCGCGGGCGGCTTTGGCGCCCATCCGGAGGAAGAAGCCCAGGGTGAGGTCGCGGAAGAGGTTGCCGGCGGCGGAACTAGCCTTGCGGTCGCCGATCTGGCGGCCGAACCGCACGATCTTCTCGGCGCGGCTCTTGCGCTCGGCCACGAAACCGGCGAAGGCGGTCTCCGGCCGGTGCCCCTCGCCCAGGTGGCGGGCCAGCACCACCGCGTCCTCGATGGCCAGGCTCGCCCCCTGGCCGGTGGACGGGCTGACCGCGTGCGCGGCGTCGCCGACGAGACAGACGGTGCTCGTGTGCCAGGCGGGCAGGTCGGGCAGGTCGTACAGCGGCCAGGCGCCGAGCGAGCGGTTCGCCGCACCGAGCACGGCCCGCACCGGCGCGGGATCATCGGCGTGCAGCTCCCGGATCCTCGTCATCCAGTCCTGGTGGTCGAGATTGTCGAACTCGGTGCGCTCCGGCTCGTCGCGCCGGGGCACGTTGGTGAACCAGTAGGCGAGCGAGTCCCGCACCACGAAGCCGAAGAACGCCCGGTGGCCGAAGTACATCTGTTGGCGGCTGGTGTCGGGCAGGTCCACCGTCGTCCAGCCGCCGCAGTCGACGATGCCGGTGTACCTCGGTCGGGGCGCGTCGGGCCAGGTCAGTCGCCGTACCCTGGACCAGATCCCGTCGGCACCGATCACCGCGTCGACCTCGACGGTCTCGTCGTCGGCGAAGACGGCGGTGACCCCGGCCGCGTGGTCGCGCAGGTCGACCAGGCGCGCGCCGAAACGGTAGCGGGCGCCGGCCGCCTGGGCGCGCCGGGTGAGTTCGGCGTGCAGCCGGGCCCGCCGGAGCACGACCCCCCGCGCACCGTACCGGTCGAGGTCGTGCTCCCCGGCCAGCTCCGCGATGCGCCGGCCCCGGGCGTTGTGCATGTCCAGCCCCGACACCTCGAAGCCCTCGGCGGCGCTGGGCACGTCGCCGAGCCCGATCGCCCGCAGCGCGTTCACCCCGTTGGGCGCCAGCGTCAGGAAAGCACCGCCCAGCGCCGCCCGGCTGTGGCGAGCCTCCACCACCAGTGGGTCGAGCCCGGCGTGCCGCAGCGCGACGGCAAGTGTCGCACCGGCGATCCCCCCGCCGACGACGAGAATCCTCATGATCAAGCCCCCGTTAAAATATTTCGTTCGACCGAACGAACGATTGGAAGTTAGCATGGTGCCATGAGCGGGTCAACGCAGGAGGAACCGGCCCGAGCCGAAGCGCTGGGCGCGTTGGCCGACTCCGGCCGCCTGCTCAGCACGGCGATGGTGCTGTTCCACACGAACCTGTCCCGGCGGGTCGGCCTCGGCCCGACCGAGGAGAAGGTCCTCGAACTCGTCCAGCGGCACGGTCACCCGTCGGTGAGCGAGCTGGCCGAGCAGACCGGCCTGGCCAAGAACTCGATCAGCGACGTCCTCGACCGGCTGGAGAGCAAGGGCTTCGTCACCCGCGAACCCCACCCCCGCGACGGCCGCAAGGTCGCCATCGTCGCCACCGAGGAGGGCATCGCCCGGATCGGCCGCCTGTTCATCGGCATGATGACCCGACTCGGCGAACTGAACGCCGAGTACCGCACCGAGGAGTTGGCGCTGATCGCCGAGTACCAACGCCGCGCCGCCGAGATCCAGGCCGCCGAGGCCCGAAACCTGGCCGACGGCACCGCCTGACCGGCGCTGATCGCCCGGGGTTGGTCACCCGGCCGGTGGGGTGAGACCGGGTGGGGCGGGTGTGCCGGTCGGGTGAGGTGGCTCGGCCGGGGACCGGTCAGGCCGGTCGGGTCGGGTGGTGCCGGTCAGGCGGGGTGGGCGGGTTGGTCGAGGATGGCGCTGAAGCGCTCCTCGGCCAGGTCGAGCTGGTCGAGGATGTGCCGCCGCACGGCAGGGAGAAGCGGAGTGTCAGTGCGGGTGACGAGATCACGGTAGGCCGGCACCAGCGGCCGGTACTTCCGCGCCAACGACTCGACCTTCGGCCCGACCGAATGGATCACGCCGACGCCGTTGTCCGTGAAGTCGGAGATCTTGATGACCCGCGCCCACGGCTCCCGCTCCAGGCTGGCGGCGACGTGCTCGTGGTACTGCTCGTCGCGGTCCCGCCCCGGATCCCACGGCGGATTCGTCACCGCCGCCACCAGCCGCGCCACCCGGGGCCCGAACCGCTCCGCGAGCACCTCCAGCGCCGCCCCGGTCTGGTCGGACACACTGGGTTTCCTTGGTTCTCCTGGCTCGGACCCGCTCGGTTCGTCGGCCCCGCACCCGGCCAGCTCGGCCGGGTGGTCCTCCACCGCGTCGTGGAGCAGCCCGGCGACGATCACGTCGACGTCGCGTACCTCGTAGTAGTGCACCATCCGGATGGCCACCCGGAGCAGGTGGTTGACGTACGGCTCGCGGGATCGTCGGTCGTCCCGGTGCAGCCTTGAGGCCAGTGCCAACGCCTCGTCGAGGCGGTGTCGGGCGTACTCGTCGAAGACCTTGATCTCCAGCCGGAACCGCTCCCGCAGACCGGCCTCGCCGTGCATCTCGGTGATCGCGTGCATCGGCATGGTGACCAGATACGGTGGCAGTTCCATCCGTCTCTTATAACCGATCGCCCCCACCGGTAGGGGGACGGCTGGTGCGCCCCGAACCACTCGGCGCGCCGCCTGGCCCCCTCGATCGTGACACCGTGCCGCATAGGATCTGCCCATGCAGGAAGGCCGGTGGACGACGATCACCCCCTCGCAGTTCGCGCACGAGCGGGAGGCGCTCGCCTACGTGCAGGCGCTGCTGCCGGACACCGAGCCCTACCGCGCCTGGTCGAACTTCACGTTCACCGCACAGACCGGACACCCCTACGAGGTCGACCTGCTTGTCGCCGCGCCGGGCGGGCTCTACCTGATCGAGATCAAGAGCTGGAACGGCCGGCTCACCTCGAGTGGTTCGAACTGGCTGCTGCACGGCCCGAGCGGTACCCGCACCTTCGACAACCCACTGCACCTGGCGGACGCCAAGGCCAAGAAGTTGAAGTCGTTGCTTCAGGTCGCGGCGGGACAGCGGAAGGGGCCACGGATCAAGGTCCCGTTCGTACAGGCGGCGGTGTTCCTCTCCAAGCCCGGTCTGCACATCGGGCTCTCCGACCATCACCTGCACGGCATCTATGGGCCGGACCCGGCGCCCGGCCGCGAGCCCGGCCCGCTGCCGACCATCGGCTCGCTCCTGCAGCGTCCGCCGCAGGACGAGAAGTACCGGGTCACCAAGGAGGTGTCCGGGGCACTACCCGATCTGCTCGGCGCGGTCGGTATCGCCCGCAGCCGCAAGCACTACCAGATCGGCTCCTGGGAGCTGGAGACCAAACCATTCGACCTGGGGCCCACCTGGCAGGACCACCACGCCCGCCACCGTGACCTGGAGCGGGAACGCCGCCGTATCCGCATCTATCTGGTCGAACGCAACGCCGTGCAGGCCGAGCGGGCGAGCATCGAGCGGGCCGCCAAACGTGAGATGACGGTGCTGCACGGCATCAACCACCCGGGCATCGTCCGGGTCGACTCGATGGAATCGCACGAGGCCGGGCCCGCCCTGATCTTCCGCCACGACCCGCGGTCGATGCGGCTGGACCACTACGTCACCCAGTACGGCGAGAAGCTCGACCCGCTGACCCGCCTGGCGATGATCCGCCAGCTCGCCGAGGCGGTGGCGTACGCCCATGGCCGCCGCCTACACCATCGTGCCCTCTCCGCCCGCAGCGTCCTGGTCGCGCCGGGACGAAAGCGTCGGGGCGGCAGCGACGAGGAGGCGTGGCTGGTCCCGCAGGTGCAGATCAGCGACTGGCAGGCGGCCACCCGAGCCACCGAGTCGGTCGGAGGCAGCAGCGCCGACCCGGTCACGCTCTCCTCGCACGCCTCCTCCCACATCGAGCTGTCGGCCGAGGCGTACCTGGCTCCGGAGTTGACCGCCCCCCGACCGGATCCGGTCGCGATGGACGTCTTCGGGCTCGGTGTCCTGGCGTATCTGATCCTCACCGGGCAGCCGCCTGCGGCGAAGCGGCAGGAGTTGTTGTCGCGGATCGCCCGCGACAACGGCCTGCGCCCCTCGTCGGTGGCCGACGGGATCACCGAGTTCGCCGACGAGCTGATCCAGGCCGCCACCGCTCCCATCCCGGCCCAACGCCTCACCACCGTCACCGACTTCGTCGAGATGCTCCAGGTGGTGGAGGAGGAACTGACCGCCCCGCCACCCTCCGTGCATCCTGCGGCGGCCGAACCGGAAGACGTCGACCCGCTGGAGGCGCGTGGCGGCGAGCGGGTCGACGAATGGACGGTCAGGAAGCGGTTGGGCACCGGGTCGACGTGCCGGGCCTTCCTCGTCCACAACGAGCGCACCGGCAGGGACGAGGTGCTCAAGGTCGGTCTCTCCGACGAGAAGGGGGCTCGGCTCGCCCACGAGGCCCGGGTCCTTCGACCGCTGACCGACTCCCGGGTGATCCGGCTGGCCCGACCGGAGCCGCTGCAGATCGCCGGCCGTACGGTGATCGTCCTCGAACACGCCGGTGAGCTGACGCTGGCCCGCAAGCTCCGCGACGACGGCCGTCTCACCGTCGACGAGCTGGAGACCTACAGCGACTATCTGTTCGGTGCCCTCGACTACCTGGAGGGCGAGGGCGTCTACCACCGGGACATCAAGCCGGACAACATCGCCATCCGGGTACGCCCCAACCGCACTCGCCAGCTCGTGCTCTTCGACTTCTCCCTGGCCGGCGTCTCTGTGAAGGAGTTGGCCGCCGGCACCCCCCGCTACCTCGACCCGTTCCTCGGCACGGCGAGTCGGCAGGTCTACGACAAGCACGCCGAGTGGTACGCCCTCGCGGTGACCCTGCACGAGATGGCCTCCGGTGAGCTGCCGGTCTGGGGCGATGGTGGCACCGAACCACAGCTCACCGAGGGGCCCCCGGTGCTCGCGGCCGAGGCGTTCGACCCGGCGATCCGCGACGGCCTGGTGGACTTCTTCCACGAGGCGCTGCACCGCGACCACCGTCGTCGGTTCGCCACCCTCAAGGACCTACGCGACGCCTGGCAGCAGGTGTTCCGCCGCTCCGACGCGAGCACCCCGGTCGGCACCGAGCACCCGGAGATCGAGACCGAGGAGCCCGACGAGAGGGCCGCCGAGAAGGCCCGCGAGGAAGCCGCCGGCAAGGCCACCCGCGCCACCGCCCTGGAGGCCGCCGGGCTCACCCCCCGGGCGGTCTCCGCCGCCCACCGGGTCGACGCCACCACCGTCGGCGAGCTGCTGGCCGTCGGCAACAACACGTTCGCCACGCTGCCCGGCCTCGGCGCGAAGACGCGTAAGGAGTTGCAGCGCCGGGTCAAGGAGTGGCGTACCCGGCTGGGGGAGCGCGAGACCGTGCCCACCTCGGGCGCCGCCCGCAAGGCGGCCACCGTCGAGGTCACCAGCGAGACCACCACGCCGAACCGCGACACCGACCTGGTACGCGTCGGCCTCGACGCGATCGCCACGCTGCTCGTGCCCGGCAACAACGGCCGCAACGCCGCCGAGGTGGAGGCCACCCGGCTACTGCTGAACCTGCCGGACGCCACCGGCACGCTACCCGCGCTGCAGCTCTGGCCGCAGCAGCCACAGGTCGCCACCGCAGTCGGGGTCAGCGCCGGACGGATCGCGCAGATCCTCGGCAAACAGCGCAAGCGGTGGCAGGACCTGCCGGTGGTGGGCAGTGTGCGTACCCAGGTCATCGAGCTGTTGCGCGACGGCGGGCGGGTGATGGGGGTGGCCGAGCTGGCGGCGGCCCTGCTCGTCAGCCGTGGCTCGGTGCGTACCGGCGACGAACTGCGGCGCGCGGTGGCGGTCGCTGCCGTGCGGGCGGCGGTCGAGATCGACGCGCTTGAGGACGAGCCGCGTCTGCTGCTGCGCCGGCACGGCCGAGCTGACATCGACGGCAAGCCGCACAAGGACGGCGACCGGCTGCTCGTGGCGCTCGAAGCGGGCGAGGACGACGCCCCGGACACCCCGGCCGCACCGGCCCTGCTCGACTACGCCGACGCGCTCGGCAAGGCGGCCGACAAGCTCGCCGCCAGCGAGGTGCTGCCCAGCGCGGCGACGGTGCTGCGTACCCTCGCGGCGGTGACCGCGCCCGGCGGCGCGGCCGACGCGATCGACGACCGGCGACGGGTGCTGCTCGCCGCCGTGGCCTCGGAACGGGCCGCCGCGACCGCCCGGCTGGAGCTGTACCCGCGCAACCTCGACCCGGTCCGCGCGCTGCGGCTGGCCCAGGCCGGCGTGCTGCCACCGGCGACCAGCTCCGAGGGGCAGCGGGGCCTGACCCCGGATCAGGTCGTCCAGCGGGTGACCGCCCGGTTCCCCGAACTGGAGGCATCGCTGCCGCCGCACCCGAAGTTGGACCGGCTGCTCGCCGAGGCCGGCTTCGAGCTGCGCTGGAACCGCGACCACTACGTCCCGCCACCACCGCGCGCCGGCTCGTCGTCGATGTCGATCGTCCAGCGCCGCCCCTCGGCCACGAACGCACCGAGCCGCTGGGCCGCCGAGTCCCCCGAGCTGGCGGAGGCGATGCGGGCCGAGGAGCGACTGACCGGCGCCAGGTCCGCCGGAGGATTCCGCGCGCTGACGGTACGCCTCAACCGGTATGCGCTGGCCCGCCAGGAACTGGCCCGACGTTTCGACGCCCGGCCGGTCAACGTGGCGACGGTGTTCCTGCGTGAGCTGCGCGGCCTGGTCGACGCCCGGCCGAAGCCCACCTGGGAGACGGTGCTGGGCGCGGACGTCGCCGAGGCGGGCTCGCGGAGCGCCATCAAACTCGGCGAGTACGTCGAGCAGGCGTGGCACCTGGCGGTGCCGTTGCTGCACGCCGAACTGCGCGTCGACGCCGGGCCGGTGCTGCTGCACGACGCGGCAATGCTGGCGCGTTACCGGGCGATGGAGCGGCTCCACGAGTTGGCGGACGCGGCACGCGGCGGGGCGGGGGAGCTGTGGCTGCTCTGCCCGATGGAGGACCCGGGCACGCTGCCCAAGCTGGACGGCGCGGTGGTCCCGGTGGGTGACAACGAATGGATTGCCCTCCCCGACGCCTGGGCCGTCAACGCCCACCGCAGCTCCGCCCCGGTCTGAGCTGATCGTGGCGGTTCCTTCGATCGTGGCGGTGTAGCTGCTCGACACGCCGACGCGTGAACAGCCACACCGCCACGATGACGCCCACGAGCGGCGTGCGCCGTAGCAGATGGTGGTAGGTGGTGGGGGTTGTCCACAGCGGGCCCGTCGTCCACAGGTGTGGCGCTTCGCCGTTGCGGGACGTTGGCGTGGGGCGGCACGGTCGGTGGCATGGATGCGGTGTTGGCGGAACTCGTGGAGCGGGGCCGAGGGCTGGTGACCCGATCCGTCGTCGAGCAGGTCGTGCCGGAGTGGATCCTGCAACGGGCGTGCGCCAACGGCGACCTGGTGCGGGTACTCCCCGAGGTGTTCGCGGCAGCGCACCTGCTCAATGCCCGAATCGAACGCGCCGCCACCTCGCCGCTCACCCGGATCGGCCCCGCCCTCGGCCGCCGCGCGGTCGCCGCCTGGGTGGGCGGGCGCGGCGCACTCAGCCACCTCACCGCCCTCGACGTGTGGGGGCTGCGCCGACAACTGCCCGGAGACCTGCTGCACGTGAGCACTCCGGTTGCCTGCGGCCTGCGAAGCTGGCCCGGAGTGCGGGTTCACCGACGCCGTCACCTCAGCATCGCCCCACCGACGTCGCGGATACGTCAGGGACTGCCGGTGACCACCATCGAGCGTGCCCTGCTCGACTCCTGGCCGATGCTGCCCCGGAGCGAGCAACGGACGCCGATGATCAGCGCGGTCAACAACCGGCTGACCACGCCTGAGCGGCTGCAAGCTGCGCTCGACGGCACGACACGGGTGCCTGGCCGAGCAGTGCTCAGCACCCTGCTGGCGCGGCTCGCCGAGGGCTGCCGCAGCCCGTTGGAGATCTGGGGACACGAGCGGGTCTTCACCGGCCCGGGCATGCCGACGTTCCAGCGGCAGGTGCGAATCCAACTCGGCCGCCGCAACGTCTACCTCGACCTTTACGCCGAACCGGAACGCGTCAACATCGAACTCGACGGTGCCACCACCCACGGCGATCCACGACAGCGCGAGATCGATCTGCGCCGCGACGCCCAACTGGCAGCACTCGGCATCCTGGTAGTCCGTTTCGCGCATCGTCGGCTCGTGTTCGAGCCGGAGGCGGTGCGCCGGGAAACCCTCGCCATCCTGGCCAGGCGGCGGCCGCCATGATCCCCGGAGCCCTCTGGCTCTGTCCGTGCGATGTCGCTACCGTCTCGGCCATGGCGATCTCCGCGCGGCAGCGCGTCGCGGCCTTCTGGGATGCCCATGTCGAGGCGTGGCTCGGCGGTGACGACCACCTGCCGCAGCAGATCGAGGAATGGTTCGACTCCTACGTGGGTGCCGGACCTGGCGAGGTGACCCGAGCGGGTTTCCCGGAGCCATACCACGGTGACCTGCTCGGCCTGGAGCACACGCCGCGGATGGTGGTGCTCGGTCTGAACCCTGGCGAGTTCCGGCCCCGCTTCCAGGGGCGGGACGGCATCTTCGCCGAAGAGATCAGGCAGCTCGGCGCATACAGCACGTGGGCCACCACCTGCCCCTACAACCGGCCGCCGTGGACGCTCCCTGAGGAGATGGGGCGTAACAAGTACTACCTCGCCCGGCTTGAGTTCACCCGGCGCTGGCTCCAGGATCCGGACGCTGACCACCGTGACCTCTTGATCTTCGAGTGCTACCCGTGGCACTCGAAAGCCATCACCGCCCCGCTGAAACCGCCTCCGCGCATCATCGAGGAGTTCGTGTGGCAGCCGCTCGCGGAGCTGCCGGTGCAGGATGTCTTCGCGTTCGGTCGGCCGTGGGACGGCGTCGCCCTGGCGCTCGGGCTGCCGGAGTTGGGCAGGCTGGGTGCCGGCGGCACCGACTACGGATCAGGGGTGCCGAGTCGGGCGGTACGTCTGTACGCACTGCCGTCCGGCCAACGGCTCGTAATCGAGTGGCACGCGGGTGCGGCCGGGCCGCCGAGTGCGAAGGAGACCGTCCTCCTCCGCGAGGCGCTCAGTCGAGGCTGACCGGTGCGGTCGGTGGAGGCCCCTGCCTGATCGGTTGTTCCGTAGCGTGGCTGCGTTCGGTCACCATGTCCATCCGGATCGTCGTGGCCGGACCATTGTGGTCGGACCGGTGGGACAGGGGAGGAGCACAGGTGCGAATCGCGGGAGCGGTGACGTTGGACTCCGTGATGGAGGAGTTGCGGGCCAAGCGGAGGGTGTTCCACTCGGAGGCGGACTTCCAGCACGCCTTCGCCTGGGCGGTCCACCGGATCGACGCAGCCGTATCAGTCCGGTTGGAGGTGCGGCAGGAGAAGTCCGAATACCTCGACCTACTCTGTTACGGCCCGAACGGACGCACCGCGATCGAGTTCAAGTACTTCACGGCCCGCTGGGTCGGCACCGACCCGGGGACGGACGAAGAGTTCCGGCTGCGTGGCCATGCCGCCACCGACCTGGCGCGGCGAAACTTCGTCTTCGACGTCGCGAGGCTGGAGCGATTCTGCCGCTCCGGCGATACGGCGACGAACGGCCTCGCGATCCTCCTGACCAACGACCGCACCCTGTGGAACGCACCGCCGCCCACCCGGACCACCAGGGACCAGGAGTTCCGTCTCCACGACGGCAGGCGGCTCACCGGCACTCTTCGGTGGGGACACGACGGCAGCCACCATCTGCCGAACCAACGCGACCTGACCGGCGACTACGTCCTCAGGTGGCGGGACTACACCGACCTACCCGGCAGCAACGGCCGGTTTCGATGGCTCGGCGTACCCGTCAACGACCTCGACGCACCGGCGGTGCTCGCACCGGACACCACGGGCTGAGTCCGATGTTCGCGGACAAGGCGTCCCGCCTCGCCAGTGACCCGGCTGCGACCGCTCGCCGGATCGAGAGTCTTCGTCGTTACCTGATGGCGAACGTTCTCGCCGAGTCGGGTGCCTGCGTGTGCCGGAGTCTCGACCGGTGCCGGCGCAGTGCCCTTCGTGACCGAGCCGGCGCGGCGCGGCCGAACGCGGCCTTCGCCGCCGGCCAGCTCTCCCACGTGGGTCGGCACTACGACCTGCGGCTCGGTGACCGTCCGCTGCGCATCCTGGTCATCGCCATGGAGACCGGCCGACCGCGCGAGGGCGTGAGCTTGGACGAACGGCACACCAAGGTGATGACCTCCGCCGCAACCGCCTTCCCCTCCCGGAACCCACACATGAGGGGCGTCGCCAGCGCGCTGCGGCTCGCGGTCGGCCGAGATCCGGGACCGGACCGAAACGGGGAACTACTTCGCCTTCCCGGCCGGCTCCGGTCCGTGCATCTGTTCGACGCCTACGCCATGGCGAACCTGCGCCTGTGCTCGGCCACGGTGGCCGGAAGCGCGAAGTCGCTGGGGAACCCGACCATGAGCCGCAACTGCCTGCCACATCTGTCAGCGACCGTACGGATTCTCGAACCGACGTTGTGCATCGTGCAGGGAGTCGAGGTCCACCGGACTCTCACCACGGTGATGAGTAACCGCCGTCGGCTCGGATCGCACCTCGAACGCGCCCGGATCGCTGGAGTGGACACGCTGGTCGCCGCCTTCACCCATCCGTCGGCGATGCGCCTCACCGACCACTGGGGGCGACTCACCTCGGCGCCGTACCTGGACGGGACGGTCGTGCCGACACTCCGCGCGGCCCACCAGCTTCACCGCGCCGGCTGACCTGGCGAGGGGGAGCGGGCACCGAGGCGGGACGCAGCCCGGCGAGTTGGACGTAGATCTCGCGTTTGGCGGTGGCGTTGCCGCGCCGGTCGATGACGTACCCGGTCAGCCAGATCCAACCGTCGTACGCCTGTCGGTCGCTGGTCGAGACGACGCGTAGGGTCAGCGCCCGGCCCCCGGCGAACTGCACCGACGCGCGACCGTCGATCCAAAGCAGGTCGCCGGGGACCGGGCGCGCGGTCACCAGCGGGCCTGATTCGGTGGTCGGCAGTGCCGGGCGTGCATCGACTGCCAGTCGCGCAGCGCCCGCTTGAGCCGCTCGTTCTCCTGGGCGAGCGTGCGGACCTGCCGGTGCAGCTCGGCCAGCTCGTCGCCGACCGTGGCCTGGAATTCGCGTACCTGATCGGGGTCGACACCACGGCGACGCGGGGCGAACGTGTGGTTGCGTACCTCGTGCGGGGTCAGTCGGGTCAGGCGACCGGCCCCGTAGGGCTGGCCACCTCGATACACCTGGGCCACGACGATCCTTTCCTCGGGGCAGGCTGGAGCGCGGAGGGTCGGTGCGGTGGTGCGTGGAAGGGCGGACCGTGCGTGGCCGGCGTCCGCACGGCCCGCCCGCTCGGCCGCCGCAGCCCAGTTCGGCGGTACGACGACAGAGCAGCTCACAGGGTCGGGACGGGCACGCGCACCCGCCCCGACCAGGGGGATGAGCCGAACTCGTTGCCACGCGAGGAGCGGCTCGCGTCCAACACTAACGGCTTAGTCGTTTAAGTCAACCACTGATTGTTGTCGTTCGTGGGCGTTTCGTGATCGAATTGGCGAGCCACGCAAGGAGCGCCATGCCTACAACGCCTGACTACATCCGTATCGCTGACGACCTCATCGCTGCTGTCGAGGCGCGGAAGCTGAAGCCGGAAGACAAGCTGCCGTCGATTGCCCAGATGGCGGCGGACTACAAGGTGGGCACGTCCACCATCCAGATGGTCTACGTCCGGCTGGAAGCGCTGCGGGTCATCCGACGGCACCAAGGCAAGGGGGTCTTCGTGACCGATCCGAAGACCTGGATGCGGGAGCCGTAGGTAGCGGCTCGGCGACGGAAACGGACCTTACGGGTGCCCCGTCCCGTGAGCGGGACGGCTAGAGTCGTCGCGTGGTCGACCGGAAACTGCTCTTGTCGGACCTGCAGAAGCAGGTCAAGAATCTGGAGAAGGACCTGCGGGAGCAGGCCGAGACGGTCGGGGAGGTGCACTCCCGACTGCGTGGCGAATACGACCACGCCTTCAAGGTCGGCCGTACCGCCGCCACCTGGACAGCCTGGCGCGACGAGCGGGTGACACAGGTCGCCGTGGCCTGGGTGCTCGGCACCGTCTTCGTGCGCTTCTGTGAGGATAACGGCCTGCTACCCGACCCCTACCTGGCCGGGCCGGGCGACCGCCTGGTGCTGGCCGAGGAAGCCGAGGCGCAGTTCTTCCGCGACCGGCCGGAGGAGACCCTGCGCGGCTGGGTGGAACAGGGCTTCGACGCCATCGCCAGCACCCAGGCAGGCAAGTCACTCTTCGACAAGCGGCACAACCCGCTTTACCAGATTCCGCTCTCCCACGACGAGGCGAAGAACCTGATCGGCTTCTGGCGTCGACGCGGCGAAGCAGGCGACCTGCTGCACGACTTCACCGACCCCGAGTGGGACACCCGATTCCTCGGCGACCTCTACCAGGATCTCTCCGAAGCCGCCCGCAAGACCTACGCCCTGCTCCAGACGCCGGAGTTCGTCGAGGAGTTCATCCTCGACCTGACGCTGACCCCGGCGATCGAAGAGTTCGGCCACGACGTGGTCAAGATGATCGACCCCACCTGCGGCTCCGGCCACTTCGTCCTAGGCGCGTTCGAGCGACTGCTGAAAGAGTGGGAACGCCACGCCCCCAACCGCGACCCCCACGAGCGCGTACGCCTCGCCCTCGACGCCGTCCACGGCGTAGACATCAACCCCTTCGCGGTAGCCATCGCCCGCTTCCGCCTCCTGGTAGCCGCCCTCCGCGCCAGCAACGTCAAAACCCTCGCCGACTCGACCGTCTACACCTTCCCTATGCACCTCGCCGTCGGCGACTCCCTAATTAAGCACCGGGCTGGCACGCTTTTCGGCGATGACCCGATGACAGAATTCGCCTACGCCACGGAGGACGTGCAGGAGAATACTGGTATTCTATCCCCTGGTCGCTATCACGTGGTTGTCGGTAACCCTCCCTACATTACCGTCAAAGATCGCAGGCTGGCTGAGGCATACCGAGACATGTACGACACGTGTTACAGGGAGTATGCGCTTTCTGTCCCGTTCGCACAGCGATTCTTCGAGCTGGGCATTTCAGCCGATGCGCGTGGCGAAGGCGCCGGCTATGTTGGACAGATCACCGCCAACTCGTTCATGAAGCGTGAGTTTGGCAAGAAAATGATTGAGTTGCTATTTGCAACACGCGTTAATCTTACCCACATCATTGATACCTCGGGTGCCTATATCCCCGGACATGGAACGCCGACGACGATCCTGGTAGGCCGGAACACCAATCAACGCCGAGCGGGCGCTATCCGAAGTGTTATGGGTATCCGAGGTGAGCCAACTACTCCGGCGAACCCGAGTGAGGGGCGCGTGTGGCGGGCGATCGTCGAACAGATCCATCGCCCCGGTTCTGAAAGCGAGTGGGTAAGTGCCGGAGATGTCGACCGTGCTGCGTTTAGTGCTCACCCGTGGAGCGTAGCTGGCGGTGGCGCGAGCAAACTTCGGGCGGGGATTGAGTTGGCGGCGGGGCAGGTTCTCGGATCTGCGGTTCAAGGGATCGGTTTCGGCGCTGTTACCAGGGAAGATGGCGCCTACATGGTTGGAAGCGGCTTTCTTCGTCGCCGGAGAATCCCTGACGACTACGTGCGCCCTATTGTTGAAGGAGATGCGACCCGAGATTGGGTAATTACTGGCCCGGTCGGGTCGATTTGGCCCTACCGGGCGGAAAGCCTTGCTGCGGCCGCAGAATCGGTAGTATTGGCCGCGCTGTGGCCGTTGCGACGGATATTGTCAAATCGGGTGGCCTACGGTAGTGATCAGTTGGCGCGTGGTCTGCAATGGTTTGAGTACTCAATGTTTTTTGTTGACCGTTACCGGCTGCCGCTCTCGATCGCGTTTGCTGAGGTGGCGACGCATAACCATTTCGTGTTGGATCGAGGTGGGAGGGTATTTAAGCAGACTGCCCCCGTTATCAAATTGGTAGAGGGTGCCTCCGAAGGTGACCATGTTAGGTTGCTCGGCCTGCTCAACAGTTCGACCGTCTGTTTCTGGCTTAAGCAGGTTTGCCACAATAAGGGGGAGGGTGGGGGTGCTCGAGTCGATGCTGGATATGCGGCGATGGGCAGTGAAGATTGGAAGAATCATTTCGCGTTCAACGGAACAAATGTCCAGCGAATTCCCCTACCGTCGGCGTACCCGTTGGAACTTGCTCGGGAGATTGATGGGCTGGCGCAGCGGCTTGCTGGGGTGAGTCCGGCGGCGGTGGCGGGGTCTGGGGTGCCGACGCGGGAGCGGCTGGATGCCGCCGCCTACGAGTGGCACGCCACCCGGGGGCAGATGATCTGCTTGCAGGAGGAGTTGGACTGGCAGGTCTACTCGCTCTACGGGCTGCTGGACGAGGAGCTGACCGCGCCGGAGAGCGTCCGGCCGCCGATGCTGTCGCTGGGGCAGCGGGCATTCGAGATCGTCCTCGCTCGAAAGATGCGTGACGAGGGGCTGGAGACACAGTGGTTCGCACGGCACGGCTCGACGCCGATCACCGAGCTGCCGGCGCACTGGTCGGACGAGTACAAGGCGATCGTGCAGCGGCGGATCGCGGTCATCGAGGGTAACCGCAACATCGGTTTGATCGAGCGGCCGGAGTGCAAGCGGCGGTGGGCCACCGAGGGCTGGGACAAGATGCAGGCCAGGGCGCTGAGGGACTGGCTGCTGGATCGGTGCGAGGCGCGGGAGCTGTGGTATCACCACGTCGACGGGTTGGAGCAGCCGCGCCCGCTGACCACCGCACAGCTCGCCGACGAGTTGCGCCGCGACCCCGACGTGCTCGCCGTCGCCGAGTTGTACGCACCCGGTCAGGATCTCGGCAAGGTGATCGCCGACCTGGTCGCCGACGAGCACGTGCCGCACCTGGCGGCGCTGCGCTACAAGGACTCCGGCCTGAGCAAGCGCGCCGACTGGGAGCAGGTGTGGGACCTGCAACGGGCTGAGGACGCGCTGCCCGACGAGGCGGCGAAGCGGGAGTTCCGCAAGCAGATCCCGGTGCCGCCGAAGTACACCTCGGCGGACTTCGCCAAGGCCAGCTACTGGAAGCACCGGGGCAAGCTCGACGTACCCAAGGAACGCTTCGTGTCGTACCCGGGTGCCGGCCGCGACGGTGACCCGTCGCTGCTGGTCGGCTGGGCCGGCTGGGACCACCGCGAGCAGGCCCAGGCCCTCGCCACCCTGATCGTCGCCCGCGAGCAGGAAGACGGCTGGGCTCCCGACCGACTGCTGCCGCTGGTCGCGGGGCTGCGCGAGATCCTCCCCTGGGTACGCCAGTGGCACGGCGAGTTCGACGCGGAGTGGGGTTCGTCGCCGGCCGAGATTTATGCTGGCTTCCTCGCCGAGACGACCAACCGTCTCCACCTCACCGACGAGGCACTGACGTCGTGGCGTCCGCCCAAGACCACCCGGGGCCGGAAGGCAAAGCAGTGAGCGTTTCCATCCAGGCCAACGAGACCTGGTGGTTGCCTGAGGACGTCGCCCACGTCGAGTGGTGGCTGACCGGTCGCCGGAAGTCCAGGCTGTGGCAACTTACCGACCCGGCCACACTCGCCGAGTGGGTCTTCGCCGAGCCTGTTCCGGCAGCGCTCGCCCCCGCACCGGCACAGATCGCAGCAGACTGGCGGGATGGACTGGACGCCAAGCAAATGTTCTCGTGGGCGCTGATGGGCTTCGTGATTCGGATGGCCGTGCCGGAGGCGCTGGCTACCGCAGGTAAGCACTGGCACGTGGCCAGGTTCGATCTGGGCGACGGGCCGATGCTGCGACTGACCGTCGGTCCGCTGGAACTCCTGTGCCTTCGCGAGGATGGGGGAGAGGTGTGGCTTCGGCTGGCCAAGCTGCCGCTCGAACTCGCGAACGAGGCCGGCGTGTTGGACACCGAGAACGACTGGCCCATGCGGGGGATCGAACGCCCGGACGACTCGACCGTGACCTTTGAGGACGACAAGGTTCTGCTCCGCTGCCCGGACGACGGCAAAGCCCTCGGGCTGCTTCTGCGCCGACCGATCATGGTCAGCCTTCGTATGCTTGCTGCCGGGCTGTCCACGAAGAACTACTCGTTCCAGCGCAAGGACCGGCGTGACTATGCGACCAAGGCGTGGCAGGCGGGCGAGGTGTTGTGCGCGGTGTGGGCTGCTGTGCACGCCGGCTCTCCTGCCACCGGGCAGGGTTTCGACCGACCGTACGCAGCGCCCACTGCGCCAGAGCTGATGCCGAAACAACGGTCGTATGACGGAGGTGCCTACCTCGCAGGTCTGCGTGAACACGATCGACTCTGTCAATTGTTGATCATGCACTTGCGAGAGTCGGGGCTCCCTTCGGGGGCCGGCCTTCATGGCATTCCGGTGGATCTGGCATGGCGTGACGGGCAGGGACGACAGTTCATCGCCGAGGTCAAGAGCGTGATCAACGGCAACGAGAGCGAGCAACTCCGGGTCGGGCTTGGTCAGGTTCTGGAGTACCGGCATCGGTTGGCGCTGCTGGACGTGCAGGTCACCGCTGTGCTGCTGGTGTCGCGATACGGCGATGAGGCTTGGCTCGGTGCTTGCGCCGATAACGATGTCGTCCTTCTGGCCGACGGTGACCTGCCGGGTTGGACCGCCTGACTATCGCTGCAGAGCGGCGGTGGCCTTGACCGAGTGGCTTCCAGCTCAGCGTAGGCGATGAGTACCGGGTTCTGGAGTGCGACGGCGATGCGATCCTCATCGAAGTGCTGAACGATCGCGACAACCCGTACTTTGTGTCTGGCGAGTTCCTGCGGACGATCTCGGACTTCCCGGCAGAGGACACCGGCAACGTCTCGACAGGCGACTGATTCCATTCGGCCAAGGTGGCAGCCATGTCTCGCTGTGACGGTATGAGCGACGGGGTAGGCTTCCGCCGTGGCCGACCGGCGTCCCCTGCATCTGCTCAGACTCAAGGTATCCAACTTCCGCAGCCTACGGGACGTGGAAGTCAAGCTCGCACCGTTGAACGTGCTCGTCGGTCCGAACGGCGCGGGGAAATCCAATCTCCTGGATGTCATCGCGTTCCTGGGTGACGCCACCAGGGACGATCTTGAGCCTGCGCTCGAACGCCGTGGAGGGTTCAGCCGCGTCCAGTTCCGAGGTGGACTCGCGCCCGAGCCGTTTGTCGGCATCGAGGCGGAGACGGCCGCCGGCGATCAAGGAGCGGCGACCGACACGTACGCCTTGACCTTCACTTCGGTGCGCGATGTCCGGCGAGTCGATCGGCCGGTCCTACGTCGTACCGAGAAATTCACGTTCAAGGACCACGCAGCGGTCGAACGGCAGATCACGATCGACGGCGGAAGGATCATTTTCAGCGGACCGGGTGAGCGCGAGTCAGCGGTCAATCTGCGGGAGGGCTCCCTCGGGCTTGCCTTGTTGCCGAGAATCAGCCCGGACGATGGCGGCGAACAGGTCGAGGCGTTGGCGAATCTCTTCGCCAGCTTCCGGGTCTTCGATGTCGACGTTGCCGCCGCCCGTCGTCCCTCCGAGCAGCAGGTCAGTGAGCGCCTCCTGAACGACGCCAGCAACCTGGCACCCTTTCTCGCGTACCTCGCGCTTGAGCACCGCGACCGATTCGCGTCGTTACAACGGGATGCGCGGGCGTTCATCCCCGGCCTGCAGAGCCTTGAGTTCACACCCATCGGTGGGGCGGGGCACGGTGTGGTGCTCAATCTGGTCGAGACGGGGCTGCGGGGCAGCACACACCTGCAGGAGGCTTCCTACGGGTCCATTCGTGCTCTGGCGCTCCTCGCGCTGCTCTACGACCCGGCGCCGCCCCGCCTCACCTGCATCGAGGAAATCGACCACGGGCTGCATCCGCATATCCTGGATCGCCTGGTCGAGTTGCTGCGCCAGGCTTCGGAGCACACCCAGTTCCTGATCGCGACGCATTCGCCGGCCCTTGTCAACCGGCTCACCCCCGAGGAGCTGATCGTCTGCGAACGCGGTGAGGATGCCGCCTCGCGGATACCAGCGGTCGATCCGGAGACGGTCCGGGCGATGGAACGCGAGTTGCACGGCGAGATCGGGCTCGGGGAGCTGTGGTTCTCGGGCGCTCTGGGCGGGTGCCCCGAATGAAGTCGAAGCCGACGAAGCAGCGCGCTCAGACTGTGGTGATCCTCGGCGAGGACGACAATGACCGGCAGGCCATCGCCGTCCTGGTGGCAGCACTGCGGACGGACATTCCTCGCGCCAACCTCAAACCGTTGCGGAAGCCGATGGCGCTGGTGCGGAACGTGCCGCCAGGAAGACTTCCGGGCCACGCCACCCGCGTCTCAGCCGTGCTGCGGGCCTTCAACGTGCGAACGCCGATCCGCTGCGTACTCATGCACGAGGACGCCGACGAGGTGGAGCCGGCACACGAGGCGCTGATTGCAAAGATCGAGAGCGCTTTCCGTTCCTTGCCGTGGCCCGTGCACGCGGTCGTGCCGGCGTGGGAGATGGAATCGTGGTGGTTCCTGTTTCCGGATGCCGTGCAGCAGGTGCGGCCGAGCTGGCAGCCACCGAGACAGTACGCGGGTCGCGATGTCGGCAAGATCCGGAACGCGAAGGAAGAGCTGAAGAAGGCCGTCCGGCCGCCGGGCGCGGCAGCGAAGTTCCAGACTTACGTCGAAGCGGACAGCGTCCAGATCGCGGAGAAGATCGCTGGAAGCGCTGAGCTCTCGCGACCGAGTTTTGCTCGGAGCGGGAGCTGGCAGGCATTCCTGGAGACTGTCGCGCGTCTCTAGGGTTGTTCTGTCGCGGATGCGACACAACGCCTACTCGGTCGCCCAGCGGGGCGAATCTCCTTCGAAGTCCGTTAGGCTCGTCCGGCCCAGGTTCACCCGCCCCCGGTCGAATCGACTGGTGCCTTCTTGATCGAGGTTGAGCACGTGTCCGATGCCACGGAAGAGATCGTCGAGGAGTTGGACTCACTCGGTCACCTGACGGGTGTCGAGGTGGAGGACGAGTCTGACGGCGCAGGCAGCGGGCCGGAAGACCTGATCCGGATGCCCTTCGATCCAGAGCTGATCGACGTGATCACCAAGAACACGACGGTCGATCTGTTGCTCTCACGGGTGCGGACCCGACGGGTCGACTTGCAGCCGGACTTCCAGCGTCGAGCGGGGATCTGGCGTAACCAGGCCAAGAGCCGTCTCATCGAGTCGCTCCTGCTGCGCATCCCGCTGCCGACCTTCTATGCGGCGGAGACCGACGACGAGGCGTGGGCGATGGTGGATGGCATCCAGCGCCTGACCACGATCGTGGAGTTCGTCGAGCCGGAGGCCATCGATGCTGAGCCGCTGCGACTCCGCGATCTTGAGTACCTCGGCAAGGACTACGACCAGGCGACCTTCGCGGATCTACCGGGGCGCCTGCAGACCCGACTTCGCGAGACCGAGCTGATTGTGCACCTGATCAGGAAGGGTACGCCGGAGGAGGTCAAGTTCAACATCTTTGCCCGGATCAACACGGGAGGCTTGCCTCTGTCGCGCCAGGAGCTGCGGCACGCCCTCATCCCCGGCGAAGGGCGGCAGATCCTGAGGGAGTGGGCAGACTCCGAGGCGTTCAAGGCGGCGACCGGCAATGGGGTCCGTAGCGACCGGATGGCCGACCGCGAGATGATCCTTCGTTTCCTCGCCTTCCGGCTGGCCAACCCGTGGTCATATACGGAAGACGACTTCGATGCGTTTCTCCGCAGCTCCATGCGTGCGCTTAACGAGCTCTCTGCCGAGGAGGTCGACGAGCTGTGGGAACAGTTCGAGCGTGCGCTGCACGGGGCGTACGAGATATTCGGCGAATACGCCTTCCGGAAGGTGGACCGCAAGGGGGGCAGTCGGCGGATGCCCATCAACAAGGCTCTCTTCGAATCCGTTGCGGTCAGTCTGGCAGATCTGTCAGAGAGTGAGATCGCTGTTCTGGTCAGGCGTTATCGGCGAGTCGAGAAGAAGTTCCTCGAACTCATGTCGGATGTGGACTTCCAGGCCGCGATCTCGCAGGGAACCGGCGACCCTGCGAAGATCCGCTTCCGCTTCGACGCGATCCGCCGCCTCTTTGCCTCCGCAGCGGAGTAGGCGGCGGTCGCCAACCTGTCTTCTTATCGTTACCTTGGCATAATTCGGCACTTTCGCGCGCGGATGGGCGGCGTGGGCCTTGCTGTCCTGGCCGGGTCTGGTCAAATCAGGGTTCGGATAAGGACTTGTCTTGCGTCAGCGGCGTTCCAGCCGTAGGGGTGCCCAGTAACGCCAGCTTCTGCAAATTTCTCGCGGCTCTTACGCGCGATGGCGGGTAGGCTCTCGATGATTCCCTGCATCATCCCTGGAATGTCGTACAGCGCCGCCGCAGGCGTACGATGTTGCACCAAAACGGCCCAGCCTGCCTCGCCGTCCTGGAGGAAGTGCGGAAAGGTGGGGTTGTTGCGAGTGCGCTCGTTGCAGACGCGGAGAATCTTAAGAGGATCCTGAGGGAGATCCTTAAGGACTCCCGAGGCCAGGTTCAACATGGACTCGGTGCCGCCAGCGGAGACCGAGATCACGACAAATTCTGCCGGCCCGAACGGGATTCCCACCCCGACCCCCATCAAGAACGGATCGATCTCGGTGTACCGCAGACCGATTCCGTTAAGGGTGCCCTTCACCCGCTCGAGTTGTAGCTTTGCCAGATCCAGTAGGTCGTCCATCGGCTACTCCTTTGTCGACCGTGCAGGAGAGGGTTGCGTCGTCATTGGTCTAGGACCCGCTGTGCTGCCGCCCTCACCTCTGCCGAGATTGCGTATTCGGCACCCAGGACGTCGATCGCACACTTCATGCGGACGTCGCCGATCCTCACGGATCCGCTGAGATTGCCGACTACCTGCTGATTCACGGCATGGTCGGGCAGAGCCAGCACCGCGATGGTGTAGACCTCCTGGACGGCTTCGGTCGGCGGGGGCTCCAACATCATGTCGGTCGTGTCGGCCATGGTCACCTTGTCGCGGAGCTGGGTGTCCCAGATGTTCACGAACAGGGCCACAGCGGCGATGAGGGGCACGTCTCCTGTCGTTCGTGCCTCCCGACAGACAGCGGTGAGCCATTGCCATGGGCGGTCGATGCCCGACTCGCCGGTCTGCTGGGTGTTCCGAATCGCGGCTACCAAGTCCGCTGGGCCGCCCCCGGCGTGCGACACGGCGAGTGCTGTCTGCCGCATTCTCGCGTCGTCACCGACCACCACGAGAAAATCATGGACGACTCGCCGGGCGACATCCAAATCCTCTCGGGTCGCCGGCGGTGGCGGTGGCGGCGGTGGCGGATTCCTCTGGGGCTGCTTATCTTTCCTGCTGAACAGACCCACCTATTCCTCCACGGTGTGGGATTGGCTCGCCGAGCACGAAGCATGAGCGGTCGGCCCGGTCTGAAGGCCCTGGCCTGGACCGCTCGGACAGACCAGGAGGCTCTTCATGGCTGCGGGAATGATCAGGAACACGTTCCCCATTGGCAGTTGTGTCCCGACGGCTTCCGCCTGAGCCCCTCAGCCTCCTTACACCACGCGCACTTCGGTTTACCTGCCTTGACGCATGCACAGCCCACGTCTGCCTCCTGTTCCGCTTTGCGGCGCGTCAGCCACGCCAGTTCTTCTCGAACACCAGCCGCCACGCTTGCTCGTTGCTTGTGGTCGAATCGTTCCAGTCCGGTATCTCACTGCCAGCGGCGGCCGTGAGAAAGCTGCCTGGCCGCAGCAGCCCGTCTCGCCATTTGGCTACCTGCCTCGTCAAGCCGTGGTGGCACAGCGGATGCCAGGCCCACAGCCAGTCGATCATGTCGTCAGCCCGCTGCAATCGCCTGTTCGGCGAGTCGAAGCCGAAGCGGCGCACGAACTCCTCGAACGCCTCCGGGGCTCGGAGTTGAGCCGTGAAGGCTCCGGCCTGCCCGCCGATAGCGAATTCCGTGCGCTCGGCGAGCCGGGCTCGGTTCACCGGGGTGTCCGGAACACCGCCACGCGACAGCAGATCGAGGTAGAAGTCAGGATTCAGCATCGTGATCCGCCGTGGGCGATGCTTGAGGACCGCATTGTTGATCAATGTGGTCAGCGCATTGGCGGAAGTCACGTCCCTCATGTGGATCCGCACTCCCATCCGGTCCAGGTCGAACGTCCCCCCGCCCGGCGTCACTTCGGTGTACGCGCCGGGAACCTCAGCGATGTCGGTCGCGCGCACGAGGGCGCGGCCGCCGCGGCGCATTATCAGGACGCGTCGGTCGGTCAGCACGACAGTCTCGTCGTGCGAGCGTTCGTCCAAGGCGATCCCCAGCGCCCGCTCATCCGGCAGCAAAGCGTCTCGGATCCCTTTCTGGCCCTTAGTCACCGCCCGCCGTGCTCGGTCTCCCGGAGTGAACAAGACGTTCGAGAAGCGCGCTTCGAGTGGCTCGTCGGGACGGAGGAAACCCATGTTGCTCCCTCGCTTGGAGCTGATCGGCGGTGGGGAATGCAAAAGTCTCTTCAGCTTTGTGAAGTCTTGTCAATGACGCGTATCAGACAGCGCTCCTGCCGGATCGTTCGTTGCTCGGGTCAATTCGTGTTACCCGACACGGCTGTTCGTACCGGATCCTCTTGGCGGTCTGTATCCGCACCGCACCCAGGGCCGGTGCGATCGGCAACTCGCTCGGTACGGTGTGCAGCATGTCTTCGCCCACCGCTGCGCTGCTTCTCCGAGAGGTCATCGACATTCCGGAGCGGACGAGCACGAGCGACTTCGTGCTCAAGCTCGCCGACAGTGTCGCCGACGCCGATTCCACGCTGCGTGACTATGTCGTCACAGATCGGCTCTTGGGTAACTTCGACGAGGCGCTCGGGCTGATTCGTTCCGCAGTCGAGGGGCAGGCATCCAAGGCCGCCTACCTGCACGGCTCCTTCGGCTCCGGCAAGTCGCACTTCATGGGGGTGTTGCACGCGTTGCTGCGCGGCGAGCCGGCGGCCCGCGGGCGGGACGAGTTGGCGCCGTTGGTCGCCAAGCACAGCGTCTGGCTGGACGGCCGCAAGTTCCTGCTCGTTCCTTACCACCTGCTCGACGCCCGATCGCTGGAACAGCGGGTTCTCGGCGGCTACGTCGACCGGGTGCGCGCGCTGCACCCCGACGCGCCGATCCCCGCGGTGCACCGCACCGACGCGCTGCTGGACCAGGCCGCCTCGCTGCGGGAGAAGATCGGCGACGCCCAGTTCATCGGGGGACTGCCCGGCGGCGACGTCGAGGACGAGTGGGGCGACAGCGAGACCTTCTGGACGCCGGATCGGTTGGACGAGGCGTTTGCCGGAGCGTACGCCGACGAACTGCGCCGCAAGCTCGTCAACGACCTGTTGACCAGTTGGAACAAGGGCTTCTTCAGCAACGCCCGCGAGGACGCCGAAGCGTTCGTCTCACTCGACCGGGGCCTCACCGAGATCAGCCGACACGCCAAGGAACTCGGCTACCACGGCCTGGTCCTCTTCCTCGACGAGCTGATCCTCTGGCTGGCCAACTCCATCGGCGACCAGCAGTTCGTCTCCCGGGAGATCCAGAAGATCACCAACTTCGTCGAGGGCGGCGACACCCGGCGGCCCATCCCAATCGTCAGCTTCATCGCCCGACAGCGTGACCTGCGCGAACTTGTCGGCGAGGAGGTGGTCGGCGCGAACGAGCTGAGCTACCAGGACACCCTCAACCTGGCCAGTGGTCGGTTCGACGTGATCAAGCTGGAGGACCGCAACCTCCCGGAGATCGCCCGACGCCGTCTGCTCAAGCCGCGCGACAGCACGGCCGGCGAGGCCATCTCCCGCGCCTTCGACGCCACCACCAAGGTACGCCGGGAAGTGTTCGACACCCTGCTCGGCACCGAATCGGGCAGTGGGGCCGACATCGACGCGTTCCGGTCGACGTACCCCTTCAGCCCGGCCTTCGTCTCGACCCTGGTGCACGTCTCCAGCGCGCTGCAGCGCTCCCGCACCGCGCTGAAGCTCATGCGGCAACTCCTGGTGGACCGTCGTGAGACGCTGCGTCTGGGCCAACTCGTCCCGCTGGGTGACCTCTACGACGTGATCAGCAGCGGTGGAGACCAGCCGTTCACCGAGAAGCTCAAGGCCGAGTTCGAGATGGCCCAGAAGCTGTACGACGTCAAGCTTCGCCCACACCTGCTCGGCCAGTACTCCCTGACCGAGGACGACCTCGACGCGGCCCGGCGCGGCGTCCCGCCGGCACCCGAGGTCGCCGGCAGGATCCGGGCCTTCACCGGCGACGACCGGCTGGTGAAGACCCTGCTGCTCGCCGCACTGGCGCCGAGTGTGCCCGCACTGCGTAACCTCACCGCCCGTCGTCTCTCCGCGCTCAACCACGGCAGCATCACCAGCCCGATCCCGGGCGGTGAGGTCGCGCAGGTGTCGCGGAAACTCGCCGACTGGGCAGGGCAGTTCGCGGAGATCCGCATCGGTGAGGGCGACGACCCCGTGGTCTCGCTGGAACTGGTCGGTGTCGACGTGGACAGCGTCCTCGCCACCGCGAAGCACTACGACAACGAGGGTGCCCGTAAGCACATCGTGCAGCGACTGCTCTGGCGGCAGCTCGGCGTGCCGTGGAGCGACTCGTTCTTCGCGGAGGCCGGACTGACCTGGCGCGGCAGCCGGCGGATTATCGAACTGGTCTATGGCAACGTCCGCGACAGCAACGACATCCGGGACGACGCGTTCTACCCTGCCGACACCGGCGGATGGCGCATGATCATCGACTATCCCTTCGACGACGGCAGCCATGGGCCGGCGGACGACCGGCAACGGGTGCAGGATCTGCTGAGCCGCACCAGCGCCCGGACGGTCTGCTGGATTCCCGCCGCGTTGACCGTGGAACGCCGCAACGAGTTGGGCAAGCTCGTCATCATCGACAAGCTGCTCGAGGGACAGCGTTTCGACAGCCACGCGGAACACCTCAACCCCGACGACCGGCGGCGCGCTCACGCCGCATTGACCAATCAGCGCAGCGCACTGCTGGCCAAGATGCAGGGCGTGCTGCGTCAGGCGTACGGTCTGGCCGCCAAGCAGCCGACCGACGTGCAGCTCGGCTTCGACGACCACCTGCAGTCGCTGACCCGCGCGCTGGAGCCGAAACTGCCGATGGGCGCCACGTTCGACGACGCGCTCCGCAGCATCGGCGACCAGATGCTCAGCCTCCAGTTTCCGGCGCATCCGGACTTCGACCCGGACCGCAAGGGTGACCTGGTGCGGCTCGCGGACGTCAAGGTCGTCCTCGACCACGTCCGGCGTGCCGTCGAGTCGGCGGAGGGACGCGTCGAGGTGGACCGGGCACACCGGCAGACCATGCGGCGAATCGCCAACCCGCTGCAGCTCGGCACCATGCACGAGGCGGCCTTCGTCATCGGGCGCGAGTGGGTCCAGCACTTCCAGCAGAAGGCGGCCAGCGAGGGCATCACAGGTGAGCTGCGGGTGTCTGACCTGATGGGCTGGATCGACCAGCCCAAACACCGAGGACTCGACCCGATCGTCGCGCAACTCGTCGTGGCGACCTTCGCCGAACAGACGGACCGGGCCTTCTACCTCCACGGAAGCCAGGTGACGCCCGCGCCGGACCTCGGCAGACTGACGGACAATCACACCCTGCGCGAGGAGAGCCTGCCCAGCGAGGAGGACTGGAAACTCGCGCTCGCCCGCACCGAGGCGATCTTCGGTTTTCAGCCGCTCGCCCTGCGTCGCGGTCGACTGGTCGCACTCTTCGCTCGGGACCTGGTCGCCGCCGCGTCCCGGCGGCGGGACCACGCGCACACGCTGGTGGAGCGGCTCGATGGGCACGCCGACCGGCTGCGGCTCGATCGCGACTCGGGCCGGTACGCGACGGCACGCGCCGCCGCCGACCTGATCGAGACCCTGACCAGGACCTCCACGCCGAAGGCAACGGTGGAGGCACTGGCCCGGGCGGAACTCGTCGGACCGCTGGATCGCATCGGAAGGAGCATCAGCAGCGCCAGCACAGTCGCCGAGGCGCTCGCCGCTGCCCCCTGGGACACCCTCGAGATCATCGCCGGTCTTTCGGAACCGCACGCGGTCCGAGGATCTGCGATCCTGACCGAACTACGCCGGGTCGGACAGGCCGACGAGCTGACCAGCCCACTCGCCCCGGCGCTGCGGCGGGCGCAGGCCGAAGCCACCGCACTGCTTCGCGTGGTCACGGCCGGCTCCGGTAACAGCCCCGGCACCGGTCCGGGCGCGGGCGGTGGTTCCGGTACGGGAGGTGGCTCCGACAGCGGGAACCAGGTCGTCGGCCGACCGGGTTCGGGGTCTGGTGGTGGTACAGGGGCCCTCGGTGGTACCCGGAAGGTGCATGTCACCCAACTGAACGCGGCATTGGCGGACCTGGAGCGGTTCGTGCAGGCCCATGGCGATGCCACCATCGAGGTCAGCTGGAGAATCGTGCCGTGACACAGGCACCCGCAACCTCGCAGGCGCTGCGAATAGGACCGGCCGCGCTTGCGCAGAAGGTGGCACAGGAACTCGACCGGCATCGCAACGGTGACGCGTACCCGGTCATGTTGGTTCGTGCGGAGCCGGAGTGGTCCCACGAACCGCTCCTGCAGTTGCCCAGCGGCCGACGAGCCCGGGTGGTCCCGTGCGTGTCGCCGCTCGCTGTCTGGGAGCACCTCGTCGCCGAGCGGGAGGGCGAGGTGCTGGTACTACTCACCGACGTTCCCGAGTCCGGCCTCGGCGCCGGTGTACGCAGCCGTATCTTCCGCCAGCAGGTGATCACCGTCGAGCCCTGGGATCTCGTCGTCGACGCGTTCGGCGCACAGGTGCCGGACACCGCCCTGGAGGGCGAGCGGTGGGCCGGCCCGGCTCTGCTGGACGCGATGCCGCCCGGTGGATGGCCACGGCTCACCACCAGCGTGCTGACCCGGGACGTCGCACTGCGGCATTTGGCCGCCGTACGGCTGGGGTTCGACCGGCGCGGAGACGGCCCAGACGACCTCGACGTGTCGACCCTGCTGCGGTGGAGCATTGAGCCGGGCACGGTCGAGGCGTTCGAGATGCTTCGGCCGGAGGAACGCGACGGCCTGGCGCGCTGGCTGGTCGAGCAGTTCGGCCGCCCGGCACGTGCGCTCTTCGCGCTCGTCAACGCCGGGCACGGGACCGACGTGCTTGCGCTGGGCCTGGTCTGCGACGCGTTGTGGGCCACCGACAACCCCGACGCGGTACGGGCACAGGGGCGCATCGACCAGTACTTCGGCAACCTCGACGACGATGCCACCGTGCGCGGTGTCGCCGCTGCTGCCGTACAGGTGGTCAGCGCGATGGTGACCGACCGGGACTCGAAGGTCCGGCGCCAGGGACACGCGGTGCTTGATCGGGCCGAGCAACTCCTCGTCCAGTTCGGTGCCGTCGACAGCGCCGGGCACAGCGGGATCCTGCGTACCGGCTTCAGCCGGCGGATCGACGCGGCGGCGCAGGCACTCGTCGCTGGCCTGACCGACCCCACCGACCCGAGGCTGACCACGGCCGTCGGCGACGTCTCAGAACACCTGCTGGCGAAGGCCGAAGAGACGCGGGTGAAGCGGATCGAGATGGCCCAGCGGCTCGTCCAGTGGCTCGGTTCCCCGGTCGAGCCCCCCCTCAGCGTCGCCGACGGTGTGCAGCGGCAGGTGGCCGAGTGGGGCTGGGTCGACCTGGCACTGAGCCATGTATGGGCCGGCGAGGACGTCCACCCGAAGCTTCAGGACACCTATCGCGTAGTCTTCGCGCGTGCCCAGCAGCGACGCCGCGACCTCGACGGCGCGTTCGCGCAGCGGCTCGGCGCCTGGGCCACCGCCGGCCCCGGCAACGACGGAGAACTGCTGACGGTCGAGAACCTGCTGCCCCGCGTCGTCGATCCGCTGCTGCGTGCCGAACAGCCGGTGCTGCTCGTGGTGCTCGACGGGATGAGCGCGGCGGTCGCCGTCGAACTGGCCGACGAACTGTCCCAGCACTGGGTGGAGTACGACCCGCTGGCTGGCGACGGGATGGGGCGACGCCGCGGACTCGCGGCCGCGTTGCCCACGCTGACTGCCGTGTCGCGGACGTCCCTGTTCGCCGGGGCGCTGAGAAGCGGGACTCAGGCCACCGAACGGCAGATGTTCGACCAGGGGCGGTGGGGCAGGGGAGCCCGCATCTTCCACAAGGGCCCGGCCCGGGGCGGGGCTGGTGAGGTGTTCGCCGGTGAACTGGCCGAGGTGATGGCAGACCCGTCGCGCCTGGTGGCCGTTGTGATCAACACCGTGGACGAGTCTCTGGCACACGGCCGAGAAGGAGACGAGGCCGGCTGGCAGCTCAATGACATCGGCTTCCTGCGTAGTCTGCTCGACCTGGCTCGTTCCGCCGGTCGTGCTGTCGTCCTCACCAGCGACCACGGGCACGTGCTGGAGCGCGGTGGGGAGCTTGTGAAGGTCTCTGACGCGGCGTCGGCCCGGCATCGCACGGGCCCGGAAGCCGCCGGTACGGGGGAGGTGGAACTCACCGGACCACGCGTGGTCGCCGGAGGGCGGCGAATAGTGGCGCTCTGGGACCCGCTGCGGCGCTACCGTCCCACCCGGGCCGGCTACCACGGCGGCGCCTCACTGGCCGAGGTCACCATCCCGTTGCTGGCCTATCTCGCACCGAACGTCACCGACATCCCGACGGGCTGGGCACCCGTGGAGGCACGGCGACCGCAATGGTGGGACGTGTCGGCACAAGAGCAGGCAGAGGCGGCCGCCGCCGCTCCGGCTCCTACAACGAGATCGCGCCGCAAGGCACCCGTGATGCCGGAAGATGCTCTCTTCGACGTGCCGACGCCGGCTGTTGTCGTGACCTCTGATGGTGTCCGTGGCGACGACCTGGTGGAAGCGTTGCTCGCTACCGAACTCTTCAAGGCGCAGCACAGCTTGACCCCACGCAAGGTCGATCGAGGGAAGATCGAAGCAGCGATGCGGGCACTGATCGAGGCGAAGGGCGTGCTACCGGCTGTCGTTCTGGCACAGCGGGCCGGGGAGGTGCCGACCCGGGCAGGCGGCTTCGTCATCACCTTGCAGCGGATCTTCAACGTCGACAACTACCCGGTGCTGTCGCAGATCGACGATGGGCGCACGGTCCGACTCGACATCACGCTGCTGCGGACCCAGTTCGGACTGCCGGGAGGTGCCACGTGACCCGCGTGAGCCCTGCACGGCGCCGCGAGGTGATCGACGCACTGCGTCGCGGCGCTGTGCCCGCTGCCGGGTTGGACCTGCTCGCCGTCGGCCTGGACCGCTTCGTCGCGGCGACCGGGGAGGACCTGGCCACCGTCACCGCTGGTGGCTCGGTCTTCAAAGCGGTACGCGGCGAGTACGGCTCGGGCAAGACCTTCTTCACCCGCTGGATCGCGGAACAGGCGAAGCGGGCCAACTTCGCCACGGCAGAGGTGCAGATCTCGGAGAACGAGACGCCGCTGCACAAGCTGGAGACGGTCTACCGGCGGTTGACCGAGCGCCTGACCACCGCGACGTTCCCGCCGAGCGCCCTGCGGCCGATCGTCGACGGCTGGTTCTATGCCCTCGAGGAAGACGTGCTTGCCGTCGGTGACGTGACGGCCGACGACACCGACGCTCTCGACACTGCCGTGAGCGCGCTGCTGGACCAGCGGCTCGCCACGGTCAGCCGCAGTGCGCCCGCCTTCGCGGCCGCGCTGCGCGGCTATCGGGCCGCGACGCTCGCCGGTGACCCCGCTACGGCCGATGCCGTGCTCGCCTGGCTCGGCGGTCAGCCGCACGTCGCCGCGTCCGCTCGTCGGGTTGCCGGCGTCCGGGGCGATCTCGACCACTTCGCGGCGCTCAGCTTCCTGCAGGGACTTCTCGCGGTGCTGCGTGACAGCGGCCATCCCGGTCTGCTGTTGGTCCTGGACGAGGTGGAGACGCTGCAGCGGGTCCGCTCCGACGCGCGGGACAAGGCGCTCAACGCGTTGCGGCAACTGATCGACGAGGTGCACTCCGGCCGCTTCCCCGGACTGTATCTGATCATTACTGGGACGCCGGCCTTCTACGAGGGACCGCAGGGCGTGCAACGTCTCGCGCCGTTGGCCCAGCGGCTTGCCGTGGACTTCAGCACTGACGCGCGGTTCGACAACCCGAGAGCGGTGCAGATTCGCTTGGCCGGGTTCACCCTCGACTCGCTCGTCGAACTCGGCGGCCGGGTGCGCGAACTCTACGCCGACGGCTCGGCGGTCCCCGGACGGATCCGTACCGTGGTGGACGACGCGTACCTGCTGGAGTTGGCGCAGGCCGTCGCGGGTGGTCTGGGCGGGAAAGTGGGAGTGGCGCCGAGACTCTTCCTCAAGAAGCTGGTGGGGGAGGTGCTCGACCGCGTCGACCAGTTCGCTGACTTCGACCCTCGGCAGCACTACGCTCTTACCCTCGCGGTCACTGAGCTGACCGACGTGGAACGCAACGCGACCAGGGCTGACGAGATCTCGCTCGACATCGGTGCCGACCTCTGATGGGTGCGGCGGATCTGCTGCATCCGGTCGTCGTCCACCACTTGGTGAACTCGTTGCAGTGGCCCGCGTTACGGCCGCTACAGGAGGCTGCCGTGCAGCCGCTGCTCGGAGGTCACGACGCCCTGTTGCTCGCGCCCACCGCCGGTGGGAAGACCGAGGCCGCGATGTTCCCCTTGTTGTCGCGGATGGCGCAGGAGACCTGGTCCAGCACCTCGGTGCTCTACGTGTGCCCACTGAAAGCACTGCTCAACAACCTGCTGCCTCGGATTGGCATGTACACCGGCTGGTTGGGACGGAGCGCGGCTCTGTGGCACGGGGACGTGTCCATGGGGCAGCGCCGCAAGATCCTTCGGGATCGGCCAGACGTACTTCTCACCACTCCGGAATCGCTCGAGTCGATGCTGGTCAGCCCGGCCGTGGATCACCACGAGTTCTTCCGGCACCTACGCGCGATCGTGGTCGACGAGGTCCACGCTTTCGCCGGCGACGACCGTGGCTGGCACCTGTTGGCGGTGCTCGAACGACTGAGTCGGGTGGCCGGGCGTCCGATTCAGCGGATCGGCCTCTCGGCGACCGTCGGCAACCCTGCGGACCTGCTGCGCTGGCTACAGGGCTCGGGTCGCGATAACAGGCCGTCGCAGGTCGTGACCCCAGACTCGTCCGCACCCATCACCTCGGCGTCACCCGCCCGTCCGCCCGGTGACGTCGAGCTGGACTACGTCGGGTCGGTGCACAACGCGGCGCGGGTCATCGCCGGCCTGCACCAAGGCGAGAAGCGGCTGGTCTTCTGCGATTCCCGAGCGCTCGTCGAAGACCTCGGCCAACGCCTACGTGCTCTCGGGGTGCGGACGTTCCTGTCGCACGCCTCGCTAGCGGCCGACGAGCGTCGGCGTGCAGAAGAGGCGTTCGCACAGGAGCGGGATTGCGTCATCGTCGCCACCAGCACTCTTGAGCTGGGTATCGACGTCGGTGACCTCGATCGGGTGATCCAGATCAACGCGCCGCGTACTGTCGCCTCTTTCCTGCAACGGATCGGTCGCACCGGACGCCGGCCGGGCAGCACCCGCAACTGCCTCTTCCTCGCTTTGGATGGCACGGGCCTGCTGCACGCCGCCGGGCTGCTCAGGCTCTGGCAGCAGGGGTGGGTGGAGACAGTCGTACCGCCTGCCGAGCCTCGGCACATCGTCGCGCAGCAGGTTCTCGCGCTGGCTTTGCAGAAGCATCGAGTAGGCGACCAGTTGTGGCCCGACGAGTGGAACGGTCTCGCTCCCTTCGACCAGAGAGCCGAGGTGATCGTGCGGCATCTCGTCGAACACGGGTACCTCGACTCGGACGCCGGGATGCTGTTCATCGGGCCGGAGGCCGAACTGAAGTTCGGCCGCCGCCATTTCATGGACATGCTCGCGGTGTTCACCGCGCCTCCGCAGTTCACCGTGCTCTCGGGTCGTACGGAGATCGGCCGTACCGATCCGGCCCTGCTTACGGCGAGAGTCGAGGGTCCCCGACTGTTGCTGCTCGGCGGGCGCAGTTGGCGGGTCACGTACATCGACTGGAAGCGGCGTCGTTGCTTCGTCGAATCCGCCGAGGGCGGCGGCAAGGCACTCTGGATGACCAACGGCCCCCCGCAGGGACTGTCACACAAGATGGTCCGTGCCATGCGCGACGTGCTACTCGGGACTGATCCGTCGATCGCACTCAGCCAACGTGCCGTCGCTCGGCTGAAGGCGCTACGCGACGAAGCGAGGTCATTGGTGCACCCTGGGGGCACCACGATCGTCCGGAACGGCGACGGAGAGGTCCGATGGTGGACCTGGGCAGGGTTCCGTGCCAATGCCACTCTGGTCGCCACACTCGGCGATCTGGCCGATCCGACCCAGCGCTACGACGACGCGGCCATCCGACTACGGCCTGACCTGGACCGGGACATGTGGCGGCGTGCCACAGCAGATGCCGTCGATCGTATCTGCCTGCCGCAGGTAACTGAGAAGTCGCTCGCCGGGCTCAAGTTCAGTGCCGCGCTTCCCGAACGGCTGGCTCACGCCACTCTCGCGGCGAGGCTGGCGGACGTCGAGTCCGCTACCGCGGTGCTTCAAGAGCCCGCCCGTTTCGTCCATCTGTGAGCGGTCCTCGGAGGGGCGTCGGCGCCGCTCCACTGCCGAGGGTTACTGCACCGTCCCCATCCGGGCGGTGAGGTCCAGGGCGGCGCGGATCGGGTCGTCGGACCAGCGGCTGGCGAACACGTCGTGCAGGCGCCAACCGGCACGGGCCAGGGTGCGGTGCCGCTCCACGTGGGCGGCCACCCCGTCCGGGTGCACGCCGCAGATCACCCCGACCGCGTCCGCGTCGGTGCCGACGCAGAGGTCGATCCGCCAGCGGCCGACCGGGTAGCCGGGCCGTACCGGCACGCCGATCCGGTCGAGTTCGTCGGCGAGGGCGCGGGCCCATGGCTCGGACGCGGGTGCGTCGGCAATGGTGGACGCCGGTGGCTGGGCGGAGTACCGGAGGTAGTCGGCGACGATGCCGTCGGGGGAGCGCAGCGAGGTGACCACCGTGAGCTGCCTGCGGGCCCGGGTGACCATGACGTTGAACAGGTTCGGGTCGGCCAGGAATCGGTGCCGGCCCGCCGGGTCGTCGTCGACCAGGCCCAGCGAGACGATCACCACGTCCGCCTCGCTGCCCTGGAAGGCGTGCACCGTCCCGGAGCGCAGGCCGAGCCGTTCGATCTCGTCGACGTCGTACGCCGAGAGCAACGCCGCCTCCACCGCGTCGGCCTGCGCGCGGAACGGGCTGATCACCGCGATGCCGCCGCCGGGTGGCTGGGCGGCGAGCTTGCCGACCAGGTCGAGTACGGCGTCCACCTCGGCCCGGTTGACGCCGTCCACCACAGCGGCGTCGGTGGTCGTCAGCACGTCGATGGCGTCGATACGCTCGGTGCGGGGGTGCCGGGTGACCAGCTTGAGTCGGTCGCCATAGAACCGCCGTGCGGAGAACCCGATCAGGTGCGGCGTGGACCGGTAGTGTTCGCCCAGCCAGGTGACCGGTGCGGCACCGGCCGCCAGGTCGAAGGCGCTGGACCGGCGTACGTCCAACCGGTCGGCGAAGCGGTCCAGCCCGTGCCGATGCAGGGTGGCGGTCACGTCCTCGTCGGAGACGAAGGAGACGAACCGTAGTTGGCGTGGGTCACCGGCGACCAGGGCGTGTCGGGCCCGGGCCAGTACCGGGGCGGCCCGCAACTGGTCGACGTGCGCCGCCTCGTCCAGCACGATCAGATCGAACATGCCGGACACCGGCGGCAGCAGATCCTCCACGTCGGCTACCGTGCCGACCCAGAGTGGCAGGGCCCGGACCAGTGCCTCGGCGTCCAGCCCGGCGAGCATCTCGCGGCGACGGTTGCGACCGGCCCGCAGGGCGGTGCCCAGGGCACCGGCGGCTCGACGGGCGTCGCCGGTCCACCGTCGCGCGCTGGTGACCTGGTGTCGCAGCGCGGTGCCGACCGCCTCGGCGAGCGCGGCGTCCGCCTCGGCCAGCGCCGACCAGGCGGCCGACAGGTCGGTGCCGCCCTCCGCCGGCAGTCGCGCCGCCGCGCGTACCGCCTCGGCGGCCTCCACCGCCGCCCGCAGCCGTTCGGCGGGTAGCTCGGGACCGGCGCCGGTCAGCCGCTGGAGCCGCCGGGCGGCCCGGGCCCGACGCAGCCGGGACCACCAGCCGGTACCCGCCCGGCCCGTGTCGGCCAGGGCCCTCCGGATCGCGGCGAGGTCGGCGTCCGGCGTGAAGACCCCCGGAGCGTCGTGGCCCAGCGCCGGCAGCAGCGGCTGCCAGCCGGGCAGGGTGGCGGCGAGCCGTTCCTGCTCCAACGCCGCGCTGATGCCGGACCGGACGGCGCTCACCCGGTCCCGGGCGGCGGTCACGGCGGCGGCGTCGTCCCGCAACTGGGCGTCGTCCACTCCGACCGCGATGCCACCGGCGAGGTCGGCGGCGACGGTCTCCCGTCGCTCGGCGTCGCCGAAGAGGACCGGGGGCGGGCCGGGATGCCGCCGCAGCAGCTCGCCGAGCACCTCTGCGGCGTGCGCGGACTGCGTCGCCACCAGCACCGACCCGCCCCGGCCCACGGTGTCCAGGGCGGCGGCGACCAGAGCGTGACTCTTGCCGTTGCCGGGCGCGCCGGAGACCACCACCACCGCCTCGGTCCGGGTCCGCCGGACCACGTCCCGCTGCGCCTCGTTCAGCGCCAGCGGCGACAGTACGTCGTCCCCCTCCGACTCGCCGCCGGTGCCGCTGCCGCTGCTGTCGCTGTCGGTGCCGCTGCCGGTGCCGTCCGGCGTGCCGTCGGGCGTTCCGGCCGGGCCGAGGTAGATCCGGGTCAGGGCCGTCTCGGCCAGTCCGGGGCGGCCCGCCCAGTTCAGCAGGGTGTCCCGTAGTCGGCCGGCGAACACGTCCCGGGTGACGAACAGCGCTGCTGCGGCCACCCCGGTCAGGGTCGTCTCGTCGAGGCGACGCGGTGGCCTCGGCACGACCCGGTCGACCGTCAGGCCGGCGGCCTGGGCCGCCGTGGTCACCCAGGCGGCCGTGCCGGGCGCGGTCAGCCAGCCGGGACCGGCGAGCCCCGGTGCGGCCTCCAGCCGGGCGGCGAGGTCCCGATCCTCGATCAGCGAGGTCAGTTCGAGGTCACCGGCGGGAACCACCCGGTAGGCGCGCCGCCCGCGCTCCAGGCGTACCGGTTGGGCCAGCAGCGGCAGCCGGACGCGACGCCGCGTCCCCGCCACGTCGACGCCGCCGACCAGGAACGCCAGCCCCAGCCGCAGGATCCGCTCGTCGCGGTGCAGTGCGTCCAGCGCCGCCAGCCGATCCAGTCGGGCGGTACGCGGACCCCGGTGCGGCTCGGGCAACCAGATCAGCGGACGCCCGGTCCCGGACACGTCGAACACCCGCTCCGCACCGGCCGGAGCCAGGTCAGCGAGAGCGGTGAGAATCGTCGCCGCGCGCATCGCCCGCCGATTCTGCCGTACGCCGTCCCGCCCGGCCGTCCGCGTGCCCCGATCTGCGGCAACTCGACGGTCGCGCCGACGCGCACCACCGATCGGCGACGCACACGGCGGTGGGCGGGAGCCGTCGACGGCTCCCGCCCACCTGGCGATCGGTTGTCAGGCGTACGTCTCGAACTCGGCGACCCTCGGGGTACCGCTGGAACTGGTGATCTCGAAGGTGACCTTGCTGAGCGAGGTCGAGGCGAAGCTGATCACACCGGCGGTGGTGCCGGAGGCGAGTACCGCACCGTTGCCGTGGTTGATCAGACGCCAGCCACGGATGTTGCCCACGGAGCCGGACGCCTCACGGATGTTGACCCGGGAGATCGTCTTGGCCGAGTCCCACTTGATCGAGATGGAACCCGTCGCGCCCGACGGGGACCAGGCGGTGCTCATGTTGCCGTCCCGGACGTCGCCGTAGCTGGTGCCGCTGGCCTTGCTGGAACCGTCGGAGCCGGCACCGATGCTCAGGTTGGTGCCGCTCGGCGGGTTCGTCGGCCCGGGGGTGGGGCTGTTGGTCGGTCCCGGGGTGGGACTGGTCGGTCCGGGGGTGGGACTGGTCGTCGGGTTCGTCGGCGTGCAGTTGCCGTTCGACGTCCGGATGCCCTTGTTGGCGCCGGCCGTGTCCCGGACGATGTTCGGCACGCAGCTCGCCGCATCCATCCGGTACGAGTAGGGGATGCTGACGCTGGTGTTGGACGTCGGGTTGGGGCCGGCGGGGTTGTTGTCGCCGCTGCGGGCCGACCAGGTGACGTTGTCGAAGGTGTTGCCGCTGACCTGCCAGTAGCCGGCCTCGCTGGTGTAGAACGTGCCGAGCACGTCCTTGGCGTTCTGGAAGTAGTTGTTCTCCACCTTGGCCTGGCCGCCGGCCCGCGAGTTGATGCCGGACTCGTTGATCCGCAGGTAGTGGTTGTTGTAGATGTGGGCCTGCCCGCCGCGCAGCAGGGGCACCCGCGAGTCGATGTTCTCGTACAGGTTGTTGTGGTACGTGACGAAGCCGTTCGAGCGGTCGCTCTCGCTGGAGCCGATCAGGCCGCCACGACCCGAGTTGCGCAGGATGCTGTACGACAGCGTCACGTACTGGGTGTCGTTCTTCATGTCGAAGAGGCCGTCGAAGCCCTCCGACTCGCCGCCGGAGGCCTCCAGGGTGACGTGGTCGACCCAGACGTTGCGGACACCGCTCTCCATGCCGATCGCGTCACCGCCGTTGGAGGTGGGCGAGCCGGACTTCTTGACGTTCCGCACCGTCACGTTCTGGATGATGATGTTGCGGGCCTCGCGGATGTGGATGCCGAGCTGGTCGAAGACGGCACCGTTGCCCACCCCGAGGATGGTGACGTTGCTGATCTGCTTGAGCTCGATCACGTCGGCGGCGGTGTTGCAGCTCGACCCGGACACCTTGGTGGTGTTGCCGTGGTTGATGGTCCCCTCCACCTGGATGGTGATCGGGGTGCTGCTGCTGGCCCGGTTGCACAGGGCCGCGTGGATCTGGGTGCCGGTGGTGGCGCGTACCGTCTGACCGCCCGCGCCGCCGGTGGTGCCCCCGTTGCGGGTGGCGAAGCCGGTGGCGCTGCCGACGGCGGCCGATGCCTGGGGGGTCACCAGGGTCACGCAGACCGCGGCGCCCACGGCCGTCGCGGACAGCCCCGCGAGGAGTCGCAGTGCGACTGTTCGTCTCATTCCTTGCCTACCTTCCGTGCTATCGGTGGTGGTACTGCTACAGCCGGGTGTGGTCGCCGGGTCGCCTGAGGGACGGTCAGAGCGGCAGGCGGTCGGCACCGGCGAGCGGGCCGACGACGAGGGGCACCAGCGGTGCCGGGAGGACCGGACCGTGCCGCAGCGTCGGCGTCCAGCCGGCGTCGGGCGACAGGTCCGGGTCGTGTGCGGCGTTGTACGCGGCCACCAGGTCCACCGGGCGGGGTAGCTTGCCGGCCGCCTTCACCCAGTTGCCGCGGGTGGTGATCGCGGTGCCGCTCCAGTCGTAGAGCAGGTCGGCGGCGGTGATGCCGGCGCCGAGCGTGAAGTGGTTGTTCTCCGCGTACACGGCGGACTGCACGCCGACTCCGATGGCGTACTCGAAACCGTCGCCGGCCAGCCGGTACTGGTTGTTGTAGAGGTCGACCTGCCCGAAGCGGACCCGGGGCAGCCGCTGGAGACCCTCGTCGAACAGGTTGTGGTGCAGGGTGACGTTGAGCCGGCCGACGTCCGGGCCGACGGTGTTGGACGAGCCGATCAGCATCAGCTTGTCCCGCCCGTCGAACCGGTTCCAGGAGGCGGTGACCAGGCTGGCCGTGTGGGTGATGTCCAGCGCGCCGTCGTGCACCTGGTACGGCCGTCCGAAGTGGATCGGCTGTCCGCTGTCGGGGTTGTCGCCGTCGGTGAACGTGTTGTGGTCGATCCAGACGTTCTCGCTGCGGCGGACCGAGACCAGGTCGTACTGGGAGTTCCAGTTGCCCGTCTCGCCGTCGGTGGGTGACCAGGCGGGGAAGCAGTCCCGGGCGTCGTCGAAGGTGATGTTGCGGACGATGACGTTGGGTGCCCGGTCGATCATCAGGGTGAGGCCGGTCAGCCGCGCCCCGCGCAGCCCGACGATGGTGGTGTTCGGGCCGACGTTGATCTGGGTCTGCCGGGTCTGGTTGGTCACCGACCGGACCCGAGCCTCCTCCACCGGCCCGCTCGGCGCGACCCGACCCCATACCGCCGGGTCGTACGCGGCCAGGTACGCCTCCAGCGAGTACCCGGGGTCGGCCAGATCGGTGCAGTCGAGCAGCCGTCCGTCGGCGTCCTCGAACCCGTCGATCTCGCCCTTGACGTAGATGATCTTCGGGGTGGTGTTGGTCGCGTTGGTGGCGTTGTTCCCGCCGAGCGCGGCGACCAGGCCCTGGCGACTGTCGACCACGTGGACCTGGCCGGCGGTGGCGGTGGCGCCACCGGTGGTGCCCGGCCCGGCCGCCGCCCAGCCGTCGTTCGTCGGCAGCGCCTGTCGGCCGATCTGCCGGGCCAGTGCGGACAGGGTGTCCGCGCCGCCCGTCGGGCCGGGGTGTGCCGCCGCCGGGGTGGGCGCGGCGGTCAGGGTGAGAATGATCAATGCCGCACCGGCGGCAATTCTGCGCATCAGCTCGTCCCGTTCCCTCGTCGTTGTTTCTCTATGTGACGAAGGTTACGGTTGTGTTTTTATTGGGGTCAATATTAATGATGTGCAGTTTTGTTGCAGAAAATGCTTTCGGCCGACATCGTCCCGACCTGTCCCGGTCGGGAAACCGCTGGTCATCGCAGAGTGCTTGGTCCTGATCGGACCGGCGATGTTGCAGTGGCGTTGCGGTGCCCTCCTATTTTGCTCCGGTCGGATCGGTCCGCCATGGGGCGACCGCCCACGGCACACCCAGCTCGGTCGGTAATGCGCCGCTCTCGGCGGCCCGACGCAGCACGTCGTTGACGCCGGGAATGACTCGCACCCGCTGCGGCCCGTCACCGACCGTCTCCACCCAGCCGCCGCCGAGCAACGTCGGCTCGGGCGCCGCCTGGAGCGCGGTCAGCACCGCGGTGAACGGGGCGGTCCGGGCCAGCGGCGCGATCAACGGCACCCGGGGATCGGCCCGGTGGTCGAGCAGGTTCTCCAACAGGCCCCGCCGCCCGGGCACCTCGCGTGCCTGCGCCTCGCCGGGCAGCAGCAGGCGGTCGGTCGGGTATTCCAGCACGGCCCGTCCGGCGTCCCCGGTCACGATCACCTCGCCGGGTACGAAGTCCTCCCCGGCCAGCGTCACCGCGGCCACGATCGGCGGGCCGTGCCGCAGACGTACCCGCAGCACGGCGGTGTCGTCGACCTCGATCGGCCGGACCCGGTAGCGCTCGACCTCGACGGCGGCGGGCTCCACCGGCCCACCGGTGACCGCCTCGGCCACCGCCAGGCACTGCATCACCGCGTGCGCCAGCGGGTTGGCCAGCGCGCCGTCGAGCACCGGTCGACCGTCCAGCGTCCGTCGACCGGCCCACGGGGAGCGGGCGTAGTACGCGTCCGGACGCTGCCAGGCGGCGACGGTGGCGATGCCGGTGACCGTACCCACTCGGCCGGCGCTCACCGCGTCGGTCAGCGCGGTCAGCGCGGCCGACCCGAGCGCCTGGAAGCCGACCTGCGCCACCCGGCCGGTGCTGGCCAGCGCACCGGCCAACTCCTCGTGCTCGGCGGTGCAGAGCACCGGCGGCTTCTCCAGCAGCAGGTCGGCCCCGGCGGTCAGCGCGTCCCGGGCGATCGGCAGGTGGGTGTGCGGCGGAGTGCAGATCACCACCACGTCCGGCCCGATGGCGGAGAGCATGGCGCGGTGGTCGGTGAAGACCCGGGCGTCGGAGGGTACCGGCGCGGCCGGCTCGTCCTCCAACGGCCGGGTGTCCACGAGCGCGACCAGCCGCAATCGTCCGGCCTCGTGCAGCGGGCCGAGCACCCGCCGGTGCCAGCGCCCGTGCCCGTTCGCCCCGATCAGCGCGACCCGTGGCACGGCCACCGGCACGGCTGTCGGCACGTCGGGCGTCGCGGCTGTCGGCGCGGCGGGTGCCGGGGTGTTAGCAGGGGACCCCTGCTCTACCGCAGGCGTTAAGAAGGTGCCCTTCCTTTCACTCATGCGGCGCCGGCCAGGGTGGCGGGTACGCCGTGCCGCTGCAGGTCGGTCAGCCAGGCGGTGACGTCGGCGCGGACCTGCGCGTCGGCGGCCACCTCGGGCGGGACGACCTCGTCGAGGGCGAGGACCGCGTCGACGGCACCCGCCGGGGTCTGCGGCGCGGAGGCCAGGGCGGTACGGATCCGCTCGGCCAGCGGGTCGTCCAACGGCAGCGTGCGCCCGTCGTCGGCGGTGCCCTGGGCGAACCGGATCCAGGCGGCCACGACCAGCGCCGCCCACCGGGCGGACCGGCCGGAGGCGCGCAGGTCGGCGATGGTGTGCAGGATCCGTTGCGGCAGCTTCTGCGACCCGTCCATCGCCACCTGGAGGGTGCGGTGCCGGATCGCCGGGTTGCCGAAGCGGGCCAGCACCTGCTCGCCGTAGTCGACCACGTCGACGCCGTCGGGCGGGGTGAAGCTGGCGGCCACGTCCTCGGCGATCAGCCGACGCAGCACCGTCGTCAGGTGCGGCAGCGCGAGCGCGTCGGCGATCGTCTCGCACCCGGCCAGCGCACCGAGGTACGCGGCGGCCGAGTGCACCCCGTTGAGCCCGCGCAGCTTCAGCCGCTCCCACGGTCCGGCGTCGTCGCAGAGCACCGCACCGGCGCGGTCCCAGGCGGGCCGTCCGCCGGGGAAGTCGTCCTCGATCACCCACTGGGTGTACGGCTCGGCCGCCACCGCCGCCAGGTCCTCGACGCCGAGCGCCCGACGGGCCGCCTCCAGGGTCTGCGCGGTGCTGGCCGGCACGATCCGGTCGACCATGGTGCCGGGGAAGCCGACCTGGCCCTGGACCCAGTCCAGCGCGGTCTGCCCGGCGCCCGCGTACACCAGGGCCTGGGTGACCAGGCCGCGCAGCCGGCGGCCGTTGGCGGGCAGGTTGTCGCAGCTGACCAGCGCGATCGGCCCGGCGTCGGCGGCGGCCCGGGCCAGCAGGCCGCGCACCAGCAGCCCCGGCACGGTGGCCGGTGGCCGGTCGCTGGTCAGGTCGGCGACCAACTCGGGATCGGGGCGCAGCGTCCCGGCCGCCGGGTCCAGTTGGTACGCCTTCTCGGTCACCGTCAGCGTCACCACCCGGATCGCCGGGTCGGCCAGCAACGCCACGATCGCGCCCGGGTCGGCGGCTGCCAGCCGGACGTCGGCCAGCGCCCCGATCACCCGGGTGTGCTCGTCGGCAGCGGAGAGCGTGCTCACGCTGAACAGGTTGTCCTGCGCGGTCAGCGTCCGCACCAGGTCGGCGTTGCGCGGCGCGACACCGACGATGCCCCAGTCGCCGCCGGCCGCCGCGAGCGCCTGCTCGGTGTAGACGGCCTGGTGGGCGCGGTGGAACGCGCCGAGCCCGAGGTGCACCACGCCGGCCGGCACGGTGCCCGGGCGGATCAGCGGACGGGACTGCGCCGGCAACCGGCGCAGGGCGCCCAGGTCCAGCCGGGACGCGCCCACGGTCACCGCCACGTCGGGCCGTCCGGGAAGCGGAAGGTCGCGATCGACTCCGGACGCATGGTGGCGCTGTAGCCCGGCTCGGTCGGCAGCAGGTATCGCCCGTCGCGGGTGCGTACCGGGTCGACGAAGTGTTCGTGCAGATGGTCGACGTACTCCACCATCCGGCCCTCCAGACTGGTGCCCACCCGCAGGTAGTCGAAGATCGCCAGGTGCTGGACGTACTCGCAGAGCCCGACGCCGCCCGCGTGCGGGCAGATGGGTACGCCGAACTTGGCGGCCAGCAGGATCTCGGCGAGCACCTCGTTGACCCCGGCCACCCGGCAGGCGTCGATCTGCATCACGCCGATCGCCTCGGCCTGCAACAACTGCTTGAAGATGACCTTGTTGGCGGCCACCTCGCCGGTGGCGACCCGGCACCGGCCGCCGGTCAGCTCCGTCACCGCGCGGGCGATGCGGGCGTGTCCCAGGACGTCGTCGGCGTGCGTCGGCTCCTCGATCCAGTACGGGTCGACCTCGGCCAGCGCCGTCATGTTGGTGATCGCCTCGTCGACGTCCCACACCTGGTTGGCGTCCATCATCAGCAGCGCGTCCGGGCCGATCTCGGCCCGGATGATCCGGGCCCGCCGCAGGTCGTCGGAGGGCGGGCCGCCGACCTTCATCTTCATCGCCCGCCACCCCTGCGCGTACGCGTCCCGGGTCAGCGCCCGGACCTTGTCGTCGGGGTAGCCCAGCCAGCCCACCGACGTGGTGTACGAGGGGAAGCCGTCCCGCTCCAGCAGGGCCAGCCGGTCGGCGAGCCCGTCGCGGCCCTTGTCCAGGATGGCGGCGGCGTCGTCCGGGGTGAGCGCGTCGGTGATGTGCCGGAAGTCGACGTTGGCCACCAGCTCCTCGGTGGACAGCTCGGCCAGATAGCGCCACATCGGCTTGCCGGCGAGCTTGGCGCGTAGGTCCCACACCGCGTTGACCAGCGCGCCGGTGGCCATGTGGATGACCCCCTTCTCCGGGCCGAGCCAGCGCAACTGCACGTCGGCGACGAGCGAGCGCCAGAACGCCACCGGCTCGGCGGTGATCTCCTCCACCGTGCGTCCCCGCACGTGGTGGGCGAGGGCCTGCACGGCGGCGCAGGTGATCTCGTTGCCGCGTCCGTTGGTGAAGGTGAACCCGGCGCCGGTGGGGCCGTCGTCGGTGTGCAGCTCCACGTAGGTGGCCGAGTAGTCGCCCCGGTTGATCGCGTCGGAGCCGTCCCCGCTGGCGGCGGTCGGGAACCGCACGTCGTGCACGGTGACGTCGGTGATGGTGGTCATGCTTGCCTCTCCCCGAACTTGAAGACCTGCTTCGGCAGCCGGTACGCCAGGTCGACGATGGTCTCGGCGGCCTCGTCCATGGGCAGTCGGTGCTCGGCGACCAGCCGGGCCAGGAAACCGGCGTCGACGCGGCGGGCCACGTCGTGGCGGACCGGGATGGAACAGAACGCGCGGGTGTCGTCGACGAACCCGGCGGTGTTGTAGAAGCCGGCGGTCTCGGTGACCGTCTCGCGGAACCGGCGCAGCACCTCGGGGGAGTCCAGGAACCACCAGGGCGCGCCGAGCACCAGGGCGGCGTACCCGCCGGCCAGCGGTGCCAGTTCCCGGGTGAAGGTGTCCTCGTCCAGCGTGTAGAGCACCACCCGCAGCCGGGGGTCGTTGCCGTACGCGTCCAGCAGCGGGGCCAGCGCGTGCACGAACTCGGTGGCCTGCGGGACGTCGCCGCCCACGTCGCGTCCGTGCCGGGCGTGCAGCCACCGGTTGTGGTTGCGCACCGCGCCCGGGTGCAGCTGCATGACCAGCCCGTCGTCCAGCGACATCCGGGCGAACTCCAGCAGCATGTGGGCCTGGAACGCCTCGGTGTCGCCCGGTTCGGCCTGACCCCGGCGGGCTCGGTCGAACAGCGCCGCCGCGTCCGCGCCGAGGTCCAGCGTGCGGGCGGTGAGGTGCCCGTGGTCCGACGAGGTGGCACCGGCGGCGATGAACGCCTCCCGGCGGGCGCGCAGCGCGGCCAGGTAGCCCTGGTACGTGCCGGTGTCCTCACCGGTGATCTCGCCGAGCCGGTCGACGTTGGCCGACCAGTCCTCGAACTCCAGGTCCACCACGTTGTCCGGCCGGAAGGTGGTGACCACCCGGCCGCCCGGGCCGCCCCACCCGTCGGCGGCGAGCTTGGCGTGCCGGCTCAGGTCGTCCAGGGGCGACTCGGTGGTGGCCAGCACCTCGATGTTGAACCGCTCGAACAGCGCCCGGGGGCGGAAGTCCGGCTCGGCCAGGCGGGCGGCGAGTGCGTCGTACACCTCGTCGGCGGTCTGCGGCGACAGCCGGGCGTCCAGGCCGAAGACCTCGGTGAGGGTCTGCTCCAGCCAGAGCCGGGACGGGGTGCCCCGGAACAGGTGCCAGTGCTCGGCGAAGCGCCGCCAGATCCGCCGCCCGTCGGTCTCCACCGGGCTGCCGTCGCGGGTCGGCACGCCCAGCTCGGCCGGGAGCACCCCCTGGCTGAACAGCATCCGGGTCAGGTAGTGGTCGGGCACGATGAGCAGCCGGGACGGGTCGGGGAACGGCTCGTCGTCGGCGAGCAGCCCCGGGTCGACGTGCCCGTGCGGCGAGATGACGGGCAGCCGCGCCACCAGCGCGTACAGCTCCCGGGCCAGGGCGCGTTGGCCGGGCTCGGCGGGTAACAGCAGGTCGGGACGGGTCGAGGTGGGCACGGGGTTCGGCTCCTGGGGTCGAGGTCAGTCGAGGGTGAGCAGGTCGGCGACCCGCACGGGGGCGCCGGTGTCGAAGGACCGGTTGGCGGCCAGGCCGGTGAGCAGGGCCAGCGCGCCGTCGCGGGCGCTCGCCGCGCGGTCCAACGGATCGGGTACGCCGCCGAACAGCACCTGGGTCATCCGGGCGTCCGCCCCGCCGTGGCCGTGCCGGGTGTACCCGTCGACCTCGATGCGCTGGGGCGGGGACCAGAACGGGCGCAGGGTCAACGTGGCCTGACCGCCCTCGGCGGCGGCCTCGGTGCCGTGCAGGGCGGCGCCCTTGAGCGCACCGGCAGCGGCCGGGCTGACGAACTCGCTCTCGGTGACCTCCAGCTCCAGCCGGCCCCGGCTGCCGTTGACCATCACCCGGTAGCCCTCCCACGGCGCGTACGCGGTGAGGTGGTAGGTCATCGTCGCGCCGCTGGAGTAGGTGGCCAGCACCGCCATGTCGTCCTCGATGGTCACGCCGGGGGCGAAGACGTTGCGGTCACGGTGGTAGCCGTCCTCGGCTTCGGCGTCGAGGTACAGCTCGCGCAGCCGGGGGTGCTCGGCCAGGCGCAGCGCGAACGGGTCGTCGGCGGCGGCGGGGGCGGCGTGCGCCCGGTCGTAGTCGCGGGCGTAGCCGTGCCGGCGGCCGTCGTCGCCGTAGAAGAACAGCCGGCCGGCCGCGTACACCTGCACCGGGGTGGCGTCCAGCCACCAGTTGACCAGGTCGAAGTGGTGGCTGGCCTTGTGCACCATCAGCCCGCCGGAGCTGGCCTTGTCGCGGTGCCAGCGCCGGAAGTAGTCGGCGCCGTGGCGTACGTCGAGCAGCCACTCGAAGTGCACCGAGCCGATCTCGCCGACCGCGCCCTCGGCGAGCAGTCGCCGCATCTGTTCGTGCAACGGGTTGTAGCGGTAGTTGAACGCCACCGTCACCCGTCGGCCGGTGCGGCGTACCGCGTCGAGGATGCGTTGGCAGCGGGGCGCGTCGATGGTCATCGGCTTCTCGGTGACCACGTCGCAGCCGGCGTCCAGCGCGGCCACCACGTACTCGTCGTGGGTGACGTCGACCGAGGTCACCAGCACCACGTCGACCCGTTCCTTGGCCAGCATGGTGGTGAAGTCGTCGGCGTGGTAGGTCGGCAGCCGAGCGTGGCCCAGCTCGCCGAGCCACCGGTTGTGGGCGTCCATCCGGGCCTGGTTGACGTCGGCGAACGCGACCAGTTCGGCGGTGTCCGCGTGGTCGCGGACCAGGGCCCGGACGAACATCTCGGCGCGGGCGCCGGTGCCGACCACGGCGTACCGGGCGCGCTTGCCGGGTTGCGGTGACACAGACCGATCCTCCTCGATCTTTGTGCAAACCTTTGCAGTGAAGTAACCACGATCGATCGTTCAGAGTCAACGAGCGGCCGAGAATCGGCGTCTTTTGACCGCATTCGTGGGGCTTGGAGTGCATGGCGAGAGCCCGGCCGAAACAGAGCTGTAACCATGCGCCGTTGACAGTGGAGCAACCGTTTGCATTAATTGGCGGCACCGTGACCGCCGACACATCGATGAAGGGGGCCTGAGTGCCAGTCACCATCCGGGACGTCGCACGGGCCTCCGGCGTGCACATCTCCACCGTCTCCCGCACCTTCTCCGCACCACATCTGGTCAACCCGGAGACCCGGGTACGGGTGCTGGCCTGCGCCGAGGACCTGGGCTACCGGCCCAACCGCGCCGCCCGGGCCCTCATCACCGGCCGGACGCACAACATCGGCCTGATCATCGCCGACATCGCCAACCCGTTCTTCCCGCCGCTGATCAAGGCGGCGGAGAGCCAGGCCCGCCACCGCGACTACCACGTCTTCGTCGCCGACACGAACGAGGACGCCGCCGCGGAGGAGGAACTGGTGCACGCCCTGGCCAAGCAGGTCGACGGGGTGCTGCTGTGCAGCCCACGGATGAGCAACAGCCTGATCGAGCAGCTCAGCCGCGAGGTGCCGCTGGTCGTGGTCAACCGCCAACTGGCCGGTCTGCCCTGCGTCCTGATGGACGTCGGGCAGGGCGCGCGTACCGCCATCGAGCATCTCGCCGGCCTGGGCCACCGGCAGATCGCCCTGCTCGGGGGGCCGCGCGGCTCATGGACCAGCCGGGAGATCCGACGCGCCGCCAGCGCGGCGGCCCGGACCGCCGGCGCGGACCTGACCGTGCTCGGCCCCAACCCGCCCACCGAACACGGCGGCCTCGCCCAGGCGGAGCAGGTCCGCCGGGCCGGCGTCACCGCCGTGCTCGCCTACAACGACCTGATCGCGATCGGGCTCCTGGAGGGGCTCGACGCACTCGGGGTCGGGGTGCCGCAGGAGGTCAGTGTCGTCGGGGTCGACGACATCAGCCTGAGCCGACTCACCCGCCCCAAGCTGACGACGGTGGCCACGCCGACCGCGGCCGCCGGCCGGACGGCCGTCGACATGTTGCTGCAACAGGACACCGATCTCCCGCGCACCGGGCGGGGCGGCGGTGCCGGGGCGACAGTCGGCGTCCGTCGTACCACCGCACAGGTAATGCTCCAGACCGAGTTGGTCATCCGCGACTCCACCGCGCCGGGACCATACGCCGGCCGGGAACGTCCCGGCGCCGCTGCCGTAGGCCCGGGCCCGCATCGCCGTGCGGACCCGGGCAACCCGATCGTGGCCGCCGGTGACGTCGTCGCCTCCTAACGCCAAGGAGTGAGCGCACATGCACCCCGCAACGCACCCCACCGCGAACGCGTCCGACGGGCGCACCTACCGTACCCCTCTGCTCCGCCGCCGGTTGCTGCGCGGCATGCTCGCCGCGGTCGTGGCCCTGCCGCTGGTCGGCGCGGCCGCCGCCTGCGGCGGTGACGACGCCGGCTCCGACGGCAAGGTCAAGCTCTCCATCTTCTGGTGGGGCGGCGAGGCCCGGGCCGATCTCACCAACCAGGCCCTCGACCTCTACACCAAGAAGAACCCGGACGTCACGTTCGAGAAGGTGTGGCAGGCCAACCAGGGCTACTTCGACAAGCTGGCCACGCTCACCGCCGGCGGCAACCCGCCGGACATCTTCCAGATCGACGACAACTTCCTCGCCGAGTACGCCGCCCGCAACGCCACCCTGGACCTGAAGAAGTACACGGACTCCGGCGACCTGGACACCAGCAAGTTCCCGCCCAGCCTGCTCCAGTACGGCGAGGTCGACGGCAAGCTCGCCGGCCTGGCCGCCGGGGAGAACACCCAGGGCCTGGTCTACAACAAGACGCTGCTGACCAAGAACGGGCTGCCCGAGCCGACCACCGGGATGAGCTGGGAGGAGCACATCGCCTGGGCCGAGCAGGTCAGCAAGAAGGCCGGTGTGCCCGGCACCCAGGACCCCAGCGCCGACTACAAGGCGTTCTGGGTCTGGCTGCGCCAGCAGGGCAAGGACCTCTACTCCGGCAACGACCTGGGCTTCACCGCCGAGGACGTGACCAAGTGGTTCGAGCTGTGGAAGGGCGCGCGGGACCGGGGCGCCACCCCCACCGCCGACATCATCCACGAGGGCAACGCCACCGACATCACCAAGCAACTCGTGGTGACCGGCAAGTCGGGCACCTCCTGGGTCTGGGTCAACCAGATGCCGGAGCTGAAGAAGAACACCGCCGACGAGCTGGGCGTCATCGCGTACCCGGGTGACCCGAGCGCGCAGTGGGCACGTGCCTCGATGTACTGGTCGGTCTTCCGTGGCAGCAAGAACGCCGACGTCGCGGTTGACGTGATCAACTTCCTGGCCAACGACCCGGAGGTGGTCAAGCTGCTCGGCACCGACCGGGGCCTGCCGTCCAACATGGACCTGCGTCGGGTGGTCAGCGACGACACCACCGACCCGGCGATGAAGCAGTCCATCGAGGTCGAGAACAAGCTGGCCGAGACGTTCGGTGAGGCGCCGCAGGTGCCGATCAAGGGCCACAGCAAGCTCCGCGCCGAACTGACCAAGGCCGCCGAGAACGCCCAGTACGGGCGGGCCACCCCCGCCGAGGCCGCGGCGCAGTTCGTCGAGGCCAGCAAGGCAGCGATCGCATCCTGACCCGCCGCGCTACCCCGGAGAGGAGCAGTTCGTGGCTCTGACCACGGCGCCCGACCCGACCCGCCGCGGTAGCGGGTGCGTGGGGGGCGGGCCCCCCCCCCCCGGGGGGGGGGGGGGCCCCCCCCGGGGCGGGGGGGGGGGGGGGGGGGGGCCGGGCGCCACGCGGCTACGGGGGGTGGGGCCCCCCGCCCGGG